>JAQXBM010000021.1 GCA_029252405.1 Crocinitomicaceae bacterium
CCGCTTTAGTTGTACCATCATCATTAGCATCCATTTTTACCGTAATTTCTTTTTCAATAACTTCATTTGATATACTCTGCACCTCAATAGTATTAGCATTTATTTCGTGACTTTCTTCAGAAGAATGACCTCCTAGTATGGGAGCAATTACCAATCCAATTAAACAAGTAAGTTTAATTAAAATATTCATAGAAGGTCCAGAGGTATCTTTAAATGGATCACCAACAGTATCTCCAGTCAC
Organism: Crocinitomicaceae bacterium; assembly: GCA_029252405.1. Classification (GTDB taxonomy): domain Bacteria; phylum Bacteroidota; class Bacteroidia; order Flavobacteriales_D; family Crocinitomicaceae; genus UBA4466. The sequence goes on from JAQXBM010000021.1 coordinate 242, forward strand.
AGCTGCTTTATGAGCGTCAGAACCTTTGAAAGTCATTTCACCATTAATTTCGATACCAGCTTCAAATGATTTTTTAGCATTGTCCCAGGCGCCTCCGGCGTTGTTTTGAAAAATTGCCCAAAGCACACCGCTTACAGTAACTCCTGCCATATATCCACCTAACATTTCTGCTATTGCCTTATTTTCCATTCCAAATGCTAATGGTACGAAAGCAATTACTAATGGAAAACCAATAGTCAATAAACCAGGTAACATCATCTCTTTCAAAGACGCTTGCGTTGAAATCGCAACACATTTATCATATTCTGGTTTTCCAGTACCTTCCATGATACCTGGAATTTCTTTAAACTGGCGTCTTACTTCATAAACCATTTCCATAGCCGCTTTACCTACAGCGTTCATTGCTAATGCAGAAAATACTACAGGAACCATTCCACCAACAAATAACATCGCTAATACTGGCGCTTTAAAAATATTAATTCCATCAATTCCTGTAAAAGTCACATAAGCAGCAAAAAGTGCTAATGATGTTAATGCAGCTGATGCAATTGCAAATCCCTTTCCTGTGGCAGCAGTCGTATTACCCACTGAATCTAATATATCTGTTCGCTCCCTAACGATTGGATCTTGTTCACTCATTTCAGCAATACCTCCTGCATTATCCGCGATGGGCCCAAAAGCATCAATTGCCAATTGCATAGCAGTCGTTGCCATCATTGCTGAGGCAGCCATTGCAACTCCGTAGAATCCTGCGAATGCATATGATCCCCAAATCGCTCCAGCAAATAAGATTACTGTTGGGAAGGTAGAAATCATTCCTGTCGCCAAACCAGCGATAATGTTCGTTCCAGCTCCAGTGCTTGATTGTTGAACAATTTTCAAAATTGGTTTTTTACCCAATCCTGTGTAGTACTCAGTAACAGATGAGATCACGGCTCCAACAATCAATCCAATGATTGTCGCTCCGAATACTCTCATTGCAGAAATCTCTTTAGCATCTTCTCCGAAGAAAGTCATTGTCATTGATTCAGGAAGCATCCACATAACCAATATATAACAAGAGACAGCTACTAGCGCGATAGAAACCCAGTTTCCAATGTTCAACGCTCCCATTACTTGCTTTTCTTTCGCTTCGTTCGATTTGATTTTCACCAACATCGTTCCGATTACAGAGATGATGATTCCAACTCCTGCAATTGCCATTGGCAATAAGATTGGTCCCATTCCACTGAATGACTCAACAGCTCCGTTATCTCTAATCACATAGTTTCCGAGTACCATTGCCGCCAATACAGTTGCAACATACGATCCGAATAAATCCGCTCCCATTCCGGCAACGTCACCTACGTTATCACCTACGTTATCAGCAATTGTTGCTGGGTTACGTGGATCATCTTCTGGAATTCCAGCTTCAACTTTACCTACAAGGTCAGCTCCAACATCTGCCGCTTTCGTGTAGATACCACCACCAACACGTGCAAACAATGCAATCGACTCAGCTCCCAAAGAGAAACCAGCCAAGGTTTCCAAAACGATTGTCATTTTATCTGTAGAGAATGCATCTCCAGATGACATAAACATATTATAGAAAAGGATGAAGAAAGCAGTCAAACCTAATACGGCCAAACCAGCAACTCCAAGTCCCATCACTGTACCACCGCCGAAAGAAACTTTCAATGCGTTTGGTAAGCTAGTTCGTGCAGCTTGTGTTGTTCTAACGTTTGTTTTCGTCGCGATTCTCATTCCGATGTTACCAGCGAATGCCGAGAACAATGCTCCAAAGACGAATGCGATAACAATCATCCAGTGAGTAGAGGGAACAATAAATGAAACGATTGCTAGTACGGCAGCAACTGCAACAACGAAGATTGCCAAGAGTTTGTACTCAGCTTTCAAGAAAGCCAAGGCTCCTTCGTAGATGTGGTCAGAAATTTCTTTCATCTTTCCATCACCTGCGTCTTGCTTCATTACCCAAGACTGCTTTACCAACATGTACAACAATCCAATTAAGGCGGCTGCAATCGGCATATAAATGATAAATGATTCCATAGTGTTATATAATAGTATTTTGAGGGGGCAAAAGTAGATTTTTATAGCGACTAGTGCAAGTTTGCGCGATAAATAATGAAAACGTGGAGAATCACGACTTCCCAAGATTGGAAAATCAGCTCAGACTAAAACGTTAAACACGTGTGTTAAAGGCTCTTGTTAGATGGAAGGCTTGATTTTGGAAACGATTGTGTTTTTATCCATCACTCCACTCTCACGCCACATAATTTCTCCTTTTTTGAAGAGAATCATGGTCGGAACGCCCCGAATCTTGTACTTTTCGGCTACTTGCGGGTTTTTATCGACATCAATTTTTAAAATCCGAACAGAACCTTTCATTTCGTTTTTCACTTGCTCGAGAATAGGAGCGAGCGTTTTGCAAGGTCCGCACCATGTTGCATGAAAGTCCAGAAGTGTGGGTTTATCCGAATTGATAATTTCTTTGAATGTTGCCATGGTACAAAGTTAGGGAATTGGAAGATTCTTGTGTGTAAACGAAGTTACTTTCACAATTGATGAATGAAATCATAATTCTATCTTTATCCCGTGAAAATTCTCGTTGTTCGTTTCAGCTCCATTGGAGACATTGTATTGACATCATCTGTTATGCGCTGTCTGAAAGAACAATTGCCTAATTCTGAGATTCATTTCTTGACAAAAGCAGCGTTTCGATCTGTCGTTGAGCACAATCCAAACATTGATAAAGTCATCACCATTGATTCTTCGATCAAGGAAGTGACTTCAGAATTGAAAAACGAGAAGTACGATCACATTGTCGATTTACACAACAACCTGCGCACGCGATCTTTAGCTCTTCGACTTCGACGACCGACGACTAAATTCCCGAAGTTGAATTGGGAGAAATGGAAATTGGTGAAGTTCAAGAGTTATTCTATGCCAGATCTTCATGTGGTTGATCGTTATTTTGAGGCTGTTGAATCGCTTGGTGTGAAATCGGATGGCAAAAAGGGAGATTTTAAAATTCCTGAATCGGAGGTAGTGGATGTTCAATCAACGTACAAACTTGAATCAGGGAATTTCATTGCACTCGTGATTGGAGCAAAATTCGGAACGAAGCAATTGCCGATTAACAAATTGGTAGAGTTGATCGACCTCTCGAAAGAGCCTGTTGTTTTGATTGGAGGTCCTGATGATGTGAAATTGGGAGAAGAAATTTTGGCTAAAATTGACCATCCGAATACATTCAATAGTTGCGGAAAGCATTCAATACTTGGCTCGGCGAGTATTTTGAAGCAAAGTCGAGTAGTCGTGACAAATGATACTGGAATGATGCACATTGCCGCGTGCTTTGATGTTCCGATTGTTTCCATTTGGGGAAATACTTTTCCTGAATTGGGAATGTACCCATATCGACCAAATGATGACGAGAGCTATTCTATTCATGAAGTGAAGGACTTGAATTGCCGTCCTTGTTCTAAAATTGGATACGCTGAGTGCCCGAAAGGTCATTTCGATTGCATGATGAAACAAGATGTTTTGTCCATCAATACGGAAATCAACGAGATTTAATCTACGAGAGATTTTCCTTTAACTCGACGGCCATCCCGTCTGGAGCGTATAAAAATGACGCACGAATGTTATCCGAAGCCATTATCGGACCTAAAGCAATAATATTTAGTTCGGGGTCATCATAAACTTCTTTTGCTTTGTTAGAAAAATACTCGGTGGCATCATTACAATTGTCTACCAATACAGCGATGTGAAAAACTCCATGTCGTGTATCCCACGGTGGAACGTTACACGGAAAACCACATTCTTCTGTGTTGGTTGTGCTCGCTTTTGGGTCATCAACAAATAATAAAGTCATTCCCGCTAATTCCAGTTGTAAATTCGATTTTCCACCAAGTTCAACAAATCCTTGATCAGTAGCGCCCATGACGTCAATGTAGAATTTTTTGGTAGAGTCAAAGCTCTGTGATTTGTAATGGATATGATCAAAAGTGAATGGATACATAATGTGGTGTTTGGTTCGTGAAAGATGTAATGTAGGCATAATTTGACAAGCCCCAAGCCAAGCACTCTATGTAATCACAAAAAATCTGGGAGTCCAGTTTATTCTCCCAAAAACAACTTCTTCAATTCAGTAGCCTGTGTAGGTTCCATCTTTCCAGCCAAAATCAAGCTCAACTGTTTTCTGCGAAGTGCTCCTTCGTAGCGGATTTTCTCTTTTTCCGTTTCTGGGACTAATTCTGGAACTTCAATCGGCCCACCGTTTTGGTCAACAGCAACAAACGTGTAAATCGCTTCGTTCGATTTATGTCGCTTTCCAGTTACGTGATCTTCAACATAAACATCCACAAAAACTTCCATTGAAGATTTGAATGCGCGCGAAACTTTCGCCTCCAACGTCACAATCGATGCTTCCTTAATCGGTGTTTTGAATGAAACATTGTTCACCGAAGCTGTCACAACAACACGCTTACAGTGGCGATGAGCCGCAACACTGGAAATGACATCCATCCATGCCAATAACTGACCTCCAAACAAGTTTCCAAGTGTGTTCGTGTCGTTGGGAAGTACAACCTTTGTCGTTATTGAGAGCGTCTCTTGTGCTGTTTTCGATTTCATACCGCGATTTTGGGCAAAATTACGATTTCAAGACCACCAAGTGGAAATCTTATGATTTTTTTTGAAACTAATTGGGGCTTTCTGCGAAGAATAGGGGATAAGAATATTATTTTGCACTCGAATACTAAAATGAACGTCACTTATGTCAGAAATGAAAACCTTAATTGCTGAGTTCCCAGAGAACATTACAGAAGCATTAGAAATTGCATCAAACGCCAAAATCTCTGCTCCAAAACACGAAATTAGAAACGTGTTGATTTGCGGAATGGGAGGTTCTGGTATTGGAGGACGATTAGTGGCGAAATGGTTGGAAGATGAACTTTCAGTGCCTGTTTCGTTTGCGTTGGATTACGGAATCCCAGGTTTCGTGTCAAAGCACACTATGGTGATTGGTTCTTCGTATTCTGGAAACACAGAAGAGACCTTGAGCAGCGTGAATCAAGCTTTGGAAAAAGGAGCTCAATTGATTGGAATTTCGTCAGGTGGGAAAATGCGCCAATTGTGCGAAGAGAACAATTACGATGTGATTGTTGTGCCTGGAGGAAACCCACCTCGCTCGGCATTGGCATACTCACTTGTTCAATTGCTGCACATTTTCGCGGAGCTTGGAATGAGTTCAAAAACACGTTTGGAAGAAATAGCAAAAGCGCGCGACTTGATCGTTGCAGAGCAGGATTCAATCCGAGAAATTGGTTTGGAAATGGCGAATTTTGTGCACGGAAACGTTGCGATTTTTTACGGAACGACAGATTACGAGCCGGTATTGGTTCGAGCGCGTCAACAGTTCAATGAGAACGGTAAAAACTTAGGATGGAGTCATGCCATTCCTGAAATGAACCACAACGAGCTCGTTGGATGGGGTGGAGGAGATGACCGATTTGCCTTGATTGTGTTGGAAACGGATGATGTTCATCCAAGAAACGCGAAGCGATTGGAAATCACAAAAGCGACAATCGCCAAAAAGACAAAGCACTTGATGTCGGTTCGAGCAAAAGGAAATTCTAGAATTGAACGCTCAATTTATTTGATCAACATCGTTGATTGGGCTTCATTATACATTACTGATCTCAACGGAGCAGATCCAATCGATATTGAAATCATCGACTACTTGAAAAACGAGTTGTCTAACTTTTAAAGGACGGACTTCGGCTCCGCACAGCCCTTAGCGAGCTCTTTGCAAATGAGCGCGAGGAGGGAGCGCAGCCGACCCGAATATCTCACCCATGAAACCAACCGTAATTTTCAAAGACCTCGGTGTAATAGATTACAAGGAAGCTTGGGATTATCAGGAGAAGTTGTTCAAGGAATCCGTTCAGCTTAAAATTGACATTCGAAAGGAGTTAACTACCCAAACAACGAAGAATTATTTGTTGTTCTGTCAACACCCTCATGTATACACGCTTGGAAAAAGTGGTTCAAAGGAGAATCTTTTGTTGGATGAGGCTGGACTCAAAAAACACGACGCGACCTATTACGAAATCAACAGAGGGGGAGACATTACATATCACGGACCCGGACAGTTGGTCGGCTATCCAATTTTTGATTTAGACCATTTCTTTTCAGACATTCACAAATACCTTCGTTTCCTGGAGGAAGCTGTTATTTTAACGGTGAAAGAATTCGGAATTGAAGCAGGTCGAGTAGAAGGGTTAACTGGTGTTTGGGTTGATTTCGATGGAGAGAATCCACGCAAGATTTGTGCATTGGGAGTGAAAAGTTCTCGTTGGGTAACCATGCACGGAATTGGTTTCAACGTCAATTCTGATTTGTCCTACTTTTCGCATATCATTCCTTGTGGAATTGATGACAAAGAGGTAACTTCCATGGAGCAGGAACTCGGTAAGCCACTCGATATGAATGAGGTGGCGGAAGTTCTAAAAGTTAAACTAGCTGATTTGTTTGGCTACACCTATTCTTAATCTATGAAACGCATTCTCAAAAAAACAGGTAAAATCCTGCTTTACACGTTTATCGCCTTGTTCATTTCGGTGAATGCTTTTATTCTTTTGTCGGGAAGATTGTACATGTACAAAGGAATTGCAAACACGTATTTGGTCGGGAAAACAGGTCCTACAATTTATGATAAGGATGTCTTTTACAGCTCAACAATTAAAGGTAACGGCAAAGAGGAATGGTCGGAGCATGAAAAGTTGAATTCACAGGCGGTACCTCCAAGTTTCCGAGAGTACATCGAAGAATTAGGAACGAAGGCTTTTTTGGTTTTCAAGGGAGATACCTTGTTGTTTGAAGAGTATTGGGAGGAGCATACTGATGAAACCGTCAGCAACTCGTTCTCAATGTCGAAAACGCTCGTTGCAATCTTAGTGGGAATAGCTATTGATGAAGGGAAAATTGAAGGTTTGGATGTGAGCGCATCAAAGTACCTTCCCGAATTCAAGGACGACGAACGAAAGAAAATCACGATTCGACATTTGCTAACAATGTCATCAGGCTTGGACTGGACGGAAAGCACCAAAAATCCACTATCTGATAATGCCAAATCATACTACGGATGGGATTTGCGCGAGCAAGTTACTAGTCAGAAGTTAATCACTGAGCCGGGGAAGAAATTCAACTACCAAAGTGGGAATACTGAACTGCTTGGATTCATTGTGGAAAAAGCTACGGGAGTAGATCTCACAAAATATGCTGAAGATAAAATTTGGTCAAAAATTGGAGCAAATGACAATGCTTATTGGAGTTTGGATGACAAAGATGGTGACGAAAAAGCGTTCTGTTGTATCTATGCAACAGCAAGAGATTACGCACGAATTGGTTCCCTGTTATTGCATAAAGGGAAAATTGGAGATGAACAAATAATTCCAACTTGGTTTTATGAAGAAATGATCGTTCCACAAAAAATGAAAACCAAGGAAGGTATTCCGAATACGCGTTATGGTTTGCACACGTGGACGTATTTTGGAAAAACCAATCCAGTCTATTACTGCCGAGGAGCAAAAGGACAATACATCATTACTATTCCAAAGGAAAACCTAATGATCGTGAGATTGGGATCAACTGACAAATCAAACTTCGATATTCCAGAGCAATTCGAAAAGGACGAAGATTACATCCGTCGAAATGAGGATCAGATAGGACATTCTCCGGCTTTATTTCAATATATTGCGCTCGGAAAAATGATCAAATCTCAAACAGAGTTTTAGAACCAAAATCAGGTTGAGCCAATGCGCGAAGAATTACGAGGTCCAAAAGTTGAAGGTGTAGCATTCGCCGTCGTGGAGCAGTTGAATGAGGATAACGAGAAAGTATACAATGTATATTTAGTCAATCTGCGGGAAGACATCATGGAAGGAATTATCGTGACAAGTCAAGGCTACGGAAATAATGTCTTGACGGGTGAAACGATTCGCACCTCAAAATTGCGTCACCACCTGGAAGTTTTAATGCCAAATGAAGCGGCCAAAATTGAGCCAATTATCGAGGAGGTTTTTGGACTTTCCAACGAATACTGGGTAAGTTTTTGGGCAGAAGATGTGCTTTACGATAAAAAGTTCGTCTTTTTGGCTGAGTCAATTTCAGAGAAGAACATGAAAATGCTTCCGATTATCGGGGAAAAAGGTGTAATGATCCGTTAAAAATCCTAATTGATCCGTCGATTGTCCGATTCCTAACAAATAACAGCTAGTATTCGTATATTTGTATTAGCTAAAGGGGGAAATTGTAATAAACCATTGAACAATGTCTAGAACACGCTCATTCAAAATCATACAACTAGCAGCAATTTTTGTTGGGTTATTCGCATTGACGAATTGTGGTGACGAAGCTGATCCTGCCGGACCGGAGGATATTGTTGTAAACGACGATTACTACGAATTTCAAGATTTCATCATGGCGGATTATGACATCCCAGGGGTGATTTCACTTCCAGATGAAACGGCCAACATTGGAGCTTCGACGAGACCGGAGGTGAAGCACGAGGAATCGTTTAAGTGGGAAATCAATGCAGGACAAAAATTCCAAATGCACATTGAAGATTTTGGAATCTTGGACGACCTCGTAAAAGAGAAGAAAAAAGAATTAGCTGATCAGAAGTTTTTTAAGATTAAGTATTTGATAGACGAAACAGATTTGATCGTTTACGAACGAACGTTGATGGTTTCTGGATCCAAATATGCCGCTCCTGAAGTGGGAATCGAGCACAAATCATATCACGTGTACGGTCAAAAAACAATCAACAAGATTATTTATGGCCTTTCTTCTGCTGAAGAGGGATGCGATAAGCACATTGTAGAGTTGATGGCAAAGTCGATCAAATCATTCAAAGAATTTAAGCGTAAAGGCTAAAGTTATTCACTTTCAATCGAAAGTACATATCCATGGAAATATCACGTGAAAAAGTCCTCGAGGTACTAGGTTCAATCCTAGAACCCGATTTGAAAAAAGACCTTGTTTCAGCCAACCTCGTTGAGGAATTGGTAATTGAAGGATCAAAAATCACACTAAAAGTATTTGTTTCGAACCCAGCATTGCACGCACGTAAACGCATGCAAGAGGCAATAGATTTCAATTTGAAACGAGAGCTTGGAGACGATGTCGAAGTGTCGGCTACAATTGTAGGGTTGCCGGCAGAGGCGAAAGCGGCGCAACGAAAAATTCTTCCTGAGGTGAAGAATATCGTGGCCATTGCATCGGGTAAAGGTGGAGTTGGAAAATCGACAGTAACAGCAAACTTAGCTGGAGGATTGGCGAAAGCGGGTTACCGAGTTGGAATTGTTGATGCAGATATTTACGGACCTTCAATGCCTACAATGTTTGATGTTGTGCACGATCGTCCAACCATGCTTGATATTGATGGTGTTCCGAAAATCAATCCAGTGTTGAGTTACGGAATCAAGATCTTATCCATCGGATTTTTCACAGAACAAAACAATGCCGTCGTTTGGAGAGGTCCAATGGCTTCCAAAGCACTAACGCAGATGTTTACAGATGCTCACTGGGGTGAGTTGGATTATCTGTTAATTGATTTACCTCCAGGGACTGGCGATATTCATTTGTCACTCGTACAGACAGTTCCGTTGGATGGGGCAGTAATCGTTAGTACACCACAAGAAGTGGCACTCGCGGATGCTCGTAAAGGAGTAAACATGTTCCAACTTGATTCGATTAACGTGCCTGTCGTTGGTATTATAGAGAACATGGCTTGGTTCACACCGGAAGAACTTCCAGAGAATAAGTACTACATTTTCGGACGTGATGGAGCGAAGAATTTAGCACACGGAATGAACGTTCCTTTCCTCGGTCATATTCCACTTGTTCAAGGTGTTCGCGAAGCTGGAGACATCGGTAGGCCCGCTGTATTTCAAGAAAATAGCCCGACAGCGAAGGCTTTTGACGATTTAGTTAGTACTTTTGTGGAACGCGTAGCGTCACTCAAAGACAAAAAACAAGCACATGTCCATTAACAAAAAAGACATCGAAGAAAAAGTATTGGGCTCTCTCGAGCAGCTCCGTCCTTTCCTTAATGCTGATGGTGGAGACATGGAACTTGTTGAAATCACAGATGAGGCCGTTGTTGTCGTTCGATTACTCGGTGCTTGCAGCGATTGCTCTATGTCAATGATGACGTTAAAAGCTGGACTTGAAGAAGCAGTGAAAAAAGTTGCTCCTGAAGTAAAATCGGTTGTTGCTCTCGCGCCAGAGGCGGTTTAGTAAACGCTGTTCACTCACACTTCCCCCACACTGTTCAACTAGCTGATCAAAAACGGGTACGTTTTAATTTCCTCATCATCTTTTAATACGCGCAGAGTATATTCACCGGGTTCCCATCCGCGCACACGAACAGAAAAGGTCATTTTTACCTGATGCGATTTTCGCGGAGTTGTATTTGGCATTTTAAAACGAACCTCGCCATCCTTGTCAACAACTTCTTGACGGATAACAGAAGTACCATCCGAAGCGAATTCTATTTGGCCACGAACTGCTACTGTTTGTGAAACAATGCGCCGTCTTTCATCAATTACGTGGCGTTGTGGTGATGTGTACCATGTATCTTTTTGTCCTGTAAGATTGGCTAAATACGTTCGGAAATTCTTCGTTTGAGGATTCGTAGGTTGAATACTGGATACAGAATGACCATCAGTGATTGCCCAAACGATATCTTGAAAAGACATTTTATCGATTTTCTTATCCTTCATGTAATCAATGGCCTCATTGAGCTTTTTGTTCGAGCTAGTCGAAATTTTAAACTTCCCTCCAGATGAAGGAGACATGTCTGATGCCTCTGTGCAGAAAGCGGCAATCATGTGATTTTTTGTTGCTCTCGGTTCTAAAACGAAGAAATCATCCTCCAATTGAATGAGGGTTTGTTCTTCATCATCTCCCGGAACATATGCCGTACCAGCAGGAACAATGATTTTCAATTTGCGATTCGTTGTGTTTGTCACTGATAATTTCACTGATTTCCCACTGTGTTTCCCATTGGAGACAACATCTGCGTGTATTGTTCCATCTTTGATGGCTGCATCAAGGCTTAATTCTTTTGGTGCGGGTGGTGCATTTTGAACTGAAAGGATTAGTGCAAATGCAAGTAGTGCAAAAGGAAAGAAGAATAATTTTTGGAGGGCGGAGACTGGTTTCATAGGTCTTGATTTTATTACATAATGCACACCTGATGAAAAAGTTACGAAACGAATGGTTTCCCACTCTGCGCTTAGAATTACAAAGACTTAAATGAATCCACAGTTTTTGCAACACGTACGTGTCCTTGAATGATACCAGCAAACACGTCCATTTCTTTGTCATTCCAGCTGTGCTTTTCCTTGAAATCTTGGTAGTCAAGTTCGAGTAAATCTCGCGCTTTTTCGTTTCCAGCCAGTTCCTTTTGAAGGTAGGGAGCGTTTTGATAAAGTGTTAAACTATCGGCGGCATTAAGGTACAGCTGTTCGTGTTTATTTTGGACGTGCTCAGTACACCCTGAAATAATCAGCGTAAAAAGTAGCAGAACAAAACCCTGAAAAACGAATTTCATAAGACTCAAAAACGATTTGAAGACAAGGTAAGAATCGAAATGATATCAAACAAAAAACCCTTTCCTCCAAAAGAAGAAAAGGGTTCAAGTCTATGTTGAAACTACTTACTTTGCAGCAGCGTACATTTCAGAAACTTTTGTCCAGTTAATCACGTTGAAGAACGCGTTGATGTAATCAGGACGACGGTTTTGGTAGTTCAAGTAGTATGCGTGCTCCCAAACGTCCAATCCAAGGATAGGAGTTCCTCCACATCCTAATCCCATAACTGGGTTGTCTTGGTTTGCTGTTGAACATACTTCCAATTTTCCATCAGTTACGCACAACCATGCCCAACCTGATCCAAATCGCGTTGCAGCTGCTTTCGAAAATGCTTCTTTGAATGCGTCAAACGATCCAAACGTGCTGTCGATGTCTGCAGCTAAATCTCCTGTTGGAAGACCTCCTCCGTCAGGGCTCATTACTGACCAGAACAATCCGTGGTTGTAAAAACCTCCTCCATTGTTTCTTACTGCTGGAGTATCTGCACATGATTTCAAGATGTCTTCGATGCTTTTTCCTGCGAAGTCAGTTCCTTCAATTGCTGCGTTCAATTTATTCGTGTATCCTTGATGATGCTTTGAATGGTGGATTTCCATCGTGCGAGCGTCAATATGTGGTTCCAATGCGTCGTATGCATATGGTAATGCTGGTAATTCGAATGCCATAATATCTTTATTTAATTGTTGAATTTTTGTTTTTTTCAAATGTACGAATTCATCGAATACAAAGTCAAGTTGATAATTTAAATGAGGTCATAAGAAAAATCTATATCTTTAGTACTGCTAAAAATACACTATGTTAAAACGACTACTAGTACTCGTATGCCTACTTCCTATGCTTGGAAATGCGCAGATTTGCACAATTGATTTCTCCCAAACGGCTCCAGGAATTTACCCTGATACGATGCCGGTAGGAACGGTAAATCAGTTTTACGACGAAGACATTACGTTTGTGATGCCCTTGGATACGCAAGGATTCGACTTCACCAATTTTCATATTCTTTCAATCGCGCTGCCAGTAGGATTGTCGTGGGAGTGTAATAACTCCTCTAGCAATTGCGATTACGATCCTCAAGTGAATCAGTATGGTTGCGTAAACGTTTATGGAACTCCACTTTTGGCTGGTCAGTATACTGTGGATGTTACGGTTATTGCCGATTTAACAGTCGCTTCAGGGATTCCAACTTCATTTTCAGTGTACATGGAAATCCTTCCAGCGAGTGTATCCACAACGAACAACGGTTTTGGAATGATCGGAGCAAATGGATGCATGCCACAAACAGTTGATTTTGCGAATAACAACCCAGGACTACTCGCTTATTCTTGGGATTTCGGTAACGGGAATACATCAACAGCAGAGAATCCTGCCCCTCAGATTTATACTACCCCTGGCGATTACGAAGTAAATTATCAGGCATGGTCGAATTTGGACACATTGGAAGTATACACTTTGACGAATGTGACGATAACAAGCATGTCGAATTATGGTGGAGGTTTTCCTGCATTTGAAAGTCCTGACCCTTACTTTATTATTTACGAGAATGGCGCTATTTATAATCAATCGGGTGTTTACGCAGATACTTTCCTTCCCGTGGGATGGAATACATCTATACTATTAGATCCCGCTCAATCTTATACCATTGAGATTTGGGAATCGGACGCAGGAGAAATTGGCTTTGGAGCTGATGATTTTATGGGAGTTGCTCCGTTGAATTTGAATGGCTGTAATGGCTGTGCAGTTGGAACTTCAGTAATCGATTATGCGATTTCATACCAACAAATTCTTCCTTCACCATCAGTGATTTCTGTAGATACCGTATACGTAAGTGGATTCCCTGCAGTTCCAACTGTAACGTGGGATTCAATTCCGCATACACTGACGTCAAATGACCTTGGTGATAGCTATCAATGGTATTTCAACGGAAGTCCAATTGCGGGTGCTACAGACACGACGCACATAGTACAGAACTCGGGTTACTATCATCTTGTGGCAATTAACGCGAATGGATGTGTGAGCTTTTCTGATACCACCCTGGCTATTTATTGCGATACGGCCTTCCTGCCTCAAATCACAACGAATACAGCAGGCAATTTGATCATTCTCAATTCAGGAAATTCAGACATTCAATGGTACGTTGACGGTGTTGCTCTTCAGGACGACACACTTGATGTTTGTGTGCCAGCAGTTTCGGGTAATTACACCGTAACACTTTTGGATGAGTTTGGATGTTTATCAGAATCAGACCCAACGGCAGTGACTGTAGGTTTGGATCAATTGGTGAATTTAGCATGGAGCATCTTCCCAAATCCGGCAGGAGACCTTGTGAATATTCGCGTAGATGAATCAACACCAGTGGATGAACTTGAAGTCGTGGACATGCTCGGAAGAACAGTTCTTCGAAGCGATGGATTTAGTGGTGAGCAACAGCTCGAATTAAGTGAACTCAAAAATGGTTCATATATTGTGCGATTGATTTCTCAAGATCAGATTTTCACAAAATCGTTACTTATTCACAAAAAGTAAAAATCACTTTTATTTAGGTTGAATTCTTTGTAGTTTCGAGCGTAACCAAAAACGATTAAAATGAAAAGAAATTTTATGTTTGTTGCAGCAATTGCAGCAGGAATGGCAATGACAGCATGTGGTGGAAGCGAAGCAGATGCAGAAGCTCAAGCAGATGAACTATTGGAAGAGCTTAACCTTGATGAGGTTGAAGAAGAAGTTGAAGAGGAGGAAGAAGAAGCAGAAGGAATGTTTGATGGCTTAATGGATGAAGCTAAAGAACAAATGGATGACGCTCTTGAAGATGGGAAAGAAGCTATCGAGAAAACAGTGAAGGAGAAAGCTCCTGAAATGATCGAAGAAGTAAAGAAAGAAGTTGGAATGTAGACTTCTTCTCTAAACGAGATATAAAGAAACCCTTCTGATACGTATCGGAAGGGTTCTTTTGTTACCTATATTTTCTTATTACTACTTCGTGTATTTCTTGCTGTATTTTTCCATCAAGTCCTGTTGGAAATTCGAAGGTGAAATCAATTCTCCGTTCACCACACCTAGCACCATTTGATTGGTCATCATGTCAAGAGCATTTCCCTCAGAAACAAACAGCGTAGCGGATTTACCTTTCTCTACACTTCCGTACGATTTATCAATTCCCATGATCTCGCAGCTCCAAAGTGTGATTGCACTAACGGCGTCTTCTTCACTTAAACCATAAGCCATTGCCGTTCCAGCTAGGAAAGGAAGGTTTCGAGCGTTCATCGCCTCCATATCGCCCTCATTTTGAATGCAGAATTTCACTCCTCCCGCTTTTAGTAATGAAGGCAATCGGTACGCGTGATCTACCGCGTCTTCTTCGTTCTCAGGAAGGCTGTGAGGTCGAACAACCATCACCGGGATTTTCGAATCTTTCAGCAAGTCCGTGATTAAATGCGCGTCGTATCCACCAACGATCACAGGATAAGCCAATCCAAGTGCTTTTGAAAATTCAATAACATCGGCCAACTCTTGCAATTCATCCGCATGGATGTACACGCGCTTTGTACCATCAAAACATCCGCGCATGGCTTCCAAACGGAGATCTTTCTTTTCTGGATTGTTTTCCTGAGTGTACGCTTTTGCCATTTCAAAGAATTCGACAATTGCTTGCTTGCGCTCACCGTATTTTTTGTTCTTCGTCTTTGGAGCAGGCTCAGCCCACCAGCCTCCACCTTGCATGCTCGATGGCCAGTTGAGGTGAATTCCGTCGTCTTTTTGAACCGTCGCATCTTCCCAGTTCCATCCATTGGTGGTCATAACGGCCGAACTTCCTGAGATGATTCCTCCGCGAGGTGTCGCCTGCGTCAACAAAACACCATTCGAACGAACAGTACTCATTACTTTCGATTCAACGTTAAACGCAATTTGAGACCGTACATGAGGATTGTAAATTCCCGTTTCTCTATAATCGCGTGTTGCTTTTACGGCATCAATTTCCGTTAAGCCAAGCGTCGAATTAGGAGCGACAAATCCTGGGTAAATTTCCTTCCCCGTTACATCGATGATGGTGTCCCAATCGCTTTCTTTCAAGGTAAATGCGAAGGCGTTTTTAATAAATGTGATTTTCCCATCTTCAATGCCGATAGCGGCACTTTCGAACACTTCACCGTTTCCGACATGAAGGTTTCCACCACTCAATAAGATTCTCGATGGCTCCTGAGCAAATGCAACACTCGATACAAATGCGAAAAATATAATTATGTGCTTCATCTTAATGTTGATTTTCTTCGGTTGAACCTTCTTCTCCAATGGTATTACAGTGGTAATGGCCTTTTTTCTTCTTAACGAAGTCTTTTTTGTTTCCTGCGGCATTCGCATTCAACATCTTCGCAATAATGCGTGCCTTTTCAGCTTGATTTCTTTGATACAATTCTGAGTCTCGTTCAGAATCGAAGAGAATCACTCCGTCGATTACCGTGTAATCAACTTTCGCCATGATCGAGAGCGGGTGAGCTGTCCACAAAACCAAATCGGCATCTTTTCCAACTTCCACTGATCCCATTCTGTTATCGAGGTGCAACAACTTAGCAGGGTTCAGCGTAACCATTTTCCAAGCGTCCTCTTCATCCATGCCTCCATATTTCACCGCTTTCGCAGCTTCTTGGTTGAGTCGGCGACCCATTTCAGCGTCATCCGAGTTAATTGCAACTACAACGCCCTGATCGTGCATCATCTTCGCATTGTAAGGGATGGCATCGTTTACTTCGTATTTGTACGCCCACCAATCGGAGAAGGTAGATCCTCCTGCGCCGTGAGCGGCCATTTTATCGGCAACCTTGTATCCTTCCAAAATGTGCGTGAATGTATTAATTCTGAATCCAAGCGAATCTGCTACGTGCATCAACATATTTATTTCTGATTGCACATACGAGTGGCACGAAATGAATCGTTCTTCGTTCAAGATTTCATTGAGGACCTCCAATTCGAGATCAACGCGGTAATTCGGATTACTTGCCTTTTCTTGTTGATAGGCTCTTGCGCGATCAAATCCATCGTAGTACACTTGTTCAACTCCCATTCGCGTTTGCGGGAATCGGATAGTAGCATAACTTCCCCAGTTCGATTGTTTCACATTTTCTCCAAGCGCAAATTTGATAAATTTCGGTGCGTCGTCGATAAGCATTTCCTCAGGTGTGTGTCCCCACTTGAGCTTGATCAATGCTGATTGTCCACCTACAGGATTTGCAGAACCGTGGAGTAGTTGAGCGGCAGTAACACCCCCAGACAATTGACGGTAAATATTAATGTCATCGGGATGAACAACGTGTCCAATAGAAACTTCAGCAGAAATTGCCTGCCCACCTTCATTCACACCTTTTGATATCGCAATGTGTGAATGCTCATCAATAATTCCTGACGTCAAGTGTTTTCCTGTTCCGTCAATTTCAATCGTTTCTCGCGGAGTATTTGGCTTACGCGTCCCAGCGTAGGTGATCTTTCCATTTTCAGCTAAAACGAATCCTTTTTTTACAATTCCTTCAATTCCATTTGTCCAGATTGTCACGTTACTGAATAGGATAGGCTGGGATTCAGGAATAGAATCAAATCCATAAGCCATATTCGGGAACCAAGCGACAGCCAAAGAGTCTGTCTTGAATGGTTTCTTTTCCTTATCTTTTACTGATTTTCCTTTTTCCGTTTGAACGGCGTGCCATTTCACCCACTCACCAGTTGGAGTCATTCCATCTCCTTCAAATATTTTTAGTCGGTGATTGATCTTCCCACGGAGATTCACGCTTCCTTTCCAAATCGAATCGTTGATGCCAAATTGAATGGTAACATCGTTTTGCTCAACGATTAACTTCACTTTAATTTTTGAATCGGAGTCTTCATCGCCATTAGGAGAAATCGAACCAGAAAACTTACCTGGTGACTTTGAGTCAATTTTTAGTGGTAGCCTTCTCTCTCCAATTAACAAGCTATATTTTCCCGCCAATTCTGGGCGTTCGTATGTTTTTACGATTTTTCTCTCGCCCAAAGACCATGTTTCGATCATTTCCGTTGATGCATCTTCTAACGGATTTGAAGAGTAAATCGTGAAGCTTGCAAGTTTCCCAGATTCCAAAGAACCAATTTTGTCATCAGCCCCAATCAATTTTGCAGGATTGAGCGTTAAAGCTTTCAATGCTTCCGAAGAAGATAAACCATGTTCTACAGCTTTTCTGAGGTGCGCCCAAAACTCCTTTGAGGTCTTGTGCCCTTCCATCGTGATACAAATTGGAATACCGTTTTCAACAAGAATTGACGGATTGTATGCAGCCATTTCCCATTGCTTCAAATCGCTGAGCGGAATTTGACGAGCGACATACGGATCGGTAACGTCGTATGCCTTTGGAAAGTTAATTGGAAGGATGATTGTGCTCGAAAGCGCTTTCAATTCTTCGGTTATTCCATATTCGTCTCCTGAACCAACATAGGCAAATGATCGATCAAACTCTTTTGCGATTTTCGCCGCTCGTAAAATTTCCCATTTGTCCTTTGTGTAGAAAATACTGGCTTGATCCCATTGAGAATTCAAGGCTTCCAATGATAGGTTTCGCTCTGTTTGCTCGTTCGATTTGTACCATTGCGCATCGTAAAATGCTTGGCGAAGTAGGGCAATTGATCCCATTTGAGATGAAGGGTATGTTTGTCGAGAAACACCTTTCGATAACGAAAAGTAACTTCCAGCACCCATGTTCAATGTTGGCTTGTACAGGTTTGATTTAGCCAGCGAAACTAGCGCTCCTTGACCTTGCGCTACTCCGTCTTTTTGATGCGTAAAGGCAAATCCAAATCCAGCGTCTAAATAGGATTTGTTCGCCTTTTCATTTGGCGCATAGCCTTGCGATGCATCAATTTCCGGGTGAATGGACTCGTTCCAATAGTACGATCCCGGTTTCAATGATTCCAATTGAGGTCGACCGTTACCTTTCTTCGCTACTGCTTTTTGAACACCAATATCACTCGAGAGTTCAATGAACGAAGGCATAATTGTCAATCCTTCGCAATCAATTTCGACAGCATTTTTTGGAATTGAAACACGTTTCCCCACTTTTTCAATCGTTGTACCTTTAATCAGAATGGTCGCTTTTTCCAACGTTTCTGTGGGTGACACGAAAATTCGGGCGTTCGTCAAAGCATAATATGGTGCCTTAGACTGGGAAACTCCGTTTTGAGGAATTTGGGCAAATGAATTGGCGCTGATCACCAAAATAACAAGGAGTAAAGCTCCTCTCAGCAAGTTTAATTGTTGCGTCATGCGGTGAAAATAATAATTTGGCGTGAGATGGTGACCTTCTTTGTGTTTTCAACCTCCCAATTTCGTACTTTTGCAGGGTGATTTTTAAACGGTAAGCACCTTGTACAACAAAATTAGACAATTATGAACGCACTGATTCACGCACATTCAGGATTACGATGGGTAGCACTTTTCTTATTGGTTTTCGCAATATTTAATGCCGCGAGATCTCAATCATCGGGTAAATACAAGAAAAAGGACAAGATGATCAACTTGTTTGCAATGGTTATGTTGCATATTCAATTGTTGATTGGACTTGGCTTATACTTCATGTCAACAAAAGTTCAATTCGTTGAGGGTTGGATGTCAAGTGACGTCGCTGGTGGAATGTACCGATTCTACGGTTTGGAGCATTTATTAGGAATGGTTGTAGCGATTGCAATTGTCACAATGGGAAGAAGCAAAGCAGAAAAGAAATTGAAGGGAACACGCGATAAACACCGTCGAATCTTGATTTCATACACGATCGGTTTATTGATCATTCTTGCAATGATTCCTTGGCCGTTCCGCGAAGCATTGAGAGGAGCATGGTTCTAAAAATTGTAGTTTTTATTTCAGGGATGCTTTTGATTTCGTCGTGTACGCAGGGTGAAATCAGTACAGTAAAAAAGGATGATCCGAATGTTGAGGTTGATGGTCGTTTGCTGTACATAAATCAGTGCGCTTCCTGTCATGGGCCTAAAGGAAACTTAGGAAATTCTGGATCGAAAGATCTGTCCAAATCGAAATTGAACGAAGCGCAAGTATTGAAAATCATCAAGAAGGGGAAAGGCACGATGCCGCCATTTGAATATTTATTGACGACAGATAAAGAGCGTGAAGCGGTAGTGCAATTCGTTATGTCATTGAGAAAAGAGGAGAATTAATGGGAGGAGGACACGTTCTTGTTGACGCCGTTGAGGAAAAATGTGTGTTGGTCGGAGTGATCACACAAGAAATAACCGAAACACAAGCAAAAGATTACATTGATGAACTGGCATTCCTTGCGGAAACAGCCGGCGCAACAACTGTGCAAACATTTCAGCAAAAAGTGCAAGTAGCCAATCCAAAGACCTATGTGGGAAAGGGAAAGTTGCAAGAGATTCGCGATTACGTAAAATCAAATGAGATTGATTTAGTCATTTTTGATGATGAATTGAGCCCTTCTCAATTGAGAAATATTGAGGCGTTTTTGGAACTCAAAGTACTCGACCGAAATAGTCTAATTCTAGATATTTTTGCAAGCCGAGCGAGAACAGCGCACGCGAAAACGCAAGTGGAGTTAGCACAACTGCAATATGCTCTACCAAGATTGACGCGTTTATGGACACACCTTGACCGTCAAAAAGGTGGGATCGGAATGCGTGGGCCTGGGGAAACCGAGATTGAAACGGATAGACGAATCATTAAGGATAAAATCTCTTTGCTTCAGAAGAAACTCAAAAACATTGATAAACAAAAGGCCGTTCAACGCGGTAACAGAGGCCAATTGGTTCGAGCAGCCCTCGTAGGATACACGAACGTTGGAAAAAGTACCATCATGAACATGATGGCTAAATCTGATGTTTTTGCTGAGAACAAACTCTTCGCAACCTTGGATACCACGGTTCGTAAAGTGGTTATCGAGAACTTGCCGTTTCTGATGGCAGACACCGTTGGATTCATTCGAAAGTTACCGCACCAGTTGGTTGAGTCATTTAAATCGACGTTGGACGAGGTGCGTGAGGCAGATGTATTGATTCATGTATTAGACATCGCACATCCTAACTTTGAGGAACATTTCCAAGTGGTGAATGAAACGCTAAACGAACTAGGTGTTGGCGATAAACCAACGATAGTTGTCTTCAACAAAATGGATGCTTACCAATACGTAGAATTGGAAGAAGGAGAAATTCCAGACACTGATGCAAATCCATCATTGGAAGAATTGAGAAAAACATGGATGGCGAAATTGAATGACACGAAATGTGTGTTCATCTCAGCTCAGGACAAAGGAAACATTGACGAGTTTAAAAGTGTTGTTTACGACGAAGTGAAGCGCATCTTTCAAGTGCGTTATCCTTATCATAACTTTTTGTACTAACGTCTTAGTCACAAAAAAAGCGCTCACCATAAGGCAAGCGCTTTTTCAGTTTTATTAAAATCTTAAGGCTTATTTCCATCGACTAATTGAACGAAGCTATGTCCTTCAATTAGATCTCCATTGATCGCCGTAACAACGTATTTTACGAAGTAAGTTCCATCTTGTGCAAAGTTCCCACCTTCTAAGAAGCCATTCCAAGCAGCTGTCAAACCAGTAGCTTCATACACGACATTCCCCCATCGGTTTAAGATGGTGAATTCAAGATCTTCCGCATTCTCAACAGAAATGAAGAAAATATCATTCTGATTATCTCCGTTTGGCGTAAATACATTCGGGACAGTAATAATTGGCTCTGGATAAAAACAGCTACCATCATCAACCACTGCGTTTGGATCATAGTTTTCAGCACTTGGATCAGTACATCCACAAGCAGTAACTGTGATCGTTGTAGTCGCGTCACTTGGACAACCACCATCGTCGTATGCAGTCAATTGAATTGTTGTTGTACTCGTAAACGTTTGAGTTAGTGGCGCCGTACTTGTAGTTGAAAGAATGCTTCCTGTACCAAAATCCCATTCGTAGCTTGTCGTATTCTGACTTGTATTTGTAAAGGTAACTGTCAAAGGAGCACATCCTGATTGAGGCACAGCGTCGAATGATGCAACAGGTGGAGGAGTAACATCCACATAAACACTGTCACTTTCTTCACACACGTTATCTGTAACAGTGAAGAAGTACCATCCCGGAGATAGATTTTCCCAAACGGTAGCGTCAATTGAATTCGGACTACCAGCTCCTGGACCTATCCATTCGTAAAGCGGCACTCCGGTTACACCCGAGGCCACAGCACTCACTGCTCCAGTCGCATTACAAGGAGCGGAAGGGATTGAAATCAATGTGTCAATTGCTAATGTTTGATTCAGCGTGACTGTTACTGTGTCTGTTATGGTATAACCACAGCCATCAGTCGCGGTGACGTAATACTCAACTGGGCCTAACAAGGATGCATTCACATAGGCGGAATCCGTTACGGAAGTGCTTCCTGTCCAACTATACGTATAAGGGGCAAATCCACCAGAGGCGGTTGCACCGACAAGCAATGAATCATCACCACATAAAAGGATGGGGTCGTCTTCTGCAATATCCAAGAAGGGTTCATCAAAGATCCAGACTGTTCCGGTGGAAGTAATTGTATCGCCACACGAGTTAACGGTATAAGCTGTAATTATTACTGACTCACCTGGCTCAATAATTCCGTCGGCAATAGGATCAAGTGTAACGACCATTGTATCAACTCCAGGAAGGAAAGTGATTGACGTACCCAAAGTAGTGTAGTCAGCTCCATCCGTCGCAGTTCCAGCGATATCGTAAGTCACAACCAAGGTATCCGTTGAATCTGTTCTAGAGAAGATGAAATCAGCAAATGTACATCCTTCATAAACGGCTGTATCACCTGAAACGGTTGCAACAGCAACATCTACGGCATCAGAAGAGAAACTGTTCCCTTCAAGGAATACTCCTGTATCCAAAAAGTCATCTTGACAATCCGCTACGGCAAATTTAAAGTGATAAGTCTGTCCACATGTTACTTCAAACTCAATGGTCATTGGAATCGTAAACCCATTGAATGAATGTGTCGCTGCAGTATTGTTGATGTAGTACGCTGCGTTCAATCCTGGGTGAATTGTAGAAATGGTTATCGGATCAGTAGTACCTGGCACAAACGCTAAGTTTTCTGCTCCCATTGGGAATGCTGCTGGTGCTGCGAAAGGTCCAGCAAATCCAGGTCCACTAATGAAGAATCCAAAGGCATCGTTAAACTGCGTGTTGATGTACGTTGTGTACTCCTCTGAAGCAAATACGAAGTTGAATTGTACCGAATCTCCAGTTGGAACGAAATCGAATTCCAAAATGGCCGCGTCAAATGTTGTGTTAATTAATCCAGCCTGCGGATTGGAAGTTACCGATTGTGCAACGGTCAATAAATCAGGATCACCAGGATTTCCGAAAGTTCCAGTTGTCGGTTGGTTTGGAGGAACGATGTCAAGAATTGTTCCTGAAGACATGATAATTCCGTTCGGTAAACCAATGTTTGAAGCTGACCCATCAAAGGATCCAATCTGATTTGTATTTCCAGTAAAACTAATGTTACTAACTGTTACACCAGCACCAATCAAGTTATCCACGATTTGAACAGGTGTAAGGGTATTATCTACAGTAATTTGAGATAATGCTGAGGTTCCGAAGAGCATAGAAACGATCGAAACCAAAAATATTCTTAGAGACATAGGATGAGTAATTTAATAGTTAGACTCTGTAAGGTGATTATTGGTTGCACGAAAATCGAATAATCAATCCAAAAACCCTAATTATTTTAAGAAAATAACGACTTTTAGGGCACTCAATAAATAAATAGAAGATGGATAAGACACAAAATTATATTTCAGAGAACAAAGAGCGCTTTTTAGACGAGTTATTGGAACTTTTAAGAATTCCTTCAATTTCAGCTGATGCAGCTTATGCCGGTGACGTTCAAAAAACAGCGGAACACATTGCTGATAGTTTGAAAAAGGCGGGTGCTGAAAATGTAGAAGTGTGCCCAACTGCGGGTTATCCTGTTGTTTATGGGGATAAAATGATCGATCCATCATTGCCAACGGTTTTGGTATATGGACATTACGATGTTCAACCTGCTGATCCAATTGATTTATGGACGAGTCCGCCGTTTGAGCCGGTAGTGAAGAAAACAGATATTCACCCAGACGGTGCAATTTTCGCCAGAGGTGCCTGCGACGATAAAGGACAGATGTTCATGCACGTGAAGGCCTTCGAAGCAATGGTTCAATCAGAAGAGCAGCCATGTAACATCAAGTTCATGATTGAAGGTGAGGAAGAGGTTGGTAGCGAGAACCTTGGCGTTTTTGTTAAAGAGAACAAGGAGCGCTTGAAAGCAGATGTTATTTTAGTTTCTGATACTGGAATGTTGGCGAACGACGTTCCATCTGTAACAACTGGATTGCGTGGATTGAGTTACGTTGAAGTTGAGGTAACAGGTCCAAATAGAGATTTACACTCAGGATTATATGGTGGTTGCGTAGCAAACCCAATCAATATTTTAGCGAAGATGATTGCTTCATTGCACGATGAAAACAATCACATTACCATCCCAGGATTCTACGATAAAGTAGTTGAATTGTCTGATGAAGAGCGCGCAGAAATGGCGAAAGCACCTTTCAGTCATGAGGCGTACTGTAAAGCTTTGGATATGGAAGATGTTTACGGTGAAGCAGGATATTCGACTCCAGAAAGAGGTTCAATTCGTCCAACGTTGGATGTAAATGGAATTTGGGGAGGATACACTGGTGAAGGAGCAAAAACAGTAATCGCATCGAAAGCATACGCGAAAATTTCTATGCGCTTGGTTCCGGATCAAGATCCAGTTGAAATCACGAACTTATTCTTAAATCACTTCGAATCAATTGCTCCAAAAGGGACAAAAGTAGTTGTGACTCCTCACCACGGAGGTGAGCCAGCGGTTACGCCAATCGATTCTATTGGGTACAAAGCAGCAAGCATGGCGTACGAGAAAACATTCGGTACAAAGCCAATTCCAGTGAGAAGTGGAGGCTCAATTCCAATCGTTGCAATGTTCGAAAAAGAACTTGGGTTGAAAACAATTTTGATGGGATTCGGATTGGACAGTGATGCCATTCATTCACCTAATGAGCACTACGGTTTATTCAATTACTACCGTGGAATTGAAACTATTCCACATTTTTACGTTGCATTTAATGAACTGTCAAAGTAATTGTACAGTGACCATAAAAGAGTAGAGTATGAAGTATATCGTAGCGATTGGGTTAGTAGTTAGTTTATTGGCGTCTTGTACTTTTCACGAGCCAGAAATTCGTGGAGGAGAAACATTCAAGATGGAGAAAATGGAAGGGCAGGAAGTTCGCTTTACTGCTGGAGCCAAAGTTTACAATGGAAATTGGTTCGCCGTTAAAGTCAAAAAATCTACACTTGATCTCTACGTTGATGGAGAATACATGGGGAAAGTTCATCTTTTGAAAAAGGTAAAGATGAAAGCAAAGAAAGAGACAGATCTCCAAGCGAACTTCTTAGCGGAACTGGAAGGAAACGCCATGATGAAAGCACTTGGCTTGGCCATGAAGGGGGAAGTCGAAGTGCGAATGAAAGGGAAAATCAAAGGTGGCGTTTTTATCTTTTCGAAGAAATTGGATTTCGATGAAAAACGGAAGATTAACGGAAGTAGTTTGAGGGGGAAATAAATAAGAAAGCAGAATTAGTGAATGCAGAAATTCCATTTTTGATCTCGCACTAAATTCTTAATTCAAATATTCTTAACGCTGCATTAATCAAGATAAACCCGATGAATCCTAGGTGAAAAATGCGTCATTACTTCGTAAGGAATCGTGTCCATTTTTTTCGCTAGTTCCTCAATCGTTTGGTGTTCACCAATGATTTCAACTTCGTCTTTTTCCTGAACGTCAATTCCTGAAACATCAACCATGATCATGTCCATGCAGACGTTTCCTACAGTTGGACAATACGTTCCATTGATGTAAACTCCGCCTTTTCCCTGACTTAGGTTTCTTCTGAATCCATCGGCATATCCAACAGGAATCACAGCGATTTTCATGTCTTTTTCAACAGCGAACGTTCTGCCGTAACCGACAGTTTCTGGTGCTTTGAGCTGTTTGACCTGTGATACTGAACTGAACCAGTTAATCGCAGGTTTCAGTTGTTTTACCGTCTCCAGATTCGATGAATGCCCGTACATTCCAATTCCCAATCGAACCATGTCGAATTGCGCTTTGGTGTAATTGGAAATCCCTTCTGAATTCAAAATGTGTCGAATCGGAGAGTTCGCTAATTCGTGCGTCAATTGCTTAGATAAATTCTCAAAACGATCAATTTGACCTTGCGTGAAATCTGAATCTTTAACATCAGCCTCAGCTAAATGAGAGTAAACACTTTTGACAAAGATTTCAGGTTGAGATTGTATCTTTTCAATTAATGAATTCAAATCCGACTCTCCAAAGCCGAGTCGATTCATCCCCGTTTCCAACTTAACGTGAACAGGATAATTTGATTCACCCATCAAAATCAATTGCTGTATAAATGATTCAAGTTGGCGTAGTGAGAAAATTGCCGGTTCTAGTTGATGTTCAATGCAACTTTCAAAGGATTCTTCTTCACAGTTCATGACTAAAATCGGCAAAGTGACACCGTTTTCTCTCAGCTCGATTCCTTCGTTTGGATAAGCGACACCCAAGTAATTTACTCCCAGATGTTCTAAAAAATGTCCTACCTTCAAAGCACTTGAGCCATATGAAGATGCTTTCACCATGCACAACAACTTCGTTGAAGACTGCAATTTTGATTTGTAGAACGCAATGTTCTTGCGAATCGCTCCTAGGTCGATTTGAAGGTATGTTTGGTGCTGATGCAGTTTCAGTCGAGCCGCTAACTTTTCGAGTTCAGCAGCACGATTTCCCTTGATCAAAATAGAAGCATTTGAAAGAGATGATTCTATTCCTGAATTTGCTTTGTAGAGGATGACTTCATCCACAGAAAACTCGTTGGCAATAACGTGAACCCATGAAGGAATTTCCCTTTGGTCGTTCCCAAATCCAACGACTAAAATGCGTTTTTGTCCTTGTGAATTCGATAGTTGATATTCAAGTGCGTAACGCAGCGAGTCTTGGTCTAAATTGTACGCATCGTTGATGATGGAGGTATTTCGAACACCATCAAATGTTTCCAATCGCATGGAAAGTGATGTCAATTCCGCCAAACCTTTTTGAATGGCTTGATTTGAAACACCGAGTTCTTTTGCCATTGAGACAGCCAAAGCAGCGTTAAGTCGTTTTATTTTATCTGATGAGTGGAATAAGCTCAACTCTTTTTCTAACAAACCAATATCTGGATCAATCCCTGAACCGTCGTTACTAGCCGAAAGTATTCCTGCTGGATAAAAAAAATGTTTTGTGTTCTCAAACAAAATCAACTTTTCGTTCAGGTGAGCTCCTTTCGATTCGAAATTGGATCGATGTGCATTTCCCAATCCTGTGAAGATTCCGTGCGTCGGTTGAATCATGTCAGCGAGAATTGACATATCGCCCGGTTCTGAAATTCCAGTTTCAATGATCGCTACTTCAGCCATTGAATTCATCTCAAGTAAAGATAGCGCAACTCCTAATCGCGAATTGTAACTCTTTGGACTACGGACGATTCGTAATTCCTGCGAAAGCAATTCAGCCAACCATTCCTTGACCGTCGTTTTCCCATAACTTCCTGTAATTGCGACAACGGGATATTCGAATTGTGATCGATGAAATTTAGCCAATTGTTGGAGTGCTTCAAATGTATCTGAAACGACAATTTCACTCGCGCCTTCCAATGAATCGGTGACGCCTTTTTCGGAAACAACAAAATGACGAACACCTTTCGAATACGCATCTTCAATGAAAGCATGACCGTCTCGAAACGAACCATTCAACGCAAAAAACAACGAAGATTCTCCCGAATTAATTTTCCGTGTATCGTACGACACGTTCGTGATAACGAAATCCGAATGGGCTGTTTGCGAGAAAAGAGAAGAAATTCGACTGTATGCGTAATTCAGTTTCAATGCGCTATTTTATTGTAGCACGAGCGACAAAGCGGTTTGTATTCGTCAACAGCGCCGACAAGTACTTGTTCTTTGTCCTCAACAGTTCTGTGTGAGAATTGTGCCAAGTTACCGCAAGATACGCAAATCGCGTGAACCTTTGTCACGTATTCAGCGATCGATAACAATTTCGGCATCGGCCCAAAAGGAACACCTTGGAAATCCATGTCCAACCCAGCGATAATTACGCGAACTCCATGCTCTGCAAGGTGGTTGCAAACATCGGTAATTCCTTCATCGAAAAACTGCGCTTCGTCAATAGCGACCACTCGTTCTTTTTTCCAGATGTCAAGAATCTCTTTGGCGTCTTTCACGCAGATTGCGTTGAAACTTGTTCCCTGATGACTGACCACATTTTCTTTGTGATAACGATCGTCAACCGTAGGTTTCACCAACAACAATTTTTGATTAGCGAATTCAGCGCGTTTCAATCGGCGGATTAACTCTTCCGTCTTCCCAGAAAACATTGATCCACATACTACTTCAATCCATCCATGCGGTCTACCTTCTTCGGGGAAATGCTCTAAAAACATACTAATTCGTGCTATTTGGGTTTTCAACAACTCACCTTAGACAACTCGGCACAATTTGTGAGAATAATGCGATCAATTGAGTTAACTTTGGTGGGTACAAATTCGCTAATTTGAGGGACAGATAAAATTGTTCGTTAGCAACTTGTTTAAAATGTTGAAAAATCATGGAAGGATTGAAAAATTATCGTGAGAAGCTAAAAAGCATCGAAAGATTGGTGGAAAAAATGGAGAGTGGCGAACTTTCAATCAACGAATTGGTGGAGTTGGAAGGACTTACACGCGATTTACACGAAAGAAGCATCATCTTGAAATACAAAGCCTTCGAAAATAGAACGGCAGATTCAACTACTGATAATGAGGAGGTTGAAATAGAAGAGGAAGAACTTGATGTGCAACATCAAGATGAGGAAGCAGAAAGTGATTCCGCTGAATCCGATGTCCTTTTTGAAGCTGAGGAAACACCTGTTATGGATTTCTCAATGTTTGATGCACCAGCAACGGATGCGAAGGTTGAAGAATCAAAAGAGGAAAGCACTCCAGAAGTGGAACCTGAAAAGCCAGCGCCAGTTGTTGAAAATAAACCAGAGCACAAAATTCAGATTACCACAGAACCAGTTGAAGCACCAAAACCCATTGTTAAGGAACCGATTGCTGAAGAGCCTAAAGCTGACCCTGAAGTAAAACCAGCCGCTGAAGCACCCAAAGCTGTTGTTAATGAAAAGGGAACTTCTTTTTTGGATCGATTGAACATCACAGATAATTCAATCAGTTCTCAATTGGCGGGTCGCAAAATCGATTCACTTTCAGGAGCATTCGGTATTAATCAACGATTATTGTACATCAACGAATTGTTTGATGGATCAGGCGAAGATTTTTCAGACGCCATCAAAACCTTAGATTCACAGCCAAGTTTAGACGAAGCCAGCACGAAAGTGGAGGAGCTCGCATTCAAGAATTCATGGGATCCAGAAGAAGAGACAGTATTAGAGTTCTTAGCAATCATTAAACGTCGTTATGTCTAAATCCCTCTCACTTCTCGGGTTACTGTTAATTGGATTTTCAACCAACGCACAAATCGATGAGGTGAGGCGAATAACAAAAACACTCTGTTCGCAGGAATTTCATGGGCGTGGTTACGTCAATAGCGGAGATTCAATCGCAGCAGATTTCTTGGTGTCGGAGTTCGAAAAAATTGGTGTCGGAGCATACAAGAAGGAGCCAATGCTCCAACATTTCGATATTGATGGAATTACGCGCTTCCCAGGAGCAATGTCAGTGAAACAGAACGGCAAAGAGCTCGAGCCAGGCGTTCATTTTATGGTCGATCCATCATCGGGTGGAACAAACAAGACGTTGGATCCATTCAAAATTTCCATTGAAACGGCACTCAATCGGGATTTGTTAAGCGATGAAATATTGCGCTTTGTGGAAGATCGAAGAGGGAATGCGCTGTATCTTGATTTTGGAGATGCTAAGGGAGACACGCTAAATCTGCTCCGCGGATTGGGAATTGCATTGGCTGAATACCATCCTGTGATCGAAGTAATTGATAGAAAATTCACATGGTCCGTAGGTCGCCAAAAATTGAATAATCCCTTAATTTACATCCAAGACTCCATCGCAAATCCAAATGCAGTATTTGATGTAAATATTAAAGTGGAGCAATTGAATTCGTATCGATCGCAAAACGTGATTGCGCATATTCCTTCGAAGAAAATGTGCGCCAAAACGATTGTCTTTACAGCGCATTACGATCACCTTGGGCGAATGGGCGAATCAACCTACTTTCCTGGAGCAAACGATAATGCCTCTGGAACAGCCATGTTGATTTCAATGGCGAACTACTTCAAAGAGCATCCATCAGATTACAATATTTTGTTCATCGCTTTTGCTGGTGAAGAAGCAGGATTGGTAGGATCGAAGTACTTCACCGAAAATCCTGTTCTCAAATTAAAGAAGATTCGCTTCCTGATGAATCTTGATATTATGGGGTCAGGGGAAGAAGGGATTACAGCGGTAAATGCCACCTTGTTTGAAGAAGAATTCAACCTTCTCAATGAAATCAACGATGAGAAAAAACTGCTTGCAAGAATTAAAAAGCGCGGTCCTGCGGCGAATTCAGACCACTATTGGTTTACAGAAAAAGGGGTGCCAGCATTTTTCATCTACACTATGGGACCGAACAAAAATTACCACGATGTTTTTGATACTTATGATGAGCTCAGTTTCGTGGAATACGATGATATCACCAATTTACTGGTAACTTTCGTTGAGCGATTGGGTAAGTAGCACTTCGCCGAACTTCTTTGGATTGGTATAATCCACCAGTATTTGCGTGTTTTCCTGTTTACTAACGCCAAATAATTCGTTAATTTGGTAATTCAATACCTGATTTAGAATCAAAATTGGATTCAGATCCAAAACGTCGAATCGAAATCAGGTAAAATGCTGCATTATGAAAACAATATTCACGCTACTATTTCTCGTTTCATGTTCATTGGCGTACGCTCAGCCGTATGCAGGTCAAGCGCTTCCTGAAATTGGATTCGAAAAGTCCGCGGGATGTACGCCTCCAACAACGTCCACTTTTATGGAGTTGAACAATGTGAGAGCGCTGATGCACACTGCTGGAAACCTCTGGCAGGTTCCAGGACAAAATTTGTCACAATATGAGGTTCCGAAGAACTCTGGGATCATGGCGCTATTTACTTCTGCGCTGTGGTTGGGAGGTACAGACGTGAACAATCAATTGAAATTGGCAGCATTGCGTTACCGAAATGGACAGGATTATTGGACTGGTCCACTCACGGAGGGCGCAGCAGAAACAGATTACGAGAATTGTGCGAAATACGATAAGCATTTTGTCACGACTCAAGACGATATTCGTGAGTTTGATGCTTGGTTCTCAGCGGGAGAATTCGACGCTCAAAACGGTACGAGCACCCAATCCGAAAATTACCCTGGTTACGTTGTTCCTGACATCATTAAAGAGTGGCCGGCGCATGGAGATGTTTCAGTTGGCCAAGATTACTATTTGGCGCCATTTTTCGACAGAAATGAGGACGGTAATTATGACTGGAGGGATGGTGACTACCCTTGGCACGACATCAACAAAACGAAAGTATGTGGAGTAGATCGACGTGTTTCACTTTATGGAGATTTGAACTACTGGTGGGTGATGAACGACAAAGGAAACATTCACACAGAAACAGGTGCCGATCCAATCGGAATGGAAATTAGAGCACAAGCCTTTGCCTTTGCTTCGAACGATGAGATCAACAACATGACGTTCTACAATTACGAGTTGATCAACCGAGGAACACAAACGCTTTTCGATACGTATTTCGGGTATTTCACAGATGGTGCATTGGGTGATCCAAATGATGACTATGTAGGATGTGATGTGAACCGCGGATTGGCGTATTACTATAACGGAGACAATTACGATGGAGATAACGGAGGTTGGCTTGGTTACGGAGATAATCCTCCAGCGGTTGGAGTCGATTTCTTTGAAGGGCCTTATCAAGACAATGACGGTATTGATAACGCAGTTGGAATCAACGATGGAGAAGCACTAAACGGAATTGGATATGGCGATACGATTATCGATAACGAGCGTTTCGGAATGAGAAGATTCTTGTACTATAGCAATGTTGGACAAGTAAACATCAATCAAACAGACCCGATAAACGCGGCGGATTATTACAATTATTTACGCGGTTTTTGGAAAGATGGAACGCCATTTTACTATGGAGGAACGGGACACCTTTCTGATGCAGCAGCAGATCCAAATGTACCTTGTGATTTCATGTTCCCAGGGGACACAGATCCTCTTGGTTGGGGAACAGGTGGTCAGCCACAGCAGCCTTGGACAGAGGAGAGCGCGGGAAATCCGCCTTACGACAGACGATTTGTTCAATCAGCAGGTCCTTTCGTACTGAAGCCGGGAGCAATTAACAACATTACTGTTGGGATTGTTTGGGCACGATCGGCTGCGGGTACGCCTTTTGCTTCTGTTGAAGTTTTGAGAAAAGCCGACGATAAAGCACAAAAATTATTCGAGAACTGCTTCCGAGTATTGGACGCTCCTCACGCTCCAGATATGGCGGCGCAAGAATTGGAGAATGAAGTGATCTTGACAATAAGTAATCCTCAAAATTCAAACAATTACCAAGAAGGTTACATCGAGTTTGATCCATTCATTGTTGCAGATGATCCAACGGCGGATTTGAGCTACCGCTTCCAAGGATATCAAATTTTCCAATTGAGTGGAGCCGATGTTTCGATTTCAGATATTGATGATCCAACTAAGGCACGATTGGCTGCTCAGTGTGATATTGAGGATGATATCGATCGAATTATCAACTTTGAGTTTGACGAAGACCTTAACGCTAGTATTCCTGTTGAGCGTGTTGATGGCGCAAACGAAGGAATTCGTCACTCATTCAGAGTTACAAACGACCAATTTGCCCAAGGAGAAACACGAATGGTGAATTTTAAACGCTACTACTTCGTGGCAATCGCCTACGCTTACAACGAGTTTAAGGATTACGATCCGACTGATCCATTGTTGTTGGACGGTCAGCAAAAGAAATACATTGCGAGTAGAAAAGCGGCTTTCGGTGAAGTGAAAATCTTAGAAGTAATTCCTCACAATCCGGCTCCTGAGGCTGACGGGACGCTTCAGAACATTGAGTACGGATCAAGTCCGCGCATTACTCGAATTGATGGTTACGGAAATGGGGGCAACGACCTCGAGTTGACGCAATCTTCAAAAGATTACATCATTGCAAATGGTGAAATGGATACACCAACCTACGAATACGGAAGAGGACCGTTGAACATCAAAGTAATTGATCCACTCAACGTTGCGGATGGTTATTTCGAATGCAAATTCCGCGATTATGACATTCCGATAACCTTTAATGATGCAACGGAAGCGTCTTGGACAATTTATCGCTACGATCAACAGGGAGGAACGTTACTCGATTTTGTTGAGTCGGAACGAACGATTGAATTCAATAACGAACAGTTGATTCCTCGATGGGGAATATCGGTTCAAATTCAACAGAAACCCTATTTCGTTACTTCATCAGGAGGAGGTTTTGTAGAACGCTACGCAACCGATCCAATCCGTGCAGACATCACTTTTATCGACAGTTCAAAGCGCTGGCTCTCAGGAGTGCAAGATAACAGTGGGTTTTTCCCGACGAACTGGATCCGATCTGGAGATTACGCTCCAACAACGGACGACTGTTCGGGTGGAATCCCTTATTTAGACCCTTGTTCATACCCAGATGAAGTTGGAAAAGATCCTGAGCGACAATTCAACTCGCTGTTAGATGGAATAATTGCGCCACATAAATTGGTTGGATATCAGTCAGACTATATGCCAATGGCTTATTACAATTCGAGTACAGTTACAAGTGATCGAAATGCCGCTTCAATCAGTTATTTACCGGGAGTGGATATTGTCCTTACGAATGACAAATCGAAATGGACACGCTGTCCGGTAATTGAATTGGGAAGAGATCCGAACTTAAATGTTGGCGGAGCACAACCGGGACAATTGAGAAAGAGTCAGAGTTTGGATATCAACGGAAATATTGACCCAGCAAGTACTGGAATGTCATGGTTCCCAGGGTATGCAATCGATGTTGAATCAGGTGTGCGTTTATACATGGCGTTTGGCGAGAATTCATTCTTAGGAAATGAAAATGGCGCGGATATGAAATGGAATCCGACGGATCGTTTGGTAAATGGCGTTGGATCTCCACTAATGGGAGGAATGCACCCTGTTTATGTATGGGGATACAACGCGAAATCATTGAATGGTGACCAATTTGGAAGTGCTGTGGATTTCCCGGCTTACATTCCAAATTCAGCGAACACGAATGCTGGGAACGAGCTGTACAATCAATTCCAACTGATCGAAGCAAACAGTTCTCCAGCGAAGAAATTTGTTTATGCGAGTTTGGCTTGGGTTGCATATCCAATGGCGAACAATGGATGGGAAATTGAACCTGGTAATCTGCCAACGGAAGTTGAAATCGAGCTCCGCGTCAATAAGGAATACAAGAACTACACGGCAACCGGTTTGAATAACAGTCGACCAATGTATTCTTGGAGCATGGATGATATCGCCACGGAAACAGGAAGTGATGATCAATTGGCGGAAGCCTTGAGAATTATCAACGTAGTTCCGAATCCATACATGGCGTATTCACAGTATGAGCGAAACCGATTGGATTCACGCATCAAGATTACGAATCTCCCTGAGCGCTGCTCAATAGGAATTTACGATCTGAAAGGGAAATTGGTGAAGGAATTCAAAAAGGACAGTCCTCAAACTTTCCAAGATTGGTTGCTGATTAACCACGCGGGAATCCCAATTGCGTCTGGAGTCTATCTCATTCGAGTGGATATTCCAGGAATTGGAGCACGCGTATTGAAGGCATTTATCGCCATGAGACAGCAGGATTTACAGAATTTATAGTTTCTTTTTTGATAAGAGTGTAAGTTTCGGGAAATCGGATGATCAGAAAATCGGATAATCCAGTAGACTCAATACTTCTTTCTCTTCAAATCTCGTCCAACCAAAACGAAGAACAGGACAATTCCAATCATATTGAACAACGCAAACGGAGCATACGCAAATGTAGTGACTCCGAGCGTTGCGCTCATATAAATAGCCGTTACGTGCCAAGGCAAAAGTGATTCCAATAAAGTCATCGAATTCTCCATGGAACGAGACAAAACGGTCGGTGGAACTCCTCGATCCTTAAACGACGGGCGAAACAATTGCCCCACTGTCAAAATAGAAAACATCGCGTTTCCAGATACCCCGTTGAGTGTTGCGCCAGCACCAAAAGCCGTTGTGATCAATCCAAATTTTGAGCGGACACCACCTAACAATGCATTCATAATTCTACCAAGTGCACCAGATGATTCCAAGAACGATCCGAAGGCAATCGCCAAAATACAGTATAGTACCGCGCCAGTCATCATGCCATCAAATCCGCCTCGATTCAACAAGGTGTTGAGTGTTTCGGATAGGACTAAATCACCTGAAACGACGACCTCTGACCCTTGAATGAGTGTCATGCCTCGACTCAATGTGTTTGTCACGGCTTCTGACAGATAAGTCACTTCAGAAATCATGCTCGTTTCGAATCCGGAAACCATGGCTTGAGATCCTTGAAGCAGCGTGAAATCGTTGCTGAACATTCCAATAAGAATTGCTGCAAGCGATGAGGCAATCATGATCACTACTGGTTGATAACCTTTGTATCCACCAATGAATACAATTGCAGGTGGAATGAGCATTGAAATATTTAAGGTGTAGATGGAATCCAGTTGATTCAGTAGCTCAGTGACGCTCGAACTCTCTCCTTGGACAGGGTCGAGAAAAATCCCAAGAACGGTGAACCCAATTATTGCCAAAACTCCAGCAATGAAAACGTTTGGGATCATTCCGCGAATGTGCTCGTAAACAGTTACGCCAGATGCCGTTGCACAAATGTTTGTCGTATCGGAAATTGGAGAGACTTTATCACCCAAAACAGCCCCGGAAATTACTGCTCCGGCAACCATTTCCAATGGTAAATCAAAGCTAAAACCAATTCCCATGAAAGCAACTCCAGCCGTGGCAGCCGAGCCCCAACTTGTTCCAGTAAATGTTGAAACAATGGCCGTTACTACAAAGGCACTCACCAATACGAAATCGGGATGTATGAATTTCAATCCATAATAGATGAGGTAAGGCACGGTTCCGCTGTACATCCATGTTCCAACAATTCCGCCAATGGCAATCAATATCAATATTGCGGGGAAGGCTTTTTTGACGTTTTCTGCGAAATCGTCCAGTAAAGTTTTGAGTGTTGTTCCATTGGCAATAGCGACAATTCCTGCTACTATCGAGGATAAAACGAGGACGAACTTGAGGTCAATTCCCATCCATAAGTTGAGCACGCCCACCAGCGCAGCCATTACAATCAGGGGCAAAAATGCGAGAAAAAGTGATATCGGTTTAGATTGCAAAGGCTCAGTTTTCATAGGTGGAAAGTACAAAATTGTATTGACCTGCTTCAGTTCATTTTGTAAACGCTTGAATTTCTTTATCTTGTGTGCAACCCGCGTAGAAGTTTGTGCGTCTACGTAGTATCAATCAAATTGATAACCGCTTTATGAAAAGAAACATTCTAGTTTTATCACTCCTGTCGATTTTTGCCTTAGCTGCATGTAAAAAAGTATCAACAGAAGAACCGACCCCTACACTTGACGTCGAAGAAAAAAACTCCGTATTAATTGCCAAACACACGTGGACAGGTTGTGGTCCGTGTGGCGGATGGGGCTTCACAACATTCGAAAATCTAACAGCGAGTAATCCAGAACACGTTTTGGTTTCATTCACTCGTGGAAATTTGGGTGGATATGGGAACCAAGCCATCTACGACTTCATTCAAAATACTTTCGATATTCCAGGAGCAACGCCAACTTTCCATAACAACTTGGATGAAGCACTAAGTGTGAGCCAAGCTCAACAGCAAATGGATGATGACGGTGTAATCGCCAACTCTAACTACGAATGGAGAATGGAAGATGATAAAATCATCTTGAGTACAACAACGAAATTCTTCCAAGACATTAATGGTGTGTTCACATTAGCTCCATATTTGGTGTTGGATGGAATTATCGCTAATCAATCGGGACACCCAGATGGAGCGAATACTGAACATCACCGAGTGGCCGTAGATATTGCGAAGCCAGCTGCTGTTGCTTCTCCTGATTTTGCAGGATACACAATCGCCGATGGCCAAGTTAAGGCAGGATACACAGTAAACCTTGAATTCGAAGTAGATGCTGACGCAAGTTGGGATCCAAATAACGTTTCATTCGCATTGATGATTCTTCAGTCGAATGGAGACGGTACGTACAAATTAATCAACACATTCGGTAAGTAGTATGAAAAAAGCAATTGCATTTGTAGTGGCTTTGTCAGCTACTGCAACAAGTTTTGCGCAACACGAAGTTGGCGTAAAAGCGGGGTACAATCACCTCATGACAAATTATTTAACAGGAGATACAGATGTTGAAACTGATGGCGGAGGCTATCATGTGGGAGCATACTATTCTTATTCACCCATGGACAATGTTTTCATTGGTGGGGAGGTACTCATTTCGAGTAGAAGATGGAATGCATTTTCTAGCTCTACGACAGATGGAAGTATTTTAATCAAAGATGAGCAGTACTCCTTTTACTCAAATCATTACTTGGACATTCCGCTTTCAATTAAGTACGGAATCAATATGCGGAAAGGCCGATACGGCGACAGTAAATACTTGCTTTTTTACGCGGGTCCAACTGCCAGTTTGTTGATGTCAACCAGCGGTAGTACGCAAACTACAACGCGAATTGATGCGCATAGCCAAACAACAGTTACGCAAGAAGAGGTAGTCTTCCAAAAGCAAGATTTGAAAACACATTTTCGACCATTCCAATTGGGATACAATGTAGGAGTTTCCTACAGGTTCGGTTTCGGGTTGACGATTGATGCGCGGTACCAAGGTTTCGCGATGCCAACGATCAAAACAGAACTTGGACTTGGACCAGCCGATCTTGTACCAATCGAAGAGTTGGATCGTGAGATCAAGCAAGGAATGTTCATGATTTCAATTGGATACAGCTTTGTAAGAGATTAGCGTTAACTAGCTAAAAGATGAACGCCTTTTGATTTCGATCGAGGGGCGTTTTTTGTTGCTAGATTGACGATTTTTAAATGTAAATTTATGTAAAGATTGAAAGGAACATTTCAATTTTTCTACGATTCGAAATAGCTTTACAGTATGAGTACAACTTGGTCTAAATTCTGTTTACTTGTCCTTTTCGCAACTTTCGGTTCTGTGTCTATGAGCAGCTCAAAATGATAAGGAACACGTCGAGGTTGCGCTGAGAACGATTGGGCATCAATTCCTGCTGCAAGCAAATGATGGCAAGTCACTTGTGCTTCCGATTAAGCAGGAAAACGATAAGTTCAGAATCAGTTTTGCTTCAAATTTTACATTTCAGCCAGGAGCTTTAATGACATCCGTTGACAGTGTTTTTGAGATTGCTAACATTCGCGATTCGTACAGATTGGAGGTGGAAGATGGTGATCTGAATGAAGTGGTTTATAGTTACGAGTCCACACCAGTTGACAGTAGTAGTTTAGTGACCTGTGTGGCTCGAGAATATCCCGAAGCGAATTACAGTGTCCTCTCAACCTTATTGGATGATCAGGGCCAACCAATTGCCTTCACCCGTGAATCAGAAAAAACAGATAAGAACAGCGTAGCACAGAAGAAAAGCAGTTCAGACGGGCTTTTGTCCATCCTGATTTCGGTCGCGATCTTAGTGGTAATCGGCATTTATTTCTGGAGAATCAAAAATAGAAGCAAAGACAATTCAAATACTATTCGCATTGGGAAATACCGATTTGATCAGCGCAACATGAAGCTCCTATTCAAAAAGGAAAGCATTGATTTAACGAGTAAAGAAACTGATTTGTTGACCTTGCTTCATTCCTCCATCGATGAGACAATCGCGCGCGAGAAAATCCTCCAAGTTGTTTGGGGAGATGAAGGTGATTATGTCGGTCGTACTTTGGATGTATTCATCTCAAAATTGCGCAAGAAGTTTTCAGAAGACACGAATGTGAAAATTGTGAATGTGCGTGGTGTTGGGTACAATTTGATGTTGAGCGAGATCACTTAATATCAACTATCCGCAGGAATAGAAATTCGAAACGTCGTTCCCTTTCCAATCTGAGATTCCAACACAAACACCTTTCCTTTGTGGTATTCTTTCACAATTCGTTTCACCAAAGAAAGCCCCAATCCCCAACCGCGTTTTTTCGTGGAGAAACCTGGCGAGAAAATCGTTTTAAATTGATTGGATGGAATTCCTTTTCCAGAATCCTTAATATCGATGTGCACCCATTCTGGCGAACCCTGCAGTGAGACATGCAATTTCCCTTCAGCTTCCATTGCGTCAACAGCATTTTTACAGATGTTTTCAATCACCCATTCGATCAAAGATGCATTGTGTTTCGCATTGATCGCGATATCTGGTAACTCAACAGTGAATTCAACCTTATCAGAAATACGCGGACGCAAATACGTCGTAATGTTTCGAACCGTGTCACTCATGTCGATGCTATCGAGCTTCGCTCCAGATCCAATTTTGGAAAAACGATCCGTCACTT
Source organism: Crocinitomicaceae bacterium (assembly GCA_029252405.1). Classification (GTDB taxonomy): domain Bacteria; phylum Bacteroidota; class Bacteroidia; order Flavobacteriales_D; family Crocinitomicaceae; genus UBA4466. The sequence continues at coordinate 39,761 of JAQXBM010000021.1, forward strand.
TTTCAAGTCGAACGATGTCTTTGTGCATTTCCGTAGTCGCCATTTCATCCGCTCCTTGCGCTTCGAGTAGCTGAATCCATGCCATCAATGAAGAAAGTGGCGTCCCCAATTGATGAGCTGTTTCCTTGGCCATTCCAGCCCAAACTTGATTTTGCTCTGCTTTTCGATAGGTACTAAAAATCAAATATCCGATAAAGGCGAACAGCCCAATTACAATGAATTGGATGTACGGGAAATATTGAAGCTGTTTCAACTCAGGGCTGTTTCCGTAGTAAAGAAAATTCTTTTCTCCATTGTTGAAATCAATCGTAATCGGAGGGTTTTGAGATTTTAAATCGTCTATTTGTGAGGTGCTGTTTTCGGCATCAAACTGCTCAATGTTTGTTCCGATCACTTCTTCAGTTTTCGAATCAACCAGTAGTACGGGAACAAGTCCTTTATTGTTGATCAAATCGCTATTGAATGCCTGAATCAATGAATCGCGTTCGTTCTCTAATCGGACAAGTTCTTTCGAATCAGTGTAGGCGTAGGTCATGAAAAGTCCTTCGTAAATCTCAATGCGGAAGGGTGGATTTTCCTTCTCCCATTCATCGGCCAAAACGACCAGGGAATCGTCGAAAATCTCGAACAATTTTGCCTTGCTCGCATCTGGATAAATCGCGCGAATGTCCGTGGTGTCGAATCCTAAATTTCGGCTTCCAGAAACGAAGCGTTCGTCGTCTAATACGATGACAGGAATGTCCTTATTCTGGCCAATAATTCGAAGAGGGAAATCGTAATTCTGTGAACCATCCAAACTCGTAGCAGCCGATACTTCTTTCGTTGCATCAATCCACAATTGCATTTTTTCACGCTCTTTCTCGCGCAATTCGGAAAAGGTGTTGTTGGTCAATTTCACCAACTCAATTCGCTTCTTGATTGTTCCAGCCCATTGCGTGGCTTTCGCTTTTTCGCGCTGAGCAACCTTGGATACGATCCTATTCGACACAAAAAGAGAAGCTCCAACTACGAGAAGCGCGAAAATCAACAAGGCGATTTTCCATTTTTGTTTGTTGGAGTATAAATTCATTCGGTCAACTAAGTTAACGAGAATTAATAAGAATTAGTGTCTCACTTCTAACCCTAATGCGGCTTCTACTTTTGCGCACACTTCGCGATGATCATTTTGCCCGACCAACGCTCTCAGTTTTTCGGGATTTCGTTTCGGAGTAGACGCCATGATTTCATCAATTTTAGCCGCTAGATCATCCGAATTCATCGATTCAAAAAGAATGCCCCCTTCGCTTGAATTCATTATTTCTGGAGTACCACCTGCGTTGCTTCCCAATACGGGAGTTTCAGACGCCAAGGATTCAATGGTCACCATGCCCACCGTTTCGGATTCGCTTGCCATCACCATCCAATCAATGCTGCGGTAGAAATGCGAAATGTTGGATCCGTAGGGACGAAAAATCACTCGATCTTTCAATCCATTTTCTTCAATAAATTGAAACAGAGATTTTTCATATGCTGAGCCTTCATTCTGAGTGGTTTCTCCCATGAACAACAGGGAGAAGTTCGAATGCTTCGATTTTTGCATCGTCTCCAATAAAACCAATTGACCTTTCTTCGGATCAAACCGACCAGCCATTCCAAGAATGATTCGGTCTTTTGGCAAGTTGAGTTCGTGTCTAGAGATGTCTTTTGATGGTGGGTTTTTGAACTCATCCAATCGAATTCCAGAGGGAATAACCACCAAGTCATTTCTAAAATGCGTTTGATTTTCGACTTGTTTTTTGAGCCAATTTAGAGGGCAGGACCAAACATCGATGTAGCGATAACGGATCGTGTGAAAAATGCTTTTCTTTTTGATTCCGAGCTGCATTTCCATGAAATAAGAAACGTGCAATTGATCTTTCAAACGGTATTTCAATCCAGCCGCTAAACTCATATCACCGGGCTTGCGCACAATAAAATGCGAGACCTTTTCGGATTCCAATATTTCTTGCGCTCTTGTTACCGCTTTGAAATCATACCATCTACGATGCGCTTCAACGGATAAAAAGGGTAATTCAAGTTCGGTGGCTTTTTGGTGAATGGGTGAGTCTTTGAGTCCTAAAATAAGTACCGCATGTCCTCGTTCAGACATCCAAACAGCGTTCCGAAGGTGATTCATTTCTAATCCACCCCAGCTATTTGAACTACAGAAGTACGCTAACTTGATTCCCATTGACCGTAAAATTAATAACCTGAGCGTATTTTTAGCCCGTCACACTGCTTATTCGTAACTTTGCATCGAAACATCAAAATTGAAAAAATGACATCTACGAAAACACGGGCTTTGGCAATTTTTGTAATTACGGCGTTCGTTTTGGCTGTTCTCTTTTTCACACTTCCGATAAATATTTTTGATGGAGAGATTCATGTCGTTGAGCCACAGCGAGATTACGTGATTGAGGCTCCATTGAGCTTGTCGAATTTCATCGGCATTGGTTACGATGAGGTTGATATGCAATACGTTGAGTCATTCAATCTTACAGGGAAAGGTTGGGCGATGGCGGCTATTTTTATTTTCGGATTTCCGGCACTTTTAGCCTACCGGATTTATCTAAAGTCGGTAAAAGACTGAAAGTCTGTGTATTTATAATTTTGAGTAACCAAAAATCTTCCATAAATTTAGTGGAGTCGAACATTTTGACACGCTCTACTTATGAAACTTGCTACATTCCTTACGGGCTTACTTTGCGCGCATGCGCTTTTCTCTCAGCACAACAATGAGTTTTACAATGACGGAGCGGTCGTAACAGTTCAGGCTGGAGCCGAAGTGTATGTCATGGGTGATTTCCACAATTATCAAGTGTCAGGGCTTTTACGGAATAATGGATTTATTGAAATTCAAGGGTACGCACTGTCTGATAATTTATTTCAGCAGCGCGGTACAGGAACTGCCTTGTTCATTAATAACGATGTCAACGTAGGGCAAACACAATACATCTCTGGAAGTTACGCCGTTCGCGGTGGACAAGCAGCCATTGGAGTAGATGACGGATCTTTTTACAATTTGGAACTTTCCAACGATCAAGGAATCGTTTGGTTAAATGGAACGGGGAATATTGCCGATGTTCGAAATTCAGTGGACTTCAATGGACCGAACGCGCCTGTTGTCAATCGAATTATTACACACGACCCATTAGCAATTCCAGCAAATGGAAGTGGATATTTGGCAACATTTGGATTGATGAACCCTGCCGCAGGTATTGGAAATCTGATTGACAATACGGTGAGTACAGGCGGGAATATGTCGGGAACTGACAACGGTTATATCCAAGGGAATTTCCGCAGAGCCATTTCACCAGTAGGTGGAACATACAATTACGTACTCGGTCTTCAGCCAGCGGGAGCAGCAGCTCAACGAGGAATGCAATACATGAATTTGATCTTGGGAGCGAACAATTACGATGTCATTTCAGGATACTTCCAAACAGGTCTCGATAATACATTTCCTGCTGGAACAGAGTGCAGTGGTTACATCATTGACTATTGGGGCGGAGTTGATCACGGTCAGTGGGTAATGTCAGATTTCACCGGCGCAGGTGCTGGAACGTTTGAGGTGAGAGTTTGGCCTCAGGATGATAATTTCCCTCCGAAGTCCGTTTGGCTTGTCACGAAAAACAACACGGTTTTGGGTACAGCGGATGATTGCGGTCCAACACCAATTGGGCTCGATAGAGCAGGATACAACGGAATGGGACAGTTTGGAGTTGCAGCATCAGAAATTTTACTTCCAGCGGAACTTCTGAATATCTGGGCTGATCCAAATAATGATCATATTGAAGTAGGTTGGACCGTAGGATCAGAATTGAATCTAGATTTCTACGAAGTACAACGCAGCGAAAACGGGATTGATTTTGAAACAATCGGGATAGTGAATGCTGTTGGCTCAACTCAGACTGAGCAGAATTACACTTTCGAGGATTACAACGTCGGTCGAAATCAGGATTACTACTACAGATATCAATCTGTTGATTTCGACATGTACACGGAGTATTCACCCATTGTTAATGCCCGATTAATAGGATCTGAAAATTTTGTTGAGAGCATTTTAGTATATCCAAACCCAACCAACGGAAATCTATTTTTAGAGTTAATACTGGAGCTTAATTCACTTGTTGAAATGAAAGTTTTGAACAGCGCTGGACAACAGATAGAATCAATTGAACGCGTTGGCTCTGGTGGGAACAATGTATTTGCATTGAACACGAACGATTGGGCAGCAGGAATATATGTTGTTCAGGTTACTGATCTAAGAACGGGTCAGACTGTATACAGAAAAGTTATTAAAGATTAAAACGAACTAGGATGAGAAAATTAGTAGGAACAATTGTTTTTTCAGGATTCATTGCAGGAATGAGTTTTGCTCAGAATGTTGGAATCGCCGAGCCAGCACCAAACAGTAAGTTAGACGTCGTTCAAACAGAAACTACCGGGAATACCATTGAAGTCACACATGGAATTACCACGAATGGAAGTTCTGCAGCTTGGTTAAAAAATAGCGGGGTAGGATATGGACTTCACGTTCAAAACTTATTGACAACGAACAATACTGCCGTAGGCAGATTTTTGCAATTAGGAACTGGAGGAACAGCCCATGGACAGCTAATTACAATGGATCCAACTACTATTGGTGGAACTACAGGGCAATTTATTGATCAAGGGGGTCTTGGACTCGGATCATATATTGACATGAGTAATGCTGCATCCGGATCAGCGGGCTATTACGTGAGCCACGATGGAACCGGTGATGGGTTGACAATTTTTCAAAATGGTACAGGAGACGGTATCTACAATGATGTAGCGAACGGTTTTGGGGTATTTAACGTTCTGAATGCATCCTCAATTGGAACAATTAATTTAATGCTTGCAGGAGGAATAGGAGAAATTATTGACGTGGGAACCTTTGCTGGTACTGGCGTTTACGTCGTAGCTGTGGATAATCCTTTGGCTCCAACAGCTGGAGGAGACGTTTTCGCTTTCGACGCAGTAGTTCGAACGGCAACTCCTACTGGCGCTCTCGTAAATGGGGGAGTGCTAGCAGGAATTCAATCTGGACAAGGTCACGGTGTGCTTGTTACACATTCAGGTATATCGGGTAGAAATGCTGAGTTTAACATCGTAAATGCAGCCAATACAGATGCCGCAATATTTACCGTCACAACTGGACAAGGTTCGGCAGTACTGGCTCAGAATCAGAACAACGTTATCGCTGGAACAATGTACGTGGGAGATTTTGCTTACACAGGAGCAGATGTCACAGATCACGTTGGTGTTTCCGGATACAGTCAACCAGCTGCGGGATGGGGAATTGGAGTTCTTGGTCAAGGTGGATGGTACGGTCATTTTTCTCTTGGAAATACAGGTGCCACGGGTGTTAAAACATTCGCTATTGATCATCCAGCCGATCCTGAAAACAAAGTACTCAAGCATTTCTCTGTTGAGTCCAATGAAGTAGTGAACATGTACCGAGGGATTGTTGTTCTTGATGCAAGCGGGCAAGCGATTGTTGAGCTCCCGAATTATTTCGATCTCATCAACACAAACTTTAGTTACCAGTTAACCGCAATAGGAACACCACAGCAACCGTATGTTTTAACGGAGATTTCTGGGAATACATTTGAAGTGGCAGGGGCGCCAAGCACGAAAGTGTCCTGGACAGTTTACGCAAATAGAAATGACAAATACTTGCAACAGCATCCTGAAGAAGGAGTTGACGTGGTTCAGAAAACAGGAGAGCGCCAAGGAAAGTACTTGAATCCAGAATTATATGGAATGCCTGCGTCTAGTGGAATGTTCCCAAAGACGGAAGCACAAACAGGATCGCAAATAAGTCCTAATGGTTCTCAAGGAACGACTACACAGCAGATCAGACAGGAAGCGGCAAATACGCAGCCAGCTCAAATGGAAACTGGGACAACGGATCCTTCAGAACAGTAGTCCTAAATAATATTGATACGAGACCGACTTTGAAAGAAGTCGGTTTTTTTTGTAACGTCGGTTACATGAAAACGATCAGAAGTAGTGTAACTTTGACAAAAAATAGAGAAAATGTTCAAAGGATTATTTAAGAAAACGGATTATGCTCAGCTACTCAAAGATGGCGCTGTTATTATTGACGTGCGCAATCCAAGTGAGTTCTCAAGCGGAAGTGCAGTAGGATCAGAGAACATCCCTCTCGGGAAATTTTCTGGACGTGTGAAACAAATCAAATCTTTGGGGGTACCTGTTATTTGTGTGTGCGCTTCTGGTGTAAGATCTGGGTCTGCGAAGGCACAATTGAAGGCTGCAGGTGTGGAAGCATACAACGGAGGAGCTTGGACAAAAATGATTCCTTATGTCGACTAGTTACGTCGATACCATATTAAATTCTTACGAGCGCGGTTGGGATTACTTCGTGAAAACCGTAACACATCCAATTAATCAGGATGGTGTTCTCAATGGTTTTTATGTGCTCATCCTTGCTTCTCTTTTAATTTGGGGATTGGAACTTCTCATTCCATGGAGAAAAAAACAAAAGACGTTTAGGAAAGACTTTTGGCTCGATGGGTTTTACATGTTCTTCAACTTTTACTTCTTCAATTTACTCCTTTACGGAGCCCTATCGAATGTAGTCTTGAGGGCGTTTTATTCGGTCTTATCGCCAATTGGAGTGGAGAAAGGAGCGCATTTAATCGACCTGTCAGGAATGTACTGGGTGTGGGAGCTCATAATTTTCTTATTCATTGCTGATTTCGTACAATGGTGTGTTCACAACGCCTTGCATCGAATTCCATTTCTTTGGAAGTTCCATAAGGTTCATCATTCGGTGAAAGAAATGGGCTTTGCGGCACACTTGCGCTATCACTTTTTGGAGACCTTCGTATACCAAGCGGTAAAGTACATTTCACTTTCCATGATTTTCGGATTTACACTGGAAAACGCATTCATTGTATACTCAGGAACGGTGATCATCGGCCACTTGAATCACGCCAATTTGAATTGGGATTACGGTCTGCTGAAATACGTATTCAATAATCCTAAAATGCACATTTGGCACCATTCGAAGGAATTGCCAGCGGAGCATCCAAAAGGAATGAATTTCGGAATCTCTCTTAGTTTGTGGGATTACCTTTTCCGAACGGCGTATGTTCCGAGTTCGGGTCGCGATATCGAGTTGGGTTTCCCAGATGATGAGCAGTACCCCGATTCATTTATTGGACATGTAGTTGAGCCATTCAAATCAGAAAAATCATAAGAGGAAGAGGTTAGATGGTGCAGAAGCTTTTCTGTATTTTCTTCCGCAGCAAAATGTTAAGCATATGAAAAAATATTTAGGATTGGCAGTGGCGGGCTCCTTGACTTTGGGCCTAGCTCCGTTTGTTCCACACCCTCACATTTGGAAACAATTGAAGAATCTGTGGTTTGGAAGAACCATGCTTACGATGGATTGGCTCGATTTGCTCATGCACGGAGCTCCATGGATCGCATTGATTGTTATTTTGATTGGGATGGCCGTTGAGAAGAAACGCGCTAATGATATGAAAAAGTGATCAATTCGGATTTCTTCTTTTATTCATGAAATACGTAAGAATCAAAAACAACAAAGCCCCAGCCCAAACAGCAATACTCACAAAACTCGCTCGGATCACATTCATTGGTTCGAAACTGAACTCAACTGTACTTTTTCCTTTGGGTAATGGTACGGACATAAACGTCTCACTCACGCGCTGAATCGGAATAATTTTCCCATCAACTTCTGCCTTCCAAGAAGGGTAGTAATTCTGCAAATAAACCACGTTGCTCGCTTCAGGAAGTTCAACATTCACCTTAAGTTCATTCGGGCCAAATGTTTCAATCCACAATTTCTGCGCTGACAAAGTATCAATGGAAGTGGTGTCGATATAGTTGTTGTCCATCAAATTCTCAGCAAAGAAAATAACAGGGTATTGCCCCATTCTATCGTACTCGCCGACTTCAACTGCCTTGGACATGTTCGTATAGCAATATGGGCTAATTCCATCCAGTGTTGGGCGTTTCACGTAGATGGAAAGGTTCTTCCAAAGCTGAATGAATTCTAGGTTCAAATCAGCATCATTGCTCACGGAAATCGGGTCCCATGTAGATGGAGTAGGGTAGCCGTCAGGCAAATCTTCCATTCCACCCGATGCTTCTGAGAGAGGACGATCGTATAAAACAGTAGCGTAGCGATTCATCCATGTGAATGAAACGGCTTCAAAAATGATAAATAGCAATATCGATAAATGTCGATACTTTGATAAGTACTTCCAAGCAAGAATCAATGAAGCAAGCGACACAATCATTACTCCGCCTTGGAAGAAAACCAATTCATTAATGTTTGCTTGTTCCATGAAATGATCCCACCCAATGGTGAAAATCTGTCCGAATTTGTATTTCTCAACTCCTGAGAATAGAACAATGTTCACTAGCCCAAGAGCCAGAATGGCACCCAAAATGAAATAGACGAACTGTTTTCTTCGCTTTTCTGATGATAAAATATGTTGGAGGGAAAATCCAGCAGACATCAACAAGAAGAACAAGGCGAATAATCGAAATAGGGAGGGGAATCGGAACAAGTCCATGAAAGGCAAATAGGTCGTCCAAGTTCGAACGGGAAGTGTTTGTCCCAATGAAATCATGATAAATAAGACGCCAACTCCAAAGTAAATACGTGCATTCTTTGGTGCGTCTTTTCGAAAGATGGTCGCGAAGATCGTCAACAGCAATAGTACTCCGAAATAACAATTCGTCATTGAGAAATCAGCCTCCCAAAAAGCAAAATCATTCTTCGCAGTTGCTAGCGGATAAAAATAGGACGTCAGCGCTTGTGGAGAGAGTGAGCCTTCGAGTGTATTCCAAACATCCGCTCGACCATTTAAACCTGTTCCTCGACTGATTAAGGGCGCCATGTCAAATGCCGCGACCAAAACCACAGCGCTCATCAACACAAATAGTCCTGCGGAAATTCCAAAAAACAACCACTGTTTGCGATAGAAATGATAGTTCTTGCTGCGAATTTGCTTCCACGAGTTCGCGATGAAATACCCAAACAAAACATAAATCGTTACGATAAACATCCCAGGATATCCACCAGATAAAAGGAAGAAAAGAACAAGCGCCAATTGAATTGCCGTTCGAAATTTAGGAACATTCTGTAGCTTGAGATAATAGTGGAGCACCCACGGCAACCAAGCAGCACTCACCACCCAACCAACATGCTGCGCATTGCCAATCATCAGCCCAGACAACATATAACCTGCGGCGCAGCTAACCAGAACAGCTCGAGAAAATCCGAATTGTTTCAGCAGAAAATAGAAGCCAAGTCCACCCAGATAGAGGTGAAGCAGGTACTCGAAATGCAAGGCGCCGATTGAATATCCGCCAAATAACGCTCCAACGCCCCAACTGATTGGGTACCACGTTCCAGGATCGCCCATTTGCGAAAAACCACCGTTAATGAACGGATTCCAAAGTGGAAGTTGGTTGTTCGAAAGCGTATCCGTGATGAAATATTTCCACGGCAAATAGAGGTCCATCGCGTCCCACTTCATCACCGCTTGACCGAAAACGAGCGGCGAAAGGGCAGCAATCAATACCAACAGAATAATGGAGGCATCAAAATATGTGGAACGGTTTTCACTCATTAGAAATCGAAAGTACGAAACTTTATTGGGAGACTGGTTCGTCTTTATTTTGATATTGTCCAGTAACGCGGCTGTTTTAAACACTGGCGCTGAATAACATTCTTCATCTTGTTTTCACAGAAAGGTGCGATTTTTGTTTCTTTGCGGTCATGAGGTTAATAGTCCTTGCTTCTTTCTTGTTTTTGGGGTATGCGTACGCCCAAGTTTTGGACAACCGGATGGGTGAAGCATTCACGGATAAACCCTTTTTCAATGAGGAATTCGCAAAGCGCAATCGTTTGAAACGCTTGAATGGGACCTATACCTACAAAAATCAAGGAGGTCCAATGCGCGAGACGGCCTATAAGCACGTATTTGAATTCGATAGCGAAGGGCGATTAGTGATGACGTACGAAACGCGCGCCGATGATGGAACCAAAGACACTTCATGGAACATCTACGAATACGACGAGTACGGATTTTTAGATCTTCACCGAAAAACAGATGAGGAAGGATACACAACCGTACTTTATACGAATGATTCCATTGGTCGTCCGATCAAAGAAGAATATATCCGAGAGGTAGATAGCAGCGGTCGAATTATTCAAATCTTGGCATTCAACGAGGAGCGATTTGTCTACGCTGAGTATGATAATCAAACCAAATGTACGCACTACAACAACTACGATTTACCTTACTTAGATGAGTTCTACAATTACAACGATCTCGGCTATTTGGTCAGTCGCGAGGAGCGGATCAAAATGACGTCCTCAGTATATACGTATACGCACGAATACAACGACAAGGGTAAACTCGCAGCGATTAAGAAAACGAGTAATCGCAAATCTGGAATTCTGGAGGAAATGACGTATAAGTATGATGAATTGGGTAACCTGATTGAAAAGCGCATCTACCGCGACGGAGAGTTTACGACAGATATCCAAATCATTTACAATAGTAAAACGAAGTTGCTTTCCGCGATTTTAACGAAGCAAGTAAGCTCCGGTTTTATGACCATTGTTCGTTTTAAGGATTACGAATACTACTAATCCATTCGATTTTCGATCGCGAATCGCACTGATTCTTCCAAAGAATAGAATTCTTCGTTCAATGCTGATTTCACTTTTTCATTACTGTACGTTCTCTCGCCAAATAATGAATGAACCGTTTCTTTGGTCATTGAAGGCTTCTTTCGCGTGAAAAAAGAAACAAAACCAAGTGTTCTGCGAGCAAGGTTCGCCAACCAGCGTTTTATAGGTTTTCGCGGTGCTTTTACTTTAAGTTGTTTACTCACCTCTTCCATTAAATCTTTGAAGGATTGATTACTTCCGATACATAAATAACGTTCGTTGGAAATATCCGATTTGAGCAATTTGATCATGATACGGGAAACATCTCGAGCGTCGACAGTCGCATTTTTTCCCGGAGGATAATACTTCATTCCGCTTTGAAGGGTGCGGAGCATAGTGAGTGAACTATCGTCCCAATTTCCGGCACCAAGAATCACGCATGGATTCACAATCACCGCAGGTAGACCTTCTTCTATTCCCCGCCACACTTCTTTTTCTGCTGAGTACTTTGTGATGGAATATCCTGAAGTCGTTGGTGTATTTTTCCAACTTGTTTTTTCCGTTACGATCTCTTTTGCCGTTCCGCCAATAGCTGCAGTGGAGCTCACATAGCACAATTTTTTCACACCAACTGAAAGCGCAGCGTTGACAATATTCGCCGTTCCAACCCGATTCACCTTGAGCATTTGACCAAAACTTCGCTTGTGAAATGAAACGATAGCGGCACAATGATAGACGTATTCGCATCCCGCCATTTGCTCTTCAAGCGTAACAATATCCAAGATATCGCCTTGGACCCATTCAATTTTTTGATAGCGTTGTTCCCCGTGTTCAGGATCGAAGCGAAGGAAAAAGGAGAAGAGTTGATTTCGTTTAGATTCAGAGCGGTAGAGTGCGCGAATGATTACATCATCTTGACTTAAATCGAACAGCAATTGCGATCCGAGAACACCTGTTCCACCTGTTACGAAAATCATAGTGCTAAATTACGATCTTTCCTCGATTTTAGGTTCGAACGTAAACTTAAATGCAGTATCGGGAGTGTTGAAGGATATGGTAATCTCCGAAATTGAACGTTTCGTCGAAAACATCGAGTAATTTACCCCTTCCAATGAGCATTTCTTTTGCACAAAATGCACAGATGTCGTTACTTTGTAGTATGAAATTATATTTAGTTTCTCTACTAGTACTACTCTCCCTCTCCTCGTGCAAATCTGAGTACGAAGAGCGCCTTGAAGAAGCCCGCGCACTCAAAGAGCGCATGGCCCTCGTTGAAGCAAATAGCGACATTTACGAACAGTATGATTTGTTCAACGAAAAAGAACTCATAGAAGATGAAATTCGCTTTTTAGCGAAAGTCTCAGGAAACGAAAAACTCTTTTTGAAAGAGATTTACGCAGACTAGAGTTTTAGTTCAATACTGGGATCCCAATAGTGATTGTCGAAGTCGACAACCTGGTCGTCTTTTACCTTTATTTTCTCGCTTTCGAGCAATTCTTGCATCTGATTTGGAGTAGAAAAGTGCATCTTCCCAGTCAATAAACCTGTACGATTTACAACACGGTGCGCTGGAACGTCAGGTAGCGAGTGAGCGGCATTCATTGCCCATCCAACCATTCTACTTGAACGCGGAGCACCGAGGTATTTGGCAATTGAGCCGTAAGACGTCACGCGTCCTTCAGGAATCAATCGCACAACATCGTACACGTCAATAAAAAAGTCCTTGCTTTGCTCGCTCAGTTTCATGAAGTGAAGGTAGTGAAATAGAATAAAATAGCTTCGGCACTTCGACAGGCCCAGTAACCTTCACCCTCCCATCTCGATGTCCGGCAGGTTCTACTTTCAAATACCGCAAGGGTGAAGGTCTCTTAGTGGAGCCGAAGTGCCGAATCCTTAACCACGCTTAAACCATCCAGCAATTCTTTTGCGCTTCCAAATCCCGAGAGTAACCAATCCAATAAACAACAAAGGCCAAATGGTAATAATTCCAAGTAAAATCGCCTTCACAGCCCCCCATCCTTTTCCAAATGAGTCACTCACATCATCAGAGTATTCCTTCTCGTAACGCTCCGGAGTTTCGGTGAATTTCACTTTCTCGTACATGGTAATTGTCACTGTGCTCAAGTCAACGCGGTTGCTTAAATACCGCAAACGCCCCTCTTTGGCTTCAATCTCCTCGGTGATGACGCGAATGGCTTCTTCTGCTTCTATGATGTCTTTTACAGTTCCAGTTTTTGTATTCAAAACGTCGATGTAACGATCGCGCACCTCCCTTTTCGTTTTGAGTCGCGCTTGGATATCCACAAACTCTTCAGTAACATCCTCAGATGAAATGTCGGAACGATCCATGAAAATCGATTCCCCTTTGATGGCGCTGACGAACTTTTGGAATTTTGCGTTGGGAACGCGCACGGTGATGGTGTTCGTAACGCGATGCGAGTTGTTGGATAGACGCATGTCCGAAACGAAACCGTCATATTTTTCGCTCAACTTATTGATTTCTTCTGTGGATTTGTTGACGTTTTTAACCTGAAATTCCAGGTCCGCTGTCCAAATCAATTTCCGGTTTTCGAGTTTTTTATTTTGTTTGTATTCCGCTTGACCCGAAGCGTCCATTTCGGCTTTTTGAAAGCCGCCTTCTTCAGTGGCATAGTTTTTTACAGCGAATGCGTCGTTACTTGAGGAGCTGTCCTGACAAGATGTTACGAAAAGCAATGTTAATGCAAACAAGGCGGCGAAAATGTGGTGAATTGATTTCATAGGTGTTGATTTTAACAAGTGTAGTTCTGTACACTATAACACGAAATTTGTTCACACGCTACTCGGGTTTAACTTTTTTTGGGCGTTTCCCTCATAACCCCTAGCTCACACCCTCACTCCCACTATTTTCCTCAATCCTCACTGTCAAACTCTAACTCCCACTTAACAATTCGGGTCGGGCTTCCCGCTTCAAGTCCAGACATTCCTCCGGAATCGCCAGGAGCTTTCCTCTAATATCCCTAACGCGCTTCGAGCGCGTCCACATTAATCAAAGAAAATATAGCTATTAAGGCCAAGTTGGACATCTAGTCGGACATCTAGCTGGACATCGAGCGGAGCCGAGATGGGACTCACATTATTAACTTCCCAATCGCGCAATTTCGTCAGATTCGATGCGCTGGGATTCCGGTTTTGATTGATCAACTCGAATCATCGCCCGTGCAATTGAACGCGCTTCAATCGATCGGTATTTTTTGAGAGGGCCTATCAACAGAATGTTCAACACCTTAAAAACGGCCGCACCGAATTTCTCCAATCCTCTTTTTTCACTCCGATTTCCTGTAATTAAGGAAGGTTGAAGAATATAAGTGCTCGGGACTTTTTGGGCTAATACGTCGCGTTCCATTTCGCCTTTCGTGCGATTGTAAAAAACAGAACTATTCGGGTTTGCTCCTAATGCTGAAACAATAATGATGGTGTCTATCTGGTTTTCCTTTGCGAGTTTCGCTGCTGACAATGGAATTCCATAGTCGATTGCCTTGTACTTTTCCTGATCTTTCGTTTTCGCTTTGGTCGTGCCAATACAGCAGAATATCACATCACCCGTAAAATCGGATTTAAAGTCTTCGAGTTGGAGTAAATCACCAAGGTATTCCTCAATCTTAGGTGAATTAAATTCACTCTTACTTCTAGAAAAAAGTTTGATTTTCGAATATCGAGCGTCATTGATCAACTCGTTCACTAATAAACCACCAGTTAGACCTGTTGCTCCTAAAACAATTGCTATTCTACCAGTCATTACTCAACTGTAACCGACTTCGCCAAGTTACGTGGCTGATCGACGTTACAATTACGCATAACCGCAATGTGATATGAAAGCAATTGGAATGGCACCGTCGCCAATAATGGCACCAAGTGTTCATCCGTTTCTGGAATCTCAATCGTATGATCCGCAATGCCTTTCACAGTAGTATCGCCCTCAGTTACAATCGCAATTATTTTTCCTTTACGCGCCTTCACCTCTTGAATGTTACTGACAACTTTCTCGTAAGATGTTCCTTTTGTAGCAATAACGAAAACAGGCATTTCCTCGTCTATCAAGGCGATTGGTCCGTGTTTCATTTCTGCTGCTGGATATCCCTCAGCGTGGATGTAAGAAATCTCTTTCAACTTCAAAGCACCTTCTAAGGCAACAGGGAAAGAACTTCCTCTTCCTAAGTAAAGCGCATTCGATGCGTTTTGATAGATTGAGGAGATGTATTCGATTTGATCATTTTGACCTAAAACTTGCTGAACTTTGGCTGGAATGGCTTCCAATTCCGACAACATCGTTCTAAATTTCGATTCGCGAATTGTTCCTTTTTGATGTGCTAAAGAAAGTGCCATCAAAGTAAGAACTGTTACTTGAGCCGTGAATGCTTTTGTTGAGGCAACACCAATTTCTGGTCCTGCGTGTGTGTATGATCCAGCGTCTGTAATTCGTGAAATGGAAGAACCAACTACGTTACAAATTCCAAGGATTGTTGCTCCTTTTGATTTTGCCAATTCAAGTGCTGCCAAAGTATCCGCAGTTTCACCAGATTGAGAAACGGCAATCACAATGTCATCTTCACTTATGATAGGGTTTCTGTATCGGAACTCACTTGCATACTCGACTTCCACATTGATTCGCGCCAAATCTTCAAACAGGTACTCACCAACGAGGCAGGCGTGCCATGAAGTTCCACAGGCAATCATAATTACACGTGGCGCATTAATGATTTTCTGCTCGTAATCTTTGATTCCACCAAGAGCCACCCACCCTTTTTCAGCATTGAGTCGACCACGGAAACAATCCTCAATCGATCGAGGTTGTTCGTGAATTTCCTTCAACATGAAGTGCTCGTATCCACCTTTTTCAAGAGCTTCCAAGTGAAGCTCCAATTCTTGAATGTAAGGCGTTTTCTCGATATCGTCGATGCTGTATAATTTCAAATCTTCACCTCGCTTAATCACAGCAATTTCTTCGTCGTTCATGTAAACAACTTGCTTCGTGTATTCAACGATTGGTGTCGCATCAGATGCAAGGTAGAAATCACCTTCTGTTCCAATTCCAACAACCAATGGGCTACTTTTTCGTGCAGCGATCAATTTGTCTGGTTCATTTTTCGACATTACCACAAGCGCATAAGCTCCAACAACTTGTTGTAGTGCCAAACGTACAGATTCGCCGAGTTTCGATCCGGTTTTTGTGCGGATATCATCAATTAAATAACACAATACTTCTGTATCCGTATCACTTTTGAATTCGTATCCTTTGTTCAGTAATTCCTGCTTGATTGAATCGTAATTCTCAATAATTCCGTTGTGGATAATGGCGATATCTTCCGCTTGAGAAGCGTGTGGGTGAGCATTAATGTCATTCGGTTCGCCGTGAGTTGCCCAACGTGTGTGTCCAATTCCAATTGATCCTGAAGTATTCTTACCAGAAGCGTATTCTTCTAGATTGGCAACTTTCCCTTGCTTTTTGTAAATGTTCAGTCCATCCTCGTTGTACAATGCAATTCCAGCACTGTCATACCCGCGATATTCTAATCGCTTGAGTCCTTTAACGATAATTGGATAGGCTTCTTTTTGACCAATGTAGGCAACAATTCCACACATAATAAGATATTTAGAATTCGGTATAAAGGATACGCAAAGACGGTTTTACTTTGTTTATCGTCTCAGGTCCGTTGAATATAATACGATCGGCCGAAGAGTTAAAGAATAACGGCGCTAAAATGAGCGGAGTGTTTTCAAGTTCTCCGTTTAAGATTCGCTGAACATGGAATCGTAAATCAAATGAGTAGCGTTTGTTGACACTGCTGTAAACAGCATTACCAAGTGCAATGTATTGTCCAGGTGAATCTGGATCTTCTCGCAACACGGTCATGGCTCCAGCCGGTTCAAATTCAACTCCCGTTTGGTGCGAAACGCTCAAATTCATGACAGCTGAATGCAAAATCGCATTGGCAGGAATGTCAGTGATCGTTGGCATTTCTATTGCTGCACGAGTGTTGAATGCCTGCGCATAAAACTCTTGTTGACCTTGATCTGGATTATCAATAACGTCTTGAACACGCGTCATGCTGATGTCCATATCAACATGGTTGAAGTGAGGAGTCTCACCATTTATGTAAAAGTCATATGTTTTCGCCTCGCCATCTTGCGTGTAGTAGATGGTCATTTTAGACGATGCCGCCTTCAAACTGAAATAAAACGCACCACCTTCTCCTTGCGCTTGGACTCCATTCGCGGTTCTGATGTGCAATCCTTTAAAGTAATCTGAAAAGGCCTCAATTGATTCAAATGAAGTGGGCAACAAGGCCGCATCTTGCATGAATGTTTTCGCTCGGTTTGTATCCAAGTGAATTCGCAACTGAGAAGGAACTTCAACACCATCAATGATTGTGATGTCATCTGGGTTCATGCTCACAGTTGAATAATTTGGGTCTACCCAATCTGTTGCTTGATCACTCGAAACAGTACTAAATTGGTAATAAAGGGAATCGTCTTCGTTGCTAATTCCATCCGCATCGTCAATTTCAAATACCTCAATGATCTGGTCTCCCGTTTCGCCATAGAATCCAGAATAAACCAATCCGAGAACGAATGAATCAACTACTACAGTTGTAAGGTCGCCAAAATCAGGTGATAAAGACTGAATATGAAGTTGCGAGAAGATTTCCGCGTTGACAGGTCCAAATGTAGGGTCGTTATAAGAACCTAAAAGAGAAACGACATTGTCTTTAGTAATGGTAGAATCCTCTTTGAAAGTATAGGTTACTAACTGGAAGGTATCCTGTCCATTGGACGACAACAGATCATTCTGATCGATCGTATTTGTACCAATGAGGTTTTCTTTCTTTTTGCATGAAACGCTAACGAGAGCGATAAACAAAAAAGTAGCGGAAAAGACAATGCTTTTCCGCCACGTAAACGAATGTTTTTTAGTCATATTATATGAGGACTTCTGCTTCAATTATCTTGTCTAAGAACTCTGAAGTCTCTTTCACTTGATGCTCTTCGGCAACCCAATCCAATTTAGCACACTCGGCGCTATCAAAAATTGAACGGAGCTCAGGACTTAGTTCTTCACTTCCAACGCTAATTCCGTCAGCATATTTTGCCGCAGACTTAGAAATTGATTCAAGTGAAGCATCTGTGAGATCAGCGATGACATCATCAGAGAACCCGTCAAATTTAAGTTTTTCCGAAAATCGGCTGTCCCAATTATTGTTAAACCCTTCGTTGTACATGTGGTAAACCACTTTTGTGTTCGCGAAATGCGGGTCGTCTTTGTATAAATTCTTGATATACATTGGCATCAAAGAAGTCATCCATCCACTACAGTGAATCACGTCTGGTTGCCATCCTAATTTCTTAACTGTTTCCAAAACACCTCTGTTGAAGAACATTGAACGTTCGTCATTGTCAGCGTGCTCTTTTTTCTCATCATCCACAACAGTATTCTTACGTTTGAAGAACTCATCGTTGTCAATAAAGTACACTTGCATTCTCGCAGCAGAAATTGACGCTACTTTGATGATTAATGGATGATCGTTGTCATCAATAATCATGTTCATTCCGGAAAGTCTAATTACTTCGTGAAGTTGGTGTCTTCTTTCGTTGATCACTCCAAATCTCGGCATAAAAACCCGAATCTCTTTCCCCGCTTCTTGTATCCCCTGCGCCAAATTTCTAGCCGTTGTAGAAATCTCTGATTTAGGTAAAAATGGTGATATCTCTTGTGAGATAAATAGTACTTTCTTCTTCTCCATGAAAAAATTTATTGATAAAAACTTTACAAAAATATAGAAAAAAAAGCGGAAACTCAACAAAAACGGATAGTTTTGTTCTCCTTTAAAGTGTTGAAAATGGGGGATTCAGAAGTTTTTACAAGCGTCAAGTCACTGCAAAAGAGATTGCATAAAGACAGCGAAAATTCATCAATTGGATTCTTTCCAACCATGGGCGCTTTGCATCATGGGCACATTGCTTTGGTGAAACAAGCGCTTGAAGAAAACGATATTGTGGTCGTGAGTATCTTTGTAAACCCAACGCAATTCAACAATCCCGATGATTTAAAGAAATACCCGCGCATGCTCGAAAAGGACATTGAGTTGCTCAATGAAGCGGGAGATATCGTGGTGTTTGCCCCAGAAGTGGAAACCGTTTACCCAAAGAATTACGAGAAGCTTAACATCGATTTAGGCAAATTGGGAGAAACCATGGAAGGTGAATTTCGACCAGGACATTTTGATGGTGTAATGAACGTCTGTAAGCGCTTTTTTGATATTGTGAAACCTAATCGCGCTTATTTTGGAATGAAGGACTTCCAACAAGTAGCGGTTATTCAACACATGGTGAAGGTCACAAAAACACCAGTTGAAATAGTTGTGTGCGATATCATTCGGGAAGAAAGCGGGTTGGCAAGCAGTAGCAGAAATGTAAGATTGACAGAACAACAAAAAGAAGAAGCCTTGATCATTAGTCAAACGCTCAACTTCTTGAAATCAATCGTTGATAAGTATCCACCGATAAAAGCGTGGAAGAAAGCGAAGCAATTTTTCAGAGATGGAAACCTCGAATTGGAATACTTGGAAATCATTCATCCCAATAGCTTGAAACGCTTGGATACGAAATGGGTTCCTGGAGCGCATGCCTGTATTGTCGCTTATGCAGGAGAAGTTCGACTGCTAGATAATATCCAACTCGTTCCCTTTGAGGAAAAATAGCGTATTTTTGTCCCGAATTAAACGAACAGCATGTTAGTAACGGTCGTAAAATCAAAAATCCATAGAGTTAAAGTAACTCAAGCGGATCTCAACTATATTGGAAGTATCACCATTGATGAAGCGTTGATGGAAGCATCAAATATCATTGAAGGAGAGCGTGTTCAAATCGTGAACGTGAACAACGGAGAACGAATTGAAACATACGCGATCAAAGGTGAACCAAAATCGGGTACTATTTGTTTGAATGGTCCAGCGGCGCGAAGAGTTGCACCTGGTGATATCGTGATCATCATCGGATACGGAATGATGGATTTCGAGGAAGCGAAGTCGTTTAAGCCGACGTTGGTATTCCCAAATGAAGAGACGAACTTAATCGATTAGTCTTTTGAAAGATCAACTCATTAAAATTTTAAAAATTGTCGTTCCGATTGGAATTGGACTTTACCTGACTTGGTATTTTATTGCCGGGTTGAGTGATAAGGACATTACGGATATCAAAGATTCGTTTCGAGACGCTAATTACTTCTGGGTTGTGTTAAGTTTGATTCTTGCTTTCTTGAGCCACTTCAGCCGAGCATATCGCTGGCTGTTTGTGCTCGAACCAATGGGGTATAAACCCAAATTGATCAATTCCTATCACGCAGTGATGTCAGGGTATATCATTAATTATACTGTGCCGCGTTCTGGTGAGGTTGCCCGTGCAGGGTTGATGGCGACTTACGAAGATATTCCATTCGAGAAAGGGTTCGCAACTATTGTTGCTGAGCGCGTAATTGACTTGATGATGTTCGCGATCGTCTTTTTCATTTCAGGTTTACTTCAAGTGAATGCCGATGAAATCCAAAATATCACCGAAAGAGATGGTGAGCCCAGTTACTTGATTTGGTACATTTTGGGAGGGATGTTCATTCTTGGAATCATCGGATTGATTATCTATTTGAAAAATCAAAAAGTAAAGAAATTCGTCAACGAAAAACTACTTGGTTTCTGGGAAGGACTAAAAGCCATCTGGACAATGAAAAAGAAATGGGCCTTTATTGGTCATACGGTTTTCATCTGGACATGTTATGTTGGTATGATTTGGGTGTCAGCTCAAGCCTTTCCTCAAACGGCCGACATGCCAATTGGATTGGTGTTCGCCGCCTTCGTAGTTGGAGCAGCAGCAATCGGCGCTACACCGGGAGGACTTGGATTGTACCCACTTTGGATCACAGGAGCGCTGGCCGCTTACGGATATGACTTCAAAGC
Organism: Crocinitomicaceae bacterium; assembly: GCA_029252405.1. Classification (GTDB taxonomy): domain Bacteria; phylum Bacteroidota; class Bacteroidia; order Flavobacteriales_D; family Crocinitomicaceae; genus UBA4466. The sequence goes on from JAQXBM010000021.1 coordinate 60,470, forward strand.
TTTTGGAGCTTTCATGTGGGTGACACAAACCGGATTGTTGGTCGTACTTGGATTATTATCTTTATTTTTAATTCAACGTCAACCCAAACAGACGGCAGAAGCAAAAAATGATCAATAGAACAGATTACCTCGGAGCCAAAATTGCCACCCTCGAAGAAGCAATACAACAAATTGAAATTTGGAAACTCTCTTCGCAAAAGGTAGTATTCACGAATGGCTGTTTCGATATTCTTCATAAAGGCCACGTGACTTATCTTGCCCAAACAGCAGAGCGCGGTAATCGTTTAATTTTAGGATTGAATACGGACGCTTCCGTTAAACGACTTGGAAAAGGAGATGATCGCCCAATCAATAATGAAGATGCTCGAGCTACTGTTTTAGCAGCATTAAGTTGTGTTGATTTAATCGTCTTTTTTGATGATGATACACCAATCGACTTAATTCGTGAACTGAAACCAAACGTGCTAGCGAAAGGTGCGGATTACGACCCAAACGAGACAGATTCCACTTCAAAAAAGTACATCGTTGGTTCGGATATCGTTAAAGCAAACGGGGGTGAAGTAGTCGCTATTCCATTGGTTGAAGGGTTTTCAACGACAAATATTCTGAAGAAGCTCAAGGAGTAACTCGATTAATAGAATCATTTTTTTTCGTAATTTGTGTCAAAACAATCTAACTAAATATGAAGACACTTTTACTTTCTACACTTGTACTTTTTGGAGCTGCAAATTATTCTCAAGCACAAACCGTTACTTACGATCTCGTTTTTGATTCACTTATTGGATTAGAACTTACATCAGGAGACATCTGTACTGCACCATTCACAGTTGAAGAGGCGAAAATGATCTCTGGAGGAAACATGTGGGGTGGAACTTGGACAAGTACAAACACCGGAACGGCAACTTCAGTCGTGGTCGATCTATCGTTCTCGTACAACTTTACGGTTTCTGATCGTCCTACAACACTCAATGGAACTTCAAGTAACATGGTGGATCCAGGAATTGTCGTAGATTGCGAACAAGGACCAATGCTTTCATGGGTTCTCGATCCTGCAAGCTACAATGCTGGTGGGTTGAATACTTTCCTAGTTGATTATGCGGGTTCTGGTATTATCAATCAAATTGATAACCTTCCTTACCCAGGTGATCCTTACCTTCGAGTGACTGTTGAATACTCAACAGGAGGAGCAAGTTTAAGTGAACTTAACCCGAATGGAGCGGAATTGGTTCAGATTCTTGACCTCATGGGAAGAGAAGTGAAATTTACACCGAACACACCGTTGATCTACGTTTACAGCGACGGTTCTGTGAAGCGCGTTTACGAAGTTCAGTAATCATCGAATTAAGTGAAGATTTCCGTGGGTAGTAAAACTACTGCCCTCGAAATCTTGCGCATGAACTTTCCAAAAATACACACCTGCTGAACACGGGATGCCATTGTGTTCACCATTCCAACCAGGCGATAATTCAGAGGATGTGAAAACGACCTCGCCCCAACGATTTAGGATCAAGAATTCTACTTCACTAATACCTTGCTCGAAAACGGGCGTAAAAAACTCATTAGTATTGTCCCCGTTGGGCGTAAATACATTCGGCATTACCAGTTGATATTCACAGTTCTCAGCGGTGATGATCGATGAGGCAGAATTGCTTCCGCAGATATTACTGACTGTGACCGTGTAAACGCCCACTTCCTTTGCCGTGTAGCTCGAACTTGTGGAGTTGTCTTGCCATAAATAAGTCGCGCTTGGAATCGATATTGCATTCAGAACGATCGGTTCTGGTGGACAACCAATCGTGTAATTTTCCAAAGAAACAGTTGGAATGGAATCGTAGTTTACGGTGATCGAATCGCGTGTCGTTCCAAACGGATTGCTCACATCTACCCAATAAGTCCCAGCTTGATTTACCGTGAAAGTCGGATTGGTTGAATTGTCTTGCCAGAGATAAGTTGAATTCGGCGAGGTCGTATCGAGTACCAGGGAGCTACCCAAGCAAAGTAGTGTGTCAGGACCTAAATGCACAAAGGGCGGATCGGGATTTGGGAGGATAAAACTGATGTTATCAATTCCCATTCTCAGGGCGCCTGTGATGTCAGTGTAAGAGGTTTGAATATTGGCATCATCATCCCAAGAGATGAATTTTATCGTGTGGGAAGTAGAAGTCGCCGTGAAAGAGACAATGCGATTTTCCCAGATTAGATTTAGATCATCGAACGCCAATGCGCTTGTTGTTGGGGTGGTTGTTTCAATAAGAATATCGTCCAAATAAACACGCCACGATCCCGATTGATCCAAACAATTCTCTTGCTTTAAAACTGTTTGATAGAGACTAATTTCATAGGTCGCTCCGATAACGAAACCACTGACGTCTTGCTTGATTCCTTCGTGCCAGAGAAGGTTGGAAGAAGTATTGCCAGCGTGGAGCCCTGAGGTAAAAGTTGTCCCACTCTGAGCGATTCCAGCAACGCCACCTGTAACATTTGGTCCTGTGCTGTCGACTAAATCTGTGGTCGCTTGCAACGCGGATGGAAGCGCTTGGCAGGCAGGATCTGTTTGTGGAATTTGCAACCAACCCGTTGGAGCAATATCGAAGTTCACAATTCCATCCAAATCTCCATTGACAAAAGATTGTGCTCGCGCATTATTTCCTTGAAGAGAAACTAGCAATAGCACAAATATGTGGAGTAATATTTTCATCCTATAAAGTAGACGAAACGTAGTCAACGTTGCGAGAACTTCAATTTACGGAAGATTTTCTTAAGAAATGGATCCGCCATTGTCTAGGCTCAAATTATGCAACTTATCCAATGCGTACTTCCCATCCGAATTAGGGTTGGTGAAGACATAAATAGTTTGTCCTTTTACTGGACTAATGAGTTTGCCGTGATCTTCTTCTCTGCAGAGGGATTTCAGGATAAAATCTCCTTTGTCTTCACTAGACTTCGCCCAAAGTCCTTGGCGATCCCAGCAGATAAACGTGGAATTCGGATTCTTCATTAAATCCGCAACATTGAAAGGAAGACGCTTTACTTTACCGCCATCTTCTGTTGGTTGAGTTGGCAGATCAAATGTTATATCTGCTCCATTTGGTCGTAAATCTTTCTGATTTTTTTGAATCCAATCGGCAAATTGCCAAGAGGTTTGAAAGGGGTTCGTTGTATCGCTTTGACCGTACGGTCGTTTCACAATCATGTGTGTGATTGGGGCAATATTCATTGTGTTGAGTAACCAGTCGGGCATCGCTTTAGCAAGCGCAGCAGCTTGTGCTTCTCCATAAGGCTTGTTGGGCTTATGCTTTTCGGCATTACTTAAACTCAATCGGTACAACCGGATTTGTCCTGCGGGAACAACATTGTTTTTGAAATCTGGTTTCCCTCCTGAACCAGGGAATCCGGGAAAGGAATATGTGTTATCGCAAGGCGTGTTTTCAGCGTGACCATTTGCGTCGTCTGGCATGTCTTCTCCGTGACGGATCACGATGATTGCTGGCGTTTTTGTAGAATCGCTCATAAATAGTTTTGTTTATTACGGTAAATGCTAAATATAGGAGAATATAGAGAGCAACCTACCGAGGACTTTTATAAATCCGCTGATCGGGGTTCGGCTCCGCTCACCCCTCGGAGCAAATAGAACCACGAGGGTTAGGCGGACATCCAGCAGAGCCGAGATGCGGATCGAAATTGGAGCCGAACCCCGATCGAAATCCATATCTTTGCACAAATTCTCAACATGAAGATCAAAACAGCGGAATTCGTAATTTCCAATACAGACTACAAAAAAGGCCCTACAGACGGGAAACCAGAGTATGCATTTATCGGTCGTTCCAACGTTGGAAAATCATCTTTGATCAACATGTTGACGAATCACAAAAAACTGGCAAAGACTTCAGGGAAACCTGGGAAAACACAGTTGATCAATCACTTTGTCATCAACGATGAGTGGTACATTGTCGATTTGCCAGGGTATGGTTACGCCAAAGCTTCAAAGCAAAGTCGTGCGAAATGGGAGAAGTTCATTGTTGAATATTTGACCAACAGTAAGTCGCTGGTTACGATTTTCGTTTTGCTCGACAGCCGCCTGGAACCTCAAAAAATCGACCTTGAATTCATGAATTGGTGTGGTGAGAAAGAATTGCCATTCTCAATGGTGTTTACCAAGATCGATAAACTCTCAAGTACACAACTTCAGAAGAACATGGCGAAATACCGCAAGGAAATGCTCAAGTATTGGGCTGAGTTGCCGCCGCTCTTCACGACCTCTTCAGAATCGAAATTCGGACAGGAAAAGATGTTGAATTACATAGGTGATTTGAACAGTCAGATTATTCCCTAAGAAAAATTGGGCGTTACCCTGTTGCTTCCTGCGCTTGCACAGCGTCGGGCTAACATTCCAAGTTCCAGCCTTCTAAAAGAAATCTGCAAGCTTTCCTTTTATATCTCTAACGCAAAAAAAAGCGGTTGGGATGGAAGTTTACTACGTGATTAAAACCGAATGGCTGACGAAAAAGTCATAATTCTTCTTCAAGAAAACTTTATTAATCGCGCTATCATCTAATTTTTATAACTGATACTGTTCAGGCCAGCGTATCAATTGAGACTTGAAAAATCGGGGGATCAAGATTCTTTGCAAGATCATTCATTTTTTTTAGGAGCCGCTTACAAGTGATTGATGGAGCATAATGATCGAAATATGGAGTTTCATTTGATGATCATACGTACAACTTTTAAGTACAGAGATATTTGTGTAAATCGTGAGTCATCATTTTGTAGAGACAAACATTGTTGCTTGCATGCTTCTTTTACAAGAACAACATTTATTGTCAAGCAAGAAAGAGAAAAGGTGCTTTACAGCACAAGAATTTGAATTCTTAGTAGTTCTTAAAAGAGTTGAACTCTTTCCTTTTCAGGTCTGTATAAATCAATCCATCGGACGTACCATCTTCATACATTTCATAAAGTTGGGTAAAGGTAAAGTCGTCTGGCTCATCTGTGAGAAGATAATTGTAAGTGTTACCACTAAGACCAGAGAGAGTTTGTATGAAGTAAATATTCCCTTCCACTGTCACGTCAGTAATTAAGTACATTTGCGCTACGTCATCTGTAATGTGTGTGAGGTAGCCATCAGCAAAAGAAATAATAAAAGCACTATAATCGCGTTGTCCACTAGTTTGTGATGCATTAATAATTTCTATGTAATCAAAGTTTTCATACTCCTTTGAAGAGTTAGAGACCAGGTTGACCCCATTTTTTATCAAATCATCTTCTGCTTGGGCAAATAGGACTGAGCTCGATAAGATAAAACAAAAAAAGAGAGTTAAATATTTCATGGAGTGTTTTTTAGATTAAAGTTGAGGATAGCTTTTTTCTTCGATTTGTCAAAAAGCCTAAAAGTCGATCAAAATTAATCTTTTTTACTAGAAGTTCTGCATTTAGTTCTTAACTAAATGCAAGATGGAAAATAAATTGATTGAAGTTTTAAATGTTAGTTTCACTAAAACTGAAGGTTAAAACTATTTTCCATTTTTAAATTGCTTTTTACTCCCAAAAAAAAATGTTTTGTCTTGAATATCAAAAGACCAGATTTGGTCATCTCCAATACTGTTCTCAAATAAGGGAGCAGATAAATGGAGGTCTGAGTATATATGAATCGGTCGATAGAATACTGTGAATTCATTTTTGATCGACATGTTGACGAATAACAATAAGGTTGCGAAAAATAAGGGGTATCTTGGAAAAACCTAGTTCATTAATCTCTTTATAATCAATGATGTGTGGTACATTGCTGAACTGCCTGGGTATAGATACGCCAAAGATTTGAAGAAAAGTTGAGCGCAGTTGGAAAAATTTATTGTTGAATGCTTAACGCAAAGAAAATGTTGATAGCCATTTTCGTTCTTCTAGCCAGACGCATTGATCTTCAAAAAATGACGTTTAACTCATGAATTGGTGTGGCAAGAAACGCGGACAAATTTTTTTACTAAAATCGAGAAGTATTTCAGTGTGCAGCTGCATAAAAATTGGATTAAATTTATGTGGGAGACGCTAAATTACATTGAATATTAGAATGATATTGTGTGTTTAAATGAAGATGTTGTTAACGAACTCCTCTAAAATAAAAAAAACTAAAAGCCCTGAATGGCTATTGTGTCAATTGGTTTTCACTCTGAACATAAGGATAGAAAATTATCACCCCAATAATTATGGCAAAAATCGCACCAACTAAAACAGCCCCTGCGGCAACATCCTTGATCTTTCGGATGGACTCCTTTCGTTCTTCTGTGACTTCATCGCAGAGCTTTTCGATCGCCGTATTTACTCCTTCCAATGCGAACACCAAAGCCGAAACGAGTATAATGATAATAAATTCACCTTGTCTGATGTCAAAATAAAACCCTGCTCCCAATGATAGAGCAAAAGCGACTGCGTGGATTTGAAAGTTTCGTTCCGATCGAATCAAAATCCCAATTCCTTTGAAGGCATCTCGAAAGCTTTTGAGCATTTTCATCTTATTCCTTGATCAATTTTCCAGTGTAAATCGTTTTCCCTTCGCACTTAATCGAATAGATGTAATTTCCAGAATTCAGCGCGGATGAATTGATGTTGGTCGCGTGTGCACCTCCAGTTTTAAATCCTAGATCCTCAACATGGATAATTCTTCCAGACAAATCTATCAGTTCGATACTGACCTCTCCTTCTTGGAAGAGTGAGAACCCAATAGAAAACTGATCATCAAATGGATTCGGCCAAACTCTGTGGTAAACAGGATCTGGTTCAATTGTTTCCGTTGAAAGCGAACAATCGCCAGGCATATTGTTGTCCATCCAAATCGCGCGGTCTTCGATGTAATCTTTCAAAAAATTCAAGTCTTGATTGTAGGTTTGACCCACAAATCCGTTCCAATTCACATAGACTCCAATGATCGGCCAGCGCTGGAAATTTCGAATTCTAGCCACGGTCAAATGGTTCGCAACTGAATCAATAAATGCATGAATATTTGATGTTTTAAGCGGCCCTTGACGCAATTCTTCCCAACGACATTTCAGTCCATTGGCGTATCCGGGATCGTCCAGAAGTCGTTCCCACCAAAAAGGAATTTCCGTACTGAAATTACAGATTTGATCAAAGTCAAATTGCCAACCTGTTGTGATTTCGGCGTCGCAATAATCGGCGTTTCCGAAGGAAAGGTTAAAGTCCCACATCGGTCCAGCATGCAATTTCGCCTCCCAGTTAAAGGTGTTTTTATCCTTGAACAAAAACGAACTCGATCGATACCCGTCAACTGTTCTTCCCAATTCCTGAAGGATGAAGAAATCAAAAAACGATGTGTGATCGATGTACTTCGGCCAGCCGTTTGTAGGGTCGTTGAAATTGGGTCCGTAAATAACGTCTTCAAATTCACCTATGAAATCTTCCATGTACGAAGCTTGCAAGGAATTCATTTCATCGTATTCAGGATCATGGAATTGAAACACCACTTCGCTGTCGTAGTTCGATCCCCACGAATATTGAACGTCTCCCGTCAATTTGTCGACCTTGACAATGTACCCCCCGGTCAGTGTATCGTTCCATTGATTCGGTATGTGAACATCTTCAATGTCAACGCGGTCGTTGTCGCGCTTGATGCGTTCCATCATCACATAAATACCTCGATAATCTCCGTTGATGACCAATTCACAATAGCGCGTATCGGAAGCGTAATGTCCCATTTTTCGAGCTAAATCAAAGGTCAAAACATTTCGAATGAGCGTTTTGTCGGGGTAAGGTCCGTAGAGAATCCAATCGTTTTCTACGCCCATTCCGAGCAATGCGACCTGTGCATTCATTCCCAAACTGTCTTGCGTTTCTAATCCATACCCCTTCTTCGGATATTGCTGCGAAGTCGATCCACGAATTTCAATTTCAATGCGTCCATCGTAATTCGTGTAGGGATCAGTGACATAATTCTGCACTCCCGGTCCATTATCGATCACGCCCATGTGCGCAATCACGCGGGGGTCATCTTCAATGGGAACACCGTTCTCAGTAGTGATAATCACGATGGGTAAATTCGATTCGGTAAGGGTTTGCGATGAAGCGTTGAAGGAGATTACGCAGATCACAAAGAGTAGTATCATTCTCATAGCCCCAAAATACGACATATTTGGAAATCTAGCGATTTGTATAGAGCCAACATCAACCCAAACCTATGCTTTGAACCTTTACGCCCTTTACAGTTAAAAAGCACAATGGATAAACATTAAACTAAAAAACGCGAAACCAATATTTCAAGGTCATCCCAAACAATACTTGATACTAGCAATATTCCTATTATCTTTGTGTCAGTTCTTTTGAAATAAACTTATGAAGAAAGGTGGAGGGATAGGCCCTTTGAAACCTTGGCAACCTCTTCAATGATCATCATTGAGAAAGGTGCCAATTCCGATTCGTCCTCAGGCGAAAAAGATAAGTTGTGTGAGTTTTTCTCACTTTTCTTCAAACAATATTATATAGATGAATCGCATACAGGAAATACTCCAAGAACGAATTCTTGTGCTTGATGGTGCAATGGGAACGATGATTCAGCGTCACACGCTGGAAGAAGAACATTTCCGCACAAATTGGTTTGAAGATCACCCTTCTTCTTTGAAGGGGAACAATGATTTATTGTCGTTGACGCAGCCCGAAATTATAAAGGAAATTCATTCCGTTTATTTTGAAGCAGGTGCAGATATCGCTGAAACGAATACCTTTTCGGGTACAACTATCGCCCAAGCAGATTACGGATTGGAATCGGCGGTGTACGATATCAACTTTCACAGTGCGAAGATTGCCCGCGAAGTAGCGGATGAATTCACGGCTCGTGAGCCACACAAACCGCGATTTGTTGCCGGATCAATGGGGCCAACGAACAGAACAGCTTCGATATCACCCGACGTAAACGATCCAGGATTCAGAGCGATTTCCTTTGATGAATTGGTAACGGCTTACAAACAACAGGCAAATGCGTTGATTGATGGCGGAGTGGACTTATTACTCGTTGAAACGGTATTCGATACGCTGAATGCGAAAGCGGCGCTGTTTGCTATTGATGAGGTGTTGACCGAACGCGAACTCGACTTACCGATCATGGTTTCAGGAACGATTACCGATCAAAGTGGACGAACATTAACGGGGCAGACAACAGAGGCATTTTTGATCTCAATTTCCCACATGAATTTACTCAGTGTAGGGTTGAATTGTGCACTTGGAGCTTCCATGATGCGACCTTATTTGCAAGTACTCAATAAAAAAGCACCGTTCAATGTGAGTGCCCATCCAAATGCGGGATTACCCAACGAATTTGGCGAGTACGATGAAACACCTGAGTTGATGGCTGCTCAAATCAAAGAATTTTTAGATGAAGGATTGGTAAACATCATCGGAGGATGCTGTGGAACCACTCCTGATCACATCAAAGCGATCGCAGATTTATCTGCCAATTACACACCTCGAAAGCAATTAGTAGATGTCGAATAGTAATGCAACGTTGAAACTTTCGGGCTTAGAGCCTTTGATTGTTACCCCAGAAACGAATTTTGTAAATGTTGGTGAGCGAACGAATGTAACAGGATCGCGTAAATTTTTGCGTTTGATCAAGGAAGAATTGTTCGATGAAGCCTTGAGTGTAGCGCGTGAGCAGGTTGAGGGTGGTGCACAAATCATTGATATCAACATGGATGAAGGAATGATCGATGGGAAAGAAGCCATGGTTCGTTTCTTAAATTTGATTGCTGCTGAGCCAGACATCGCAAGAGTTCCTGTGATGATTGATAGTTCGAAATGGGAAATCATTGAAGCAGGATTGAAATGTGTCCAAGGAAAAGGAGTCGTGAACTCGATTTCGTTGAAAGAGGGTGAAGAGCAATTCGTGGAATACGCGACTAAAATTAAACGTTACGGAGCAGCAGTAATCGTCATGGCGTTTGATGAAGACGGTCAGGCGGACAGTTACGAAAGAAGAATAGAAATTTGCGAGCGTTCGTACCGCGTTTTGGTGGATAAAGTCAAGTTTCCAAAAGAAGACATCATCTTCGATCCAAACATTTTTCCTGTTGCAACGGGAATGGAAGAGCACAATAACAACGCCCTCGATTTTTTCAGAGCGACAAAGTGGATTCGTGAGAATCTTCCTGGAGCGCACGTGAGTGGTGGAGTATCGAACGTATCGTTTTCGTTTAGAGGGAACAACGTCGTTCGTGAAGCGATGCATGCTGCGTTTTTGTACCACGCCATCCAGAATGGAATGGACATGGGAATTGTGAATCCATCGATGTTGGAAGTATACGATGATATCGACAAACAATTGCTTGAATACATTGAAGATGTATTGTTGAACCGTCGTGATGATGCTACTGAACGATTATTAGAACACGCTCAAACCGTGAGCGGTGAAGGTAAAGTTCGTGTGGTTGATTTATCGTGGAGAGAAACCAACGTAAAGGAGCGTTTAGCGCATGCCTTGGTGAAAGGGATCACGGATTACATTGAAGAAGATACAGAGGAGTGCCGCCTGACATTCGAGCGCCCAATTGAAGTCATTGAAGGTCCGCTAATGGACGGAATGAACATCGTTGGTGATCTTTTTGGAAGTGGAAAGATGTTCCTGCCACAGGTAGTGAAATCGGCGCGTGTGATGAAGAAAGCAGTAGCGTACTTGCTGCCGTTTATTGAAGAAGAGAAAGGTGGCGAGCAATCATTTGCAGGGCGCGTATTGATGGCGACTGTAAAAGGGGATGTCCACGATATCGGAAAGAACATTGTTGGTGTTGTACTGAGTTGCAACAATTATGAAGTAATCGACATGGGAGTAATGGTCGCTCCAGAGAAAATTATCGAAGAAGCGATTGCCCAAAAGGTCGATGTGATTGGTCTGAGTGGATTGATTACACCTTCACTGGATGAAATGGTGACTGTTGCCAAAGAAATGGAGCGCGCGGACTTGTCAATTCCATTGATGATCGGTGGTGCGACAACTTCGAAAGTACACACGGCTGTTAAAATTGACGAGCATTTCACGAAGGATCAAGCGATTCACGTCTTGGATGCATCACGTTCAGTAACGGTTGTTGAGCAATTATTGGGAAGTAAGAAGCCCGATTTCATCAAGGGAATTGAGACGGAATATTCGCGTGTTCGCGAGCATCATGCGAAGAACCGTGCGCAGAAACAACTGTTAAGCTTAGATCAAGCGAGAGCCAATAAATTCCAAATTGATTGGGAACAAGAATCCATCGCGAAGCCAAACTTCTTGGGAAGAAAGGAAATCTCAGTAACGACAGCAGAGTTGATTCCATTCATTGATTGGACACCGTTTTTCCGAACATGGGAACTTCATGGGAAGTACCCAGCTATTTTGAACGATGAGGTAGTAGGTGAGGAGGCAACAAAATTGTTTGCTGATGCAAAGGAGATGTTGAATTCCATTGCTAACGAAAACTGGTTGCAGCACAAAGGAATTATTGGAATTTTCCCTGCGAATGCGGTGGAGGATGACATCCTCATTTACGATCCAGAAGACGAGACAAAGCAGATTTCAGTTCAGCACGCGATGCGCCAACAAACGAAGAAAGCGGCGGGAGTTACGAACATCGCGCTATCTGATTTCATTGCTCCGGTCGATAGTGGTAAAAAGGATTACATCGGTGGATTTGTTGTGACTTCAGGAATTGGAATTGATTCAAAAGTAGAAGCTTTCGAAGCAGATCACGACGATTACAATTCGATTTTAATCAAAGCCTTGGCGGATCGTTTGGCGGAAGCTTTCGCTGAGTACGGTCACAAATTGGTTCGAACGGATATTTGGGGTTACTCGAAAGATGAATCCTTGGACAATGACGAGTTGATTAAAGAAAAGTACGTGGGAATTCGACCAGCGCCAGGTTATCCAGCTTGTCCAGATCACACGGAGAAGATTGGTTTGTTTGAGTTACTCGATGCAACAAATGCAACGGGAGTTGAGTTGACCGATAGTTTAGCCATGACGCCAACAGCAGCAGTTTCTGGATGGTACTTCGCAAGTCCACACTCGAAGTATTTTGGTATTGGAAAGATTACCGGTGAACAGGTGAAATCACTCGCGGAGCGCAAAGAAATGGAATTGCACGTGATGGAAAGATGGCTGTCTCCGAATTTGCATTAACTACTTTTCGGACTATCGTTTCTCTTCGAAGCGAGAACGGCGCAAGTGATAGAAGCGGCATCCTCCGACGATCCGATAGCTATCGAGATGTCGGAGATATAGCGGATAGCACGACCTTTACCATGAGCTTGTCGAATGGGAAGGTTGCGCACAAAAAAAACAGCCGCTAGTTAACCTAACGACTGTTCAATGTTTTAGTGTTGTCGGAGTCTTTACTTACTCTCCAAAAACTCCAACATCACTTTAGCATACGCTTCTTGATTCACCTTGTAGTTATCTTTGCGATCTGGATTCTCAACCACATAAATATCTTTGTCAATCATTTTTTCTGATGATTTCTGCAATTTCTTGTAGTCCTCAGTTGTAAACATGATATCATTGCTTCCAACAATCAACTTCACGCCAGTCAAGTTTTTTCCTGGAGCATCGGTAACCGCCGTCAATGCTTCATTCGCTTTGTCATATCCTGCGAAAGGAACTTCCATTGGATCATCCCATGATTCGAAACGTTCTTCTAAATCTTCCATGCTTAAGAAAGGCGTATCCGCGATAATTTTCTTGATATCAGTTCTTCCGTAACCAATTCCAATGGATAGTCCACCTCCAATTCCCCATCCGTAGAGATTATAGGTTTGAACGTGGTCTTTACGGCAATGATCGATCATCGTTTCCAAATCATCTTGGAAGTGAGGGTAGATATACATGTCATTGTCAATTTCGAATTCAGAGCTTTCTCCGTATCCGCGGTAATCGAAGATTACAACATTGTGTGAAATCAATAATTGGTCTACACGTCTCAAGTAGTCTGCCATGTTTCCTTCACTATTGTGGGCAATGAGCACCAGGCTGGTTGTTTTCTTTTTTGCGGCAAAATACCATGTGTTGAGTTCGGCTTCGCCGTCATTCGTTTTAACTTTTTTCGCCTCGTACTTCATGTTGTATTTATCAGGAAGTTGCTTGTGCGTTCGAGAAGGATTCAGAGCGTTAGCTGCCCCAGATACTAGTAGAGTTAGCAATAACGCGATTATAGGAGTTTTCATATCATTTATTAGTTAGTGAATGGCTCTAAAAATAGAACTTTTTAAATTGATTTGAGTCGTATTCTGTATGTTTAAGAAGTAACCCAATTCCACTATCATGCCAAGTAAATCCATTTCCATAGGCGCGTCGCTTTCCCAGAAAGGGGCATTTTCCATTTGTAAAAAAGTCATCTCGGATATCGGACTACCATTTAACGAAAACAACTTGCAACTACAGGCGCAGGAGCAATTATCGTGGGGAAGTACAGGAAATCCGGCGACAATTCTTGTAATCTGTTAGGAAACGTTATAAAAACAGTAGAGCGACTCGGGAGAGTCGCTCTACATAACCTAACCTAACCACTATTCACTGAAAAAGATTTTTTAGCTTGATAAATCAATACTAACTAATCTTTACAGGTACAAATATACGGAGAGTTGTGAGATATCCCAAAACTTGATCTTTTGATAATTGGAGGATTATCACGCGGCTGACGTCCATTTATATAGGACTGGAGAGAAGAAAAATCGCTAAAAGCGCCTTTTATAGAAGGAATCAAGCCGTTCGTAGAAGAATTTTGAAATTTATTGTTGGAATCCTATTATCACGAAAAAACTTGAATATTCGACGAATAGGGTTAAATACTCGTCGTATTGATTATTTCATGTGAAAATCTAGTACAAGTATCTTGTATTATAATTTTCAATAATGCGCTTATCTGTTGGGATTTAGAAAATCTGAGTTGAAATCTTTACCTAGGTAAGCATCTACAGGTCGCTTACTTATAGTGGATTTTACAGTAATTCAGACATACTTGATTTGCTAAGTGTCTTCTTGAGCTAAGCTCGCAGTAAAACGGTGTAGATTTATTCTTGGCTGAATTCACGATATATCGATCTATTCTCGTTTTATGAGAACAAAAAAAGGGGCACCCGAAAACGAGTGCCCCTGTGAAATTTGTAAACGCTACAGTTATATGTTACTGCGCATTTTAGAATTCGTGATCCTGTACAACCATACTTTCAATCTATGCATCAATAAGTATAGCGATGGAATGATCACCAAAGTTAAGAACGTTGCGAATGTCAGACCGTAAATAATGGCCCATGACATCGGAGCAAAGAACATGTTGTTATCTCCTCCAAAGTAAATTTTCGCATCATAAGTTGACAAGAAACTGAAGAAGTCAATATTGAATCCAATTGCCAGCGGGATCAAACCTAGGATGGTTGTGATGGCTGTCAATAATACTGGTCTCAAACGCGTTTTACCTCCTTCAACGGCCGCTTTTACTATCTCAGGATAAGGTAGAATGTCGTATTCTCCCAATCCGAGTTCTTCACGTCTACGCTTACGGATGAGGTTGGTATAATCGATTAGTACAATGGCATTGTTCACCACGACTCCTGCGAGTGAGATAATACCAATCATCGTCATCATAATTACGAAGTTCTGTCGCGATATGACAAGCCCGAGTAATACTCCAATTAGTGAAAGTAATACCGTAATCATAATGATCGAAGGCATCGAGTAGGAGTTGAATTGCGCCACAATGATCAACAGAATCAAGAATACAGCAATCAACAATGCTTTACTCAAGAACGCCATTTCTTTGGCTTGCTCTTCTTGCTGACCTGAGAATTTGTAGTTGAATCCTGTTCCAACTCGTCCTTTTTCCTCAAAGACTTTCATCTTCGCTCGAAGGGAATCTACGACTTGTGTTGGGTTACTTCCTTCTGTTACGTTCGATGTGATTTGCACCAGTGGAACTTGATCTTTTCGAACAACTGCTGTATACGAAGCTGATTCATCAGCACTTTCAATCACAGATCGAACCGGGATGTTCAATAATTTACCTTTGTTATTTCTGAAGATCAATCGTTGATCCAAGAGGGCATCTAAACTCTCACGATTCGATTTATTGAATTTCACAACGATATCGTATGATTCTTCACCTTTGGTGTATGTTGTTACATCTTGCCCAAGAAGAGCTTTACGAATAGCCATACCGACTTGCATGGTAGACGCGTTCAATTTTCGAACTTGATCTCTATCTACTGTAATCGGAATTTCAGGGCGGTTGGCTTCAACATTTAGTTTCAACTGTTCCACACCTTCGACATCTGTACTGTCAAGATACGCCTTAATTTTCTGTGCTTCGAAAATCAACTCGCGGTAGTCTCCTTTTCCAGTTACGTCGATACTGACCGCCGCACCTTGTGGTGGACCAGCAGCATCTTTGGCAGCTGTAATTTCAATGTCGGCAGTAAATTGATCTTTCAATTCAGTTTGAATCTTCTTCAGTACATCAATTGTGCTAACGCCTTTTCTGTGTTGAGATTCGATGAAGTTAACTGTTACACGGGCTTTGTGAGGAGTGTTCCCCATCGTTACACCTTGCGCAGGATCACTTGTTCCTTCTCCAACTTGAGCAATAATTGATTGAATGAATCGCTTATCATCTTCAACAAGCGAGTCTTGCATGTATTCATCGAGAATGACATTCAATTTTTTCTCAACCTTCAACGCTGTCTCATTGGTTACAGTAATATCTGTTCCAATTGGGTGAGAGATGAAGATGTTCGTGTAATTCGGCTCGTTCACTGGGAAGAAATCAATCTTCGGTGGAACAACGGACATCAAAATAATGGAGAACACAAGTAATCCGAATGTTCCAAGTAGGAACCAACCTGGTCTTCTACCGTTTAGTGCGTACTTCAAGAAACGTTCGTAACCTCGATCCAATCGTGGCAAGAATCCGTTTTGGAAACGTAACGTTGCTGGGTACAGTACGAACAAGTTCAAGAGGCTAATTAATCCGAAGATGATCAAGAAGTTTCCGAAAGATAATCCACCGAGAATGGCAATTACGATTCCAATTCCAATGGCAATTGCCGCGTTTCGAATGACTCTCTTTTTCTTTGGCTTGTTATCCGTTACTCGCATGTAAACGGCCGCCAATACTGGGTTGATCACCAAGGCTACGAATAGGGAAGAACCTAATACAATAATCAAGGTAATTGGTAAGTATTTCATGAACTCACCCATAATTCCAGGCCACAAGGCAAGTGGAATAAATGCGGCGAGTGTGGTTGCCGTTGAGGCAATAATCGGCATGGCAATTTCTCCAACACCTGCAATTACTGCTTTGGTTGGTGTTTTTCCTTCTGCCATGTGACGATAAATGTTCTCGACGGTCACAATCCCGTTATCCACCAGCATTCCAAGAGCAAGTACAAGCGAGAAGAGAACCATCACGTTCAGTGTCACGCCCATCGTATTCAGAATAAAGAAGGACATCAACATCGAAAGTGGGATCGCGACCCCAACAAACAGTGCGTTTCTTAATCCAAGGAAGAAGAGGAGTACCCCAACTACCAAGATGATTCCGAAGATGATCGAGTTCAACAGGTTGGAAACCATGTCGCGTGTGTTGTTCGACTGATCATTCGTTTTTGACAGTGTTACGCTGCTCGGAATTGTACCGTCTTTTTTTGCTTCCTCAATGATCTCCGTAATCTTATCAGATGCATCCAACAGGTTTTCACCCCCTTGCTTCTTGACATCAAGCATGACTACCGGGTCACCGAACTCACGTGCGTATGAAGTAGTATCGCCATTACCAAATGCTACATCAGCAACATCTTCCAATTTCACAGGAAGAAAATCATCCTGCTTTACGATAATTCGCCCGAGTTCTTCAGCATCCTGAAACTCTCCCTCAATTCTGATCGTTTTACGAATCCCGTCCATCAAGACTTCACCACCCGAAATGGTTTGGTGCTCAGCACTAATGGCGTTTTGAATATCATCGATCGTCACGTTTACGGCTTGTGCACGAATTGGATCGACTTCCACGCGCATTTCTTGCTCTTGGACACCACGAATATCTACCTCACTAATTTCTTGGAGGTCCTCAATTCGGTCTTCTAAATCTTCAGCTATTTCCTTCAGCAATGCAGGGTTACTTCCACGAAGGTTCAAGTTCATGATCGGCATCTGCGATGGATCGAGCTCAAAAATATTCGGCTCCACAGGTAATTGTGGGAAATCAGATTTCGTTCTGGCGTCATCCACGGCGTCTTTCACCTTTTGTAAGGCTTTATCAACGCTCATTTTGAAGTCAAACTTGACACGAATCGTTGTATAACCATGAACAGAATTCGTATTGATTTCGTCCACTAGTTTGATTCCGCCAATTTCCTTTTCAACAGATTTCGCGATTTTCTCTGACATGTAGTTCGGAGAAGATCCAGGTTTTGCAATACCAACGTAAATTTCTGGAATCTGTAGTTCCGGGAAATTCTCTTTCGGCATCGATTGATATGCGCCAATTCCACCTAAAATGATGATGGCAGCAATGAGGAATACGGTTTTTCTATTTCTAACGGCTAGCGTTGAAAGTCCGAATCCTTTAGATTTCTTTTCTTCCATAATAGTTGTTTATGAAAATGATTATTGTGCTCGAACTGTTCCTTCGTTCGAAATACCTCTTGCTCCTTCAACGACAACCAGGGCGCCAGCACTCAATTCACTGTGCGTTTGGATCAATGCCTCACCTTCGAATCGCTCAATGATGACAACATTCATTTGGTAAACAGTGTACGTGTTAGCACCCTTATCTGCTTTCTTTTTCGTTGATTTCTTACCTGATGATTTTTTATCCGCTTTATCATCAGACTCAGGTACTCTTGCAACAAAGATGAAGTCGTTGTTGTTCTGATCTTTCAAAATACTCTTTGATGGAATCACCATTCCATTCTCAACGTTCATATCGGTGATACTCACCTCCGCTAACATATTTGGGAGCAAAGTCTTATTGTTTGGAATATTTGCCATAACACGGAACGTTCTGTTTGTTGGTTCAATGTAGTTTCCAACGTTGCTCACTTTGAGTTCCAACACGGTATCAGAATAGTTTGGAAAAGAAACACTGATTGGTGTTCCAACTTTCACATTCGAAAAGTGCTTTTCAGAAATAGTAGAAACGATGTCTACGCTTGTGTTGTTGACCAATCGAACGATTGGAGACGAAGGACCGGCCATTTGACCTTTCTTTGCGAATACTTGGTCAACTACTCCGGTAAACGGAGCGCGAATTGTTGCTTTTCCTCTTTGCGTATTCAGCGAGCGCATGCTAGCTTTCAATGAATTCACTTGGTTTTTAGCTGTTTCCAAGTCGAACTCTGAACCTACACCACGTTTTTGCAACTCAAGCTGCTTGTCCAACATGTATTGAGCGTACTCCAATTGAGTATTCAATTCTTGCACGTTTGAAGATAAAATTGAGGCATCCACCATTGCGATGACAGCTCCTTTACGAACCGTTTGTCCCTCTTTCACGTTGATGCGAGTGATCAATCCACCCATTTCTGCACTCAAAGTGATGTCTTCGTCAGTTTCCACATTCCCCTGAACACGAATCTCGTGTGTGAATGATTTCATTCGTACTGTGTCGAGCGTCACCATTGGGTCCAGTTTTACTTCTTCCTTTGGCGAATCTTCCATGCTTGCGTCACCTCCACAGGAAGCTAATACAAGTGCTCCAAATAGAGCGATGAGTAATCCGATGATACTTGTTTTCATGTTGTTGTCTTATTCGTTTGGTAATATGTTGTTGTAAATTTTATCTAAAGAAAGTTGCGCTTGGAACAGTTCGATTAGCGTTCCCGTGTATTGCGCTTGTGCCATAATCAATTGGTTGTATTGTTGAGTAACAATGATGCTGTTTCCGTTCCCAACTTCCTCTTTGGTGATGGCATTTTCGTAAAGTGATCGTGCTAAAGCGACGTTGGCTTTTTGCATTTCATTTTGACTGCGAGCTCCTTCTAAATTGTTTTGAGCTTGATCAACTTGGAACTTGAGCGTTTGCTCCATTTGCTCCAATTTATTCTGATCATTCATCAATGTGATGCGCGATTGTGCAGTCACAGCTTTTCTCGTAAGTCCTGAGAAAATTGGAACATTCAATTGAAGTCCCCAAAGCGTTTGAGGGTACCATTTTTCATTTGCGAAGAAATTAAATTCATTTCTGAACGCGTTGTAAGTCTGTTGGAAAAAGGCAGATAAGGTCGGTAAATTCTGGAAACGATTGTTTTGAATGTTCAATTCCGAAAGCGTCACTTGTTTCTCAAGCAAACTGTACGTTAAATTACTTTGAATGGATCCATTGCTTAGAGAAGGTTGAGCGATTAGTTGATCAGGATTTTCTGTAATCTCCAGGTTTTGTTCGATTGGATAACCCATCGCGTACTTAAGAACACTCAAGGCATTTTTATACTGAAGTTCAGCTGCCAATTGAGAGTTTTTAGCCGTAAGCAAAGAGTACTTCAACTGATCAAAATCTTCTTGTTTCATCAATCCAAGCTCAAGGTAATTCTCTTGCTTGTCGATTAATTGCTCCGTGATCAACACCATGGAATCAACAAAGGCGATGTTTTCCTTTGCTACCGATGTGAGCTGGTAGGCTTGAATAACGTTGAATAAAACATCCTCTTTCGTGATGTTCGAAGCTGTTTCTTGAAACTTCGTAAGGTAGTTCGCCGCCTTCAATCCAATAATGTATGAACCGTTGAATAGCAACTGGCTTGCTTGTAAGGTTCCCGCTGACGAGTATTTCGTTCCAGCAACGAATTCAATTGTTGAACCTTCAGGAGCACTCGGATTGATAAACGAAGCATCTACAACCTGTACTGGTAAGTTGATAAAGTTACTGAATGACCCTTGGAAATCTACCTGAGGCAATCCCATTCCACGAATTTCGATGTACCGCTGATACGCATACTCGTTGTCGTTTTCAGCATTCTTCACTGAAAGATTGTTGTCCAGCGCGTAAATTTTCGCGTCTGCCAGCGTGAAGGCACTTTGCGTCCATCCATTCGCTGCGAGCATCACAAAGGCGCTCATTATTAGTGACTTATTCATTGATCTCACGATTAAAGTGTTCTTTTAAATAGTTGATTCCGTTGTCGTTGGCCAAACCACGGATGTGGAAACGCAAGACTTCGGTTAGGATTTCCTCTGTTTTGAATTCCGGATAAGGGTATACTTCTCCATCCATGATATTGTCCATTCCAGATACGTAATACCTTGAAATGATTTCAGGATTCAGATTATCTCTGTAGAGATTTTCTTCTTTTCCTCTGATGATGTTGTCACGAATGTTGTTCAGCACGAATTCCCATTTGTGATCATGCATGTGCTTCCATGCAACAGGGTAGTGCTTTTTCAGATCAAAGAAAACCGAAGGATTCATGTTGGCAAATTGCTCAATTACAAATCTGCTGATGTTCACCAACTCGTCGATCGCATTTGTGGCTCCAGTAGTACATGTTTCACAAATCTGTTTGTCCATTTCCAGTTTGAACTGAATGATGGAAAGCACCAAATCGTTCTTATCCTCGAAGTATTTATAGATCGTTTTTTTCGAAACGCCAATTTCTCGGCAGAGGTCATCCATCGTCACACTCTTCAGTCCGTACTTCATAAATACGATACTGGAGCGCTCTAATAGTTCCATTTTTTTCTGATCCATGGGGCAAATATATGTATTAAAGTGATTAAGGAAACTATTTACCTGTAAAAAGTTTCCGTTTTTATTTAAGTGGTTTCAAATGCTGTTGAATGATCAAACTCAGGTTTTTAAAGTTATTTTTGTCAAAAGTCGAAGAATGGCTAAGAAGTACTACGTAGTTTGGAAGGGGAAACGCACTGGCGTTTTTGAGTCTTGGGATCAGGTGAAAACCTTGATTCAAGGTGTTTCGGGTGCAAAGTATAAGTCTTTCCCTAGCCGTCAACAGGCTGAGTCAGCATTCAAGAATCCAGAGTCGGTTGTATCGACACCTAAAAAGAAGAAAGCAAGGTACTATGTGATCTGGGATGGAGAAAATTCTGGAATCTACACAGATTGGGCTGTGGCCCAAAAGAAGTTGAAAGGAATTTCTAGAGATCATTTTAAGACCTTTGGGAGCCAAGTATTGGCTGAGAAAGCGCTTTTGGAAGGTCCTGAAAATTATAAAGGAAAGGATTTTAGAAAAACACAAGATTTAAGTCGAGCTGAGATTGAAAAGATTGGTGATCCTGTTGAGATGAGCCTAGCGGTAGATGCTGCCTGTAATGAAATGACAGGAATCATGGAGTATCAGGGCATGTGGACATTTGATCCTGAAAATCCTGTTTTTAGAAAAGGGCCGTACAATGGTGGAACGAATAACATCGGGGAATTTTTAGCACTCGTGCATGCGCTTGCACTGTTTCAGAATGAGAAAGACCCGAAATTCAAAAAGATGCCAATTTATTCCGATTCTCGAATTGCAATGGGATGGGTGAAAGCCGGAAAGTGCAGAACGAAGGCGAAGCCAGGTCGTGAAGTGAAAGAACTAATTCTTCGTGCAGAAAAATGGTTAGCGACGAATAAATTCAAGAACCCTATTTGGAAATGGGAAACGAAAGTATGGGGTGAAATTCCAGCTGATTTTGGAAGAAAGTAAATTACGCCTGCTTACTCAAACTTCCTTCAGTCAAAGCCAAACATGCCTTCATGAAGGTATAAATGACCGGATGTGGCAATTCACGTGTCGATGAAATCTGTGGACAGAAGCTGCACGCCACAAAGAACGAGTGATTTTTTAAACTGATAATCTCAGGATCTTCAAATTGGTTGTAGGCCTCGATGTCCAATACATCATCTTCTAAGGTTTGAATCAATTTAGGGTAAAGCGAGTAGCGACTCGAAGTCAATTCCAGTTTCGAGTGATTTTCATACAATGTTATGAATGACTTCGAATGTGGCGCCACGGTGATTTTTTCAAATTGTTGACCTTCCACTAAATTATCTGAAACCAATTTTTCATTCGATTGATTGAGCTGATAGGTGTTTACCAGGGCGTCAATAAATGTTCGGTAACCTTCTCCTGTAATTAATACGGGAATGGGACGACTGATAATTTCACGAAGAATTCCGTGAAGGAAGAATTCATTTCTGATGGGACCTGGAGCAATCCAAAATCCATCGTATTGATTGAACTGTTGTGCTTTAAATTCTAGGACTTCGTTTAGTTTGATCCAATAGTAACTAATCTCAACATCGAGGAAATTCGCCGCATGATCGATTGCTAGATTCGTAGCATGGTGAGAATTGTAGGTGAAGTTGTAATCACCTATGATCCCTATTTTCAAACTTTTTTGCATTTCAAATGCGCTCATCCATTTAGATTGGATTTAAGAAGTTCTGTTCTATCGCTGGAACCATCCTGTGTAAACAGCGTCGTTAATCAAAAACGAATCAACGTGTGCTACAGGCGGCATTAGTAATAAGCTATCAGGATTCAAGCTGTAAACATAACAGTCGAACGAGCAGATAAATTTAGAGTAATCACCAGTTGCATCTGATTCTAGTTGAATTCCAGTGAAGCTTGATGTTGCTCCAGCGTAATTACTTGTTTCGCTACTTCTCCATTCACGATTGGTTGCATCCGTATACACTACTTCAAAACCAGCAGCTCCTGCATTCGAGTACGCTGGGTTATCGTTCGCTGGGAAAAATGGTTCAAATAAAGCAAGCGGTGGATCACTAGCAACCCCAGAATCGAAGTTCACGCTACCCAATCCAACAGCAACTGATTGCGTTTGAGATGCTGATTGCATTTCAGAGTAATAAACTGCAGTTGAGTTTCCTCCTGGCGGTTGAATCACCTTTACTTTGTACGAGGTGTTTTCATAACCCAATACATTCGTTGTGAATTCCGTTTGCGTGTTGTTGACAACACCAGAGAAATTTGCTGATAAATCGGCCATTGGGGTCGGTGGAGGAATAACCTCATGCTTAATACACGACGATAATACGAATCCAAATCCGATGAGTGCTATAAAACCTTTTTTAATCATAATAGTTGCAGTTTAGTCGATTTGTCTGTCTGATATTGACTAGCTAAATAAATCGCTGTCTACTAAATTACGAAAATTTCTAATAAAGGTTGCGTATTTGTGAGGTTCGATACACTAATTCGCCTCACTTTAAGCTCTGATCTGCGTAATTTGATTCTCTTTTATGATTGGTCGGATGTCAATTGTCGTGTTTTGAACCGATCCGAAATCAGCGTAATAGAGTTGTTCGTATTGATCAACTTGCTCCGATTTTAAGTAAGTGTCGACGCTAAATGATTCGTTTTGCTTTCTCAATTGATTCAAAACCATGTTTAATTGTGTTTGCGTGATCAATAATTCTGTTTCATACGATAGTTTCCCTCTGGAAATGCTTCCTTTTACCAATACCTCAGGGTCATTGGAAGTAAATACTAGTGAGGAAATTGCGATATTGTTTTGTGCCTTATTCATATCATTTCGTTTTTGTTAAGTCAAAGATGCGATAGTAGAACGTAAACAATTTACGATCAATAAAAAGCGTGAATATTTTTTCATTTTAAAAGCAAATCCTTCGGAAAAATGTACTTTCATGTTTTAAATAAATCAAGATGAAATACGATCGAATTAAGAAGGAACTTTTTGTAGCGAATCGCGCGAACTTTGTAAAGCGAATGGATAAAAATGCGCTGGCCGTATTCAATTCCAATGATATTTTTCCAATCAGCGCAGACAGCACGATGCCCTTTGAGCAACACAGGGATATTTTTCACTTGTCTGGAGTCGATCAAGAGGAAAGCATTTTGGTTATTTCTCCAAATGCAAAGAATGAAGCGCACCGTGAAGTACTGTTTTTAAAGGAAACGAACGAGCATATTGCCGTTTGGGAGGGTGAAAAATTGACAAAAGAGGCGGCATTTGAAGTTTCTGGAATCAAGACAGTTTATTGGCTCGATCAATTCGATACGATTTTCAAGCAAATGATGGTTGAGGTCGATTCAATCTACCTGAACACAAACGAGCACTTGCGTGCAAGCACGATTGTTCAAACACGTGATGATCGTTTCAATATCAAAGTAAAACAAGACTACCCAGCACATCAAGTATTCCGCAGCGCACCAATCATGCACAGTATTCGTGCCGTCAAGCACGCAATCGAATTGGATTTGATGCAGCATGCCTGTAACATCACCAGAAAAGGGATCGAGCGCCTATTGGGCTTCGTGAAACCTGGAGTATGGGAATATGACATCGAAGCGGAATTGATTCACGAATTTATGATCAACCGATCGAAAGGATTTGCTTACACGCCAATCGTGGCATCTGGACCAAACGCTTGCGTCTTACATTATATTGAGAACAATCAGCAATGTAAAGATGGCGACGTTATTTTGTTAGATGTTGGCGCCGAATACGCGAACTACGCATCTGATTTATCTCGTTCGATTCCAGTTAATGGACGATTCACAGACCGTCAACGAGCAGTTTACAATGCTGTTCTTCACGTGAAGAAAGAAGCTGAGAAAATGTTGGTTCCGGGAACGTTGATTCCAGAATACCACAAAGAAGTCGGTTTAATCATGGAAGCAGAGTTGGTGAAATTAGGATTGATTGATGCAACAGATATCAAAAATCAAGATCCAAAATGGCCAGCATACAAAAAGTACTTCATGCACGGAACATCGCACTTTATTGGTTTGGATACCCACGATTTGGGTCACTACAATGAGCCAATTGAAGCGGGTATGGTGTTTACATGTGAGCCTGGGATTTACATTCCGAAAGAGGGATTGGGAATTCGCTTGGAAGATGATTTGGTGGTACAAGAATCCGGTGCTCCATTGAATTTTATGGGTGATATTCCGATCGAAGCGGACCACATTGAAACATTGATGAACTCGTAAGAAATATTCAGAATTAATTAAGGAGGCTTCGGTCTCCTTTTTTGTGATACCATGCTTAAATATTCCGTTAAAAATATCATTGCTTCTGGGGAGACGCCGTTGGTTCTTCTGCATGGGTTTTTAGAATCTTCAACCATGTGGGAGAATAGTCAAATCCCAATTGGATACCCAGTTGTCAAGGTTGATTTGCCCGGTCACGGAAAGTCCAGCGATCCAGATTTGCTGCGCGATTCAATAGAAGAAATGGCGAAATCCGTTATCGAAGTGATGAATGAACTCGGACTAACGACCTACCATTTAGTAGGACATTCAATGGGAGGGTACGTTGGCCTGGAAATGAAGCGTTTGGATGATCGATTGAGCAAGTTAATGTTGCTAAATTCCAATTTTTGGTCGGATTCAGCGCAAAAAGTGAAGGATCGAATACGCGTGGCGGAGATCGTTCAAACGAACAAATCCCATTTCATTTACGAAGTAATTCCGAATCTGTTCGTCAACCCTGAGAAGTTCGACGCGGATGTGAAAGGATTAATTGCTGAAGCACTGGAAATGTCACCAGATTCAATAGCGAAAGCATCTATTGCCATGAGCAGAAGGACGGATCACACGGATTTTGTTCGAGAGAATTCGAAGGATTTCACTATTGTCCAAGGAGAGGAAGATCCAATTGTTTCATTGGCTCAAATGCGGGATTTATTGAAAGGCTCGGATGCGAATTACATCGAATTGGAAGAGGTTGGTCATATGGCTCATTTCGAGGCAAGAGAACAACTAAATAATCTGATCAGCGATTTCATAAAGTAGAAGCAAAAAAAAACGGAAACCTAGTTTCCGTTGTCGTTAAAAATCCAAATTGATTCGCGTACTGTGTGTAAATGTGTTTTCATAGAAGTAATATTTAGCGTTTAATCACACTCTAAGATACTGCATTCCTTCCCTCCATTCGAAAAAATAACCTAAACGGTAGCTTGGATTTAGTGAACTGTCATTAAATTTTTGTTAACTGATTATTAATTGGAACAAACGGACACGCTTGAAATTACCTATGTAATATAGATTTGTATATTAGGTGTATCGAGTTGAAATAAAACCTAAAGGAAATATGAAATTAAGAGCTTTAATTGTCGACGATGAGGAGTTTGCAAGACGCAATCTTACAATGATGTTGGAGGAGTACTGTCCTGATATTGAGGTAATCGGCGACGCATCAAATAAAGACCAAGCGAAAGCTATCATCGAGTCATCAGAGCCAGATGTGGTTTTCTTGGATATTCGAATGCCATCTGGAGCGGAAGGATTCGAACTCTTGGAGGAAGTTGAAAAGAAAAATTTCCTAGTTGTTTTCGTAACGGCGTTTAAAGATTATGCCATTCGCGCTTTCAATGCGAGTGCCGTTTACTATTTGCTCAAGCCAATCGATATTGATGAGTTAAAAGCAGCAGTCGAGCGTCTCATAGAGACAAGTCAGACTTATAAAGAAGAGCCTGAGAATTTCTCGACGTATTTCGATTCGTTGAAGGAATTGTCTAAAAGTGTTCAAAATAAGAAGCCGTCCAATAGAATCGCAATTAGTCATACAAAAGGGTTGAAAATTGTGGAAGATCATACGATCACACACTTGGAAGCCAGTGGAAATTGCACAACGATTTATTTTGAGGACGGATCACGCTACCTCGATACACGAACGCTGAAAGTGTATGAGAACTTGCTCGATCCAGCTCGATTTGCGCGTGTTCACAAATCGCACATTATCAATCTAGATATTTTGCAGGAATACCTGAACGAGGATGGACATTTTGCTGTACTTAAGGGTAATATTCGCGTTCCAGTGGCTCGAAATCGTGTAACAGAATTCGTAAAAATGCTAAAGCAGCATTAATGAAGAAGCTACTTTCCTGTCTACTCTTAGTTCTGCCTTTCTTCGGAATGAGCCAGAAATATGTATTTCAATCGTATAGCACCGAAGAGGGATTGCCACAAACCCAAGTTACGGCCTTTTGTCAAGATGATGATGGTTATCTGTGGGTAGGAACGCTCGGAGGCTTAGCGAAATTTAACGGAAAAGAGTTTACTTCTTTTTTGCCTGAGGATGGACTGTTAAATAGTCGAATTCAATCCCTGTTCTTCAATGATGGAAAAATCTGGGTCGGTCATGACGGAGGTGTTTCACGCATCGAAAATGGACGAATTGACAACATTAAATTTTCGGGTACCAACGCTTCACGAAACGTCTCGCAAATTATTCGGTACAAAGGAAAAATTATCACTTGCTCGGACAGAGGAGGTGGACTGTATGAAGTAGTCAACGATCGCTTTAAGGCAATTCCATTACCAAGAGACAAATCGAAGGATTCATTGCTGACATTGTCTGTTCGAAGCGCTGTGATTTATGGCGAATACTTGTACCTAGCAACTGGTGTTGGAATTCTCAAAACGAAAGACCTCAAGACATTTGAGTACGACAAAAATTTATTGGAGTGTTCATACACGGGTGTCGAAGTCAATGATGACTATATTTATTTCATCTCAGAAGAAAAAGGAATCTATTACCGAGATTTAAAAACCAATAAGATCAGTCACTTTACCAGTGAGGAAGTTGGTAAATCATTAAGTGGTGGTGAGCTGGACGCGAAAGGAACACTTTGGATTTATTCGAGTGATGCGGTCGTTACGGTTTCCGATAATAAGATTCGCCGTTTCGTGAACGAAGTGTCTGGTTTACCAGTAAATAATGCCATTAGCTCTATTTTTAGTGATCATTACGGGAATATCTGGATGGGTTCTGATGGAAAAGGAATGTTCCGATTTCCTGGAGAACAGTTTGCCTATTACGATCGATCAACGGGGCATTTTTCTGATCTTTTCTTGACAGGGTTTGAAACTAAGAACGGTTCATTTTACTTTGGATCGTATGACGGAGGCGTGATCAAAGAATCGAGAAGTGGTAAGAAAACACAAATTGATATTGGGCATCCACTGATTTGGGCATCACAGCCGAATGTAGATGGCTTTAATTGGTTCGGGACGCAGGTTTCAATGGTATCACTTGACCAGAATGATCAACCCAAAATCTACACAGAAGCTGATGGATTGCCTGGAAAGAAGATTACTTCATTTTATAAGGTTGGTCCACGCGAGATGTACATCGGAGGAAACGACGGAATAGCATTGTATAAAAATGGTGTAATAACGAATTTGAGTTACGACGGCATGATCGACATTGGGACTGTCCGTGATTTCGTCCGGATTGGGGAAACCTTGATGATTTCTTCTAACCTCGGTTTGTTTGAATACAAGGATGGAAAATTTAGCAGTTTCGGAAGCGTCGACGACGTGTGCTATACCATAGAGCTCGATAATTATGGGAGTATCTGGTATGGAACGGAATCAGGGCTTTATCAATTGAAAAACGGAAAAACCAAACGAATTGAACTCCGAAAGAATCCCGGATCAAACTTCATCAATTTCATCAATCATAAAGACGGAAAACTATACGTTGGATCGAACAATGGTTTATTTCTTATTTCTAATCTGAACAGTGCAGAACCGAAGGTTGTACGATACGGTTTGAGTGAAGGATTGGTTAACTTGGAGACGAACTTGAATTCAGGTTTCTTCGACCGAAAAGGAATTTTTTGGTTCGGTACAGCAACAGGTTTAATGCGTTTTAACCCTGATCTTGAAGGGAGTAATAAAGGTAATCCGCGTTTCAAAATTAAAACCATATTGTTGAATTATGAGGACTTCGATTTTGGAACGTACAGCGAATTGGACAAGAGTGGCTTCCCAAAACATTTGAATCTGCCTTTTTCTAAGAACAACTTGATTTTTGAATTGGATGGGATCTCACTCGCGAATCACAAAGGATTGAATTACCAATTCTACCTTGAAGGGTTGAATGAAGATTGGTCACCACTGACAAACAACGCCATAATTACCTTTACGAGTTTGCCCTCAGGCGAGTACCTCCTTCGAATGCGATGTGTTGACATTGATGGTAGAACTTCTGATGAAGTCACTGTGCCGTTTACAATTCGTTCGCCGTTTTACAAAACCTGGTGGTTTATCGGACTCTGCATTCTTGCAGGAGCAGGATTGGTGATCTTATTTTTCCGCTTCCGAGTACGCCGAATCAACGCGGCCAATGAAAAGGAGAAGCTGGAATTTAAATCGCGTTTGTTGAGTTTAGAGCAGCAGTCAATGAATGCCAGCATGAACCGACACTTCGTGTTTAACTCGCTCAACTCTATTCAGTATTTTATCAACACACGTGATCGACTTTCTGCCAATAAGTACTTGACCAATTTCGCCAAGCTCATCCGCAAGAATTTGGATACGGCAACCGTAGATGGCAACATGATTACCTTGGATGAAGAGTTGGAACGCATTGAACTCTACCTTTCATTGGAATCGATGCGATTCAAGGATCGTTTCAATTATGAAATCAACGCTGACGGAATTGAAACAGATTCAATTTTAATTCCAGCCATGATCTTGCAGCCCTTTGTCGAGAATAGCATCATCCATGGCATCCTTCCGAATTTGGAAAAGAAAGGTCATATTGCACTTAATGTGGAGGAAGAAAATGGGTACCTGCTTCTTTCTGTGGAGGATAACGGAATTGGAGTGAATCAAAGTATGACGAACAAAGTTGACATGGAAGGGGATCATCGTTCAAAAGGAATGGAAATCACCTCTAAGCGTATTGATTTGATCCAAAAGATTTCAAATGATGACATTTCCCTAGTCGGGCCCTACGAAATCTATAATGATGACCGTTCAATCAAAGGAACACGCGTTTTACTCAAAATACCCCTCCATAATTTGGATAATTAGAGTTCTTAACTTATATTTGTTAGTAAATCCGACTTAACGGTATAATGAAAAAAGTAATTTACATAGGAATTGCAGTTGTTGCATTGGGCTTAGCTTCATGTAGCAAACAAGATATTCGGCCGAATTCTGCTGATCCTGTTGTCCCAGTATGGAAGTCCAATACAGGAGATAACGATCCTAATGTAGGAACGACTGTTGGTGATCCAGGAGGAACAACAATTACTGACCCTGAGATCGACAAAGTAGGAGGTGAGGATATAACAGATCCTAACATTCACGATTGAGAAATATCTACAACTTATATATAGAACTCCGATGAAAGTCGGAGTTTTTTTATGCACCTATGTTTCCTGCTGAAATCTGCGGCAATTCCATTCACTAAATAAAGTATACACTTCAAATCTTATTCAAAAAACACGCACTTCCTTTACGTATCTTAGTTTATCTACTTAGTTAACCTAAATGTAATATACATGTCTAGTAAGGTAAATAGCGCACTTTTCGACCTGATAAAGTCAATGTCGAAATCAGAAAAAAGGTATTTTAAATTGATGTCTTCACGCCATACAATCGGTGGTGAAAACAATTACGTTCGCTTGTTCGACTATCTCGATAAGCAAGCCGAATACAACGAGGAGGAAATCTTTGTGACCTTCAAGAAGGAAGCCTTCATTAACCGCTTTTCCATTACAAAAAAACGACTATACGATCACATTTTGGCTGCTTTGGATTCTTTTCATAGCTCAAGTTCTGTGGAATCTCAATTGCACAAGCAACTGCACGCTTCGGATATTCTGTTTGAAAAATCGTTGTACGACCAATGCCGTCGAGTACTGCACAGTGCAGAGAAAGTGGCGAAGAAAAATGATCTTCCTGCCATATTGTTGATGATTTCCTATAAAAAGAAGCGTCTTTCTGAGACAATGGGGTATCTAACGGTGACGGATAAAGAAATAGACAATACCTTACAAGATGACTTGATCCATTCAAAATCAATCGTGGATTACAATCACCTTTGGGCGATTAAAAGTCACTTGTTTGCGCACCTTTCAAAAAAGGGAGTAGCACGTTCTCAAGAGGAAACGGATGCCTATACGCTTATATGTAAAATGGTCCTTTCGGAGGATTACGCAACAGATGATCTCACTTTTGAGGGGAGACATTTATACCATCACGTGCTGAGCGCTTACTATTATGCGACAGGTCAACTTTCAAAATCGCTTGAACAACTTGAGGTGAACCTGGTTGGAACAGATCAAACGACATTGCGCAAGAAGATGGAGGCGAACAAATACATTTCGGCACTGACCAATGCGATTTACATTGGCGATAAGATTGGAGATCAACGAAAATCGACGCAATACTTGAATGAATTGAAGAAGTTCGGTGCGACACTATCAGCTAATGAGGACTTGTCAATTAAGCTGTTCTCAAGCGTGAGCAGTATTGAATTGAGCATGTTCTTGCGCAAAGGAGATTTCCAAATGGCGACTAAATCAGTAGATAAAATTGAAACTGAATTGGAGCACTACGATGATAAAATTGTACCAATTCGACGCGCATTTTTGGAGTTCAAAATAGCAGTAGTCAACATCGGAACGGGTAACTATTCCGAGGCTTTGAAGTGGATCAACTGTATTTTAAATGATTCCAATCTCGATAAAACGGAGGACATCATTGGCTTCACACAATTGTTGGAATTATTGGTTCATTTAGAATTGAATCACAATAACCTTTTGCCTTACTCGTTAAAGAACACACAACGTTTCTTCAAGACGCGCAACAGAATGTATGGATTCGAGAAAGTCCTGCTGCAGTTCATCAGTAAATTGATAAAATGTGCAGACCATTTTGACCGTCAAAACCTGTGGGAAGAGATGTACAAAGAATTAGCAAAAATTACGAACGACGACGTTTTTGAAAGTGTTGCCCTCGACTATTTTGATTTTGAATCTTGGGCAGAATCGAAACTAAAAGGAAAAGCATTTGACGCCATCGTTAGAGAAAAATATCGCCGACGCATGAATGTCGCGTAGGCAGAAATAGATTAAACTAAACCAAAACTAAGATTGAGGACGTACGGGGATTCGCAAATACCACCGGCGTCTTCTTGTCTTAGCTTATTCCCCAAAATGATCCCAGCCCTGAGCTCTCAACTCAATCGCTGATCCATTCTTATCCACAAAATACGCTCCTTCCGAAGCATCTGTGATGTGCCCGATTGCGGTCATGTGAGGGTTCCCTTTGATTTTATCCCAATCCGACTGAGAAATTGTAAACAACAATTCGTAGTCTTCACCACCGTTCAGTGCACATGTAGCAGGATCTAAATTGAATTCTAAAGCCGTCATCGATGTTTGCCCGTCGATTGGAATCTTCTCATCATAAACACGGCAACCAACCTTACTCGATTTACACAAGTGAAGTACTTCAGAGGCCAAACCGTCTGAAATGTCAATCATGGCTGTTGGAACAACATCGAGTTCTTTCAGGAAGTCAACAACATCAACACGCGCTTCTGGTTTCAGTTGTCGCTGAACGATGTAATCGTGTCCGTCTAAATCAGGTTGAATATCTGGATTCGCTTGGAAGACTTGTTTCTCGCGCTCCAAGACCTGAAGTCCAACGTAAGCGCCGCCCAAGTCACCAGAAGCAATCAATAAATCGTGTTCTTTGGCTCCAGTACGATAAGCAATTTTAGCAGTCTCCGCGCGACCAATTGCGGTTACGCTCAGTGTCAATCCAGAGTAGGACGCTGTAGTGTCTCCTCCAATCAAATCAACTCCGTAGGCATCGCATGCAACACGGATTCCCTCGTACAATTCCTCCAATGCTTCAACTGGGAACTTACTTGAAACAGCCATTGAAACAGTGATTTGCTCCGCTTTACCATTCATGGCACAAATGTCAGAAACGTTGACAGCAACAGCTTTAAAGCCAAGGTGCTTCAGTGGCATGTACATCAAGTTGAAATGAACTCCTTCAATTAAGAAATCCGTTGAAACCAACATGCTCTCAGTATCCGAAATGGAAATCACCGCGGCATCGTCACCAATACCCAACTTCGTTGAAGCCTGTTTTGATTCAAATTTTTCCGTGAGGTGATCGATTAATCCGAATTCACCCAATCGATCCAATTCTGTGCGTTTCTCGTCCATGAACTAAAGTTTTTGCAAAGGTACACAAAGGTTTTGAAGGTGGATTGTCCGATTGTCTGATTCTCAGATTTTCCGACAGAGTAATTGGAAAGTCGGATAATCAGAGAATCGAAAGGCTTTGCCGTGTCGGATAATCGATTTAACTATCTTTGAAAAAAATCCAATAAATGAAATTGCATTACCGCGAAATGGGTGAAGGAAAACCGCTGATGATTCTGCACGGATTGTTTGGCTTTTCTGACAATTGGCAAACGCACGGAAAGAAACTTGCCGAGTATTATCGAGTGATTTTGGTGGATTTGAGAAATCATGGTCATTCAGATTGGAGCGAAGAATTCTCTTACGATATCATGGCGGATGATGTGATTGAATTGGCTTCAGATCTCGAACTGGAAGATTTGATCCTGGTTGGGCACTCGATGGGAGGTAAGGTAGCGATGCGCGTTGCTCAAAAAGAGGAAGATTTACTCGAGAAAATGGTCGTTGTTGATATGGGAACGAAATCATATCCGATGCATCATGAGCATATTTTGGCTGGTATTCACTCTGTCAAGGTGAATGAAATCAAAGCGCGAAGAGAAGCAGAGGAACAAATGCGCGTTCACATTGATTCTGACGGCGTGTTGCAGTTTTTATTGAAGAACCTTCACTGGATTGAGAAAGGAAAATTGGCGTGGAGAATGAATACGCCTGTTTTGGAGAGAGAAATGCCAGAGATCTTGAGTGCAATGCCCGAAGGAGAAGTATTTACTCCAACCTTATTCATCCGAGGAGGACTTTCAAACTACATTCTCGATGAGGATTTTGAGAGCATTGAGAACCAATTTTTGGATTGCCACATTGAAACGATTGAAGACGCGGGACATTGGGTTCATGCAGAATCGCCGAGTGAATTTTTGGAGATGCTGTTATCCTTTTGTTTGAGATAAACGTAACATCAAGTACTTCGGTGCGTTTCTTGTATAATGACAATTATGAAACATTTCATACTCTTTTTGGTCTTGGCGAGTTCACTTTTCTCTTTTGGACAAGTACAATTTAGCGCGACAAAGCACGATTTTGGGGATCTCGAACCGTATTCTGCGCGCTACGTTGATCTCAAACTGACAAACTCAGGACAGAAGCAAGAGTGGTTGCTTACGGTCAAAAAGCCAGTGGAAGTTTCGTACATCGTATCAAAGCAAATTATAGATGTCGATAGTTCTATCATCATCCGACTTCACATTAAACCCAATCGAAAGGGAAAATTCAATTACAACATTGAAGTCTTTACCAGCGATCGAGCGGAAGCCGTAAAAGTTAAATTGACAGGAAACTTATCCGAATTGCCTCAAGACGGGTCGAACATGCTTACACAGTGCCCAACGTTTTCGGATCGCCCAGGTGGAGGAAACCCGAATGGCTTTGATTTGACAGTGGTCACCATCGATAAAGAAACCAAAGAGCCCTTGGGTAAATCAAGCGTTACCATGATTCAAAATGGTGAACCAATCTGGATGAAAGAAACCGATCGAAAGGGGAAGATTGTGAAGGAAGCTGCACTCGG
Source organism: Crocinitomicaceae bacterium (assembly GCA_029252405.1). Lineage (GTDB taxonomy): Bacteria > Bacteroidota > Bacteroidia > Flavobacteriales_D > Crocinitomicaceae > UBA4466. The sequence goes on from JAQXBM010000021.1 coordinate 94,952, forward strand.
GCTGAGCTATTTTTATGCAACGCATGATGGATATTATCCTGCCGAGCTCGGTGCATATGTCAATTTTAAGCGCAATTATGTCGTTGTCGAATTGGAAAAAGACCAAACGGTTATCGAAGAACCACCAATTGACATTGCTGTTGCTGATCCTCCTCAGGAAGATACGCTAACGGAAATTGTGATCAAGTGGGAAGTAGAAACGCACCTTGAAGAAGAGCTCTCTACCCCTGAGACATCAATCAGTGTTGCCACGCCACCAGAGTTCAATGAACTGGATCCGGATGATTTTACGGAAGTGAACTTCGACCCGATCAATGTGGTGTTCGTATTGGATATTTCATCGTCGATGAGAAGTGCAGATAAAATGGAACTGATGAAATACTCCCTCTATCAACTGACAGATATGCTGCGTGCACAAGACCGGATAGGAATCGTTACCTATTCTTCGGAAACGCGAGTTCTGTTGAGATCGACTTCAGGCGCGAAGAAAGATAAAATCAAGGATGAAGTCCGAAAGCTCCGCCCTGGAGGTTTTACGGCGGGAGGAGCTGGAATCAAGTCGGGATACAAACTGGTCAATAGAAGAATGATGGAAGGCGGAGTAAATCATGTAATCGTCATTACTGATGGTGCCTTCAATCGCGCATCCGATGATTACAAGCGCTACGTGCGCAAGTACAAGCGTAAAGGGATCAACTTATCCATTGTTGGAATCAAGAACAAAGAGAAAGACGAGGATGAGATGCGCGATGCTGCGGAATTGGGTGGAGGGAACTACATTCCGATTTTCAAATTAGCGGATGCTCAGAACAATCTTAAGCAGGCTATTCGCGTGCTGACGTTTAAGCACTAGGAAATTTAGTTGATTTCTATTCGTACACCACCGATCACTTCCAATAATTCGTGGAATTGAGAGTTGATGAAAACAGGCATTTGATGCATGCCGGTATCTTCAGAAAGTCCATTCGTTTCGAGCCAAAGAACGTGGTTTTTTAAAATTGTTTTCAATCGATCGTCGACAGCAATATTTCGGGTGTCAATGTAGAATCCTTCATCTTCGTCATGATAAATCATACTATTGATTAAGCTGAAGGCGGCAGACATTCCGGCGATTGCGTTGGCTCTGCGCTGCAAGGTAGCATCCTCAGTACGAAAGATCTGCTCTTGAATGATAAGAAGCTCCATGACCGAGGCCATTTTAAATTTGTTGATTTTTTCCTCAACTGATGGTTTAATGTGCTCATAGCACAGGAAGAAATAGGTCAAGGAAATTTTCGCGCTTGCCCTGTCAATGTACGTTACCTTAGTATTCAACTTCTTTCCCAAGAGTTCCACCAAGAGTTCCAATAAATCAAGGATGTACTGTTCTCGTTCATTAGCGAGTTCCTGGATAAATTCTATGCGCTTATCTTCAGGGAGATCCTTTAATTTCCTCAGTTCCTCGTTAATCGAGAGTAAGTGGTTTGGGTTTGACATTCAGTAAAATCAGAAAAATTCTGGATCAATCGTAAAGACTCGTTACAATATCAAAAGCCGTTTCAGTCGATTTCTTATCAAATAATTTGACGTCAGAAGCATCGATTTCATGGTTCTCGTATTTCACGCCATTTTGCTCACAGTAGTCCGTATCTATATCAACTACCGTTGTACGAATTACGCGTTGTGCGAATTCAAGCGGAGTTTCATTTTGTTGGTTATGTGACATATCCATTATTAATTTGATCTCAAAATTAGGGGGATCTTTCCTTTTAAGAGTTACTAATGTACAAATTATCAACTAAAATTGTACCATTTTGCTCGTTCAACACCTGCAAAGATAACGAATCTTAACATGCTGTTTAATAATTGTATACGGTAAGATTGAGTAAAGCTTTATGAATTCCCCATCGTTTTAGAGAAGAAGACACGGTTGGGGTCGATCTGTTGCTCCAACACCTCCAAGAATTCCTCGCGCTCCTCTTCCTGGATACAATCCGTAGGAAATGACAATTGCAATCCTTTGATGTAATCGAAATACGTTGTTTGCTGATGGGCACTGATCTTGCGAAGTCCAGTGAAATAGAGTAAAATCACTTCTCTGTCTGCAACAATTACTGCTTTCGAGGAGATTCCAACGCGGTACTTACCGTTTCTTCCTGCGATCGCGAAAATGATGCTGTCCAATGCCCCAATCAAAAAGGCAATTCCAGCTGGCAGTGCCGTTTCGCAGACTTCATAAAGCGCAACTCCAACGAAGGTCATCACCAATGCTTCAAGCAAAAGATACACACGCACGCGCGATTTTCTTTCCTTGCTTACTTCAGCGTTCCACTTGAATTTCTTCACTTGATTTACAATCCGCATTCCCATCCATCGGCGGATAGAGCGGCGAATGATCACAATCAATATCAACATTCCCAATCCCAAAAAGATGTAATCTTTGTAAGGAAGATTGTTTCCCGACAGTTTGATCATTTCGATAGGGAGGTCGAATCCTACGAAAATCGTAAGTGCCATTGTCGGAAACAACAGCACGCCGAGAAGAATATTGATGGATCTATTCATTTGGAATCATCTTCATTTTCGCACGAAGCGCAAGTATTTTGTCTTGTGCTCGTTGCACTTTCTTTTCTACATCTTTCTTCAAGGAATCTGCTCCTTTGCTATTCGCGAAGAATCCTAAATTGTTTTCCAATTGGTGGATTTCCTTTTGAATCTTCTCGATTTCTTTTCGGATATCCATCTTCGCGTCGCGCAATAATCGTGAAGAGTTAGGACTCGCCTTCAAGGTGTCAAGTTTGGCTTCAAACATGATTTTATCCTTTTCAGCGCCTTCCATCTTCAACTTTCCATAGTGCTCATCCATCGCCGATTTAAAGGCTTTGTACGTCGCATCTTTGGCTTTCATTGGAACTTTACCAATTGCGTTGAATTCAGAAGAGAATTGCTTCAAATCAGCTAAGGTAGCTGATTTATCATCTCCTGTATTGTACGCTTTGATTTTCTCCAACAAGGCATTTTTCAATGTCAAGTTACCTTCCAGTTCCTCGTCCTGCGCAGAGAAGTGCTTTTCACGAGCATTGAAGAATGCGTCGCATGCTCCACGGAAGTTCTTCCACAATTTCTGCTCATTTCGTCGACCAGCATGTCCAAGTGTTTTCCACTCTTTCTGCAAGCCAACCAATTTGTGAGCTGTTTCTTTCCAATCGGTAGAATCTTTCAATGCATTCGCACGATCAATTAAGGCTTGTTTTTTCTCAGCAGCAGCATCGAATTTGCTATTCAAAACATCGTAAAATGCTTTTTTCGCATCGAAGAAAACATCACACTCTTTTCTGAATTCCTTCCAGATAAGTTCATTTTCCTTTCGTGGTCCAGCACCAACAGCTTTCCATCGTTTCTGAACATCCAAGATTTTCGCTGTGCGGTCTTCCCAGTGTTTACGTTCCGTCAACGATTCCAATTCTTGAGCGTGCACCTTCACTTCTTCAATAAGTGCTTGTTTCTGCTCCATGTTCACACGCTGTACTTCGCGACGATCTTCGTAATGACGATTGATGCGGTTGTATAATGAGCGAACTTCCGTCCAGTATGCTTCTTTCACCGATTCCCATTCCTCATTTGGAACAGGCCCGATTCCATCCCATTCATTTTGAATGCGCTTTAAGCCAGCTTCAACATCTTTGATTGATTCTTCTTTTTGAAGTTCCTTCAATTGCTCAATGATCGCCATTTTCTTCTGGTGATTTCTCTTGAAATCGTGATCTTTCAGCTGTTTGTAGATGTTGATGTTGTAAAAGAAATCCTCCAATAATTTTGAGTAGTCCTTTTGAATATCAGAGCGCTTGTCTCGTGGAATGTCTCCAATCTCGTTCCACTTCTCTTGGATTTCTTTGAAGGCAGCGAATGCAGCTCCAATGTTTTCTTCAGAAGTAACAACGTTTTGCAAACGTGTAATCAGTTCTTTTTTCTGGCGAAGGTTTTCTGTTTCGATAGAATTTCGAGCATCAATAGCTTCTTTCTTACGTGCTTTGTAAGCATCGTAAACTGCATAAAATGCTTCTTTTCCGAAATCTCCTTCTTGTTCAGGAATGGCTTCACCGCGTTCTTCCGCTTCTAGCTGAGACACTTGAAATTTACGTTCTTCTTCCAACACGTAGTCGTCGAATTTACCGCGCAATTCATTTACTTCCCTGCTTACCGTCAACACTTCCTCTTGTGCCGACAATTCCTCCATTTTTGCAATGAAATCCATATTTTCCATCTTCAATATTTTAGCTGATCACTTGAGTGATTTCGAAATTCGCCAATGAAACGAATTCTTCGATGCGTGCATCTAAATCTGCCTGTGTGATTTCTTCAAGTTTTTGTGTTCCGAATTTTTCTACACAAAACGACGCCAATGCTGATCCGTGAATCATTGCGCGTTTCATGTTTTCAAACGAGTGATCATCTGTACTAGAAACATATCCCATAAATCCTCCTGCGAATGTATCACCTGCTCCTGTTGGATCAAATACCTCTTCTAACGGTAATGCTGGAGAGAAGAATACTTTATCCCCGTGGAACAACAATGCACCGTGCTCACCTTTTTTGATGATGAGGTATTTTGGTCCCATTGCACGAATTACTTTCGATGCTTTCACCAATGAGTACTCATTTGAAAGTTGACGAGCTTCTTCATCGTTGATGATTAAGATGTCAACCATCGCAATTGTTTCTTTCAAATCATCCATTGCTATGTCCATCCAGAAATTCATCGTGTCCATTGCAATTAACTTCGGACGTTCAGTCAAACGCTCGATTACTGTTTTTTGAACTTGCGGCGTTAAGTTTCCGAGCATCAAGTAATCTACTCCTTGGTATGATTCAGGAATAACTGGATCGAAAGTTTCCAATACATTTAGTTCAGTTACCAACGTGTCGCGAGAGTTCATATCGTTGTGATATTTACCCGACCAGAAGAATGATTTCTCTCCTTCTTTGATTTGCAACCCTTCTGTGTCAACCCCGCGAGAGCTGAGCTGATCGATCATTTCCTGTGGGAAGTCGTCTCCAACAACCGCTACAATTTTTTGATCTTTATTGTAAAATGAAGCTGCTAACGCAATGTACGTTCCAGCACCTCCAATAATTTTATCTGTCTTTCCAAATGGTGTTTCAATTGCATCAAATGCAACAGAACCAACTGTTAATAAACTCATGTGTCTTTTTTAAGATTGCTGCAAAGATATTAAAAACCTCAGTTCGGATATTAAATGTGCTCAGAAACTCTTTTAAGTCGAACAAAGTTCGACTTGAGGTGCAACCTTTGCTTCATTTGGTTCAGTGGAAAAGCAGGTTAAAATTAATCCGTTCAATTCTTAGGCTTTTATAATCAAGGATTAAGATTGATATGTTTACTTATGTCTCTCAAAATCAGGAGTATAAAGATTTTTTTTCAAGGTCTTATTACGACTAATTCATAGAAAAATGTTTTTTAAATCAATGTTCGAGAGATTCATTTCTTCAAAAAAAAACCGTACATTCAAATCGCAACCAATTAAAAGAGAGTGTCATAAACTTTTTTTAACCTAAAAACAATTCATAATGAAACGCAAATTTATCCCTATTAGGAGTACGTATTTGCTTTGCTGTGTGTTTGTCTTATCTATAGGGATACAGACCAAAGCAAATGCAAGTAGTTTTCTCCCGAACTACAATCCAGATCCAATTGAAGTCAATCTGAGCACAGAATGGCAAGAGTATTCGAATACCGAAGGCGTATTAATAGAATACAAAATGGAAGAAATGAACAGTCCAGATTATGGACGAGAAGTGAACATGGTAATCTTTCGATTTACCAATACCACTAATCAATCTAAAGATTGTTCATGGATAGTCAAAATCGAACGTGGTAACGATTGTTACAACTGCGATGGTTTGATCAAACCAGAAAACACTTTCCGTTTGACGCTTGAACCACAAGAAACAATCGAAGGAGATGTGTCCAATTTGATATCGCATTCACAATTGAACATCTTCGGAAATTTCGTAAAACTGGTTCCTGGTATGAGCGAAGAAGTGCTCACAGGCTTTGAACTAATTAATCTAACCGTTAAATAGAAAGCCATGAGAACAAGAAACTTATTTACTAAAACACTCATACTACTGGCCTTTCTTACAACGAATGTAATCGTTGAGGCGCAGTGCTCTATTTCGGTGCAACCATCAAATAATGTAACAATTAACTGTGGTGAATCAATCGACTTAGAAGCAATCGGACTTTCTGCTACTCCAGCTTTATCAACTGACTTTAATAACTTTCAGTTAGGTGTAGGTTGGTCTACAACAGCTACACTTCAGTACAATAACCCATGTTCACCAAGTTTAGACGGTACACCTTCTGCCTGGTTTGGTAACGTACCACTTCCAAGAACACTGACTACAAATCAATTTGATGTGGCCTGCGGTGGTGAAATTTGTTTTGATCTTGATTTTGGTGCGGATGACAACAACTCGAATAACTGTGAGGATCCAGATTTACCGAATGAAGGAGTTTACATTCAATACTCTGTTGATGGAGGGGTAACTTGGGTAGATATCTTCTATTTCCAGCCTACTCCAAATAAAACTGGACCATACTACAGCTGGGCGAATTACTGCTTTACTATTCCACCAGGCGCATGGTCGTCTGCAACGCAATTTAGATGGGATCAACCCGTTGCAACGAACGTTATTTTTGACCACTGGGGAATCGATAATGTATTGATTACACCAGCATCTTGCGGTGGAACATACGATTGGTCTCATATTCCTGGAACAAACGATCCAGCGATTACAACAGTTTCACCTACAACAACTACAAACTATACAGTAACATTTAGTGACGGTCTTGGTAACACATGTACTGAGGTTGTAACAGTTAATGTTGTTGGACAGGCAGATGCAGGAGATCCTGGTTCTCTCACATTATGTGAAACAGCTTCTGCTACCGATCTATTTTCAGTACTTAATGGATCTCCAGATACAGGAGGGACTTGGACAGATGTATCAGGGAGCGGTGCGCTTTCAGGTTCGAATTTTGACCCCTCCGTCTCCGGCCCGGGCGTCTATGACTTTGAATATGAAGTAACGAATGCATGTGGAAGCGACGCCACCTTAGTGACAGTCACTGTTAACGGTGCGGCCGATGCAGGAACAGATGGAACTTTGATAATTTGTTCAGGAAGTGCCCCAACGGAAGCGGAACTATTCGCGGCACTGGGAGGTAATCCAGATCCAGGCGGAGTTTGGACAGGACCAATAGCGGGAGAATATACATATACAGTATTTGCTGCTGCGCCTTGTCCGTCAGAAGACAGAGCGTATGTTCAAGTTGAGCAATATGAAGTACTTCTTGACATTAGTGCGACTCCGATTCTTTGTAATGGAGGAACATCAGAAGTAACAGTTTCGGCTACAGGAGGAACAGCGCCTTATTCAGGAACTGGAACTTTCTTTGAAACTGCTGGAGGACCTTACACATACATGGTATCAGATGCTAGTGGATGTTCGGTGTCACAATCAATTTCGATCACTGAACCAATGCCGTTGGCCATAACTGTTACTTCAGCAGGAATTGCCTGTAGTGGAGGAAATTTAGACGTCACGGTTGCAGCAACAGGAGGAACAGCGCCTTATTCAGGAACAGGAGTCTTTAGTGAAGGTTCTGGAACTTACGCTTACTTCGTAACGGATGCGAACGGATGTTCAGCTTCAGGAGGGACAACTGTATATGTGGAAGATCTTGGTGTTCAAATAAATGGTGACCCTGTTCTCTGCTTTGGAGATACAGTTGATATTTGCGCCGAAATCGTTACCAATGATCTTTTCTTCTCAGAATACGTTGAAGGTTCTTCACTCAATAAGTGTATTGAGATTTACAATGGAACTGGAAGTGATATTGATTTAGCAGCAGAAGGTTATACCTTAGATATCTCCTTTAACGGAGGTTCAGGAACATCTTCGATTGCCTTAACAGGAACGATTGCCAATGGAGCAACATACGTTCTTTGTGACGATGGTGCCGCTGCAGCGTTCTTGGCGAGTGCAGATCAAACAGTAACAAACAGTCTTTGGAATGGAGACGATGCCTTGACACTTTCTAAGTCAGGTGTAGCCATTGATATTTTTGGTGTGATTGGAAATGATCCAGGTTCTCAATGGGTTTCAGGAGCAAATAGTACAGCGAATTCTACATTGAGAAGAAATGCAGACGTAAACGTTGGAATTACTTCGAATCCTACAGGAACAGGTGCAGGCGCATTTTCGTCTTTGGAGTCTCAATGGACTTCAACTTCGAACAATGATGCTTCAGGTCTTGGATCACATTCTATCATCACGGATGGAACAGTAGCATGGTCAACAGGAGCTACAACAGACTGTATTTCGGTTTCACCAACTTCAGCTGAAACTTATAGTGTTACGTATACTTCAGCAAATGGATGTACGTCTACAACAAGTTACACAGTTGCTGTACCGACACCATTAGTAGCATCAATCTCTGCTACTTCAGTTGATTGTAACGGAGGAACCGCAGATGTAGCAGTATCAGCGACAGGAGGAACTGCACCTTACACAGGAATTGGGGTTTACTCGGAAACAGCTGGAACTTATGACTACACAGTAACGGACGCTAACGGATGTTCAGAAGTAGTATCTATCACGATAACTGAGCCAACACAATTAGTTGTGACGGTTACTTCATCAGGAATTGCATGTAGTGGAGGAACTGTAGATGTTACAGTTGCAGCAACAGGAGGAACTGCACCTTACATAGGTACAGGAGTCTTCAATGAAGGTTCTGGAACTTATGATTACACAGTAACAGACGCGAATGGATGTTCAGTAACAGAAACAATCACTGTTTATGTTGAAGATCTTGACGTACAAATAAACGGTGCCCCTGTTCTCTGCTTTGGAGATACAGTTGATCTTTGTGCCGAAATCATTACCAATGAACTGTTCTTCTCAGAATATGTTGAAGGTTCTTCACTGAATAAGTGTATTGAAATCTACAATGGAACGGGTAGTGACATTGATTTGGCAGCAGAAGGTTATACCTTAGACATTTCCTTTAATGGAGGTTCTGGTGCATCTTCGATTGCCTTAACAGGAACGATTGCCAATGGAGGAACATATGTTCTTTGTGATGATGGTGCAGCAGCAGCATTTTTGGTAGGTGCAGATCAAACGACAACCTCTAGCCTTTGGAATGGAGACGATGCCTTGACACTTTCTAAGTCAGGTGTAGCCGTTGATATTTTTGGTGTGATTGGTGATGATCCAGGTTCTCAATGGGCAGGAGGAGCAAATAGTACTGCAAACTCTACGCTGAGAAGAAATGCAAGCGTAAACGTTGGGGTTATTTCGAATCCTACAGGATCAGGTGCAGGTGCATTTTCGTCTTTGGAGTCTCAATGGACTTCAACTTCGAATAATGATGCTTCAGGTCTCGGATCACATTCAATAAACACAAATGGAACAATAGCGTGGTCGACTGGAGATGCAACAGATTGTATTTCGGTTTCACCAACTTCAGCTGAAACTTATAGTGTAACGTTTACTTCAGAAAATGGATGTACGTCTACTGCAAGTTATACAGTTACAGTACCGACACAATTAGCGGCTTCGATTTCTGCAACGGAAATCCTTTGTAACGGAGAAACAACTGACATTACAGTGGTGGCTTCAGGAGGAACAGCACCTTACACAGGAACTGGAGTTTACACTGAATCGGCTGGAACGTACACATACACTGTAACAGATGCTAACGGATGTTCAGTAGATGTAACTATAACAGTGACTGAGCCAACACAATTAATG
>JAQXBM010000028.1 GCA_029252405.1 Crocinitomicaceae bacterium
ATTCGCTTGTTCATCTTCGCAAATCAACTGATAAGAATAATGATTTCCAGCTTCAATTATATAATCCATGTAAGATGTTTGATCCTGTGTGAGCGAAATGGTGTCGATCTCGTTTCGAATTAGAACCGTTCTTTGCAGATCGCTGCTCTTCGAGTTGACCCAAGAGACCATAAGCGCGGTATCTTTGACTTTAATACTTTTCATCGCCGGCGCCATTGGTGGAATGGTATCGGGTTTTAGTACGAGTATCGTATCGGAAGGAACTGAATTATTGAAATTCATATCGACCGTTTGAACAAAATAATAGACTTCCGAAGTGAGATTATCGAGTGCCAAGGTGTCAGAAAAGGAAAGTACATTATACAACTCTGTTGTTTTTTCTATGAATTCCTCCCGTTTGTGATTTCCACGAAATACGCGATACCCTTGAATGTCATCATCCAATGGTGCCGACCAATTAATGGATACCAGACCGTTTTCGTTTATTGTTCCATTTAACTCATTTGGAGGTTCAGGTGGCTCTTGATCCAGGGTGAAAAAATAGTAAGGCATTGAAGTTACCGTATCATCCTTATTGATCAATTGAATTTTATAGTAAAAATGATCTCCCGAAGGCTTACCATTAAGCGTAAATGACTCGGTTGAATCTGAATATGGGTAGGTTCCAACAGTCGCATAGCCTTGATCCCTACTTTCAGAACGAAGCAATGCCCACGATTTGACATTTGGGTTAGGTTTCAGAAGTGATGCGCTAACTTCTATGATGCGCTCGGACTCTTTAGCACGAATGGTGTCAATATACGGAACGGCATGAACGCGCAAAGGCACATAAATCTTCTCCCATTTAGAGTGCAGCGAGGGTTCTCCAAATGGATCGAGACCATGAACGCGGTAATAGTGAAAATGCCCTTCCAATGGTTCATCAATTACCGTAGAAATTTTGTCCTCAACTTCAAATTGAGTAGAGAAAGGAATATAGGGCAGATCATCCAAATAACTCCCTTTTATAGGTTCATCAATAGCGTGTTCCACAAAGAATCCGAGTGATTGATCAGCAACGATTTTAGAATCCCATTCAACTGTCACAGTCTTTTTACGGTCAAGAAGCAGTGAAACTTTAATGTTCAAGTAATTAGTGCGTTCCTTTGGATTCACAAAACTATATATCGGATCGAGTCCTTCAACCTCAATCTTATATACATACGTTTTTGATCGGTCAAAATCAGTATCGAACAAAGCGTTGCCTAAGATGGATTGAAATCGAGGGTTAACCATATTTTCAATCACGTTCGTCATAACGACAAAGTTCGCTTGCTCTTTATCCGAGCTTCCCTCGATTACAGGTTCAAGCAAAGTCCTGAATTTTTCATCCTCGTTGCTCGTTCCGAGTCCTTTGTAGCGGGAGTCGAGTGGGTCAATGGACCAGGTTTTGGCATTTGTAAAATTGACTAACTGAAAATTAATCGGCTTTTCACTCACTGCTCGACTTACCGTCGCTCCTTTACTGATTTTCACTAATTGATCGTAGGTCGAAGGCAACCACTTGATGGCTATCGTATCTTTTGTCACCTTATTGACCGAAACAAGTTCCTGGGAAAACCCTACGCGAGCAATTATCACCAAGAATAAAATGAATAGCGCTTTCATAATTAATAGGTTACAAGTGAGCAATCGTTTCCGAATTCAACATCAGCCGTAAAATTGAAATCAATGATGTTCAATACGTTCGCTTGAACGTTAATCGCACCATAGATAAAGGTCGGTTTCGGGAATTTTCCTTGCAAAAGTGCGGCGACTTGCATACTTCCTAAATTGTAGGTGTTTATATCTCCATTAGTTTTGTATCTCTTTACTCCTAACGCTCCATTGAGATATGCGTAAACCTGACCATAGCAGTAATACCCATTCACTCCAACGGGATCAGAACTTCCAGAACAATGGTAATTAGATGCATTGAATAGCATTAGATCAAAACCGGCTCCAACTTGTACATTAACAAATCCCCTCCATTCCGTGTCATCAGGGAATTCTCCACCAAACTGAGTGCCAAATTCAACTCCCATTGCAAATCCATCTCCCGTTCCAGCAGCTGTTAAATCAGCGGTACTAATTGCACCTGGACCGACAGCATTTACAATGTAACTTGGTGGTGGCGGAATTGGGTCAATTTGTGTTCCGACCATAAAGTAGGCGTTAACGTAGAACATGTTATAGACGTTTACGTATGCCCTGTTTGTTGGTCGATTCAGCCAGAAGTACCAATCTGTTGAGTCAACATGAATGGTTAAATTCGCACTTCCGGTCATTGTGTTTGGAACATAGATCGAAGCTGCTAAGCTAGCGTCAAATACCTTTTGTTCATTGTCATAGTTGATGTTCAGCAATCCATGGACTTTTTTCACACTTCCGCTGTTGCGTTGTGAACGATTCACCATCATGTAAGCTTGACCTGTGAAGTTGAAGGACTGAAACCCACCGCTGGGATTAAACGCAACAGTGAACATGGCTTCACTATTAAAAACGTCCTCTTTATTGTTATCAATAGCGACGCCTGCTCTAAACTGTAAACCTTGGGTTTGATCCGGGATAAAAGGTATCAAATTACTCGATTGAGTATTGATGTTTCCTGCAACTCTTGATAATTGCTGTTGGTCCGTTAATGTCGATTGAACTCGTTTTTGAATACCACCATAAATGGACTTTAGTTTCATGGTTGATCCGAGTGGTATATCTACAGGGACTGCTACGTCTGTGAACCAATAACGATAGGTTGGCAACTTTCCAAAACCTGCCGAAACCGCCAATGGAGCTTCCATGAATTTTTTGATTCGAAAAGAAATACTCCCGTAAAAAAGGTCGCCAAAAGTAGGGTCGTCATTTTTAACAGCTATTACTCCGCTCATTTCGATCGCCTGAGTTGCCAAAGAGAAACCAATATCGGCAACCGTGAAGTTATTGTACTGAAGTCGATTTGGTCGAGTGGTATGATCTTTCGTAATCACGCGTATTGTCGTGCCGACCGAAAAAGAATTATTGGTAGTGCTGTCCCCAAGGTTTAACTCAACTCCTACCGAAAAGGCAAGGTTATTCTGAGGTGTTAGGCTTATCCCAACCGAATTAATCGAAATTGGGAAGCGCATTAAGTTGGTGGAATCTATGCTGTTGGGATCGTTTGGAACCAATGAGAAAATTCCACTGGTGAGATACGGTGAAGCAGTAACGATATTTAAATTCTGAAATTCAATGCCCTTCACCTTCGCTTTAGTATAATCAAGCGTCCATTGACCACTTAAATTGGCTGAGGGAATGAACTTGTCATTTTGCGACTGTACAGATATACTCGAACATTGGTAAAGTTGAATTTTGGACTTAAAAGCATTAACCGTAAAACCAGAATCGCCAGGACTAATAGAAAAAGAATAAGCTAGTTTATCGGAGTTTTGTTGTTCACTTATTGATGCCGAGTAGGCGAACGGTTGATCATCCAACGGGGCGACTTCAATTGTTCCAGCGAGCGACCCCCCAGTAACATGGTTGGCGACAAGATCAACTTGAAGTTGATCAATTGAGAACCCCCATTTATCATTCATTTTACCATCAGCAGTGGTGAAAAGATTGTTCGCGCCAAACGAACCTGAAAGTCCCATTCCGTCAATAATTAAATTACTCGCATAGACTTCGGTTGTTTGTTGTTGCGTTTGATTGGCAAGTTTATTAGGTAATGTTACAGAAGCGTATTGGGCATAGAAACCTTTCCATTCCGCTATACTTGCGTATGCTTGCAATGAAGAGGCAGGAAGGTTTACTCCTGATGGAGTCGTTAATTCACTTTGGTCGATCACAATATTTTGTAGTTTGAAAACAAAGTCCTTTGCCTTTTTTATGCGAAAGGGCGTCATGTCACTTAGTTGAAAAGTGATGTTATTCATGTCCGCAACAACCATAGCCATTGACGCTTTAACTGGAGAAGTTGGAGTGATCGCATTTTCAAAATGATCCGAATTAAATACAAAATCCAGACTTAATCCCGCTTGCTTATAACCATTACAATCCCATTCAATAAAATTTTGTCCATCGTCTTTAAAAACAATTTTCATTTTAGGGTTGATCCGAACCTCCTGCTGTGAGATTAATTGCAATCTTGCTCCATTCGAAACAATAACGCCTTGTGGGTTGAATTGGATATTTTTGGCAGCAAAGGCAACGGGTTTTCCCGAACCTGGAAAATCCAAAGCCATGTAAACATTAAAAAATGCTCCTTGTGGAGTGAAGTGAGCGCTGTCTATGCAAATGACGTATTTTGTTTCTCCAATTTCTGAAACAATACCGATCGGCAGTGAAGCTGTGTCCGAGGGGTTGAAGTTCGAAACTTGACGGTTAGGGTTATTACGAACCGTTTCGTCGATATTAAGGATCTTGTTGTAAAGCGCGTTTAATCCAGAAGTGTCAACACTTGTAGAATCAGTTTGGGAAAATGTAGGAGTCGCGAAAAACAGTATCGTTAGTAGTAGGAGTATTCTAAACAGCATTAGGTTTTTATTAGGGGTACTAAATATACACATTTCTGAGTCATTTAAGCCAGAATTTTCACCAATTATCAAAGCGTTATTTATACTTCTCATATT
>JAQXBM010000029.1 GCA_029252405.1 Crocinitomicaceae bacterium
GGAACAGAAGACATTCAGCCTTGAATTACAAAACTATTAATGAACTGGAATTAGAAATTAATAACCAAAATCTAGCAGCATGATCTTAACCTAGTGTCCATTTTTTTGTTGCAAGTCCACATCTCAATGTTGCGTCAAACAAGATTGAAAGGATAGACTATAGTTGGCTAAAAACGCTGAAACCTTCGTGTGAAATAAGTCTTAAGAGAAATCCAATAATTTTAGATGCAGAAAGGATTCCTCGAAATGTTACAATCACAGTTTAACGGTATAAATTCCCTACTTCCTCACATAACTCAACGCCCCACTCGGACACTTATCAATCGCACCCGTAATCTCATCCGTACTACCGCCCTCAATATTAATCCATGGTTGTTCCTTTGGTCGAAACACATTGGGCGCATTCTTCACACACTCTGCCGCATGCTTACACTTCTTAGAATCCCAAACAACGGTCACGTCGTCGTTTGAATATTTTTTAACTACGTCTCTCATGATGATGATTTTTATTCCTTTAAGGTACACATCTTAAATTAAACCGTGATTTCAATGGTAAACGAAAGGCGTTCGAAGGTACTCACAGAATAACACCCCTTCATTTGAACGCAGACTAAGCCTTACTTCGTATATTTACCAAAAACACTTTTTTCGTCGAATGCGCACATTATTAACTCTTTTCATTTTTGTTCTTACATCAGGAATAACAGCTGCGCAGAGTTACAAGTCCTTTGAAAGTGATTTCTTCAACATTGGCGATTCAATTCTCACGGAAATAGATATCGTTGCAGGCCCGTATTACCGTGGTTGGAATGTGCAAGGTCCAGACAAGGAACGTCTCGTTCGATTCTTGGAAAAGAACCCAAGGCTGTCGGTTGGAATCAACGTTTATTCTGATACGAAAGGGAGCACAAAACGCAATCTAGAAACGACACAAATCATGTCCGAGTCCTTCATTGAATGGCTCACCACTGATGAAGGTTTTGATCCAATTCGTTTTTCCGCGAAGGGATGGGGAGAGCACAAACCGCTTATTCCAGAGGAAGATTTTGCACACTTCACAGCCAAAGATCGAAAGCAAAGAGATTCCATTCATGAAATCAACAAACGCGTCATTTTAGTGATCGATGATGTAGAGCAGAAAATGGATTGCGCGTAC
Source organism: Crocinitomicaceae bacterium (assembly GCA_029252405.1). Taxonomy (GTDB): domain Bacteria; phylum Bacteroidota; class Bacteroidia; order Flavobacteriales_D; family Crocinitomicaceae; genus UBA4466. Next base: position 1,157 of record JAQXBM010000029.1, read on the forward strand.
CGATCTACTGATCTTCCTGAACTTGAAGAGTACTATCAAATTGAGGAAGAGGGAATGATCAACCTGGGAGATCGATTTAGACTCGACTTCGTTCAATTTGAAAAGAACAGCACAGAACTGGCGAATTTTCATGAAGATCACGACAAATATGCATCACTTGCGGCATTCATGCTGTGTCATCCTGGGGTGAAATTTCAACTGACGATCCACACCCAATCTAAACGATCGCAAACAAGCACTCAGCTGTCAATTGAGCGTGCCAAGGCTTTTCTAAAAGAACTGGCATCAACCTTCAACTTATCGACATCTCGCTTGTCAGCCAAAGGTATTGGTGGGGCTCGACCAATGATTCCTCAAATCATTTTAGATGAGTTGAAAGACGATCCCAAAAAGCAAGCGGAGTTGAGAAGTTTGAACGAACGCGTAGAACTTGAAGTCATTGGAATTGGCGCATTTAACGATGCCGTTTCCAGCAGTCAATTGAGAATTCACGATCCTGAAACAACGCGGGAAATCCTTTACCGAGGGTACACACATCATTTGCTCATAGAATCATATTTCGATTACGATTCTATTCAGCCCATCGCCAGTAATGGAGATTTGGAGTGGAGCATTACGAAAACAAGTGCAAAAAATTGGGACCTGAAACTCACGGTGGATGATGAAGCACCAAATAGGGTTCACTTGTCGTTTATTGGTTGGTCAAGAGGCAAAAGTAACTTCTTGTACACGCATGCATATGTAGCAGCGGATTTAGGCAACCCATCTGTGTACATTGGAGAAGAAAAAATCTCAGATAGAAAACTCAGTGTTTTAGACGATGAAGATTTATTCTCTCATCCCGAGTTTACAATCAAGTACGATACGTCCATCTATTACTTAAATAAGAGTTTTGACATTGATTACATCTACATCCAAGTAGGAACGCACAAACACATCGTGAAGGGTGGAAAGTTGTCGAAAAAGGTGATGAAATCGTTGAAGCGCGCAAAGGCTGAAACGAACATTTGGTTTGCAGCTGTCATTTATCAGAAAGACATCACTTTGAACATTGGTCAGGGATACGATAAACAAAGCGGTAAACGCCAATCAAAGAAGAAGTTTTATCCTGATTATATAGGAAGATATCGGATTCGATAGGAGCAACTCATTTTTTTACTATCCCACGCTTGGGCTTACCGACCAGCAAATTCTTCACCAGTGGTTCGTAGACGTACGACAAGCCAATCAAAATAAAGATATACGTACCTCCTAACAGGTAAATACTTTTGAAATCTGCCCACCTGTCTGTTTTGGGTCCGTAGATTTGAACCGCTATTTTGTAAAGCACAACGGAAACAATCACACCCAACAAAACTGTAATGGCTGTTTTGATGATCAATGCTAAAAATGAGGTTCGTAGGAGTTCATCACGTTGGTATTGACTATAACTCATGTGGGCGCGCTCTGATGCATCATCTCGACCTCGCCGCGTTCTCATATTTACATCGGTTTCGTACTTGCGCCGAACTTTCGGATTTGAAACATTGCTCCGGTCAAATTTCAGCAAACGGTCGTATGCGCTCCTCGAATCATCCTTAGATAAACAGCTATAGGCGATTTCAACTTCAATGAATTTTTCCTGTGCATCCGAAGCAGAATTCAAGTCGGGATGATACTTCTTCGCTAAACTTCGATACGCTTTTTTTATTTCAGCCGAAGTCGCATTTTCTGATAATCCAAGAACCTGATAATGTGTGGCCATCAATTACGAATTGAACTATGAATGTAGCAATTCTACTTTTGCTTTAAGATTTCCAGCGTTCAGCAACCCATTCTTTTCGCTCAAACTTCTTCATAAAGCTCCAAACAATAATTCGACTCGTTTTGTTTCCTTGTCCCATTGGAATTGTGCGCTGCTCCATGACGCCTGCTTGTTTTAGGGCCGCTTCAATGTGCTTCACATTCGATTGTTTTGAAACCAAGGTTGAGAAATAACAACATCTTTTAGCAAACTGGGAACTCTGACGAATCATGCGAAGTATAAAGGCTTTTTCGCCACCTTCAGTCCATAATTCTCCATTTGTTCCTCCGAAGTTCAATTCAACTTCTTTCACTTTCTCACCTTTGAGATTGTTCAGTTTTCGTTGCGAGCCTGCCAAGGCATCTTCTGCTGAAGCGTGAAAGGGTGGATTGCAAATGGTCAAGTCGAACTTCTCTCCTTTTTGAATGATTCCAAAGAATGTTTCATCGACCTTTTTTTGAATACGAACTTCGACTTTCCCTTCCAATTGAGGGTTAGACTTCAGAATAGATTGGGCCGATTCTGCGGCAACTGGATCAATATCCGAACCAACAAAAGACCAACCGTATTCACTATTCCCGATAATTGGATAGACCAGGTTCGCTCCCGTTCCAATATCTAAGCAGCGAATATTTTCTCCTGTAGGAACAGTTCCGAAGTTGCGAACTGCCAGGACATCCGCGATGTGATGAATGTAATCTGCTCGCCCTGGAATAGGAGGACACAAATATCCAGTTGGAATGTCCCAATCTTGAACTCCGTAGTGCTGCATCAACAGTGCTTTATTCAAGGCCTTAACAGCATCGGGATTAAAGAAATCCACTGTTTCGTTTCCATGTTTGTTTTTAGTGACGAAATTCGAAAGCTCTGGAACGCGCTCAATAAGCAATGATAAATCGTAACGTTCTCGATGCTTGTTCCTTTGATGTAATCGCGTTTTCGTGCTCGTCGCCTTTTTTTCTGACATGGACTCTTGGAATGATTGGCTGCGAAGGTACGATAAACAAAATCCGATTTCATCCTGAACCATCTTTTTTCACAAACTGACTTTAGTCATAGTTTTAAGAGATGACCCTTCGTACTTTTATTCTGTAAACGAGAGATAGACATAATTAACACTGACTAATATGGAAAAAGTTACTATAGCCATTCAAAATTTGAAGTGCGGAGGTTGTGCAACAACGATCAAACTCAACTTGGAAAAGATTGAGGGCGTTTCAGGAATTCAGGTTGATCCAGATAATGGAACTGTGACGCTTTCTGAGTGGACGGAAGATTCCCTAGACACAATCAAAAGTGAGCTGCGTCGACTCGGTTATCCATTAGTAGACGAGGACAACCCATTTTTCAGTAAAGTGAAATCCTACGCAAGTTGTGTAGTAGGTAGAATGAGTTCAACAGAAGAGTAAACATAAACACAAACAAGGAGCCGATGCGACCTGATTTCTATTCGGAGCATCAATATAAATAGCTAAGATCATCAACAAAAAAACGAATCATGAAAAAAGTAATCATCCCAACAGACTTTTCGAGCAATGCTAGATTGGCACTCGATTTTGCCATCAATAATTTCAATGATCCAGATACCATGTTTTGGTTGACACATGTCTACCGCATGCCTTATTCTGGAGCAGTTGTTTCAGTCGACTTAGATAATCTTTTGAAGGAAGATCGAGAGGAAGATATGAGAAAAGAATTGGCTGCAGCCCGCGAGCGATTCCCAAATCTTCAAATTCAAGGACACACTATTCAAGGAACATTCATCGATGTAATCTCTAGAATTGTCGACAATGAATCCATTGAAATGATCGTAATGGGAACAACTGGTGCAACTGGAGCGAAAGGCGTTTTACTTGGAAGTAACGCGGCCAACGTTGTAAAACATGCAAAAGTACCTGTGTTACTCTACCCGAATGATTGCGGAGTCAAGACCATGGGCAAAGTAGTGCTCGCAACGGATTTGAAACACGTGAAAGGATATGAAACCTTCAAGGTGGTTCGTCAAATTGTGAAGAACACGGGATCAAAATTGGATATCCTTCACCTCGAAAGCTCAGATGATGACGCAATCGCGAATGAAAGAGAATCTTTGCTGTTGGATACTATTTTCGTTGATTTACCGCACGGATTCCACTCAAAAGAATTGAAACATCCGGAAGAAGATATTTTGGATTACGCACACGAAGTTGATGCCAATTTAGTGGTTGTTGTCGCGAGAAGTTATGGATTCTTCGAACGAATTGTACACAGAAGTACATCACGAAAGTTGAGTATGTTGACAGATGTGCCTCTTTTAATTTTGCGCGAGCACTAGAACTAGTCTACCCGAATAACAACAGATGATTTTTTCGCATCGCCGAAATCGTCGTCCGTGTCGTAGTCAACTGCAAGAAGTTTGATGACGTGGTTATTGTAGGTAACAGAATCAATGGTTGTTTCGCCCAGACCGAGCTCAACATCTTGTTCGTTGTCCAGTTTAAGTTTCACTTTTACATATCCTTCCCAAATGCATACAGCATCTGGAGGACAGCGCGATTCACTCACTAGTTCAGTGTATTTAACATTGATTTGCCCCGAGCCGTCTGTTTCGACAAGGATGTCAGATTTGTATCCAATGGAAACATCTTCGCTTAGGTCGAAGACTTCCTTTTCGCATGAGGAGAGAAGCAAAGAGAGGCCAACAAAGAGAATGAGAATGCGCATATAACTGATGTCTAATTCAAGTGACTTAAAATACCAATTTGTTGGGTTATTTTGGAGTTTATCAGGATAATTTATCGATTTAAAACAAAAAAGGGAGGCTCAGAATTATCAGAACCTCCCTTTGGACTTAAAAAGTACGTTTTATTTCTTCACGAAAGAAAGCGTTTCTTTTAACTCTCCAGACATTACTTCGATGAAGTAAGTTCCATTTTGAAGAGCAGCAACGTCAATTGATCCGTTGTAAGAATCGTTCAACAATAACTGTCCTGTTGTACTGAATACTTTGTAAGAATCAATTTCGATTTCACTTGAAATAGAAAGTAATTCAGACGCTGGATTTGGGTACGTTGAAACTGATCCAAATGGGTTTGCTTCTGTGATACTTGCATCTGCAGCCTCAATCACAATACTTCCTAATGAAGCTTCGTCTGCTGGGTTAGCGTTTTGTCCAGTGATAGAAAATCCGTACTGAATAACTAATCCAGCTGGAAGTTCGGCAGCAGTGGCTGAAACAGTAAAGATTCCACTTGCAGGAAGATCGAAAACTTTTGATCCAGACAATGCATCTGCATATCCATTCGCTGGGTCAAGTGCTTTGATGAAAAACTTTGCAACATAACCGGAATCCAAGTCATTTGAGGAAACGCTTCCAATGAATGTTAAATCTGTGTCATTGAAACCTGCAGGCTCAACAAAAGTTAGACATTCCATCTGCTTATTTCCCTCCATAGTTGTTTGGTTGACCCAAAAAGCATCTGCAGGATTTTCCTCGTATGTATTGAAGTTTGGCTGAAGTGTGATGGTATTTGTAGGCACGTCCAATGTAGTTTTGAGTTTTGGAACTTCCCAAGCAGAACCAAACTGATATGCACCCCCATCAGCAGGTAAATCGAATACGTTCACGTATCCAATCCATGCGTCCGAAGCATCAGCGGAAATATTGTTTTGTCCAAAAGTGTATGTCGTGGCTGCCGCAACGACAAATAACGAAGTAATAATTCTTTTCATAATCGATAATTTTTCACTAAGATATTGTAAATGAAACAATAAGTAAAAAAAATTAGCACTTTTTTTCATCTGAACCCTACCAAAGCCACGGTATGACTGCTTTTCGCGTCTTTGGATACTCCTCAAAATGCTCCTGGTACCATTCGTGATGATTCAAGGCTCGCGGAACGAGATTGGAAAAGGTCCAAATGGCAAAGGTCAAAGCGGGTAAACTAAGTGCGATGATCGCAAAGCCAGCCCACTCAAGGATTTCCCCAAAATGATTCGGACAAGAGATGAAATCAAACAGCCACTTTCGAGGTATTTGATATCCTTTTTGTTCTTTTCGCAGAGCGATTAGCTTGCTGTCTGTAATTTGGTTGATGAGCAGGCCCCCAATGAAGATCAACAGTCCGAGAATCACATGGAAAGAAAGAAGTTCGCCTCCTTCGAAATCCATGAACCCGATGAAATAGCCGTTTAAAAATCCATTTACGCCATTGAAGAAAAGGGCGCTGAATACAATAACCAGTGGCATTTTTTTGCCTTTCGTTCGAAGGCGAAGTGGGAAAATAATTGTGCGATTGAAATAATGAAACGACCACAATCCGATGAGTAACCATTCGACTGCGTCTTTTTCACTCGGTCCTAAAATCGCGAGTAAAGGGCAAATCAAAAACGCAGGAAGTTCCATAAGAAACCAACCCAGTCGATTGTCGATCATTGGTCCCCAACTTTTGTTCGCGTGTCGACCGTATGGGGCACGAATTTTGAGCACAACCAATACAATCAAGGTTGCAAGTGCAACTCCAATCCAGAGATAATTGACGAGATTAAAGACAAATTCACTCATCCTCCTTCAAGTTTGTGGTGCCAAAAAATCGAATCATCTCTTCATTATTTCGTGATTTGTAGGCTTTGTACGGTTCAGAAAGTGTTCGCAAATACCATTTGGCGATTCCAGCAAATGGTCGTGTAAAGAATCGCTGAATGGGGGAGACGCTCGCATGAAATCGCTCAAAATAGGTATCGAGTGTATCGGATTGAAAGTGTAAAATGTCTTCCAGATCATCGCCATCCATGTAGTATCCGCAGTGAAAATTCATCGTAGCGAAGGTGTATTTTGGGAAGTTGACTTTTCCCATCCCGAAGCTTTTGAATGCACGAGCTAGGAAATCATGATAGCTGATTCTGCATGCTGATCCTCCACCAAGGTTGAAAATGCGTTTGTTGAGTTGATCCAGATTGTTCGGTGCATTCACAAATGCTCTGGCCGTGTCGCGCATGGTGCAAATCTCCATTGGAGTGTCCAAAGGAACATGGAAGATGATTCCCGAAACTTTGTGATTCCCAATTCCCATAATCGCACTCAAACGTAAAATTGTCCAATTTAATTTCGAGTTTTGGATGTCTTTCTCTGTTTCAATTTTTGCAATTCCATACTGATCATATTGCTCTGGATCGAGCGGATCTCCGACATTTATTTCAGGAGTTTTAAGACGGTCTCCATAAACAACAACTGACGAACTGAAGATCAAAAAAGCGTTTGGAGAATGTTCTTCGAGCGTGGAAATCACATTTCGGGTTCCTTCAACATTAATTTTCAATGATCGCGCATCATCTTCATGAAAAGCAGGTGGAATCAATCCAGCTAAATGAATGACCACTTCTTGATTTTTGCAGGCTGGGACTAGACTTGCTTCGTCCATGAGATCTCCCCAAAAAATGGAGATCAAATTAGCGTACGAAGCCAGCATTATACGATTCTTTTTTGAGTCGCGCGCAAGCACAGAAATCCCGTCCAATTGATCACTTTTTTTCAACTGCCGCAGAAGTTCAATACCTATTCCGCCCGTTGCACCTGTAATCAATATGTTCTTTGGGCGATTCACGAATTAACGATCAATAGGAGGCAACGTTTCACCAAGCCATTTGTAGAACTCGCTGTGCCAAATTAGGCTGTTTTGGTAATCCAATACCCAGTGATTTTCGTCTGGGAAATACAAAAGTTTGCTATTCAATCCTTGCAATTTCGCAGCTTGAAAAGCTTCCAAACCCTGTCCAATCGGAACACGGAAATCTTTCCCTCCTTGAATGATCAAAATTGGTGCGTTCCACTTATGAACGTGCTCAACAGGGTTGAATGGTCCATATGCATTCTTCACATCTTCGTTGTCTTGATCCCAGTAGGCTCCACCCAAATCCCAATTCACAAAGAAAAGTTCTTCGGTTGTTCCGTACATACTTTTCCAGTTAAAGATTCCATCGTGTGCAACGAAACTTTTGAATCGGTTGTTGTGGCGTGACGCCAAATAGAATACGGAGTATCCACCGTAACTCGCTCCAATACATCCCAAGCGATTCTTGTCAACATACGATTCTTTAGAGAGGTCGTCAATCGCAGAAAGGTAATCTCTCATGTTTTGACCACCGTAGTCCTTCGAAATTTGTTCGTTCCATTCAACTCCATATCCAGGCATTCCGCGTCTGTTTGGCGCAATGATGATGTATCCATGAGATGCCATCAATTGGAAATTCCAGCGGAAAGAGTAGAACTGACTTAACGCTCCCTGCGGTCCACCTTGGCAGTAAAGTAAGGTCGGGTATTTCTTTTTTGGATCGAAGTTCGGAGGGTAAATCACCCAGCAAAGCATGTCTTTTCCGTCAGTAGTTTTCACCATGCGTTTTTCAACCTTACTCATTTCAATGTTGTTGTAGAAATCAGTGTTGGCTTGAGTCAATTGACGCATTTCTCCCGTTTTCAAATCAACATGGTACAATTCAGATGCATGATTCATGTCACCGCGCATCACCACCATTGAGTTTTCTTTGTGACCAACGATTCCACGAACGTCAAACTGACCCGAAGTGATTTGTGTTGGCAAGACCAATTTATCCGCCGACTTCGGCATTGGGACGCTGAACAATTGAACCGTTCCATTCGTTGGAGCCGTGAAATAGATCGTTTTTCCATCATTCGACCAATGGAATCCATTCACCGTTCCATCCCAAGCAGCCGTTAAGTTCACAGGGATTGAATCAATTTTGATGATGATGTCGTTCTTATCCGATTCGTAACCATCGCGCTTCATCTGCAACCATGCCAAACGACCTGTTGAAGAAAATGCTGGCTGTGTATCGTATCCAAGATTACCCTCTGTAAAGTTGGTTGTTTCACCCGTTTCCAAGTTGTAGACGTAAATGTCCGTATTCGTACTTACCGCATAATCAGTCCCGTACTTTTTCTTAGTAACGTAGTACACTTCGTTGCTTTCAGGACACCAGATGTAATCTTCCGGTCCACCAAATGGTTTTTGCGGACAATCGTACGGTTCATCCAACATGATATCCACGCTTTTTTCTTTTCCCGTCGTAGGTTCAACGATCAAGTGGCTGTATGCCCCATCTTCCCATTGATCCCAGTGGCGGTAATTCAATTGGTCATACACCATCATGTTCGACTCCTTCAATTCTGGATAGAAATCTGTTCCGAATACTTTTTTCAATTTGACATCTTGAACAGTAATTTTATATCGTCCATTTGGAGAGATATCCTTGTCTGTTAAGAACTCAGAAGGTTCTTTGATTTCAACTGGGCGACCACCATCAATGCCGATCGTATAGAACTTTTTTGATCGAGAATTTGTGGCAACATCAACCTTGCTTACTGCGTAAACGACTTTATCGCCATCCTTGGAAATTCCCATTGGGGCAACGCGGTTCAATTCTATCAATTGTTGCGGAGTTATTCCGGTTTGCGAAACTCCGACGAATGCCGTCAATAGAAGGATCGTACTTGAAATGTATTTAATCATGATCTGGACTTAATTTTTGGTCTGCGAAAGATACACATAGATTTTGTAAATTGTCCCGTGTTTACAATCGAATGAAAGCCATTACTTTACTTCTTGGAGCAATGCTGTTTTCCAGTTTCATGGGAAATGCTCAGTGCAATGGAGCATTTTCCTTGTGCTCGAAGAAGTACGATGAAGTTGCCTATCTGACGACTCACAATGCGTTCAATTCCTCTCAGGGGAATTTTAATCTTCCCAATCAAAATTTGGACATTTCTGGACAGCTGAACATCGGCGTTCGTGCATTTATGTTGGATGTTTACAATTGGTTTGGGAATACAGTCGTCTATCACGGATCGGCAGTATTAGGGACAAGTCCTTTCGAAGATGAACTCCAGAAAATCACGGATTTCTTGGATAACAATCCGAATGAAGTCGTGACTGTGATTTTGGAATGTTATGTGAGTGCGGATGACGTCGAAGCAGAAATGATCCAATCAGGATTGATGAGTTACGTGTACGAACATCAGCTTGGAACGGCTTGGCCCACTTTGCAAACAATGATAACCAACAACAAGCGCTGTGTCGTTTTTTCTGATGTTGATGATGCTTCGGCGAGTCAAGGATGGTATCACTATATGTGGACGAACATGGTCGAAACGCATTATTCAAACAACGATATCTCTGATTTTAGTTGTGATTTCAATCGTGGAGACTCCATCAACGATTTGTTTATTTTAAATCACTTTGTGACCAATTCAGTGCTAGGAACAGGGCTTGAGGCGGAATCGGAAATCGCGAATTCGAACCCTTATTTCATCAATCGCGCGTTGCAATGTCAGCAAGAAAAGGCAAAGTTCCCGAATTTCGTTACGGTTGATTTCGTCGAACTGGGTGATTCAAAATTGGTCGTGGATCAACTGAATGGAGTGGAACCTTTGAGTATTGGTGAGTCTGATTTTTCAGATAAGATTTTAATCAGTCCAAATCCAACCGAAGGTTTTGTGACCGTCATCTCGGATAAATTGCAATTGGAAAATTTACAGTTGATTTCGTTGACAGGGCAAGATGTCACTAATCAGGTAAACGCTCGACAAATTGACTCTCAGACATGGAAGCTAAATTGTGACTCACTCGAAAACGGTGTCTACTTGATCCAGAGCGGATTATATTCTGCGAAGTTGGTGAAGGATTAATTCGGTAGTCTAAAACCAGACCTAATTTTGTACGAATCACAGGAAATATTAATCAATTCCTTATCCTCAAATCGCAATAGTATCGAAGGCGGTATTTCAAAAAAAAGTGTGTAACAAAAGAACAATACTTACTGTTCATGTGTTACACACTAACTGTATTTCGGATCAACTAGTTTACCTACTCAAATTATGAGACAGGTTTGTTCTTTTCGTGTTCGATGGAGTATGTAAATCGTATGATTTGTTTTCCGTTCGGTTTCAATTTTAGTTTCCAAGTCAACATACCGTTGGTGTCGTTCAAGTAGGCTCCGTTTCCTTCCACCATCTTGATTTTTATGTCTTCGTTCGCTGTGATTGGGATCAAATCTTCCAAGGTCAAATCCACTGAAGATCGGGTATTGTTGCGCACTTCAATTTCAAATGTGTACTCTTTCAAAATTCGTTTCGATAATCCTACTTTTCGTTCTTCTTCACTGATTTTCTTGCGTTTCGACACAATTCCTTGATCTCGTCCGAGCGTCAGTTCCATCGTATCTGACATTACCGCAGGATTGATCATTGTGCTTCCAACGATCGTTTGCTGGAAATAGATGTTGGCTTTCCCAGGAAGTAGACTCAAGTTTTCCCAATCGCCAATTTTCGCTTGCAGGAAACCGTATTTGTTCATTCTTGGCAACATGTAATGGAAGAAGTTAGCCTCTACTTTTTCGTTCATGACCACCATCAGTTTCTGACTTCCATCCGCCTTAATTGAGTAAGGTAGTTTCACCTCAAACTCAACATTGGAGAAATTCTGACTGATGGTTGACAAGCTTGAACCTGGAACGTAGGTCATATTCACATCTTTGTACTTGCCACTTTCTTTCATCTTTCGCATCTCGCTTTGCGCTTGAACAGGCGATGCCATATTTTGACTGTAGTACAGTTCATTTGAACTCCCTCTGTTGCTTATCGCTACAGGTTTGTTCACCGTGTAATCCAATCGCCAAACACCCGCAGTTGGTTTCGTTGCGGAATACGTACGATCGTAAGTTGAAAGTACGAGTTGAACATTGTCCCAATCTTCTCCTGAGTTTTGGTAGACATGAGCTTTGTATGTAATGTTGATTGGTTCGCTCGTTGAGTTGGCGCGAAGATCGTACGCAGGAATCCATCCAGCGTTGGTGATGAAATAATTCACTTTTATTTTACCACTTGTCGCGTATTCAGAGTACGTTGTTACGACAACATGGTATCTCGTTTTTGCCGGCTCATTTGGCTGCTGTGTATTCTGAGCATAAGTTTTCAATTCTTGCAAACGCGATTTGTGCTTTTTATCGCGCAGTGAGGTTTTGTGCTGCTTCTTTTTCCAAGAGACAATCAGTTCGTTGATGTCGTCCAATTGGGCGCGATAGAACTTTACAATTTCTTTGAATTCAGGAAGTGTATCGCTTAATCCTCCTGATTTTATTAGCTGACTTTGCTTGATCATACTTTTTTCACTTGCAAGGTTATTCAGTTTCTCGTTGATGCGCTCCAATTCGAATGTGAGGAACAATACACTGTCTTCCAATCGAGTGATTTCCTTTTGCGTTTTCACTGGAACGATCACGCGCTCGAAATTTTTCGGTGGAACATATTCCGTTTGCATTTGAACATCCAGAATGAGGAAATTTCCAACAGCTGTAGCCTGCAATTGTTGCTGTGTGACGTATGGTGAAACATCCTTGATAACAACTTCGTTGACTCCCTTTTTAATTGGAATTGAACTTGTTTGTCGAAAGACTTGGGCACCGCTCAAAAATACGGTGGCTTTGTTGATTTTACTGCTGAGTGTATCTCCACAAAAGGCTGCACTGGAAGTTAGAAGTGCTGTTGCTAGGATCAATAATGATTTCATCTGTACTAATTTTGGAAACTAGTACAGCCAATTTTGAATCGCGTTCACGAGAAGTTTGATTTTATTTTCATTTTGGGATTTACCCGTAGGGTATATAATCCTGTTCACTCACACCCGGTCTCGCTATCATTCAAAACAAACCTTCAAAATCATCATCGTGTTCGAATGCCTCGTGATTCTTCGTTTTGAGTAATTCTCCGCGTGGGTGTTCCTCTTTTATTGGAATTGGGTCAAAGGTTGGATCAGGACTATTTTGCGGGCCATATCCTGGTGGCGGAGTAGGTGGAACCCATCCACCTGAAGTGATCCGATTGACGCTGGGTTGAATGATCCAAAAACCCACAAAATTGAACCAGAAAAGGAAGAAGTATCCGATGTAATCGTTCAGTTGAGCTTCGTATCCTAATTCGATGGATTTCAATGTTTTTGCGCAATAATAGAAGTTGTAAAACATACAGAACGTTGCAAATAATCCTATTGGTAATAGAATGACTATTCCAAGCCACATGGAGAAAATCGTGGAAACAGCTTCAATGGGATTGGGTGACATCATCATGCTCTCCATTTTTGTGAACATTGTCGCCAGAAAAATAATGTAGACGATGTAGAATGCGAGGGGAACGATCATGAAAGCCCGAAATAATTTAAAGTTCATTCGCACTCCCTTTGGCAAAAGATGTTTCAGGCCTGAACCAATGGACCACTGCCAACCGAAAATGATCGTTAATGCGAGCACCATCATCGGAATATAAATCAAAAAGAACCCACTCATTCTAGGTTGTCGATTCAATAAAATATCTTCAGTGACAGAACTAAAAAAGTAGGCGAATCCAACGAACATAAAGAGGCATGCTCCTCCAACGAGGGTAACAAATAATTGCCAATGCTTTGCTCGATGAAAAATTGAATTCATATCAACTCATGTTAATAGCTTCTGTCGTGTAAAGATGTAAAAAATGAGCAAGAAAAAAGGGAACTGGCTCCGATAACTATTGGAACCAGCTCCCTTAGGGTCGAGTTGAGGGCAATCTCTTTTGTGTGGAGCATCTTGTTAAAGAACTAGGACCTCTAACGATATGCACGTGACATTTCTCATTGGCGTTTCTATGGTTTGTCTATTGTCTAAATCCAATTTAGAGAATGCCCTCCTCTCATAAAAAAAAGGTCGGTTATTGACAGATGTCTAAAAATGAAAAAGGTAACGCGAGAAAATTTATTTATTTAAAACGGAGAAGATGGAGAGGCTATTTTTTCAACTTCTTTAGAAGCTTATTCCAACGTGTTTTACCAACAATAGGTTCGATCATTTGACCGACATAATTCTTAGAAAAGTCTTCGCGAATTCCAACAGCTTCAGGTTCGTGGTCTGGGCAGACGTAGGTTCCGAACATGAGATCCATCAAAGGAGAAATATTGGCATAGTTTCCTGCATTTCGATCCAAGTGATGGTGCCAATGGTGCAATTCGGGAGAACCGATAATTTTCTTCAAAGGCCCAATGGGAAGTCGGACGTTGGAGTGAATATATATCGCCCAAATTCCGCGAAAGGCAATCACCCCAGCGAGAACTTCCATGGGGAATCCAACAATGAACATGGGAAGATTGATTAAGCCAACGGTGTAAATCGAATCTAAAGGATGTTCACGATGTGCGGCCAGCCAATCCAATCGCTCGGCACTGTGATGTACTTTGTGAAAGCGCCACAAAAAAGGAATGGTATGCTGTAAACGATGTCCCCAGTAAATCAGCAAATCGCTTAAGACAATCACTTCGATGGCTTGTATCCAAATTGGCTGTGATTGCACCAAAGATCGAAAAGAACCAGGTACAATTCCCGTCAACCAATCGGCGAAATACGAAAGCGCGAAGTAAACGACACTTCCCCAAAGTAAATATTGACCGAGAAAATAACAGACGTCGAGAAACCAGGCCTTTCGAAAAAACGGTTGGTTCTTTTGTGCGGGGAAAACGCGTTCCATTGGAACAAAAACAATCATCAGAAAAATGAAACTGAGAACCGTTCCAAGGAGCAAGTACAAGAATGCCATGCTATTTCGATCTTCGTTTGAAGTAGACGATTGAACCGATTGCGACGAATAAAATTCCGAGAACGCCTATCCATATTCCTCTCCAGTTAATGGGAGTTGATTTGTTGTCAGGCTCTACTTTTCCCTTCTTTTCTTTGATATTCTCACCAGTGCTTTCACTTTCTTCAGATTCGTCAATATCTGCGATTGATGAATCCTTCGGTTCGAGTTCTGGTTGAATTTTTATTGCTTCTCGGTTCGATTTTGAGGAAACACTCGGATCAGAAATAATAATCGATTTTGATGACGACATCATTTTCCGTTGAGTCTCAGGACTGATTTCAATAGGATGCAACATCGACTTCGAAGAAGGAAGGATTCGCTTTTTGTCATCTTGTATCGCCTCTTCAAGATCCAATATTGGTACTGCCGATTTCGATGATGGCATAATTGGCGCTGCATTGTTCTGATTGATCTGAGGAATTTTATTGGTGTCCTGATCAACCTGAGCTAAATTCGCATTGAGCTCTCCACCGTTTGGACTTTTTTGCAGGGAATAGGACGTTTCCGTCGAATCGAAATAACCGGAACGGTACATGACAAACCCTGTAATCATCGAAATGAAGAAACCAAGGGTGAGTATTTTTATTACGTTTTGAATCAATGTGGTAAATGATTTTAAGAATAAAAGGTACGTAAAATAATTGTTGTTTCATTTTTCTGGAGTAAAACAACACGATCAAATTAAAATTTCAGGAACAAGTTTATAGGGGTTGAGATCGCAAGAAAATGCAGTACTTCATTCCTCCAGAGCTGGATTTGGCCTGGTAGAAGATGTAGGAAGTTGAGTCTTTTTCAATGACTTCAAAATTGCCACCCATGTGTTCGTTTTCGTAGAAATCGCTGTAATCATTCACAAAGACAGGATTGTTTCGATGCGGTTTGAATGATTTTCCACCATCACTAGAAACGAAAGCTCCCAATTGAGCATCGTTCACATTCCCTGATTGATCCATGTAACTTCGGTGCGTGATGTAATGATGCCAGTAACTTTCCTGAAATTCCTTGGCTCCTGCCGCCATCAAAAGAACAGTGTCACCTGTACATTGCACGTAGCTTGGTTCACTCGTGAAACTTGCGCTTCTCCAACCAACATGCTGATCGAGGACAGGGTTTTCATTCATTGCCCAAGAAGTCAAGTTAGTAGATGTTGCCCGACCAACTTGTTCATATCCATCTTTATTTCGTCCGTCAAAAAAGAGGATAAAATCCTTTTCGCGTTTGGCAATCTTCGCACAAAAAACACTTTGATCCATCCATGTACCCTCCTTTGGTGAGAGAATGGGCTGTTTCGAAATGAAATATTCTCCCAAAAGGTCATCTGCAGTTGCGATTCCAATGTGTCGTTTCCCAGATTTATCCTCTCCATCCATGAATACGTAGTATTTTCCTTTGTGCTGGATGATTTCAGAAACGATTGGAGTGCGATCTCCCGAAGTCCACGTACAAGCGTCGAAATCCTTAGATCTTAAAACGGGTTTTCCTTTATTTGCTGATCTCCAATGAACTAGGTCTTCAGAAATTGCAGCGTAAGTTTGAATTGTGTCCGAGTCTATTTCATTCACCAGAGTGATCCAAATTTGGCGGTATTTATCGAATACGATAGAACTAAACCCAATGCTTTCTCCGTTGAAATCTGGCCAGAAATTCGGATGAATCACGGGTGCGGAACTGACTTTTTTATATCCTGAAGGTTCTGAATTCCAAAAAACGATTCTTTGACCAGCATTGGGCAAACCTTCTCCTCTCATTAGCTCTCCAAGAAAAATGGTGCCTGTTTTTCCGTCAATTTTATCTATCCAACGAAGGTTTTCTACACCAGCATCGTAGTAGGGTTTACGGTCGCCCCATCCCACTCGCCATTTGTTGCAATTGTCAGAATTAATTGGAAAATCTTTAGGTAATTTAAGTGTGATGGTCCATGTGTTTTGCTCGCATGATTCAACTCTTAATTGCGTTCCTTCGATGAGGTTGTTTTGCTCGAAATTCGTAATCATGCAGGGCTCATCAAGGAAAAAGTCAAAGTGTTCTTCCTCTGGAAGGTCCGAGCAACCAGCCATAAAAATGGATAAAACAATAAGGAATGAATACTTCTGCATGTCAACTTAAGGTCTTCGAAAGATACTGTTTTCACAATGATCTCGAAATGGAATACCTCGGCATTTTTAGCTGGATTTTTCGCATCTTACCAATTCAATCTTCAATCGAACGCATGAATTTCTTCCTTCGTGATGTCTGGAAACAATCGAAAATCGTTTTTGCATTCTTCGTGGCATTCATACTTGGAACAATTTGGTGTACGTTTTCAAAAATTGAGATTACCCCTTTTTTCTTGTGGGCACATTATTCTGACAAGCAAATACCAACGGGAAAGTTTGATCGAATTTATATCACAGTAAATGGTGAAATTCTTGATTTACCAAAGTTGTCGCGTCCAACACGTGAGATGATTCAATTGCCAACTGAATATTTTGTTCGGCTCGAAAAAACCAATTATGATACGGGTACACGTCAACTCATTCGCAGTAAATTGAGCAGTGATTTTTCTGAAGGAGCACCGAGCAATTTGGAAGAAGTTTTGTGCAATTCGGTAGAGCAGAGGAGCGCTTATCTTTCTTGGCTGGCGAAGTACATCGAGCGGATTTATGGTAATCGCGTCTTAACCTTGGAAGTAGGAACGAATGATTTGGTCTTTCAAAAGGATCGAAGCGTGAAACGAGGAAATAGTGTCGTTATTGGAAAATTTAGCCGCCCATGATTCCATTTTTCGATGACATATCTCGGAAACGAATTACTCGGTTGGTATTTGGCTGGCTACTTCTAGTGATGCTCTACCAGTGGTGGGCGAATTTGATGATCAGTCAATTAGAATCACCTGTGTTACTGCGAGTGGATTTAGACTTGACGTATTGGTTTGTGCATTTATCAGGAGTTGGCGAGTTGTTCAGGTCGAGTTATTCTTCGGCGCTGACCTTCGATATCTTGTTAACTGTTCTGTGCCTTATAACTGCACTATTTCCAAAACGCACCATCTTTCCAATTGTGACTGGAGTCCTTTACTTGATCTACTGTGTGCTGCTTAATTCCTATCAATGTTGGCATTATCACAATTTAATCACGCTGATATTACTCATCATTCCGTTTTGTTTTAGATCGCTGAAAACCTTCTCAATGCTTTTTGCGGGACTTCGATACGCTGTCGCTTATGTGTATGCATCGGCGGCAATTTGGAAATTGTTTCGCGGTTCAGTTTTCAACGAAGGGCAAATGCAATGGCTCATCGAGCACAACTATGTCGATCGCTTGGCGGTGGAGGGGTATCAACTCAATTTTTTGGAAAACACGATGTTCCAATTGTCAAACTATCCGACTTTATCTTCAATCGCGCTCATCGTCGGCATAGCCATGGAAGCGTCATTCCTTGTGGCATTTTTTACACGAAAATTCGATCGCTATTTGATCATTATCGGAGTGGTTTTCCACCTGATTACAGCTGTTTTGGTGGATGTATCCTTCTTGCAATTGTGGATTTTGTTCCTCGTGTTTATTCCTCCAAATCGAATTATGTCCTCTCCGCTAACATGGCTTCAACGTCATTCAGCGTAGCATTCTTCGCCCGAAGTAAAATCAAGAAGTGGTAGAGTAAATCGGCGCTTTCATTCAGAAATAAATCGCGATTATCATCCTTCGCTTCAATAACCACTTCAACCGCTTCTTCGCCTACTTTTTGCGCCACTTTGTTGATTCCACGTTTGAACAACTTGTTGGTGTATGAATTGGGATCATCATCGGAAATGCGCTGATCAATCGTTTGTTCCAATTCGTAGAGAAATCCTTTTGAATTGGGTTCACCAAAGCACGTGGTAGTTCCTGTGTGACACGTTGGTCCCGTTGGATTTACTTTGATTAGCAAGGCATCTGAATCGCAATCGAGTTCCATGGAAACAACATCGAGGAAATTGCCAGATGTTTCGCCTTTCGTCCACAAACGCTGTTTAGATCGACTGAAGAAAGTGACCCGATTTTCGCGTTGCGTTTTCTCGAAGGCTTCCGAATTCATATACCCGAGCATGAGTACATTACTGTTCGTGTTGTTTTGAATGATGACGGGAATGAGTCCGTCAGTTTGATTATAAATCGGTTTCATCGTATGGGAATTTGAGAAGTTTTTAATTCGTTTTTGAGTGTTTGCAGGTTGATTTCTCGGTAGTGAAAAATACTCGCGGCGAGACCTGCACTCGCACCAGTTTGAGTGAACAGTTGTTCGAAGTCTTGGATCGATCCAGCACCACCTGATGCGATCACTGGAATGGAAACAAGTTGCGAAATTTGGTGGGTGATTTCCAATGCAAATCCAGCCTTGGTTCCGTCGTTGTTCATTGATGTGAGCAAGATTTCACCCGCTCCAAAATCAGCGATTTTTTGGCACCAATCCAATGCTTTGATTCCTGTTGCTCGCTTGCCTCCATTGGAAAAAACGAACCATTCATCGTCTATCTGTTTGATATCAACAGCAACAACTACGCACTGTTTTCCGAAGCGATTGGATATTTCTTGAATCAGTTCTGGACGTCTAATTGCCGCAGAATTGATGCTCACCTTATCCGCTCCCGAAAGAATTACGGCTTGAGCATCTTCCAAACTGGAAATGCCCCCGCCAACCGTGAACGGAATCGTTATTTCAGCGGCAATTTTCTCAACCAAAGAGCAAATCGTTTTGCGTTTGTCGTTAGTGGCTGTGATGTCTAGAAATACCAGTTCATCTGCCCCTTCGTCTACATATCGTTTTGCGAGTTCAATTGGGTCACCAGCATCTCGAATTCCTTCAAAGTTGATTCCTTTCACCGTTCGGCCATCTTGAATGTCCAAGCAAGGTATGATGCGTTTCTTTAACATAGTTCACTGAGTTCGTTGAGCGTAATTTTTCCTTCGTAAATGGCCTTTCCCACAATCGCTCCTGCGCAACCAATTTCTTGAAGAAAAGTGAGGTCTTCCATGGAGGAAACACCGCCGCTGGCAATCAATTTAACATCTGTTCGCTGCATGATTTCCGCATACAGCGAGAGGGAAGGACCTTTGAGCATTCCGTCTTTTGAAATATCGGTGCAGATTACTTCATCAATTCCTTTTTCTTGATAATTCTTGATGAAATCAATGACGTCAAGATCGGCTAATTCTGTCCAGCCTTGTGTTGCAATCTTTCGGTTTAAACAATCTGCCCCAAGGATGATTTTACTTCCGTATTGATCAATCCAATTGGCAAATTCAGTAGGTTTTTGAACGGCGATACTTCCTCCAGTGATTTTGCTAGCACCAGACTCAAAAGCGATTTTCAAATCTTCTTCACTCTTTAATCCACCTCCGAAATCCACAATAAGATTGGTTTCGTTTGTAATCTTTTCGAGAACAGGATAATTGATAATCCGCGAAGCTTTCGCACCATCTAGGTCGACAAGGTGCAAGTGTTTTATTCCGGCATCTTCGAAGGACTTCGCGACAAGGACAGGGTTTTCGCTGTACACTTTCTTTGTCGAGTAATCACCTTTTGTGAGTCGAACGCATTTCCCGTCGATTAGGTCTATTGCAGGGATGATTTTCATAATTCTAAGAAGTTTTGAATGAGTTTAGTTCCAATCTCCGCTGATTTCTCTGGGTGAAATTGAACACCGTAGAAATTGTCTTTTTGCAAGGCGGCAGAGAAGGGTTGGATGTAATCGCATGTTGCTGATGTAGCGTCGCAAATTTCCGCGTAGAAGCTGTGAACGAAGTAAAAATCATCCGAAGATTTGATTCCTTGGAAAAGAGAAGATGAGGTCAATTTGCAGGAATTCCATCCCGTGTGCGGAACGTTTAATTTTGGTTCAAATTCTTTCACAGTAGTATCGAAAATGCCCAAGGTTTTCGTCGATCCTTCCTCAGAATAATTGCAAAGAAGTTGCATCCCCAAACAAATCCCCAAAACGGGCTGTTGTAGGTTTGGTATGAGTCGATCCAATTGTTGCTCTTGCAGCTGATTCATCGCAAATGATGCTTCTCCGACCCCTGGAAAAATGACCTTATCTGCTTGTTGCAATTCTTGGGCATCATTCGTTAATTTGGATTCAACGCCCAGTCGAGCGAGTGCATTCTGAACAGAGCGAATATTTCCAGCTCCATAATCAATTAGTGCGATCATAGCGTTCCTTTTGTGCTTGGGATTGAAAAATCAGTTGTTTGTGCTACTGCCATTCGAATAGCTCGTGCGAAGCCTTTGAAGATTGCTTCAATTTTGTGGTGCTCGTTCGTCCCATCAGCTTGAATATTCAAGTTGCACTGAGCGCCATCAGAGAACGATTTGAAGAAGTGCATGAACATCTCTGTCGGCATTTCACCAATCATTTCCCGTTTGAAATCAGCTTCCCAAACAAGCCAAGCACGTCCTCCGAAATCAATGGCAACTTGAGCTAAACAATCGTCCATCGGCAGCAGAAAACCGTAGCGAGCAATTCCTTTTTTCTGTCCAAGTGCCGATCGAAATGTTTCACCGAGTGCAATCGCGACATCTTCCATTGTGTGGTGCTCATCGACATACAAATCGCCTTTCACGTCAATAGTCAAATCGATACCGCCGTGCTTCGAAATTTGATCCAGCATGTGATCGAAAAATCCAATGCCTGTCGATACTGAAGATTTCCCTTCTCCATCTAAGTTGATTTCCACCGAGATCTTAGTTTCAGAGGTGTTTCGAATGATTTTCGCCGTTCGGTCTTGATCTTTCAAAAAGGTGTAAATGTCTTTCCAGGATGAAGTGGACAGTGCCGCATTTTTACTCGATTCACCAATAAATATTCCTTTCGAATTAAGGTTCTTAGCTAATTCAATGTCGGATTCACGATCTCCAATGACAAAGGAGCTTTCCAAATCGTAATCTCCCTTGATGTATTGCGTCAACATTCCAGTTCGCGGTTTACGAGTAGGTGCATTGTCTTCTGGGAATGATCGATCAATGAAGATTTCATCGAATTCGATTCCTTCATTTTGAAAGGCTTGAACGATTTTATTCTGAGCCGGCCAAAAGGTGTCCTCAGGAAATGATTCTGTTCCCAATCCATCCTGATTTGTGACCATGACGAGTTCATATTCTAATTCAGTGACGATTTTCGACAGGTATTGAAATACTTGAGGATAAAATTCTAGTTTTTCGAGTGAATCGAGCTGGTAATCGACGGGTGGTTCAATTACAAGTGTTCCGTCTCGATCGATAAAGAGTACTTTTTTCATGATGCTAATTGCTTTAATTCGTTGAGGAGAAGATTGTTTTCTGTTGTTGTTCCGATGCTTATTCGAAGGGTGTTTGGGATCAATTTTGATCGGTCCCGAACAACAATTCCTTTTTGTGTCAATTGGAGATAAATGTCAGTGGCATTTTCGATTTCAACTAAGGTGAAATTGGCATCGGTTGGAAAAATTCGCTTCACGATGGAAATAGATTTCAGTTCATCAATCAGTTTTGATCGCTCTAATTTAATTCGCTCAATTTGAAGTTCGAATTCTCGTTGGTTTTTCATCGATCTGTATCCAGCCGCTTGGTTCAAAGTGCTCACATTATACGGCGGTTTCAGTTTATTCAAAAACTCAATGATCGAAGGGTTTGCGAAAGCGATCCCCAATCGTGCTGCTGCCAGTCCACGTGCTTTGCTGAAGGTCTGAGTAACAATTAAGTTGTCAAATTCTTCCAATCGTTTGTTCCAGGATGGTGCATCTGCGAAGTCGATGTACGCTTCATCAATGACAACAATTCCATCGAATCGACCGAGGAGTTCTTCAATGTCTTCGTTACGCAATAAATTCCCGGTTGGATTGTTCGGCGAGCAAATGAAAATCAACTTCAAGTTTGGATCATCCAAGTAAGGAATCGTCTCATTCAGATCGATTTGAAACTCGTTGTTCAAAGGAACTTCAATCAATTGAGCGTCATTGATATCGGCAGAAACTCGGTACATCCCGTATGTTGGAGAGAATGTCAGGGCTTTGTCTGCACCGGGTTTCACGAAGAGGCGAAAGAGTAAATCAATCACTTCGTCGCTGCCGTTACCAACAAACAATTGTGTTGTTTTAAGATCATTGTATTTGGCGAGAATTTTTTTTAACTCCCGCTGATATGGATCAGGATATCGATTGAGTTCACCAAATGGATTCTCGTTGGCATCTAACCAAATAGAAGCATCACCTTTAAAATCATCTCGCGCAGAAGAATAGGGCGAGAGTTTCAAAATGTTCGGTCGAACGAGTTCTTTTAAATTACGCATTTGCCAAAGCTTTTAGTCGGATGGATACTGCATTTTTGTGGGCAATGAGTTGCTCGGCTTCCGCCATAATTTCAATTGCAGGTCCTAAGGTTTGAATTCCTGAAGCGCTCAATTCTTGGAAAGTGATTTTCTTGATGAAGCTATCCAACGAGACACCGCTGTAATTCCGAGCGTATCCATTTGTTGGAAGTGTGTGGTTGGTGCCACTGGCATAATCGCCTGCGCTTTCACAACTGTATTTCCCAATAAAAACTGAGCCTGCATTTGTAATTTGAGTGATGAATTCTTTCGCAGAATCGAAGGCGAGAATCAGGTGTTCGGGAGCGTATTTGTTGCTCAACTCGAGGCATTCTTGCAAAGTTTCAAGTTGGATGAACGAGCTATTGTTGAGTGCATCGATTGCAATTTCCATCCGAGGGAGAGATGCCAATTGCACTTCAATTTCTGTTTGAACACGATTCAACATGATTTCACTCGTTGAAAGCAAAATCACTTGGCTGTCTGCTCCGTGCTCGGCCTGTGAGAGTAAATCGGCTGCTACGAAGGAAGGGTCGGACGTTTCATCAGCAATAACTAAAACTTCGCTTGGCCCAGCAGGCATGTCAATAGCGACACCTTTGGTCAGCGCAAACGATTTCGCTGCCGTTACATATTGATTTCCTGGTCCAAAAATCTTGTCAACTTTGGGAATGGATTCCGTTCCTTGGGCAAGGGCAGCTATTGCTTGTACACCACCAACTTTGTAAATTTCGGTGATTCCAACAAGTTGAGCAGCGAAGAGGATTGCGGGATTAATGCTTCCATCTTTTGAGGGAGGAGTGCACAAAACGATGCGGTCGCAACCGGCAATTTGAGCGGGAATTCCCAGCATCAAGACGGTTGAGAATAAAGGAGCCGTTCCTCCTGGAATGTATAATCCTACTTTCTCAATCGCGCGCGTTTCTCGCCAACATTTCACACCATTTTGCGTTTCAACAGTTGTTTCTGTAATAGCTTGAGTTGTGTGAAATCGTCGAATGTTCTTTTCGGCAGTTTCGATGGCATCTTTGAGTTTCTGAGGAACCAAATCGCACGCTTGATCAATTTCTTGGCTTGTCACTTTAGGGTCGAAAATCTCCACTTGATCAAAACGAGTTGTGTATCCGCGAACACCGGCATCTCCCAGCTTTTCAACAGTTTGAAAAATCGACGCTACGAGTTCATTTAAATCTTGGGCTTTTAGTTCAGGACGTTTCGTCAACTGTTCCCACTTTTCTTTACTTGGATTGAGATACGTTTTCATAAGATCATTTTTTCGATGGGTACAACAAGGATTCCTTCGGCTCCAGCATTTTTGAGTTGATCAATGGAGTTCCAGAAATCGTCTTCGCGAATGACAGAGTGCAGGCTTGACCATCCTTCCTGTGCAAGTGGAAGTACCGTTGGGCTTTTCATTCCAGGCAAAATTTCGGTGATTGTTTCCAACTGTGTATTTGGAGCATTCAACAAGATGTATTTGTTTTCTTTGGATTGCTGAACAGCGTTTATTCTGAAAAGTAGTTGGTCGACAAGTGATGTTTTTTCTGGGGAAAGGGTTTTGTTTGAAATTAAAACGGCTTCGCTTTTTGCAATCGTTTCGACTTCTTTCAAACCATTCATGATGAGCGTACTTCCTGTAGACACTATATCCATCACGCCATCGGCAAGTCCAATGCTCGGTGCAATTTCTACGCTTCCACCAATCTCTTCAATCACTACGTTGACGTTTTCTTTCTGAAAGTAGTCGGAGAGAATATTGGGGTAACTCGTAGCGATGCGCTTTCCCTCAAATGAAGTGATTCCAGTGTATTCCTTTTCTCTGGGAATGGCAATGGACAGTCTGCATCCTGCGAAGCCGAGTGGTTTCAATTCGTTGACATCTTTCCCCTTTTCCCACACTTCGTTTTGGCCAAGGATTCCGAGATCGGCAATACCTTGTTCGACGTATTGTGGGATATCATCATCTCTCAAAAAGAGCACTTCTAAAGGAAAATTGGGAGAAGAAGCTTTCAGAACACGCCCTCCATTTGGAAGTTTGATTCCGCATTTTTTCAGCAAGTCGAGTGATTTTTCACTCAATCGTCCGCTTTTTTGGACGGCTATTTTCAATTTACTCATTGTTTTTTCGTTGTGCCTGAGTAAATCGGAAGGAAGTAATTGCTGAAGTTTTGGCAACAAAAAAACCGTCTGATTTACTCAGACGGTTTAAAGTTATTTGGTTCAATTACCACATATCATTTTCCGCTCGCCTGAGTGCAAGTATGAAAATGATGATGATGCAATTGTGTGTATTTCATTATTCGTTTGTTGATGACAAATCTAGGCTTTTTATTTTGATAAAACCAAGCCTAATTTAATTAGAGTTTTGGTTTTTCCACATCATCGCCTATAACAGGTTTGTTTTTAAGGAGATAGGAGAATGTAAAATCATGCACTCCACCATTTACTCCATTGGATAATTTGGAAACAGTTGCACTAAACATATATGCTACTCGGAATTTATTAGCAATATCCCATCCAACATTCACCCCTAAACCATCTCTAGATCTGCTAGAAACACCAAGTGAGAATTTCTGATTATACGTAAGTGTTAAGTTCGGTTGAAGTCGTTGAAATCCGTTATGATACGTGTATAATACGCGTGGCGTCAATTGAAACTTTTTGGCGATTTGAAAAGCATATTGCGCTTGGACATGGTATTGCGTTCGTGGTGGGCTGTAATAATATGCGTTTATTGGATCAAATGCGGATGGTGTGAGATTGGTCGCTGAGAATCCTACATAGAGGTTTCGCCAGTTATACGCAACACCTGCGTTCAGTTCTAAATTTGTCTTTGGTTCAGGAAGAACTGTGAAGTCGCCAAATGTTAGTTTGTTGTAATCATAAGCTGTGTGACCTACTCCTGCACCTGCACCGAATGCTAATTTCCCAGCTTTTTTGAAATAGAACTGATAGTTGTAATTCAAAACAGCTTTGTGGGAGTTGACACCTTTCGTGTAGTCTCCAGTGTAGGCAATTCCCACTCCATGATGATTGGCGATGTTTACCCCAACATCGGTAAGCAATCCTGCGTAGCCACCAGAAAGTGATGGATAGGAATTGTTGTAGGTAGCCGAGGCATGCTGATTGTATTGAAATCCGCTCATCGCAGGATTGAAATTGGAATAATTGTTCCAGTACAAATTAGATTGTCCAAAGGAAAAAAGGCTGGCCATTAAAAAGGCAAATGTTACTAAATGTTTCATGATTGTCTGTTTGATAGTTAGAACAGCTCACCACATGAAATAGTTACAGGCAACTCAATTTTAACTATTTGCCAAGGCCTCCTTGTAAGTCGAAATTGCTCGTTCTCGCGCCATTTTATGATCGACCATTGGTTGTGGATATGTTAACTCATCCAGATCTTTCACCCAGGCGCGAACGTAGACAACTTTTTTGTCGAATTTTTCCAATTGTGCCGTTGGATTGAACACGCGAAAATAGGGCGCAGAGTCGCATCCTGTCCCAGCTGCCCACTGCCAATTTCCATTATTTGCAGAGAGATCGTAGTCGAGTAGTTTTTCTGCGAAATAGGCTTCTCCCCAACGCCAATCGATCAATAAGTGTTTACACAAAAAACTGGCGACAACCATGCGTACTCGGTTGTGCATATAGCCAGTTTCATTTAGTTGACGCATTCCAGCATCGACCATGGGATATCCGGTTTCTCCTTTGCACCATTTTTCAAATTCTTCCTCGTTATTTCGCCAAGGAATGACTTCATATTTTGCCTTAAAGCAGTGATCGACCACCTTCGGAAAGTGATACAAAATCTGCATAAAAAATTCTCTCCAAATCAATTCATTGAGGAAAGTTTCGTGGTGCATAACTGTTTGAACGAGGGTTCGAATTCCAATTGTTCCGAAGCGCAAATGAGGACTTAAATAACTCGTTTTATCCTCCGCAGGCAGATCGCGCATTTTTGGGTATTCAGCGAGATCATCAAGCGAAAAGGGCTTTACCTCAATACTGGACTTTTTCATCCCGATTTCATCCAGAGATGGAAAGGAGAACGATGATTTGGCAAAGTTTTCCGTTAAATTCTCTATTGAGTGAGGCATATGCTCATTGCCAACAAATTGTGTTCGCCACAAATTCTTGAAAGGCGTGTAAATGGTGTATGGTTTGCCGTCTTTTTTGAGCACGTCGTTTTCTTCGTAGATCACTTGATCCTTGAAACGTTTGAACTCAATAGACTTTGCCTCTGCGAGGTCGCGAATTTCTCCATCGCGTTTACGCGCGTAGGGTTCGTAATCTTTGTTGGTGTAGATAGCGGAAACAGTTTTCTCGCTCAAGATTTTCTTCCAAACTTCTGCTGGTCTTCCAATCTCTAATTGAAGGGAAGATCCAAATTTTTGCAGTTGCTGATGTATTTTCTCTAATTCGGAATGAATGAAACTTACTCGTGCATCATCTTTTGGCAATTCATCAAGAATATCTGTATCAAAAATGAACAAGCATTGGACGGACGCGTTTTCTTTTAAGGCATGAAAAAGCGCTGTGTTGTCATCTAGGCGAAGGTCACGTCGGAACCAAAAGTATGCTGTTTTCATGTTCTTAGTGCTGATAGTTCAAGTCTAATTCACCTTTGAGTACTTTCACCACGAAAATCATTTGTCCGTATCGTTCGTAGGATATTTTTATCTCCTTTTGAAGAACATTCATCACATCATCGTAGTCTCCTTGCAAGTGTGTGCTTGTTGCATTTACTTTTGTCGTAATTCCAGATGCGATGCAGCGATCAATGAAGTCTGTAATTTGTGGTAAATAGTTATCCGTTAATGGATAGTTACTTATTTCAACGGTTGTTTTCATGGGGACAAAGTTAGATAATTAAACTGTTTTTGATGGTGATTCACAGAGTCCAGGGCTCGAGAACCTTACACCTCTGATTTTTTTACAGATAGCGGAGAGGGTTGAGTCGCTTGAACCCCGCCGTTCCTTGTTAAAACAAAAAAGGCTTCCTCGAAAGAAAGCCTTTTTAATATTTAGTAGAATATATGTTTACTCTGCACCGACATATTTTCCGTCCTCATCGTACATCGCCATACATTTAGCTTTGTCTTCTGGAGAACATCCATTTTCGTCGCACATTGCAGCACATTCTTCTTTTGTCATTTCAGAGCATTTTGACATGTCGCAAGTTCCACCAATGAATTTTCCATTGTCGTCGTACATTGCCATGCATTTTGCTTTTTCTTCAGGAGAACATCCTTTTTCATCACACATTGCAGCACATTCTTCTTTGGTCATTTCTGAACATTTAGACATGTCGCATTTTGAATCAGAACAAGATGATTTATCTGAATCACATCCTTTCTTCTCGGCACAGCACTCAGTCTTAGCACCGTGAGAAGCAGCAGCATGATTGTCTCCACCTTCGTGACCGTTTCCTAAGATTGGAGCGATAACCAAACCAATCAAACAAGTCAATTTAATCAAGATGTTCATTGAAGGACCAGAAGTATCTTTGAATGGATCACCAACAGTATCTCCAGTAACTGCTGCTTTGTGAGCGTCAGAACCTTTGAACGTCATTTCACCGTCAACCATAACTCCAGCTTCGAATGATTTTTTAGCGTTGTCCCATGCACCACCTGCGTTGTTTTGGAAGATTGCCCAAAGAACACCAGATACTGTAACACCTGCCATGTAACCTCCAAGCATCTCAGCGATGATCAAGTTGTCCATTCCGAATGCTAATGGAAGGAAAGCAATAGCGATTGGGAAACCGATTGTCAACAATCCTGGCAACATCATTTGTCTCAAAGACGCCTTAGTTGAGATGTCAACACATTTATCGTATTCTGGTTTTCCAGTACCTTCCATGATTCCAGGAATGTCTCTAAACTGACGACGAACTTCTTGTACCATTTCCATGGCAGCTTTACCAACCGCGTTCATTGCCAAGGCAGAGAATACAACTGGTACCATACCTCCAATGAACAACATTGCGAGTACTGGCGCTTTAAAGATGTTAATTCCTTCGATTCCAGTAAACGTTACATATGCTGCGAACAATGCTAAAGATGTCAAGGCTGCAGAAGCAATCGCGAATCCTTTTCCTGTTGCAGCAGTTGTGTTACCAACTGAATCTAAGATATCTGTTCTTTCACGAACGATTGGCTCTTGCTCACTCATCTCAGCAATACCACCAGCGTTATCAGCGATCGGTCCGAAAGCGTCAATTGCCAATTGCATAGCTGTAGTTGCCATCATTGCTGATGCCGCCATCGCTACTCCGTAGAATCCTGCAAATGCATACGATCCCCAAATTGCACCAGCAAACAAAAGAACCGTTGGGAAAGTAGAAATCATACCTGTCGCTAAACCAGCGATGATGTTTGTTCCAGCTCCTGTAGAAGATTGTTGAACGATTTTCAAAATTGGTTTTTTACCCAATCCAGTGTAGTATTCTGTAACTGAAGAAATAACAGCGCCAACGATCAAACCAATAATAGTTGCTCCGAAAACACGCATCGCTGAAATCTCTTTCGCTGCTTCCCCAAAGAAAGTCATCGTCATTGTTTCAGGCAACATCCAGTTTACCAAAACAAAACAAGAAACAGCTACCAATGCGATAGAAACCCAGTTTCCAACATTCAATGCACCCATTACTTGTTTTTCTTTCGCATCGTTTGATTTGATTTTCACCAACATCGAACCAATCATTGAAATGATGATTCCAAC
>JAQXBM010000059.1 GCA_029252405.1 Crocinitomicaceae bacterium
TAACGGGAGGCTTCGCAAAAACCTCTTTTTTTGTAAAAGTTACTTCTATTTTCAATACTAACGTCCATCAGTTGTTCCAATTGTCAATCATTGAAAATTGGTACTGAACTTTTCGAAAAGTAAAAAGGTCTTAAAAAGGCTTTATTTATGTCCATTTTCGTCAAAAAAAGATGAATAAGATCTTTCAACCTTCTTTTCAAGTCATTTTTATCTAAAATTGACATAATCCTCCTAAGGTTGTAGCACATCATGATTAAATTGACCTCTGACAATACATTTTCTTTGCCTTTCATCAAAGTATAGGTGAAGCCCCATTGTCTTTTTAAGGTGCCAAATTGATGTTCGGTGACTTGCTGTCTTAAACGGTAGTAATCTGGGTTTTGCTCGACTCTTTTTTGATTTTCTTCAATAAATTCCTGATGGATTCCTCTTTCAATAACCCGCCCGTTTTTACTATTTGTGCATTGTTCTCTGATTGTACATCCTTTGCATGCTTTGGTCTTGTAATGCATGACCTTAGTCTTCCCTTTCTTATACTGATTGCCATTGGATCTTAATGCTTGCTCAGCAGGGCATGTGTAGCTGTCTTCTTGTGGGTCGTATTTAAAAATTTTAAGGTCAAACAAATCGTTTTTATTCGCTGGAGATTCTTTAGGGGAGGAATAAGTTGTGATATTATTTGAAGCGCATCTTGCCATCTCTTCTGCTGTAGTATAGCCTTTATCGGTCAAGGTATTCATGTGTTCTAACCCCAACAATTCTTTTGCTTCAATGGCCATATCAGCAAGTGCGTGGGTGTCGTTGACGTTTCCTGTTTGGGCATTGATGAACAACTTGTGCTTACTATCACACCCTGCTTGTACGTTGTACCCTACGTTTACAATATTGCGATGTAAAACGACTGCACGTGCATCCGTGTCGGTTATACTGATCTGTGCTGCACCAGTTTCTTCGAGTTCTTTTTCGAGCAATTTGTACCCTTCTCTTTTTTTGTGCTGATAGTCTATCTTTTGTTCAAATTCTGTACGTGTATCTTCATTATCAGCGTTATCCAAAGCTGCGTGATATTCATCAATTTTACCATCGATGTAATCAACGTGCCTGTCTATTTTAGCTTGATTGAAATTGTTCTTTAAACTGTTCTGAGCTCTAATCTTGAAAGAATCAATTGCAACTGTTTCACCATCAATTAAATTCCAGTCCTTCAACACGATTACAAAATGTCGGAAAGCAGCACGAAAAGCCTTGGCATTATTTTTACGGAAATAGCAGATTGTTCGCTGACTAGGTTTTAATCCGTTTAACAACCACCATAACTCCACATTCACTAGGCATGCCTGATGCAGTTTGCCCGAAGAGCGTAAACCATGTCGGTATCCGTACATGTACAATTTCAACAAAACTTTTGGATGATAAGGTGGTCTTCCTTCTTTCTCATGCTGAACATGAACAAACCCAAGATCTTCCATCGGCAGCGCCTCGACAAACAAATCCACGAGTCGGGCATATGAATTTTCTGCCACCATTTCTTCCAAAGCAATCATTGAAATTTGACTTCGATCTATTTCTGATTCTAAATGATGCATATCTTACATATTAATACTAAGTAAGATAGTTGATTTATAGATTGTTGCAACTCATTTACAGGGTAGTTTTCAACAAAACAGCGGTGAGTTTTTGCGCAGTCTGACGGTCAAGGCTAAGAAGTCGTAAGGACTTTTTACTAAGATTGTTTTCTAAAGTTAAGAATAGATTTCAACCGCATTTTATTTTCACGAAGCTTAAAACCCGTATGCTTCTTAGGGGTTGTTATAACTGCCTCTATTGTGCGTTAATTCGGTACTCAAATTCAGTCATTAAGCTTCCATTAATTAGAGTATACTTCAAATTTGAGTCCTCTTTAGAACCAAGGAGAATTTCAATTAGGTTCATTCCAAAACCAGGAATTATATCATGCACATTTGATATGTTTTGTCCATTATCCGAATATTGAATTTTTAAAGCGTTATTAATATGAGTTATTGTAAGTTGAACAGAAAGGGTGTCATTTGGATTATGAGCGTACTTTAATGAATTTGTTAAAAGTTCATGTACAATCATTCCAAGGGATGAAATTGATTCAAAATAAGGGGTGATATCTGGGCAATCTACAGTGAAACTAGAGCTGTTTCCTAATGTATAAGATATAATTTCTCTTAGGTAGGAGGCCAAGGATATATTGTAAGAACCTTCAGAGTTATGCATCATGTCGTGCAATATGGAAATTGAATGTAATCGGCTTTGCACTTCTTGAAGATGAGAGATCAGCTCGTCAGAATTACTCAAATTTATTTGTGCGGAAAGTAAACTATGAATTACTTGTAAGTTATTTTTTACGCGATGATTTACTTCTTTTAAAAGAATCTCTTTATCAGTTAAAATTTTTGCAATTTCTCTTTCTCTTAGCTTAACTTTTTTAATTTCTGCAAGCAATTCTTGATTGGTCGATGAGAGGCGCTCGATTAGTTTGTATTGAATCTGAGTTTCTAATGATTTAGACGCCATCAATACTTGAGATTAAATCTGATGAACTCATAACTTTGGCATACAGGGGGAAAATTTCTTCGCAATAAAATTTCTGTTCAAAAACGGTTCTTCCTGTTATACAGTCCGATAACATAGTAACATTCATTCCTTTATCAAATGCTGATCTACCCGTTGAGTCAATGCAAATGGAACAAACGCAGCCAGCCAAGACAATATTTGAAATGTTTTTTTCTTGTAAAAAATCATATAAGATTGTTCCTGTAAATGCGTTCAGACCATGCTTGCCAGTTACTTCAGTAATTCTTTCGGACAGATCCTTTAATTCTGGTATTACCTCCGACCCCTTCGTTCCAACTTTGAATGCCTGAACATTCTTAATGATTTCCAATATTCCAATTGGTTCTATTAATTCAGAATAATCATCCGAAAAAAGAATAGGAGTTGAAATGATGGTAACATCTTGAGGAAGCTCGGATATTAAATTTAGCGTGTTTTCAAGAATGTTTAACTCAGTCAATGTTTCTTGAACTACCCCTGTTAATATTCCATCTTCAGAAAAATAATCGTTTTGATATCCGATTAAAATAATTGCTGTATTTGATTTGTTCATTGTTCTTTAATAAAAATTATACGTCGTCTTTTTGGATCTATGATTGAGAACTGTACTTTTTAGATAAAGGAATTTTTATGCCATTGATAATAAGATGATTTATACCTTTGAATTCTATCTTTTCTAAAGAAACCGCACAAGACCTGTTAACACGAGTGAACTGATATTCTGGAAATTTCTCCAAAATATTAGTGAGTGAATTTCTTACAGTTATAACTTTATTTTCCAGATGTATTTTTACATAGGGTGAATTAGATTCAAAAAATAAAACTTCTTTAGAACGGATCATATACATTTTTTTGCCGTCCTCTATGTTTACGACATCCAAATCCTTTTTTAAATTTTCAAATAAAGTCAGAGCCACGAGGATATCTGATTCTTTAATAGGCTTTACAAGGTAGGAAATGGGTTTCTTGTTTAGGGCATTATTAATTGTTAGATGATCATCAAATGACGTCAAGAAAATAAACGGAATGCTTTTTAACTTGCATTTTTCAGCAAATTGAAGCCCACTTTCACTTCCTTTTAATTGAATATCTATAAAAGCTAAATCCGGCTTAATTATTTCGATAGCGGCAGCGGCTAATCCATATTCCCCATAGCTCACTGAATCATTATAACCCAAACCTTTTAAGGTGTTTTTTAGTCCATGGGCTATAAGCGGCTCATCTTCAAGTATCAGGATATTCATAATACTAAAGTTAGTACATATAATTGACGTTTGTTGCTTCACATACAATAAAGGTGTGTTTCAAGACATTTTTTATTTTTTAAATTGATAATTCATTTTTTTTGCAAAAAAAATGAACATAAATTACTCTTTGTTGTTTTAAGTAAAGCCAACATTGACAATGTATTAGATAAAGGCAGTAGCCTCCATCCTTTTTATTAGGATTGATTGTCTTGTCAAAGACAAATTTTCCATCTTTATAAACAATGTATGCCGCTATTACTCGTCCAGGAAATCAATTTTGCTTCTTACGATTCAAAAGAAATTGTATTTGCGATTCCTAAAAATGAGAGGAGAGCATATAAGTTTACTCCGGGAGAATATGTAACACTGTATG
>JAQXBM010000019.1 GCA_029252405.1 Crocinitomicaceae bacterium
GTTTTTTTTTGACTTATTTTCGACCTCAACAAACTACTTCTTATTAAATCTCGTCTTTTTTTCAAAACCCATGCAGCGTTTTTGTATTTCGCTGTATCTATAGAAGTAGAACCTAAAAATGATGACTATCAGCGATAAGCGTCTGATCGAGCAATGCAAAAAAGGCAAAGCGCGATATCAGAAGATGTTGTACGACAAATATTCGTGCAAGGTCTATCCTGTATGTTATCGTTATGCCAAAAACGAAGAAGATGCGAAAGACATTCTTCAAGAAACATTTATAAGGGTGTATAGTAAACTAGATACATTTCAAGACAAGGGATCATTTGAAGGGTGGATTCGGAAAATTGCCGTAAACACCTCCATTCGCCATTACGAAAATTCGTTGCGAAAGATTGATAACCGAGATATTGAAAATGCCCCAGAACTCAGTTCGGATGAAAACATTCTGAGTGAATTAAATGCCGAAGACATATTGAAAAAGATCAGCGAATTGCCAACAGGCTACCGAGTTGTTTTCAATATGTATGCGATTGAAGGATACAGCCACAAAGAAATTGCGAAAGAGCTCGGAATTAGCGAAGGATCGTCGAGATCACAGCTAACACGTGCAAGACAGTACTTGATAAAAGCACTACAACCAACAACGAAAGAATATGTCGAAAGAGCCTAGTAACATAGATCGTCTCGTGAGAGAAAAGTTGAATGGTTTCGAAATGACTCCTCCACCAAGCGTATGGGAAAACACTTCCGCGTCGCTTCAATCTGGAAGAAAGAAGCGCTTCTTTATCTGGTTCATTTTCGGAATAGCTGCTTTAGCGCTTCTCGGAACTGGGATCTATTTCTACTCTTCGAATACGACATCGAATGAACAACTTTTAGCAGCAAATGCCGACAATCAAACTTCACAATCAAGTAAGAATGATTCGGGAGAAGATAAAGCTGGTTCGAATTCTAATAACAACGACAATAATACCACGTCTCAACGAGATACAGATTCGCAAAACCCAGCTGATTCTCAGGATGAGCTCTCTAGGGAAGATCTTAACGGTAAAAGCGACCTCTCGAGTCTCGATCTTGACAAGCAACAAAGTACTTTCAGTGCTTCACGCTACCAGCAGGGTTCAGATAAGCAATCCGAAAAAGACAAATCTTCTCCGCGATCTGGCTCAGACTTGGGTGATAACAGCAAGAGGGATGCTCGAGACTTGAGTACTGACTCGAAAGGCACAGGCTCGCAAGCACCTGACTCTTTCAAAGGAAACGACTCTCCTGGTGACGCTAAACCAAATCCTTCTTTGCCTCTTCAAAATGGAAATGACGCTAGCGCAGGAAATTCAAATGATAAATCTGAAAAAACAGTTGAATATAGCGAGCTTCCACTTTATGACCTTGGACTTCTGAACACTTTGAACACAAAATCCGCATTGGCTGACTTGGACAAAGGATCATTCAGCAATATTGCTCCCAAACAACAGTTATTTTCTCTTGAAGGATCAATTGGTGCTTCCACATTCAAGAATAAACCCAACGAAAAAACGACGGACCCTCAATTATTTTCCATTCTTAATAACGCGGCTTCCAATCGTCAAAGCTTCGATGTACGACTTGGGTTGAACTATCACCTCACAAATCGAATTTCGCTTCAAACCGGAGTACATTACACTTCTTCAAGTGAGGATTACACCTATGAGAGCGAGGAGATAACAACTTTAAGCTACGTCGATACGGTCTCGTTTACCGTAGATTCTGTTACTATGGACACAACGTTCAATATCAATACGTTCTATTACGACACAACAATTATCGTGGCGAATAATCAGCGAAATACGTACAAACTTTTCTCCTTGCCTTTCCAATTTGCTTGGAGTCAACCTATCTCACCTCGCAGTTCATTAGAATTTGCCATGGGAGGAGAATTGAGCCTATTTGGAAACAACACTGGAACAACAATATTGAATGATTCAACGACTGTGCTCGCCTCTTCTGCATACCGCACTTCAGGCATGCTATCTATTGGAGGATCGATTAAGTACTTGTACCATTTTGGCAACCGTCACGCAGTCTATGTTGAACCTTGGGCGCAATTTGGGTTAACCAACAATAATACTCCTCAACTCAACTACACGTCGTTGAGACGCAGAGTAGGAATTCGTTTTGGATATCGCTTCTATTTTTAGTTTTTTCATTTTTTTTGATTGCCGTGCAGCGTTTTTTGAGATCAGCGTATCTATATAGATATACAACGTAAAACCTCAAATTATGAAAAAATTAATCCTATTATCATTTGTCTTCTTATCGACATTTATTGTTTCCGCACAATGCTCCGCAGATTTCACTTGGACAACTTCAGGAAACACGGTTCAACTTACAAATACTTCTACCGGTACCTACATTCATGATTGGAATTTTGGTGATGGCAATTCGTCTTCAGCAACAAATCCAACACACACCTACTCAAGTGCAGGAAGCTACGATATCTGCCTCTACTCTTACTACATAGATTCCATTGGAGGTTTCTGCGATGATTCGGTTTGCTACCAAGTTACCGTAATTGATAGTACAGGAGGAGGTTCTTCGTGCAATGCAGATTTCACATGGAATACTTCAGGTAATACAGTGTTCTTCACGAATACTTCAACGGGAACAAACTCGAACGATTGGTGGTTCGATGATGGAACATCTTCATCAGCCACTAACCCAACACATACATTCGCTGCTTCTGGGACTTACACTGTTTGTTTGTATTCTTACTATTTAGATTCAGTAGGTGGATTCTGCGATGACTCCGTTTGTTACAACATTACTGTATTCGACAGCACAGGAGGTTCTTCGTGTAATGCCGATTTTACGTGGAGTGTTTCTGGTAATACAGTGTTCTTTTCGAATACTTCAACTGGTACAAACTCGAACGACTGGTGGTTCGATGATGGGACATCTTCATCAGCTACTAACCCAACACACACATTCGCGACTTCAGGAACTTACACTGTTTGTCTGTATTCTTACTATTTAGATTCAGTTGGTGGATTCTGTGACGACTCCGTTTGTTATGATATTACCGTATTCGACAGCACAGGAGGTTCTTCTTGTAATGCCGATTTCACATGGTCAGTGAGTGGAAATACTGTTCAGTTTACGAATACTTCTTCAGGAACAAACAATCACGACTGGTGGTTCGACGATGGAACGTCTTCAACTGACACGAACCCCGCACATACGTATGCTGCTCCTGGGACATACACTATTTGCCTGTACTCTTACTACTTAGATTCTATTGGTGGTTTCTGCGACGACTCCGTTTGTTATGACGTTACAGTATTCGACAGTTTGGATAGCACCGCGGGAACTGCAGTATTGTCGTTCAACGAATTTCAGCTTTACCCAAATCCAACCAACTCCGTAATCAATATTCAATTTGATCAATTAGCAAGTAATTCACATGCGCTCATAGTCGATATGCTTGGTCGTGAGATGATTGAAGTTGA
Source organism: Crocinitomicaceae bacterium (assembly GCA_029252405.1). Classification (GTDB taxonomy): domain Bacteria; phylum Bacteroidota; class Bacteroidia; order Flavobacteriales_D; family Crocinitomicaceae; genus UBA4466. Next base: position 3,489 of record JAQXBM010000019.1, read on the forward strand.
CCTAACAACACAGGTTACAGAAGTTCAAGTAGCACAATTGCCAAAGGGAATCTATTTGGTACAGCTCTTCGACGCAAACAATCGAATAATTGGCCTGTCCAAATTCGTTCGAAAATAAACCTATTATCACACAACTAAACGTAGGTTCTAACTCCCATCGGACGGTTATTGATGCACAGAGTCAATAATTGTTGATGGGAGTTTTTTTGATCTCAAATCACACAATAGATTTCGTATTGCATAATTCGGGTTAATTGTATCTTTGCCGTATGCAGCGATATTTCTTTGAGCTTTCATACAATGGATCGGAATTTCACGGTTGGCAAATTCAGCCAAATGCACATTCCATTCAAGAAGAAATTGAATCGAAATTGAGCCGCTTGCATTCGAATACTCCTGTTAAAGTTGTCGGATGCGGAAGAACAGATACTGGAGTTCATGCACACCATTACATTCTTCATGTTAATATTCCTGAAATCGCAGACATTGAGCAGTTCTTGATGAAAATCAATCGGATGTTACCCGATTCAATCGCAGTATCGAAAATTTATCCTGTTTCTGAAGATCAACACGCGCGGTTCAGCGCTACCGATCGGACGTATCGCTATTTCATGCACTCAACAAAAGATCCATTTCGAGCTGATACAAGTTGGTACATGAATCAGTCGTTAGATGTATCAAAAATGAATCAGGCTGCCAAACACCTGATTGGCAAAAAGGACTTCACTTCACTTTCCAAACTTCATACAGACGCCAAAACCAATATCTGCGATGTTCGAGTGGCCGAGTGGATTCAGGAAAACGACGGCTCCATCTATTTTGAAATTCAAGCTGACCGTTTCCTGCGAAACATGGTGCGAGCAACAGTCGGAACCTTAGTAGATGTTGGGCTCGGCAAATTGAAACCCGAGGACATTCCAATGATTCTTGCGGCAATGGATCGACAAGCAGCTTCCACTTCTGTTCCAGCTCACGGGCTCTTTCTTTGGAAAATTGAATACTAAATCAAGTGTTATTTTCTTGTTAGATGCCTCAATTATTGCTCAGAACCCCATCAATTCCATATCTTTAGATTCGCAAAATGCTCAAATTCAAACTATGAAGCACATACTACTCTCATTCATCCTTGTTCTAATCAGCTTTGGATCATTCGCCAGCAACAAAATCTGTGTTGGAGAAAAAGTCCTTGTCGTGTTCAATGAGAACTTGAAAAAACTAACCGTTCACGACAAAGAAAGCTTGGAAGTGCTGCAGTCTACTGACCTCGAAGGAAGCACCTTTGGCGAGATTGCGTTGTCTCCAGATGAAGCAAATATTTGGTTTCAGACAGGGCGAACAATGTACTGCCGTTCGATCGAGTCTGGAGAAATACTAAAAGAACTATCGGGGACAAACGCCTACAAATTTGAATTGAGCGCTGCTCAAAATTACTTAGTGCATTACGAAACATATGAGGACCACGCCTTAGTTTATATCTACGATTTGAATACTGCGGAGGCCGTTTCGTACGCAAAAGTTGATTTTGTGAATTTCCTCGAGACTGCACATTACGATCACGAAAAACAACAATTACATCTTCTTTCGAGCACCTTTGCGTCGAAAACAGAAAAGCCTGCCAAAGAACCAATGTTTGGATTACCATCGACTTCAGAAGAAATCGAACTGCATTTCCGTCAAGATGGAGATGAAACGCGCTATTTTATCTACGACATCGCCAACAAGTCCGTTTTATACGATGAAGTTATTCCGTATTCTCCTGACTTTGAGTGCAATTTTGAAATGATCAACGATGAATTGTATATCATTACGGCACTGGGAACTGCGAAAGTAAAAGAAGATTTCTCACTTGAGATCACTTCCATGGTACTCATGAACATGAGTGATTACACGATTCTAGCATCTGAATTCGTTGGTGCCACGCCTTACTTTCTCTATACACGCTCTTTTGAGACCGACACGTATGAGGAAATGGACGATGATCAAGTAAACCTAATTTTGATCGAATCCGATGCTATCGCAATGACGGAAACGGATTACTATTGCATCAAAGACGGTGTTTTCTACCGATTCAAGCGCTCTGAACCGATGAACGCCGATTTTGAAATGCCGCTCGACTAGTTTTCAAGCTTCGCAAAATAGCGTTCGAATGAGAAACAGTTGCTCATGAGATCATTGGCGTCATCCGGATAATCTTTCTGCAATTTATTGTACGATGTATTCTTTGAGAAGATATACTTGTTGAATCCACCGTGTTCATCGTAGTCGAAATCCCAAGAATAAGGAGCGTCAAAGAGCAAGGCGTGTTTTTCGCATCTGCCTTTCATTCTCAAGCAGAGGGCTTTTACCTCGCTACTCGTTGTTAGATCATATGCCGCCTGATAGAATTCTTGTGCTCGGTTCAATCGGTAAAATTCATCATCGTCTTCCAAGAAATTCGGGCGCATGGCCCCAGTCCAGAAATAACGACGCATCATCCAAGAGTTTCCGTAATGACTCATGTTCAACTCACAATTACCCAGTAAAAAGTAATAGTACGCCCGATTTTCGGTTTGTGGATTTTGTGCTTTGTCAGCATATTCTTTGTACTGCTTCACGAGTTCCAATTTCGTGTAACGAATCGTATCCAGTTTGCTTGGTTTGTGCCCAGAGTAGAAATCAGCATGAAAAGGATTTGCATTGAGGTAGTTGGCGTAAGGATACTTGTCCCATAAATCACCTCCGACATTTTCAAACGCAGTGATTGCCGCTTCCGTTTTGTTCTGACGCACGTACTTTGTCCCCAATAAATCGTACAGTTGATCGACACTTTCTTGCAAGTGTTCGCGCTGCCAATGATCGAACTCAGTGCTTTCGGCAAATTTCAGTTCTGTGAAATCAATGACCGTTTGTACTTGCTCTGGCGTATATTCAGCATCTAAATAAAAGAACCAGGAATAGAAAAAGTCGTCTGTCAGCGTTGCCTTCCCTGTTTCAGATCTCCACGTAACACCGCTATCATAGAAATCGTCCCTTTTGTTTACATGACTGAACAATGCCGCAGCGATATCAAGTTTATCTTGGAATTCATATTCCCTTGAAACGGCGAAAAGGAAAAGATTATAGTTTTGCTGCCTTCTATTCATCAAGAAAGCTTCCTCCTCTTTGAGCAAGCTTTTATCCGCATTAGAACGCACTTTAAACAGTAACTTGAGTTGGTTGACTAAATCCTCGACTTCAGCATTATCACTTTTCACTCCCTCTAAAAGTCCGTATGCGAAACTATTCTTGCCCGAAATACCTGATAAATATGCTTCCGCAATGGTCCATGTCGTTTTTTCAGGTGACAATTTGAGTGAACTGATCCATTGAGAGATTTCGAGACAATACATTTCATCGTCCTTGATTCTTTCTTCAACCAGCTTATTGGATAGCTCATATCTTCCGCCGCGAGGATCCATTGATGGATCGAAATTCGTGTAATGCGGTGTGAGCACCCAATCTTCAATTTTATTGATTTCTCGAACGAGTAAATAGTCTAATAGTGGATTTTGTGAATCAAGTTGCTGGACCGTCTTCAAAGTGGATAGACCACGACCTCTGTTCCGAACAGCGTATACGACGTGCACATTTGCGCATTCCACATCTGTTTTGGCATATTTTAAGACCTCATCAATTGGGATAGCACTCGTCATATTGGTCAGAACTCCGAATCGTTTCCCTGGTGCATTCACAAAGACTTGCGTCAAATGAAAATTTCTTTCTGCAGATTTTTCTTCCATTGCAGCGTTGAAGTAAAGTGCCCAGTAATCGATAGCGTCTGATGGCTCATTAGAGAATGAGGTCTTGAAAATTCGATTTACTTTTTCTTGATCGTTGTCATAAAACGCCAATCGCAGCGCCAAAAATCGATAGCGCTTTTTAATCGATTCAGACTTTGCCTCATTGCCTTTGTTAAGCGCTTTCAGCATCATTCTTCTTCTTTCGGAGTCGGATTCGTTATCTAATTCCCACTCAGAAGGACCATTATTTAGCCTTGAACAGCTCTTGGCAAACGCAATATAATTCAACGCTTCTTGGTCATTCGCAATTAAGTATTGAACCATTCTGTTCCTCGATTTTCGATTTTCCAACTGATATTTTCTCAGTTCGTAAACCGCCTCGTAAATAGATTGCTCATCCACTTTGCCATTGCAGTAATCCTTCCAAAGGGCAATATTCGGATCGTTCTCTGGTGTCGACGTAAAACTATATCCGTAATTCCACCAAGTATAATAGTAAGGTGACATTCCGCCATCATCGAAGGCAGAGGGACTCATGAGTGAGAAGCGCACATCTTCGCCAAAGGGATACCATCCACAAGCGAAGGTTTGACTGCTAATCAGACAAACTAGAAGAGTACGAATTAAGCTTTTCATAACTGTAAAATTTAAGTTCTTGACTGGTTAAGTGAAAATACGAAAGAACGGCGTCATTTTTTAGTATACCCGACGCCTTAATGAGATCAACCGCCTTAGACAAATCGTCATTGGAAACCCGTTCCATTTTAATTCTATCTCCCTTTCTCACGTAAATAGTTGAAATGACTGTATCCTGTTTCATGGTGTACCACAATCCGCGATCGTGCGTCACAAGATCAGAATATTGCTCAATTGGACCGTGAATCACTCCCTTGAAATAATCACGATCGTAACATTGCATCCATGAATACACCGGTAACGCGACATCCAACGGAACACCATAATCGATTTTGGTATCGAGGTATTTTGACATTTCATCGGTATCCAGAATTGTGTTTTTCCGTGGATTCTTTACCGGGTTGAGGAGATTGTAGCACATTAAGGTCGCTCGATCAACTGGAGGAACGCCCATTTTCTCATGAAATTTGTACGGATACAAACGAAGCGTGCAGCTGATCTCTTTTTTTGATTCCTCCTTCACTTTTCTCAAGAAGTAGAAATAATTCCCTTTTGATTTTTCCGACCAATCGCAGTCGATTTGGATTTCACTGAAATCAATCGCGCCCTCAGTGGTGAGTTTTTCTGAAAAAAACTTATTGGTCAACCCAACGATATTGCTCACCAATTCATCCAATTCCTCTCGAGAAGACTCGACAAAAACCTTGTTCAGAATAAAAATACACGGAATCAATTCTCGGTTTTTCAGATTCTTGGGTTTCAACTTCAGCGACGATTTCGCGATCGGCTTGTTCTTCTCGTTTTCTCGATCTACTTCGAAAATCTTTACATACAACTTCTCAATCTTCAAGGAATCGAGTGCTGCGGTATTCTCGGCCGTTAACTTCTCAGTATCATTCTCCCAAAAATAAACACCACGCTCGATGCTCACTGAGTCATCAGAGCACGACCCAAGAATCAAAAGAGCAAAAAGGAAGATTAAAACGCGCATAACAATTTCTTAAAATCTAAATTAAGGTTTTCCTTTATTCTTGTATCTTCATTTTGATTAAACGTAACCATTTCTAGAGGATTCGTTATGATCCCAAAACCAAGCTATTTATAATGAAAAGAAGTCAACTATTTGTTATCCTTTTATCAGGATTAATCCTTGCAAGTTTTTCAACTAGTAAAAAGACGGGTATAAAGCTCGCTAAGAAAACACTAGATAATTTTTGTGAGTTTATCCCAAGTGGGAACAGCGTAGTTGAAGGTGATACTGTTTCGGTGCAGTCATTTTACATGTCTTCATCAGAGATTTCCAACTTGCAGTATCAAGAATTTTTAGATGACCTTTTGCGAAAAGGAGAATTGGGGAAATATAACATCGCCAAAGTTGACTCTACTGGTTGGACTCGTGATAATAATCTCATCTACGTGGAATCCATGCAAAACTATTATCACAAACATCCTGCTTACGACAACTACCCTGTTGTGAATATTTCGAAAGCAGGTGCCGAATTGTATTGTGAATGGTTAACCGAAGTATACGATAGTCTATCAAATGGTGAGATGAAATTGAAATTCAGACTTCCACTCCGTTCAGAATGGATTCGAGCAGCAAGTGGTGATTTACTAGGAGCTACGTATAGTTGGGGTGGACCATATCTGAGAAATAACAAAGGGTGCATGCTGGCGAATTTCCTTAAAATGGGGAGCGAGAACATCAGACGAAATCCTGAAACGGGAGAAATGGAAGTAATTAGAACCGGTTATTTATCTTCTTTTGATCATACCGACATTACCGCACCAACAAAATCATACTTCCAAAATGATTATGGATTGTATAATATGAATGGGAACGTTTCTGAAATGATTGCAGATGGAGATTTTGCCGTAGGTGGAGATTGGTATTCACCTGGATATGATATTAGAAATGAAAGCATAAAAGAATTTAATAGACCCGAACCAACAGTAGGTTTTAGAGTGGTCACAACGTTTTTGGGGAGAGAGATCGAGCGATAGATAGAGTAAGATCCTTTCGGGTTGAAAAACCTGGTTTCAGGGGGCAGTTTTGATTCGTCAAGATTGCCCTTTTTGACTTTTGACTAAGACCTTTTCTATTCGTTCGGGTCCGCAATAACACGATGCGCTTCAATATACGCTGTTGGGTCAAGATAACCACGCGTATCGCTGCTGTATCCAACTCCCACTGACAACGCCACTTCGTCTCGCAATTCCAAATGCAAATGCGCCTTGTAATTTCCATGGGCATTTCCAATTGTCCCAATTTGATCTCCAATGGACACCCACTCACCTGTTTTCACGAGCATTTCGTTACAATGTGCATACAAGGATTCAACTTGAGTGCTATCAGGCAAGTAATGCACAATTCGGATCACGTTTCCCCATGAATCGTTGTGATCGGTTGCGTAGGTTACAAACCCGCTCGCGATAGCATAAATTGGATCACCCAAATCAGAGTTTCCGCCTCCCAAACCATTCCAATCATCACCTAAATGGGTATTTTTTCCAAATTTCTGCGCATTGAAATAACCATTGGCGTTAGGTTTACCAACAGGGTAATCAAACTTGTTCGCAATAAATTCTTGAGGAACCACAAAAGTTGAATCGTGAATTACTGGTTCAGTTTCAGCCATTATAGCCAGATCTTCCTGAGCATTTGCACAGCCGAATAAAACAAAAAGTAGAATAAAATAAAGAGGTCTCATGTGATGAGAATGCCTTGTTTTGAAAAAGTAACAAGGTTAAAACTGATCCAACTCGTTTCTGTCCTCCTTTTTCTTCTTTGCGAAGAAGCCAACTATATAGGAAACCAGTGAAATCCCAACTCCTATCAGCAAAAAGTACTGGGCATAGCGCAGCCTGTTATACTTCAAAATGATTCCAATAACAATTGTAATCGCGCCAATAGCATAAACAATACGCTCGACACTCGGGTAGCTCACATTATCATCTTCTTCGAAATCCACTTCTCAAAGCTAACAAGATTTCAACAAAACTTTAGATAGTTAACAATCCATAAATTGATTCCTAAATTCACACTACTTTTGGAGCAACAAACGACATCAGATGACACTAAAAGATACAATTTCAGCAGTAGAAAAATTCCACGATTCATTCGGGATTTCCAATAATTACGAGCCAACAACGGAAATTTCAGTTGGAGACATGGAACTTCGTCACCGATTGATGCAGGAAGAAAATGACGAGTATTTGGAAGCTGCGAAAAATGGAGATTTGGTAGAAGTCGCTGATGCGCTTGGAGATCAACTTTACATCTTATGTGGAACCATTCTCAAGCATGGGATGCAGCACAAGATCGCGGAAGTTTTCGAAGAAATTCAACGCTCAAACATGAGTAAATTGGACAAAGACGGAAACGCAATTTACCGCGAGGACGGGAAAATTTTAAAATCTGATCTATACTTCAAGCCAGATATCGCAGCAATCTTAGCGAAGTGAGCATCGAAAAACACTTCAACTTACGCGTCTATGGAATCATCAAAAATTCTGAAGGCGAAATCCTGATTTCTGATGAATGCAGGAATCATTACTCATTCACGAAATTTCCTGGTGGCGGATTAGAAGCTGGTGAAGGTATCGCGGATTGCCTCAAACGCGAACTCAAGGAAGAATTGGATATTGATGCTACCATTGGCGACCTATTCTACGTCAACGATTTTCACCAAGAATCGGCCTTCAGAAAAACGGACCAATTGATTAGCTTTTATTTTGAGGTGAGCGAGTATTCGGGTGTAATTACAACGCTTCAGCATACTGTTCCAGTTACAGAAGAAGTTGAGAAGTTTCGCTGGGTACGAATCGAGGATTTATCAGAAGAAATGATGACCTTCCCTATCGATAAAATCGTTGTTCAAAAACTCAAATAATCACAATTCGAAGACTTCGTTTCTTCGTCCAATTCGAAAACCTTTTTCCAAAACTTCCATTGATTCTTTGCTCTCTGGGTTGAGCACTGGATTGGTGTGATTGAAATGAATGAAAACAATCTTTGCTTTGTCTTCTTCACTCAAATCCTTGAAAGTTTCAAAGCTTTCGATGATGAATGGATGCGGAATCTGAGAAATATCTCGATTATTGATTTCCGCTCCGCTGAAAAACGTTGCATCCAAAAAGGCGTAATCAACATTTTTAATTTCCTCGACAATGTCCTTGCTCCACTTTTCCCATTTATCGATGTCCGGAATAAACAATGCCGTTTTTCGAGGACCTTCGATGCGAAAGCCTACGGTTTCAGAAAACTCATCACGATGAGGAACCGTGAACGGCATAACCTCTAAGTCGTCCGATAATTTGATAGCAGTTTCATCCTGCATTTCCTCAATTTCAATGTTCTCTCGTGAAACCAATTGACTCCAAGGTCCATCGTTCGTGAGAAAGGTCTTCATTCGTGGCATTGCATATACGGGAACCTTATTCGCGTCCGTCGCTTCCTTGCCCAAATACATCAATCCTGTGTAATGCCCAATGTGCGCATGCGTGAGAAAAATCCCATCGACGAATTCATTCTCGCTCTTCATTTCCAACGAAGTGATTGATTTCATTTGCTCGGCAAAATCTGGTGTAGCATCGAAGATGTAAGTTTTATCTGTGGATACGTCAATTAAGCCAAGCGAAGATACCTTTCCGTGAAGTTCAGGCTGACCGAACACATCTTTGCAGCAGTCTTTGGTGCAAGCAATTTGAGGGAAACCGGCGTCTTGGGAAGTCCCGAGTATGACGATTGATGTTGTTGAAATTTGGGCCGAGTCCTGGGGTGAGTGAGAGGGATAATTTGAGAGCGAATCGTTCGAATCACCATCCTGAGAGCATGATAAAACGACAAGTGAAATTAACACCGAGTAGACAAACTTCATACTAACCTAGTTTTGGATTATCCTTGTGCCGAGTTGAATCGCGTTTGGTCTTTTTATCCAAGTTCTTTTTGAGCGCTTCTTCCAAGTCGATTCCCGTTTGATTCGCAAGGCAGATTAGTACGAACATGACATCCGCCATTTCATCACCCAAATCTTTGTTTTTATCGCTTTCCTTCTCGCTTTGTTCTCCGTATCGGCGCGCCATGATTCTCGCGACTTCCCCCACTTCTTCCATGAGCATGGCGGTGTTCGTCAATTCATCGAAGTAGCGGACACCGAATTCTTTGATCCAATCATCGACTATTTGTTGAGCTTGTTTGATTTCCATAACGCTTAATTTTGAGATCAGCAGCAACCACTATTCTCTGTTCTTAGAATCGATCCAAATAGTTACTGGACCATCATTGACTAATTGAACTTTCATATCCGCACCGAACTCGCCCGTGGTAACTTTTAAAGCTGACTCTTTTCGCAAAATTCGAATAAATTCTTCGTATAACGGAATGGCTACTTCAGGTCGAGAAGCTTTAATGTAACTCGGGCGATTTCCTTTCTTCGTTGATGCATGAAGCGTAAACTGACTGATAACAAGGAATTCACCATTCACATCAGCAATGGAATCGTTCATCTTCCCCTCATTGTCATTGAAAATTCTCAGTGCAATCAATTTACGAACCAACCAGTTGATATCATCTTGGCTATCCTCCGCTTCAATTCCCAAGAACACCACTAATCCACCCTTGATTTCTCCATGGATTTTACCGTCAATTTTTACCGACGCCTCACTCGCACGTTGAATCAAAACTCTCATCCGAATATGTTTTTACGGTAGGTTTCGTTTTGATCTTCTTCCATCAATTGCATGTAAGTAGCGTATCGACTTTCGTCAATTTCTCCAGATACAACAGCATCTTTGATCGCACATTTGGGTTCATTCATGTGTTGGCAATTGTTGAATTTGCACTCACTCATTCGTTCTCGCATCTCTGGGAAATAATGCGACATCACACTTTTCTCCAATTCAGTAATCCCAAATGCTCGAATTCCAGGTGTATCGACAATGTATCCACCCGTGGCCACTTTGTGCATTTCCGCGAAAGTTGTGGTGTGTTGTCCTTGCTGATGTGATTTCGAAATCTCACCCGTTCGTATATCCAAGTTTGGGTCGATGGCATTAATCAGTGTGCTCTTCCCTACTCCAGAATGACCTGAAATCATTACTTGATTTCCTTTCACTTCATCACGAAGAAAGTCAATGTTCTGTTTGCTCTTTGCGCAGATTTGAACACAGGGATAGCCAATATTGGAGTACATGAAGCATAGTGCATCTGCATATTCTTGATCATCCTCCGAATACAAATCTGTTTTATTGAATAGTAAAGTCACCGGAATTCGGAAAGACTCCGCAGAAACCAAAAAACGATCAATAAAGGCCAAATGCGTCTCTGGCGATTTCAGTGTCACAATCAAGTAAGCTCGATCGATGTTAGCCGCCAAAATCTGCATTTGCTTCGACAAGTTCGTCGATTTCCGTACGATGTAATTTCGGCGTTTTTCAAAATCTGTAATGACGCGGTTTCCTTCTCCGTCAATCTCCTCTCCAACAGAAACGACATCTCCCACGGAAACAGGATTGGTCGTTCGCAATCCATCCAGACGCAGTTTCCCACGAATGCGACAGTTTACGATCTCACCGTCTTCTAATTCAACGATGTACCATTTACCAGTAGATTTTAATACTTTGCCTTTCACAGCCATGCCTCAAAGATAATCAGCTTATTCGATTACCTGCGCAATTGAGCTAGAGAAACCACATGCATGAAAATTGCGATTGGAGCCAAAAATCCAGCCAGAAGCAAATACGGCATTTCCAAGAACTTTTCACTCACCAATGATTCTTCGCTTCCCCACATTTGTGGGTTGTACAATGATGTTGCAATAATGAAGGCTACGAAAAGTACCATGCAGATCCCAAGAATATTCCAGAAATACTGAACAAATCGAGAGCCGTCTTTTCGAACCACGAGGTAAGCAAAAAATGGAGCTGAAATTCCCATCAACACATCGAAGTTTAAACCTTCCAAGGTTGCGCTTTCTGGAACAATGTTCGCATAAAATGTATAGAGTAAAATCAACTCAACAGCCACGCGAAAAGATTGAAAATAAACTGGCCACGTCTTTGGAATCTTTTTAACTACTGCACTAAACCTAGCTTTTCGGTAAAAAACGAAGAATCCAATCACCAATGGAACAACAATCAGCAAAGGGAATTTAGGTGGGAGACTTAAATCTTTGAGGATACCCGTTTGCGAAAGGATGGTTAGATAGGCAATCCAACCTAGAACAAATACAGATGCCACCAAAAATTTCTTTGATCGATCCTTGGCTGGAATGGCCATTCGCTGCAAAACCGTGCGATATGCCAATAGCACAACAAGGATCACAATCGCCGTGAAGATGATATAAATTGATGGGAGCATGAAAGGCAATTTTCGCGAATAGTTTACATTAAAATTCTGCTAACTTCTAGTGGAGCAGTGAATAAATAGATATACTAAAGCTAACAACAATAATCGAGAATCCTCCGCGATCAGACCGATATTTCATCCTTTCACTCAATAATGTCCATAATACTTACGCCACGAGCAGTCAACAGCTAAATATTCATTAAATTCGTTTCCTCAAACTAATAAGCATGTCCATAGAGGTAAAAAATCTATTTAAATACTACGGCGACCAAGCTGCTGTGAAGGATATTTCGTTCAACGTAAAGAACGGAGAAATCGTAGGATTCTTGGGGCCAAACGGTGCTGGAAAATCGACAACGATGAAAGTCATCACAGGCTATATTTCGTCTTCATCGGGAGATGTTAAAGTATGTGGACAGAATGTTTCTATGGACAACTTGGAAACGCGAAAATTGATCGGATATCTTCCAGAAAACAACCCTCTCTATCTCGATATGTACGTGAAGGAATATTTGACATTTGTAGGGAAAATCTACAAGGTCAAAAATCTGAAAGAGCGTGTTGCAGAGATGATCAAATCGGTTGGTTTGGAAGTTGAGCAAAACAAAAAAATTGGCGCACTCTCGAAAGGATATCGTCAGCGTGTTGGATTAGCTCAAGCGATCATTCACGATCCACAAGTGTTGATTTTGGATGAGCCAACATCAGGTTTAGACCCGAATCAATTGGTTGAAATTCGAAATTTGATCAAAGAAATTGGAAAGGAAAAAACCGTGATGCTTTCAACGCACATTATGCAGGAAGTTGAAGCGATTTGTGACCGCGTCGTGATTATCAATCGAGGTGAAATCGTTGCTGATGACAAAGCGGCCGATCTTCAAATGAAAGGACAGCAAACTGTATATGTTGAGTTTGAAGGAAAAGCGAGCAAAAGTCAACTGAAGAAAATTGAAGCAGTTAGCAAAGTTGAAAAGTTTGAAGAGGGATGGTTGCTGGAATCCAATCAAGATGTTGATTTGAGAAAGATCATCGCGCAATTCGCTCAGTCGAACAACCTCCTTGTGTTGACCTTGAGAAAAGAAGAAAAATCATTAGAAGAAGTATTTAAATCGCTGACCAGCGGTAAATAAAAATAACAATGCCAAAGAATTTTATTGAAGAACTCCAATGGAGAGGAATGATCCACGACATGATGCCGGGGACGGAAGAAGCACTGAATAAAAAAGTTTCTTCTGGATATATTGGGTTCGATCCAACGGCAGACTCACTGCACGTGGGTAGCTTAGTACAAATCATGATTTTGGTGCATTTTCAGCGTGCTGGACATAAGCCGTATGCTTTGGTTGGTGGTGCGACTGGAATGGTTGGAGATCCTTCTGGAAAATCTCAAGAAAGAAATTTGTTGGATGCTGAAACATTGAACAAAAATGTTGAAGGTGTTCGCAAGCAGTTAGAAAGTTTCCTCAGTTTTGAGGGAGACAATGCTGCCGAAATGGTAAACAACTACGATTGGTTCAAGGACATGAACTTCCTGGACTTTATTCGTGATACAGGTAAACACATCACCGTAAACTACATGATGGCAAAGGATTCGGTAAAATCACGCTTGGAAACAGGATTATCTTTTACTGAATTCTCTTACCAATTGGTTCAAGGATACGATTTCTACCATTTGAACAAACATAACGATTGTATCGTCCAAATGGGTGGTTCTGATCAATGGGGGAACATCGTTACTGGAACAGAATTAATTCGTAGAAAAGGTGGTGGCGAAGCATACGCTGTAACGACTCCACTCATCAAAAAAGCAGACGGTTCGAAATTTGGAAAGACAGAAGGAGGAAATGTTTGGCTGGACGCTGAACGCACTCCACCTTACGAGTTTTACCAATTCTGGTTAAGATCTTCTGATGAAGATGCTGAGAAATACATCAAGATTTTCACTCTTAAGGAGAAAGAAGAAATCGAAGCATTAATCGCGAAGCACCAAGAAGCGCCTCATTTTAGAGTACTTCAATCTGCTCTGGCTGAAGACATTACAATTCGTGTTCACGGAGAAGCAGCTTTGAAAACTGCAATTGCAGCGTCGAAAATCTTGTTTGGGAAATCAACTACGGAAGACTTGAGAGCCTTGACAGAAGCTGAGTTCTTCTCAATTTTTCCAGGAGTTCCTCAAGCAACAGTTTCACGAGACGAAATTGGTTCATTGGGAATCATTGATGCGCTCTCTGCGAAGACAGGGTTCTTGAAGTCAAATGGTGAAGCACGACGCGAATTGAAACAAAACGCGATTTCGGTGAATAAGACGAAAGTGAAAGAAGATTTCATTATCGATACTGATTCTTTGATCAACGATAAGTACCTACTTCTTGGAAAAGGAAAGAAGACGAATTACATTTTGATCGTCGAGTAAGATGTTCAAACACTACCTCAAAAAATATCTGAAATACTACAAGGTTCGCGGAAAGATGAATCTTAGAGTAAATCTAGGTCAACAGCGTCTGTATCTGCATTATCAAGACTTGCAGAAAGAGAAGGCACTGCCGTCGATTCAATACACTGGATTGAAAGTTTTTTCTCAGTTTGAGGAAGATGGAATGTTGTTGTATTTATTCGCACTGCTCGATATGCCGAATCGGACATTTATTGAGTTCGGATCGGATGATGGAATTAATAGTAACTCTGCGAATTTGCATTATCACCACAGATTTGGAGGATTGTTTCTAGATGGAAATCCACAGGCAATTGAACGCGGTGAGTACTTTTTTAGTCGACATAAAAACACGCACAAATCTCCTGTAATCTTCAAAGAAGCGATGATTACTGCCGAAAACATTAATGATTTAATCAAGGATGCGGGATTTGAAGGTGAAATTGGTTTGCTATCAATTGATATTGATGGAAACGATTACTGGGTTTGGAAGGCAATTGACGTTGTTCAGCCGCTTGTTGTGATTATTGAAACGCACAATGAATTCGGAATGAACGATATCGTTGTTCCTTATGATCCTGATTATTTCTATCCTGGAAAACACCCAACTTATCACGGAGCATCGCCTGTCGCAATGACCAAATTGGCAAAACACAAAGGTTATCGTTTAGTTGGTTCAAACGAATTGGGCTTCAACTTTATTTACATTCGTGAAGACTTGTTGGTGGATGAAGTTCCGACGGTGACTGTTGAATCATTGTTGCAGCACCCTTCGAATAAGGAAGCCAGAGAACGTTTTGAAGCCGTGAAAGATTGGGAGTTTGTGACTGAGGAGTTTTAAATCTTTACGGAAATCGTTATCTTTAAAGTATGACGCATCATTTTAGCATAGATGGATCTTCAGATAAGGCGAAAGCTTTACTGGAATACCTTCGTACACTCGAATTTGTGAAAGAAGAGTCTTCTGATTACGTCCTGACCGATGAGCATCGCAACATTTTGGAAGATCGAAGAGCAAATCGAATGTCTGGAAAATCTCAAACATATTCTTGGGACGAAACGAAAAACTCTATTCAGAAAGGAAAATCGGACTAATTATTGACCCGAAACCCTTCAATACCTTTGCACTAAACTGATAGACACCTTCTTTTTATGAAGCAAAACCTAACCGTTCAAATTCAAGAAGAAGCCCGAAACGAAATACTTAACGCCTATTTTTGGTATGAAGAAAAATCACTGGGGCTGGGTAAAAAATTCATCACGGAATTAGACGAGGCCTTTAAGACAATTGTTAAATCACCGAAAGGATATCAAAAGTTTTATAGACACAGACAATTTCCATTAGAGAAGTTTCCGTTCATAATATTATTTGAAGCCACTCCGAACGTGCTTTATATTGATGCCGTTTTTCATACGAGTCAAGATCCTTTGAAAAAAATTCGTTGATTTAGAAAACACGGTCTTTGCGGTTCCAAAATCACACCATCAACTTCCCAAAATCATCCCAAAAACTTGGATAACTTTTCGATACTGCTTCAGCACCGGAAATCGTCATTTCTCCGTCAATCTTCGTTCCAGCAATAGCCAAACACATGGCGATTCTGTGATCATTATGTGAATCGACATCGGCACCAACTAATTTGTTTCCTCCATGAATGAGCATATCATCGCCATTGAGGTCGATTTTCAATCCCAATTTCCCAAATTCCTCTTGTAAGACAGTACCTCGATCGCTCTCCTTGTTTTTGAGTCGATGGACACCTGAAATAGTTGAAACACCTTCACAGAAAGCAGCGAGCGCAACCAAGGCTGGAAATAAATCTGGACAATGCGTTGCATCTGCCGAGAATGGTTTTCGGTTCGAGCCATCTATTGAAATTGAATCATTCTCGAAGTTAAGCTCACAGTTAGCCGACTTCAGCATCTCTAGCAATGCTTTGTCTGCCTGTGCACTTTCCAAATTCAATCCTGAAAGAGAAATATCATGTCCTAATGCTGCTGCAACCAACCAGTAACTCGCCGAGCTCCAATCACTTTCAATGATATATTCATCACAATGGTAGGATTGATTTCCTCTGATCGTAAATCGCTCGAAATTGTCATGTTCCACCTTCACCCCGAAAGCTTCAAGTGTATTCAATGTCATTTGAACGTATGGAATGCTCTTTAATTTCCGAACGATTAATGTTGAATCTTCTTCAATGAGCGGCAACGACATCAACATACCTGATAAAAACTGTGAGGAGGTACTTCCATCAATTTCTACCTTCCCACCAATCAATTTCCCGTGAACGGTAATCGGTAAAAAGCCCTCATTCGAGACAACTCGAACGCCCATTTGAGTCAAATGTTCCTCAAAAAACAACTGAGGACGTAGCGGAAGAGATCCTTCTCCAGATATCGTAAATTCTCCTCCTTGACCTGCGCATACGCCCGTAATCAAGCGCATCCCTAATCCACTTTCACCAGCATTTATCTCGGCCTGCTTTGGGAATTCTTGAATGCCTTTGATTTCCGTCACTTCTTGAAAAGAACTTTCTAAACCTGCACCAAGTTGAAATATATTTCGAAGCATCACTTGCTCATCATCACTATCACCAATGCGATATAGCACTGTCACTCCCTTGCTCAAGCCTGCAGCCAAAATTGCACGCTGCCCATCACTTTTTGATGACGGAACAACAACGGAGCCATTTAACTCACATGAGGAAATCACTCGTTTCATGTCTTGCGTTTTTCAGTATTCATCACTTTGGTTTGATGACGAATCGATTCTTGGTGAATCGCATCCATCAACTGACGCACGAACTGCTGTGTGAGCCTAAACTCTCCTCTATGTTCAATACGTGAAGCGATCACTTTTTGCCAATGGTCTTGTTGCAGAATCGTAATGTTATTTTCACGCTTCATCTGGCCAACTTCCTCACTTAATTCCATTCTAGCCCCGAGAATTTCAAACAAGCGATCATCCAAAATGGAAATCTTCGCTCTCAATTCTTCCATGCTTCCCTCCAAATCTTTAGAGACTTCAACAGAACGCAAAACGAGTTGAGAGAGAATATCATTCAACCCATCAGACGTTACTTGCTGAGCGGCATCTGACCACGCTTCATCTGGATTAGGATGTGTTTCAATCATCAATCCCTCAAAGTTCAAATCCATCGCTTTTTGACTCACTTCGAGGAGTAAATCACGTCGTCCTGTGATATGACTCGGATCACAAATAATCGGTAAATCTGGGCGTTGTTCCTTCAAGGCAATTGGAATTTGCCAGCTAGGAACATTTCTGTATTTCTTGTGTTTGTAGACTGAAAAACCCCGGTGTACAGCAGTTAAGTCAGTGATTCCAGCTTTCTCAAAACGCTCAAAAGCTCCCAACCATAATTGCAAATCAGGATTCACAGGATTCTTAATCATTACGGGAATATCAATCCCTTGTAAGGCATCGGCTATTTCTTGCACAGCAAAGGGATTAACGGTTGTGCGAGCTCCGATCCAAAGTACATCCACTCCAGCTTTAAGTGCTGCTTCAACGTGCTTCTTATTCGCAACTTCCGTCGTTGTTGGAAGGCCTGTTGCCTTACCTGCGTTTACCAACCAAGGGAGAGCAATTTCACCCAGTCCTTCGAAGCTATTTGGACGAGTACGTGGCTTCCAAATACCCGCGCGAAGCAATTTGACAGAAGGGTTTTTCGCCACCTCCTTACAAATCATCATCACCTGTTCCTCACTTTCGGCACTACATGGCCCAGCGACAACAAACGGTCGATCTCCTCTACTAATCTTCTCTGCTAATTTCATAATTCAAGTTCCTTAAAAGTACCTAATTTTCAACAAAAAAATCCCGACGTTTAGCGCCGGGATTCATAGTTATGTTAAAACAATAGTTGGTCCAAACGCTCATTATTCAATGTCGTTCCAAAGCCAAGCATATGTTGTAATCTTTCTCATTGGTTTTACAAAGGGAAAAAAAATATTTGAATAATCCGTTGTTTTTGTGAAAAATTAATTGTGATATTTGCAGAGATGTACAAAATGACTCAAAATACAAATTGGTGGTGGCACTCAACGAATCGTTGGTGTGAGTGGCGCTAGTTTGTAGTTTTCCATATTCATGAGCGGTTCGTTTCCTACGAGCCGCTTTTTTTTTACATCATTTTTCAAAATTTATTTCATGTTTATTTATTCAAAACTCAGTCAGTTCTCTGCAGACGTATATACTCCAGTAGAATTGTATTTATCGCTTCGGAACCATCATCGCAAGACGTGTTTGCTTGAAAGCAACGACTATCATTCACGACAAAACAGCAAGTCATTTATTGGCTGTGATCCTATCGTGGAGTTCGTCCTCAAAGATGACCTACTCAGGATTTCAACCAGATCAAACATTGAAGAAATTCAACTGAAATCAGAATTATCTCGGGCAAAGCAAGTTCAGTCAATTTTGGATGAATACACCTTTTCTGAAACGAAATTCAACGGTTTTTTCGGAAGAATGGGCTTCGAATTCAATCTAAAAGATGAAACGCACATTGAGAAATCTTCCAAAGAAGACGACCTACCCGATTTGCACCTTTTCATCTTCAAACACGTAATTGTCATCGATCATTTTACATCGGATGGTTACTTACTCGAAAACAGCCTTGCTGAGATTGAAAAATCCGCTCAGATTTACGAATTGTTCCAAAAGAATAGCATCATGGAGTTACCTTTTGAAACGATTGGCGAGGAAACATCAAACTTCAGTGATGCTGAGTTCAGCGAGTTAGTTGAGCGGGGAATTCAACATTGCGAAAGAGGTGATGTCTTTCAACTCGTCCTTTCAAACGAATTCCAACAGGCCTTTTTTGGGGATGAATTTCAGGTGTATCGGGAATTACGAAGACTGAATCCTTCTCCCTATTTGTTTTTCTTTGATTTTGAAGAATACCGTTTATTTGGCTCTTCTCCCGAAGCACAATTGTTGGTTACCGATGGCAAAGCTGAAATCCACCCGATTGCGGGAACGGTTCCTTTGACAGGTGACCGAGAAGTTGACTCTGAGAAACTGGAATTCTTATTGAACGATGAGAAGGAAAATGCCGAACACACCATGCTAGTTGATCTCGCTCGAAACGACTTAAGCCGTGATTGTACTGCCGTAAAAGTCGATAAATACAAAGAAGTCCAACATTTCAGTCATGTCACACACTTGGTTTCGAAAGTGACAGGACAATTGAAAACAGACAACGCCTTCGAAGCATTCTGTCATTCCTTCCCTGCGGGAACACTCTCGGGAACTCCAAAGCCGAAAGCATTAGAACTCATTCAGCAATACGAAACGGACAACCGCAATTTTTATGGTGGAGCCATTGGTTTGATTGGTGCAAATGGTGATTTAAACACGGCGATTGTCATTCGAAGCATTCTAAGCCGAAACAATGTCTTGCATTACAGAGCGGGTGCAGGCGTAGTACTCGATTCAATCCCAGAAAGCGAAACGAAAGAAGTGCATCACAAACTAAGAGCACTGCGAACAGCTATCGATCGTGCAGTGAAATCATGTCAACTCATCAACAACACAGAGCTATGCAAAAGATAACTGTTATCGATAACTACGATTCCTTCGTGTTCAATCTCGTTCGTTATTTTGAAGAGTTAAATTGTGAAGTGAGCGTTCAAAGAAATGATCGAATAGATTATTCTGAACTAGAAAATTCAGATGGGATTTTGCTCTCGCCGGGACCAGGGATTCCAACGGAAGCAGGGCAATTAATGGAAGTCATTGACCGATTTGCGGAATCTAAAAAGATGTTAGGAGTTTGTCTTGGGCACCAGGCGATCGCGCAGCATTTTGGAGGAGAAATCTCTCAGTCGATGAAAGCCATTCACGGTAAGCAAAGTTCGATTGAAATAGACCCAACAAGCACTCTGTTTCATTCGCTCGAACCGAACATTGACGTTGGCAGATATCACAGTTGGCACGTTGAGCAACTACCTGACTCTATGCGATCGACAGCACAACTTTCAACAGGTCAGATCATGGCGATAGAGCACTCAAACTTTCCAATTTACGGGGTTCAATTTCATCCAGAATCGATATTGACCCCACAGGGAAGGACGATAATTTCCAACTGGTTAAATGCATTAAAATGAAAACATTATTAGAAAAATTACTACGGCACGAACACCTCAATTTTGAGGAAGCACGCTCCTTCATCTTTGCGATTGAAGAAGAAAAGTTCACCTCTGAAATGATCAGCGGAATGCTCATGACAATCCAAATGCGTGGAGCTCAGCTCACAGAAATGACAGGCTTCAGATCTGCACTTTTGGAACTGTCCAATCGGATTGAACTCGACAGCGAACATGCAATTGATTTATGCGGAACAGGAGGTGACGGAAAAAACACCTTCAATATCTCCACAACAACGGCATTTGTTTTGGCTTCAATGGGAAAGAAAGTCATTAAGCACGGGAATTACGGAGTGAGTTCGTTGTGCGGATCTTCAAATGTACTGGAAGAACTGGGAATTAAGTTCACCAGCGATCAAGGCGAACTTCAGCGGCAACTTGATGAACGAAACATTTGCTTTCTCCACGCACCGCTCTTCCATCCAGCGATGAAAAAAGTGGCTCCCATTCGGAGAAACTTAGGCGTTCGAACGATCTTCAATAACCTTGGACCGTTAATTAATCCAGCACAACCGAAATTTCAGTTAACTGGAACATACTCCTTGGAATTAGCGAGAATGTACCAACATATTTTGCGAACGGAACGAACGAATTACCGCGTACTTTACGGAATGGATGGGTTCGATGAAATTTCACTGACTGACGACACGCGCATTTTAGGTGGACAGAGCGATTCAGTTTTGAATGCATTTACACTCAATTCGAGTCCTATCAAACTTGCGGAAATAAAAGGAGGAAGAACGGTTCATGACGCAGCTCAAATCCTGAATTCAATTCTCAGCGGACATGGCAGCGACGCTCAAAATGCTGTTGTAGCTGCAAACACTGCGGTCGCATTGCAACTTTATCATCCAACGGCTTCGGTACTTGATTTATTCAACGAAGCACGTCAATTTATTCAATCTGGACACGCTCAACTCAAAGCATCTGTTCCAACAACACAGTATTTATGAAAATCTTAGATCAAATAATCGTCTCAAAAAAGAAAGAAGTCGCATTGCTGAAAGAAAAATTTAGCTACGCAGATTACGAAAACAGCCCATTTTTTTCTGAAGAAACCCGTTCCATAAGCTCAAAATTGGCAACTACTGAATTCGGAATTATTGCGGAATTGAAACGTAAATCGCCAAGTGCAGGATACATCAACAAAGATCTCGATGTTATTCAGCAAGCGAAGCTCTATGAATCGAGCGGAGCGTCTGCGATTTCCTGTCTCACAGATTACTTTTATTTCGGAGGTTCTGGTGAAGATTTGTCTGCTATCAAACCTGCGACGTCCATTCCAATATTGCGCAAAGAGTTCATTATTGATGAAATACAACTGTTCGAATCCAAAGCGATAGGCGCGGATGTCATCTTGCTCATTGCTGAGATTCTGACAAAAGAACAAGCGCTGCATTTGACCATTATGGCGCAGTCGCTGGGAATGGAAGTGATTATGGAGTGTCACAGCTACAACGAATTGAAAAAAGTAAATGATCTCGTCGATGTGATTGGTGTGAACAACCGCGATTTGCAAGCACAAAAAACCGACATTCAGACTTCCTTTGATCTCTACAATTTCATCCCTGAAGGCAAACTGTGCATTTCAGAATCTGGAATTCGTTCGAAAGATGATTTGATTCAATTGTCGGAAAAAGGATATCACGGAGCGCTGATTGGCGAGCATATTCTGCAGAGTTCCGATCCAGGTGAAGCCATTAGAAATCTCCAGTTCAAAAAAACGGAGTTATGCTAATCAAAGTTTGCGGGATGCAATCTGCAAAACAAGTTGCAGAACTCGACCAAATAGTAGATTTCATCGGATTCATTTTCTATGAGAAATCAAAGCGGTTTGTGAGGTCTACTCCAGTTGTTGAAAATGCACTCAAAACTGGTGTATTTGTAAACGCTCCAGTTGCAGAAGTGAACGATTGTATTGAAAATGAATCGCTCAACGTCGTGCAGTTACATGGAAACGAATCACCTGAAATGTGCGCAAATCTAACAGAGAAAGCGAAAATCATCAAAGCCTTCGGTGTAGATGAAGGTTTCAATTTTAACAAAACGCAAGCTTATGCCGAATGTGTTGATTACTTCCTATTCGACACCAGAACGAAACTTCATGGAGGCTCAGGGCGGCAATTTGATTGGTCGCTGCTCTCGAATTATGACGGATCCACTCCTTTTTTTCTGAGTGGCGGAATCAATCCAGATGCACTAGAATCCATCAAGAAACTTGAGCATCCAAAACTGATTGGTATCGACCTCAACAGCGGATTCGAACATGCTCCAGGATATAAAAACATTTCAGAATTACACCAATTTATTAAAGAATTACAATGACAAAAATTGCCTCTCTCCCAGATGAAATGGGATTTTACGGAGATTTTGGAGGAGCTTACGTTCCTGAGTTACTCCGCCCGAATGTTGAAGAATTGGCGTTAGCATTCAAGGAAAAGAAAAACGATCCGGTATTTCACTCGACGTATATTTCGATGTTGGAAGATTACGTGGGACGCCCTACTCCGCTTTATTTGTCTGAAAAGCTCAGTACGAAGCATGACTGTACAATTTATTTGAAGCGTGAAGATTTGAACCACACGGGAGCTCATAAAATCAATAATGCGATAGGACAAATACTCTTAGCGAAGTCGATGGGGAAAACCCAAATTGTCGCAGAAACTGGAGCTGGTCAACACGGAGTGGCAACGGCTACAGCTTGCGCGCTGATGGACATGGAATGTATTGTTTTCATGGGCGAAATTGACATTGAACGTCAAGCCCCAAATGTTCAGCGCATGGAATTTCTTGGGGCGAAGGTCGTTCCAGCGACAAGTGGGAGTAAAACCTTGAAAGATGCAACGAATGAAGCGATTCGCTACTGGATCAATCATCCTGATGCCTACTATTTGATTGGCAGTGTTGTTGGACCTCATCCCTACCCCGAGATTGTAGCACATTTTCAATCGATTATTTCGAAGGAAATTCAGGAGCAATTGAAAAAGAAGACGGGAAAAAGTTCACCAAGCAAAGTGATTGCTTGCGTGGGTGGAGGAAGTAACGCAGCTGGTGCTTTCTTTCATTTTTACGATGAAGAGAACGTAGAGTTAATCGCTGTGGAAGCAGCTGGTCATGGATTAAAATCTGGTAAATCCGCTGCGACCTCGATCTTGGGAACTCCTGGCGTTTTGCACGGAAGCATGACTTTGTTGATGCAAGATGAGTTCGGACAAGTCACTGAACCGCATTCCATCTCAGCAGGATTGGATTACCCCGGAATTGGACCACTGCACGCTTATTCGATTGATTCAGGAAGGACCAAAAGTATTCCTGTTACTGATCAAGAAGCACTAATTGCAGCCCAAGAACTAACAAAATCTGAAGGGATTATTCCCGCACTCGAGAGCGCACATGCACTGGCAGCACTGAATTCCGTTGAACTGGAACCAAGTGATATTGTTGTAGTGAATTTATCAGGTCGCGGTGACAAAGATTTAAGTACTTACCTCAAATAATTAATCATGAATCAATTTAAAAAAGCATCCAAGCAACTGAGTATTTTCGTGACAGCAGGATATCCAAAGCTCAACAGTTTGAATGATCAATTGAATTTACTCGAAGCCAATGGCGTTGATTTTGTCGAGGTGGGAATACCGTTTTCAGATCCAATGGCTGATGGACCAACAATTCAAGAAACCAGTGATCTCGCTCTCAAAAATGGAATGAACCTTGAACTACTTTTTGAGCAACTAAACGAAAGAACCTCGACTCTTCCTTTGGTGCTTATGGGATACTTGAATCCTGTTTTGTCGTATGGTATTGATCGGTTCTTGGAATCGTGTAATCGCGTTGGAGTTAGATCCGTTATTCTACCTGATATGAGTTTGGAAATCTACGAGCGATTCTATCGAGATCAATTTGAAAAGTACGAAGTGTTTCCAAGTTTTTTGATCACGCCAACGAGTTCAACACAACGCATACAGCGGATCAGCAAAGTCTGTAAAAACAGCTTCGTTTACTTGGTTTCATCAAACGCGACAACAGGAGGGAAAAGTACATTTAATGCTGATCAAGCTAAGACCTATCAATCCATCAGAGAAAATTGCGGAGAGACTCCGCTCTTTATTGGGTTTGGAATTGACTCGAAGGAGAAAGTTGAATATGTTCAAGAAGTGAGTCATGGAGCGATAATCGGATCTGCTTATTTGAAAGCATTAGGATTAAACAAGGAAAAAGATTTTCTAAAATCAATTAGATAACTACTTCACAACTTTTTTTCCTGCGATAAAATCTTTCAAATAAAATGGCTCGAAGTAGGCAACATCTTCAAAATCAGCGTTCGCATACTTTTGAAAAGCCAATTTTACTTGCCCTTTTGCGGACGATTTGATGGAAGTATTGATCGTGCAATTACGGTTTGCCCAGACGTCCTCTAATTTCCGAGCTCCATCTCCAAAATAGGTGAACGGCTCAAATTCACGGTAGGAATCTTCGTCGATGATATCGGCAGAAATTTCCTTCAGTTTGTTTCCTTGAGCATCGAAGAAGCAATTATACACTTCCATTCTTCGCGCATCGATAACAGCGCATTTTGTTTGATCGGAATCATCCAATGCAGCAAGAGCTGAAAGACTATCGATGGCAATCAGTGGGATTTTCAAAGAGTAGCACAAACCTTTTGCAGTGGAAACCCCAATTCTCAATCCCGTGTAGGAACCTGGACCTGATGCTACGGAAATTCCATTTAAATCCTTGATTGAAATATTTGCTTTCTGCAAAACGCGCTCGATAAAAATGGTAAG
Organism: Crocinitomicaceae bacterium; assembly: GCA_029252405.1. Classification (GTDB taxonomy): domain Bacteria; phylum Bacteroidota; class Bacteroidia; order Flavobacteriales_D; family Crocinitomicaceae; genus UBA4466. Next base: position 28,620 of record JAQXBM010000019.1, read on the forward strand.
ATTTTCTCCGTGAGAGTATCCTGCCTCTTCGAGTTCTTCTATCGCTACCAATTCGCCGTCTTTCGATAAGGCAACTGAGCACACTTTGGTCGATGTTTCAAGATGAAGTAAGAAAGTCATTAGATGTCCTTTTCCTGCTTTTTGGGATTGTCCCAGTCTTTGGGTTTTACGCAGTAATCGTGCTCGAGCTTGAGCACGTCACCAATCGTTTTGTAGCCGAAAAGTTTCTTTTTCCAAACATACGCCAAGTCCAAAGGAATGTCGCGCGTGATTCCATCTTCGTCCAAATACTGAATATACACTTCCCAGTATTCCTCATAGCCCGTGTGCTTCATGTACACTTTGATGGGCTGCACCTTTTCTGGTTCTTTCAGCGAACAGCATCCACAAAAAAGATAGATGGATTTCATCTTTTCAATTTTCGCTACTGCGCGATCTGCATCTGCTTTTGAAATGTACGCCAATTGATCAGCATAGCTCAATGTTGAGATAGTTATAAAAAGGATGGTCAATAATTTTTTCATTCTGAAACTTCTAACTTAAATCCAATTCCGTGTACGTTGGTGATTTGAATTCGCTCATCTTGTTTGAGGTACTTTCTCAATTTGGTGATGAAGACATCCAAACTACGACCTACGAAATAATCATCTTGTCCCCAAACGGCATTCAAAACAACTTCTCGCGCTACGACTTGGTTTGCAAATTTACACAAGATCTTCAAAATTTGCGCTTCCTTTTTGGTAAGAATTTTCTCAAATTCTGGGTGCTTAAGCTCGTAATTGATGGTGTCAAATTGATACCCCGCGATGTCGTAAACATCCTTTTCTTTTGCTTCTGGTTGTATGTCAACTCTTCTCAAAAGAGCTGCGACACGCAATTGCAATTCTTCGACGTTGAAGGGCTTGGTCAAATAATCATCTCCACCAGATTTAAATCCTTCTACTTTGTCTTGATCGTTTGATTTCGCTGTTAAAAACAGAATTGGAATGTTATTGTCCATTTTTCGGACGTCCTTTGCCAAGGTGAAACCATCCTTTTTCGGCATCATGACATCGAAGATGCACATGTGAAAATCATTTTCATTGAATGCCTTGAATCCCTCTGCGCCATCAGACTTCAAGGTTACTTCGTAACCATTCGATTTTAGTGAGTCCGAGATGATGAATCCTAGGTTGGTATCGTCTTCAACAAGTAGAATTTTGACTTTCATGTTCCAAGCTTTGTCACTAAGATATAAGAAAAGTCATCATGAGAAGTGAATTGAATTTCAAAAGCGGAATGTTTAACAGGAATTTAAGAAATAAAAAACCCCAGACGATAAATGTCTGGGGTTCCGAATAAAGTTAAAGTTTTATTTAACTAGAAGTGGATGTCCATTTGTAATCTGTACATCAAACCGCTATCTGGGCTATTGTCAGTTTGCAAGTAGCTAAGATCTGTTTGAACTTTCAAAGCGTGTCCAACAAAGTACTTAGACAATCCTAGTGTGTATTGTTTTTGGCTTGCTCTTCCTGTTACAGTTTCAGGATCAATTTGAGTGTATCGTCCAGCAAGTTCCCAGTTGTTTTTGAACAAGTATCCCGCTTGAAGGTTGATTCCGTTACCTACTCGCATTGTTCTCGTTGTTACAGATGCATCATCATTTACGATTGACTGTTGAACAGTTTCGCTTGGTGCAGTTCTGTTAGCGAATTCACCCATGAATGAGAAACCTTTGTATTTGAACATCATGTCAACGAAAATTGTTGAGGTTGTAATTTCAAAGTACCCGTCGATGTCGCCATCGTCGTTTGTATCGTAACTCATGTAGCTTCCTTGGTTAGCACGGTCTTTTACTGCACGATCGTGGTAATCGTATGTCACACCAAGTGCCAATTTTGGCTTTTTCTCACGTTTCAAGTCACCTCCCTTGTAGTCACCTTTGCTTGCGAATGAACCAAATGGATAGATTTCAACACGTCCAGTGTACTCGTATCCTCCTAAGTTTTGTTGAACAATATTTCGTCCTTCACCTTGAGAGAAAGCAAGTGCCGACTTTACTTGGAATTGTTTTCCAATCTTCGCCTTGTGATGTAACTGGAATCCCATGTCACGATCAATGTTAAACACACTGTTCACTAATGAACGATCAACCAATTGCAAGTTTGCAGAAGAAACAACACGTTCTCTGTTACCTGGGAGTTTTGTTTGTCCAGCCCACAATGTGAAGTTTTTGTAGAAGTTCCATTTCAATACGGCATCCAAGATCATTTTAGGAGCAAAGTTCGTACGCTCACTAGCTTTACCTAAATCACGGTTAGACAACCCTAACTCAATCTTGTATTGTAATCTAGGATCAAAAGCGAATCCTCCGAATTTCAAACGAGCTCTTCGAATTAAGAACTGAGAATCACCATTTCCGATACCTGTTGTGTCGTTCACATTCCACGAACCAATAAATAAGGATTGAAATCGAACTCCAAACTTCATACTCCAAGAGCTATCAGCAGCAATCACATTATAGAGACCTTTACCAAATTTAGAGTCGATTTTTCTTTGACCGAACGCTGCAGAAGTTGATAACAATAATAGAGCAGCAATAATAATTTTCTTCATGACTTAGATTTCAATTTCTATTTGCAAAGATGCATTGATTTAATATTCGGTTAACATTTTTCATTCAGAGTTAACCTAAACTTAAAGTGAGACGATTTTGATAACATTTCCTTAATATGAGAATTGAAATTTTATGAAATGGTTGGAATACCTTCGCACCATAATTAAAACTGCACGAAGAATGTTCAAGAAAATTAACCTGTTAGTGATATGCGTATTCGCGCTGAGCTTTGTAAGCTTGGCAGATGTCATCGCTGAACCAGACACTACTATTGATGCTACGATCAACGCAGCATACACCAATTTACAATCATCCATCTTTGAAAATGATAAAGCTGAAGATGATTTAACGAAGAAACTAGAAACTGGTTCTGTTACATTGACTTGGGAAAATACGGATAACAGTTCGCCAGTATTGCGTTACCGTCAGGAAGGATCTGAAGAATGGAATACTTCTGAACAACTTAAAGCAGGAGCTTCAGAATATATCATTGAAGGATTGGATGAGAATAAATTCTTTGAGTGGTCTTTAGGGGGTAGTTCAACTTGGACTGAACCTACTGAATTTCACACTCTAGGAATGCATCTTTTCGAAAACTTCTCAGCGAAACCTGGTGCCGAGAGCATGAAGTTGACATGGAGTATTAACTACGATGTTGCGACTAAATTGAAAGGTCGTGATGTGATGGTTGTGGTTAAATACCAAAATGACATTGCCAAGCGTCGTGCGAAAAAAGGCGTTGAAGGAGGTGGATGGCTTTACACTGAACCTTTCTCAATTCTGGACAAAAAGATAGAATTCGAAAACCTAAACGGTAACGATAAGTACCAATTCCAAATTGGATTTGCCCCATTTGCGAAAACAGCAAATGTCATGAAGGAGAAAGATCAAATGATTTGGTCTGACAAGGTGAAATCGACAACAAAACGTGGATGGGGAATTGCTAAATTCCTAATCTTGATCGGGTCATTGGCCTTCTTCATTTTCGGAATGAAGCTAATGAGTGAAGGGTTGCAACAAGCAGCTGGAAATCGCTTAAGAGCTATGCTCGGTGCAATGACATCTAATCGCGTTAAAGGTGTTTTAACTGGATTCGGAATCACATCGATTGTTCAATCTTCCTCTGTGACTTCTGTAATGACAGTAAGTTTTGTAAACGCGGGGTTGATGACGCTTCGCCAATCGGCAGGTGTAATGATGGGAGCAAACGTTGGAACAACAATTACCGCTTGGATCATCGTTGTATTAGGATTTAAACTTAGCATCGTATCGTACGCTTACATGCTAATTGCATTGGCTGCTCCATTGTTGTTCATCTCAAAACCAAAAGCGAAAGCATGGGTAACAGCAATCTTCGGATTCTGTATCTTATTTATTGGTTTGGGTGAGTTAAAAGATGCTGTTCCAGAATTGGATGCTAGCTCTTCAATCGTTCAGTTCTTTATTGACTTTAAAGAAGCTTGGTACGGTCCAGTAATGTTCGTACTACTTGGTGCGCTTGTAACAATGGTGATTCAATCATCGTCGGCTGCCATGGCCTTAACATTAACAATGGTTGCTTCTGGAACTCTTCCATTCGACGTTGCTTGTGCAATGGTACTTGGGGAAAATATCGGAACAACAATTACGGCTCAATTAGCATCGTTAATCGCCAATGTACACGCAAAACGAGCTGCCGCAATTCACACGATTTTCAACGTAGTTGGTGTCGTCTGGATGTTACTGGTGTTCCACTTCTTCTTAGATGGATTGGCTTGGATGGTAACTGGTGATCCATACAAAGATACAGCAGTTGCGGCAACAGCAATCGCACTCTTCCACACGCTCTTTAACTTAATTAACGTGTTCGTTTTAATCTGGTTTGTCCCTCAATTAGTGAGATTCGCAGAACGCTCTGTTAGATCTAAAGGAGAATCTGATGAGGAATTCCACTTAGACTTTATCAGTGGACCACTTGGTTCAACATCTGAGTTATGTATCCTGGAGGCGAAGAAAGAAGTAGCCAAATTTGGAAAGATTACTTCCAAAATGAATGGTTTTGTGAAAACCTTCGTGAACTCTTCAGATCGTAAGGAGAAAAATAAGATGTTACGTAAGATCGAGAAATACGAAGAAATTACGGATCGAGTTGAAATTGAAATTGCTGATTACCTAGGGAAAACGGCTCAAATGGAGATGAGTGAAGATGCATCAACTCGCATGCGAGGAATGTTGAATATCACGACTGATCTTGAGCGTATTGGTGATATCTTCTTCCAGATGAGTAAGACACTTGAGAAAAAAGACAGCGATAAAGTTTACTTCACTCCTGAGCAACGTAATGGATTGAATAACATGTTGAAGATTGTTGACAACGCATTCGACGTAATGAACGAAAACTTGAACTCTGAATACGGTTCAATCAGCATGGACAAAGCAATTGCTCGAGAAAGAGAAATTGATCAAATGCGAGATCAACTTCGTGAAGAACACCACAGACAAATTGGTACGGGAACCAACTTAGAAAATGGAATGGTGTTCAGTAACCTATTCTCTTCTTTGGAAAAAGTAGGTGACCATATTATTAATGTATCTGAGCATGTTGCTGGTGTAAACTTGCACTAAATAAGTATTAACTGAAAGAAGGATTCCTTCCCGATAATTATCGAGAGGAGTCCTTTTTTTGTATCAAAAAATTGCAAAAATGGAAGAGCAAAACGAATCGAAAAAAGGAAATATTCGTGAAGTAGCTGGAGTCTTTTTTAAGATGGGCTTAGTTGCATTTGGAGGACCTGCTGCTCACATCGCAATGATGGAGGATGAACTCATCACAAAAAGAAAATGGATGAGTAGACAGCACTTCCTCGACTTGATGGGAGCGACAAATTTAATTCCAGGTCCAAACTCAACTGAAATGACCATGCATTGTGGACATGAACGAGCAGGTACACTTGGATTGTTCGTGGCAGGAATTAGTTTCATTATTCCAGCAGTACTAATTACTGGAATCTTAGCTTGGCTATATGTTGAATACTCGACAGTTCCAGAAGTTGGGCCGTTTATCTATGGAATAAAGCCTACGGTTATCGCAATTATCGCAGGGGCGGTGTACAAACTAGGTAAAAAAGCGCTAAAAAACTGGGAGCTTGGGGTATTTGGAGTTCTAGTAATCGTTGCGGCTTATTTTGGAGTAAATGAAGTAACGGCATTACTTGGGGCTGGACTCATAGGAATGATCTATTTCTACGTCAAAAATGAAATGTCTAACACAAGTGAAAAGAAAAAAGACACGTCAAAAAATAAAAAGCAATTCCTTCCTCTTTTATTAATGCAGGGAACTGGAGCTGTAGCTGCGAAGGTGACTACTCTTAAGGTGTTCTTAACGTTCTTGAAAGTTGGAGCAATACTGTATGGAAGTGGATACGTCCTTTTCGCTTACCTCGATGCAGAATTGGTAAGCACGGGAATGTTAACGCGTAAAGAACTGATAGACGCAATCGCCATTGGTCAATTTACTCCTGGACCGGTATTGTCAACTGCAACCTTCATTGGATATCAATTGAATGGAATCGCAGGGGCGCTTGTAGCGACTGTTGGGATCTTCCTTCCATCGTTCTTGTTTGTATTGTTGTTGAATCCGTTGATTCCAAAAATGAGACAATCGAAATTGCTAAGAGGATTCTTGGACACGGTTAATATTGCCGCAGTTGCAATAATGGTCGCAGTACTATTCGAAATTGCAATGGAATCACTCGTTGCTGATGGAAACGTTGAATGGCGCGCGGTGGTAATTGCTGTGATTAGTTTAATACTGACATTCGGATATAAAAAGATCAGCGTAATGTGGTTGGTTTTGGGTGGAGCCGTTCTTGGATATCTACTCCAACTCATCTAAAGTTGCTATAAAAAAGAACGAGAACTAAAGACAGGCGTCTGAAGTTCTCGTTACACTAATCAACCTAACCTACTACTACACTACAAAGTTAAACCAACTTGATAGAAATTCTTCCATTATCCGGAGCTAATTAAAGCCTTCAACAAAAGCTTAGCATCTTAAGCTTTGACCATTATCCGTCCATTTAATCTCCAAGAGTATCTCATTGAAACAATGGTTAAAACGCTCTATTTACGGCAAATGTTCGATGCTAAACGGATTTAGTTACCTGTAAACCGACGATTATTCAATGACTTAAGATTCCAATATTCTACTTATATTTATCCCAAGTAGAAACATTAATTGCTTAAAATCGCCGCATGGAATCTGTATTGATCATAGATGATGAAGCTGATATCAGAGATATTCTTGCCTACAATTTGAAGAAGGAAGGATTTGCTGTTCATACTGCCTCAAATGGTAAAGAAGGTATTGAAATCGCTCAGGCAAAGCAGCCGGACATTGTCATTCTAGATGTAATGATGCCCGAAATGGATGGCATTGAAGTGTGTGATGTTCTCAGAAACAATCCTAACACGAAACATATCCGCATTTGTTTCTTAACAGCAAGAAGCGAAGATTACAGCCAAATTGCAGGATTGGATGCTGGAGCAGACGATTACGTTGCCAAACCAATCAAGCCTCGCGTATTGATTAGTCGAATCAAAGCATTGCTCCGAAGAAACGTGAATTTAGATCAGGGATCTTCGGTTACCGAAAGCGGAAGCTTGCACATTGACCGTGAAAAGTACCTTGTTGTCAACAATGGAGAAACTGTTCATTTGCCGCGTAAAGAATTCGAACTATTGGCCTTGCTTGCCTCGAAACCAGAAAAAGTATTTGATCGTGACTTCATTCTGAAAACCGTTTGGGGTGAAGGCGTTGTGGTTGGAGATAGAACGATTGATGTTCACGTTCGAAAGCTGAGAGGAAAAATTGGCGATGATTATATCAAGACTGTGAAAGGTGTTGGGTATAAGTTTTCGTATCCGAAGTAGGTAAGATCGGACTTCGAGTGCCTCAGCCATCAGATCTAAACTGATATTTGATAAACCGATGACTGAGCGGAGTCGAAGTCGGAGGTTTTGAATGCGGACTTCGAGTGCCTCAGCCCTCGGTGAGTTCCTTTATTATTAAAGACAAATGCACGCCCATTGAGCGTGCATTTTTCATTCTGATATATGTGGTAAAATTTATTTCAGTGTATATGATATCGCTGCAGAAATTGAAATTCCTCTATTCAAATAATCGAATACTTGAGACTCTGCATTGAATGATTCGTACCATCTTTGTCTAGCTTGATTCAACAGGTTTCTTCCTGTTAAACTTGCTGTCCAACGTGGCGCCGATTCACCTTCAAAGACTTTTCCGAACCCTTTAGATACTTTCAAACTCAAACTGTGGAATGGTTGTTCGAATACATCCGGAACACCTCCTACTCCAATTACTGCCAATTTCTTTCCTTGAACGTTGTATGAAACGTTGCATGAAAGGAATAACGAATCGTTGCTGAAGTTTGCAAAGGCATTGATGATGTATGGAGACTGACCGTACATTGTGCGGTAATCACCGATAACTTCGCCTTCTCGTGCATTCGCTTCACGAACTTCTTTTTCCGTCATGATTACACCACCTACTTCTGTTTCAACTAGGTTCATGTCAATTCTAGAAAGAACGTAGGTAAAGTTACCACCAAGCACGAAACGAATGTGTTCTTGAGATTTCTGTTTGAAACCAATTGCTTTACGGAATTCAAACTCTGCCCCATAGATGTCAGCGACTCCAGCGTTGACTGGAAGGAACTCATTCGGTGCTGCAACGTTCGCCACAATCTCGATTGGGTTGATGAAACGCTTGTAGAATGCACTGGCAGAAATGATCTCTGTTCTTCCGAAGAAACGCTCCCAACGGAAATCAGCATTATGAATCAATGTTTGTTTCAAGTTTATATTTCCTAAGTAACGACGTCCTTGAATTGGATCGTAAATTTGTGAGATCGAAATTTCACGGAACGAAGGTCGAGCTACTGTTTGTGTATATGCTGCTCTGAAGTTGGTATTACGCTCGAATTTCGTAGAATCCACAGCACCTTTCATTTTGTATACCAAATTCACAGAAGGAAGAACGTTAATCGTGTTCAACACAACTTCATTCACATACTTTGGTGCATTCGGATCGAAATCAGCATTGTTCGATTGCCCTGTGTATCGGTTAACGTTTCTTTCAACACGCGCTCCGTATGTTGCACTGAAGGCTTCAGAGAATGGAAGCTCGTTCATAACGTATGCTGAATTGATCATTTGGTTGGCTTCGTAGATATTTGCTCTCTCCTGCTGACCTGTTGCGTACGTTCCTTGATTGTTTTCAGGCGTCCAAATGTTTTCTTCTTCGAAGAACCAATCTGGATCATTCGGTACTACGTTCGAAGTATTGTAAAGTCGGAATACGTATTCTGAAACATCAAACGATCTGTTCTTGTATGTTGTTAATCCACCGAAAGAGAATTTACTCTCCAATGAATCTTTCCAAACGGTAAACTTACGCTCTAAATCAAAACGACCGCTTAAGTTGTACTCGTTCAATGAACGGAATATACGACGTACTTCAGCTCCAACGGACTCTTCCCAAAGGTAAACGTCTTCTCCATTTGGACCAACTTGATCATCAGAGATTTCAAGCGCAGTTGATCGAATATCTGGGTCCGAAATACGTGAGAATGTTGGACTCAATTTCCAAACTAACTTCCATTTGTTCAACGAATCCAAATAGTGCGTTCCCGTTAAGTTTGCATTTGATACTGATCGTTGCGTGTACTGCAACCCTTGTTTCACCAATACCGCCTGATTACTGTCGAAGTTACGCTCTGTAAGGTTTGCCGCTGACTTTGTTCCATTTTGTGTGTGGAAGAAAGTCAATGCCAATTTGCTCTTTCCAAATTTGATCGATTGACCGAAAAGTGCTGTCCATAAAACATTCGACTCCGTTTGTTCACCTCTTGAGGTACGATCGCGGAATAATGTTGTTTGAGATCTATCTGTATCTAACAAAAATTCGTTGTATTCCACATCTCGGAAATAAGTGTTCGATGAACGGTAATTCAATACTGCATTGTAACCGTATGTTAAACGTGACGAATCAGTCTTTGCTTTATTATAATTGTAGAAATCTTTCTGGTTTCCAATACCAAACGCATAGTTCTGATTCAAGAAGCCCATGGCTTTCTCAGTTGCCATTGTTTTCCCAAAACTCTTCGTAGCGTATGCTGTTGCTTCATCTCCCAAAATTGGATTTGGAATTTCAAACTGAGAGTTTACCGCTAACTTGCGTGTACCATCATCAAATCCGAGGAAATCCAAAGCTCCGCCCTGGTAGGAAATGAAATCAGGATTGAAGGTTGCGTTTGTGTTGTATCCCAACCCAGCTTTCGCATAAATTGTTTTTCGTGTTGGGAAGTCTTTTGTTTCGATGTTGATCAATCCTCCTGTAAAATCCGCAGATAAATTCGGAGTAAAGGTTTTGTAAACCGTAATTTTATCCACTAAAACTGTTGGGAAGATGTCGAGTTGAACAGAATTTCGGTCTGGATCAAGACCTGGAATGTCCATTCCATTTAGAATCGTTTTCGTATATCGGTCTCCCAAACCACGGATGTAAACATTTTTTCCGTCTTCCACAGAAGCTCCAGGAGTGGTTGCCACAGCTGTAGCGGCATCCACAATTCCCTTTTTCTGCATCGCCTCGTTTCCAACGATATCTGTTGTCCCTTTTGCTTTGAGCCTAACATCATCAATGGCTTTATCTGATGTTGGTGGAGCTTGAGCTACAACTACTGCACCTTCGACCTCTGTTAATCCATTCGACATTTTGATGTCTAAAATCAAAACGTTTCCTGCAACCACTTCGATTTCTTTCTCTTCATCCAAATAACCATCTAACGTCTGAGAAAATTTAAGTGTGTAAGTTCCTGGTGTTAAGCTTAAACTGTAAGCACCATCCAAATCTGTTCGCATTTTACCTTTTCCGTTAACGGCAACAATTGCGTCAACTACCGGTTCACCGCTTTTGGCGTCGGTGACTATACCTCTTACTATTTCCTGTGCATTTGAAGAAAAGGAAATAATAAGGAGAATTGCTAGGGAGTATAAGTGTTTGATCTTCATCATCTTTATGTTTAGTACAAAATGCCTATGGTTGAAACCATAGACATTTTGATCTGCATAACTTGCTTTATTACTATTTGAAGTAATTGATTTAGAGTTTTCCATTTACTGAACACCACGTCCATCCTGAGAAAGCAGATGACGTTGCTCCTGTGGCAGTTGTTGAAGTCATTACTCCTTCAGCTGCTGTTTGATCTGCTGGGAATACTGTACAATCGTTTACTGCTGCATCATCTTGAGAAGCCGTATAAACTGTTGCTGCGCTGAACTCAGACCCAACAAATGTTAGAATTGGAGAAGTTTGAGTCAAGTATGTGAAAGCATCTGTTTTCGGATCGTTGCAATCATTTTGGTAAGAAGCGCGAATTTTAGCTTCACCCATTTTCACGTTAGTGATAGTTCCTTGAGCTTTTGATTTGAAATCTCCACGAGCATCAGCTCCACCGAAAGTGTATACTGTTCCGTTTTCAAGTGTGAATAATCCAGTTGTGTGAGTTGATCCTTCTGGACCATCAACTTCCATTGCTTCGTCTGAATTGTTTCCATTGATTACCATGAAGTTTGAAACCGTTCCAGCGTAGTTCATGTCGATATCAATTCCATCATCTCCTTGGAACCCAACTAAAACGTTTGTTACGTTTACTGTTCCACCAAAGAATTCAACACCATCATCAAGATTAGAAACAATCTCGATATTTGAGATAGATGTTCCAGATCCAACTCCTCCTAATGTCAATCCATTGATTTCGTTTCCAGCACCTATCAATGCACCACCGTGACGAATTGAAACGTATGACATTGTTCCTGAGTTATCAGCTACATCAGATCCTCCAAATGCTCCGAATTGATCCGTTACTGGGAACCCCTCGATTTGAGCAACATTGTCACCATCAGCTGCAGATATAGGAGCGTATCCTAAAACTACAATTCCTCCCCAAAGACCTTGATCAGTTTCGGAAAGGTTCGTTCCTGTTAATTCTCCAGGTTGAATGTTATCTAAAATAGATGTGAAGATAATAGGCTCTGTTGCTGTTCCAACAGCGTTAATTCTTGCACCTTGACGAACAACCAATGCTGAAGCCAATGTTCCAGAACCTTCATTCGCTTTTACAATTGTTCCTGGCTCGATTGTCAACGTGTGTCCACTTTCAACAACAACTTTCCCTTTTAATACGTAAACGTTTCCAGCCGTCCATGTCTCTGATTGAATAAATCCAGCCTTTGGAATTTCATTTCCTACTGGATCAATAGGAGTTTCAATACAAGAACCGTCATCTTTCTTTGCACTATCATCGTAATTGATTGAAGTTGGATCTGTACATCCTTTTTTACACGAAACAGTTCCAAGTGCTAGTGATGCCGCCATGATCATCACTCCGAATTTCAATTTGTTTGTTTTCATAATTTCTTTTGTTCTTGATTCGTCTTCTTATTTTTTGTTGACAAACGAATCGGCTTCTTCAAATTTCTTACTGCAAATATGAGGGCTTGTTATGAAGTCGATTTACCTAAACTCTTACCATTTTATCAAGCTTAAGTTAACTCAATGTTAAGTCGAACTTGAACTTCGTGGTATCACTGGAATTACGCGCTATAATTGACTTTACAAGAGAGCAATAATTTTGAAAGCATCAAATATTGCCACTTAACATCTAGGTAACACGGCACTCAAGTATGTTAACATAAGCGTAAAGACTAGATAAAAACTAGTGGCGTCTTTGGTCGTAACTTTGTTAAAACAAGGTTTTTCAAAATGAAATCAATGCAGACAATATTATTGGTAGATGACGAACAAGATGTTTTAGACTTTCTTACGTATACTATTCAGAAGGAAGGATATAGAGTTTTTACCGCGAGAAATGGTAAAGAAGCTGTAGACAAAACCATTGAATTGTCTCCCAAGTTGGTTCTTATGGACTTGATGATGCCGATTATGGACGGTATTGAAGCTTGCATTGCGATTAGGAACAATACTTCCATCAGTCAACCAATTATATCATTGTTAACATCACGCTCAGAGGATTACTCGCAAATTGCAGGGTTTGATGCTGGAGCGGATGATTACATTGCAAAACCAATACGTCCAAGGCTGTTGTTGAGTAAAATCAATGCATTATTAAGAAGACCAATCAGCGGAGAAGCTCAACCAGAACAAGACGGACGTTTACACATTGATCGAAGTTCTTATTTGGTACGATTAGACAATGAAAGGATAGAACTTCCTAAAAAAGAGTTTGAACTTTTGGAGTTATTAGCAAGCCGCCCAGGTAAAGTTTTTACGCGAGATCAAATTATGTCCATCGTTTGGGGTAATGAAGCAATTGTCGGTGAACGAACAATCGATGTTCACATTCGCAAACTCAGAGAAAAACTGGGTAATGACTATATTCGTACCGTTAAAGGAGTTGGATATACGTATAACACGATTTGAAAAATTTAAAACCCATTACATTATTATTAGGTGGAAGTTCAATTGTTGGAGCATCTATCTTTATCGTCCTTTTGGTAATGGGATTCGTAAAAGATGAATTCGACCCGTTAGAACTCATTTTAATCCCAGTAATCGCCGGAATCATAACATATTCCGTTTTCTACTTTTTCATTAAGTACTTCATTACAGAACGACTCCGTGTTTTGTACCGTTCCATTCGAACTGGGAAATTCGATGGGAGCCAGAACGAGAATTATAAGCTATCTGATGATGTAATTACGGATGCGGAAATTGAAACGAGACGCTGGAGTGACGAACAAATTGCTGTGATTTCCGAGTTGAAAGAACAAGCCGCTTTTCGTCGAGAGTTTTTGGGAAATCTTGCGCATGAGTTAAAGACTCCTGTTTTCTCCATTCAAGGATACATCTTAACGCTACTGGAGGGAGGATTGGAAGATGAAACGGTGAACCGTACATTTTTAGAACGCGCCTCAAAGGCAAGTGATCGAATGACAGCTATTCTGGAAGATTTAGATCAGTTGACCAAGCTGGAGGTGAATGCAATTCCGTTAGAATTGACCAACTTCGATATTCGACAACTGGTTCAAGATTTATTCGAGGATTTGGAAATCCGTGCAAAAAAGCGCAACATCTCCCTAGCATTTGCTCGTGATTACGATCCGCTATTTGTGCAAGCCGATAAGGGAAAAATTGGGCAAGTAATCGCAAACTTGATTAGTAATTCTATTTCATACGGGAATGATGGTGGTACAACCAAGGTGCGTTTGTTCGCTTTGGGTGATATTATCACAGTTGAAGTTTCTGATGACGGACTTGGAATTGATGATGAACATCTCTCAAGGCTATTCGAGCGATTCTATCGTGTCGAGAAAAGCCGAAACCGTAACGAAGGAGGTTCAGGACTTGGATTGGCCATTGCGAAGCATATTATCGAAGCTCATGGTCAAACGATTAATGTAAGAAGTACCGTGGGCGTTGGAAGTACGTTTACGTTTAGTTTGGATAAAGGGAAGAAGTAACCCTGTAAACAACTGAATAAGAGACGTTTCATTCATTCATTTCAATTTTCTCCTAAAACCGTAACATAACTGGTTATGATTTGCGGCTTTGTGTGCACTAATAATAAAATCAATTATTATGAAAACACACAAAATGAATGAACAACATGGAAGATACCGCGAACGGTATCGAAATTGGACACGAGGAATTTCGGTCTTATTTTTATTTCTACTTAGCGGACATTTTTCTCAAGCACAATCGCTTTACGCCATTGATTTCTTGGGAGGGCAAAGCAGAATGATTGTGGTTGACGAAGCCACTGGTGCAACAACTCCCGTAATGACATTTCCCGCTAGTGTTGGGCGAGTCGGAAGATTGACCTGGGCTCCGGATCAAGGCGTATTTTATGCTTACGGGGATCTTTTAACGACCACCGCAACTAACTTATTGAGAATAAACGTTTGCGACTCAAGTTTTGTTGACCTTGGAGACATTACGTTAAATGGTAACCAAGTTTTTCCAAGCGAGGGTCTTTCTTATGATCCAGTTACCGAAGAACTTTATGCAGCACTCTCAACTGTATTCAATAGCCCAACGAGTAATCGATTGGTAATACTAGATCAAACTACCGCAGTGGCCACACTCGTAGGGAATGTCACACAAGGACCCACAATTATCAATAATGAGTTAGATGTTATTGAATTTGTTGGAACCGCGAATCCCAGCAGTACGCTTTTGGGCTTCGATAATTTCCCTGGAAACAATTCAGCAATCTACACGGTGGATTATAATGGAGGAACACCTGGAACAGCAACAACTTTGAATAACTACGGTACGCCGCAGGGATTAGGAGACTTCGCTTACTTAGAATCTGCTGATGAATTGCGCTACGTTGGTAGTGGAGTTATTGGAAACATTGATCCTGCTACTGGTGCATTGTTTGGACCTACAATTCCTGTTCTAGGCGCTGGTACAATATACGGTGCTGCTTGGGGGCCTTTGGCCAGTGGTTGTGCATATGAATTAGAGGACATTGCTGTAACCTGTGATTCAATCGATTGCATTTGTTGCGGAAATCCAACTGTTTGCATTCCATTTAGCACTAAATGTGAAGTTCAGGACAGTATGATTGGAATTGACTTCTGTGTAAACTACGATCAAACGATGATGACACCAACTGGTAATGTATCACTTGGAGATGTTGTATTGGATGGATCACCTGATGCTGATTACGCAATCAACTATGTAATGACACCAGGGGAATTGCACGTAAGTATTTTCTACTTACCATCTGCACCAGTAACTGCCATGTTCGAAGGAGCAGGTGAAATCGCTTGTGTAGAATTTTCACTTTCATCAAGTTACCAAACTGGTGACACATTAGATCTTTCTGTTTGTGAAGTAATTGAAGGGTTTCAAACGTCAGTTGAATTTGAATGTGCCGATACAGGATCATTCGTTTTGTTAGATGATGATATTCTTGAAGCTTCATTGATCTATTGGAATGACGATACTCGACCATTGCGTTATGATCAAGCGAATCCAGCGGATTTTCTTATCACAGATATTAGTGGAACAGATGCTAACTGTACCGTAACAAATCCAAATGTAGGAGTTCCGGATATTAACGGAAACTTCACATACGACATTAACAACGGTCCATCTATTGAAATTCTTAGAGACATCCAAGGGAACTCAACTTCCTCTGCGCCATGTCCTTCTCCATCTGGGGTTATGCCAGTTATTAATGGAATGGACGCGTATTGGACAAGCTTGGTAACGACGTTAAACGGATCCTTTGTTCCTAATCCTTACCAAATTGTAGCGATGGACGTGAACATGGATGGATTCGTTTCTGCGAATGATATTACGCATATCCAAAATAGAACAATTGGAAACATCTGTGAATATCCACAGGCTTGGAACTATCCAAACCCTACAACTAACTCATTGGACTGGAGATTCATTGATCGTACAACGGTAGAGAATTCACCAGAATATACTGTTAGTAACGTATATCCAGCGAATGATATGGTTGGATACTCAAAATACAATGTGCCGGATGTACCATTCTGTCTAGAAGTTGCTGTTGATTCGAACGGAACTTTCTGTACAACTGTTGGTGAGGAAGATTTCAATGGGATTTTACTAGGTGATGCAAATGGTAGCTGGACTGGAAATACGCCGACGGTTGTAATTAAGCAACTGAACGACGAAGTTTTCTATGATTTATCTCAAGTAACGGTTGATCAGAACTGTGTATTCTCAATCCCAGTATATTACACGAGTAGTGATAACTTAATGGCATTGGATTTTTCAATGGACTATGATGAATCGCGTTTAAACTTGCAAAACAT
The DNA here is from genome assembly GCA_029252405.1 of Crocinitomicaceae bacterium. GTDB lineage: Bacteria > Bacteroidota > Bacteroidia > Flavobacteriales_D > Crocinitomicaceae > UBA4466. Next base: position 45,097 of record JAQXBM010000019.1, read on the forward strand.
TGTTCCTGCGAGCGGTGCAACGGGTAATATGATTGGTGCGCACAATGATCTTGGAGATCAAGTATTGTTTACATCATACTCAAGTGTACCAGGAGGAATCAACTTGGTCGCTCCTGTGTACTATCTTCAATTCACATCGATCGATGACGATATTTATCCGAACGATCTTGGATCAATTACAAGTTATTTCAACGGGTCTGCTGTAACAAGTACAATTACTGGGACAACAATTTCATGCAGTACGTTGGATGTAACGCAAATCTCGGAAGATGTGAATGCGCTAATTTCTCCGAATCCATTCGAAGATGAATTAAACGTTCATTTCGGAACTGACTTAATCGAAGAAACAACTATCACAGTATACGATCTTCAAGGAAGAAAGAAAATCGAACTGGATTGTTTGTCTAATGGAATAGTGTCGATTAACACCAAAGAACTGGCTGCAGGTGCCTACATGATTTTCATCAATGAAAAATCAATTGGTAAAGTAGTTAAGCTGTAAATCTAAATAATGAACCGTCTCACTTTTGTGGGGCGGTTTTTTTAGACTCTAAATCATTTCAAAAAACCTCGAATCTTACCCTTGAAACCAATTTGCACACTTAAATTGTTGTGCCTCGATGGAACTTCAGCATCTGTTATTTTTGACAAACCGTGATCATACGTCGCTGAGAGATAAATCTTGTTTCCGTATTTGTCCTCCATTCCAAAGCCAGCTCTTGCCAAAACCGAAAAATCAAGGGGGGTTAGGTAATTCAATTCCCAACGGTATCCTTGAACTGTGGATCCATCGTTTAGCTCGAATGAATCACCCGATGCTATCGAATTTGTGTAAATCGAGCATCTAAAGCCTACTCCAGAAAAGCCGAAATATTTCTCGCCAAATTCAATCCCAACGATTTCAGAAATACTTAAATAATTGTGACGTAAGCTCTCGAGTGCGCCTTGTCCTAATACATTTCCGACTTCATCGACATAAATCAATTCCTGTTTAAAACCTTTATTCATGTAGCCTATACCTGATGTTGACGTGAACAAGTTCTTTTTGTATTCAAAAAATAGATCGGCGGATAAAGCTGTTAAGGAATTGTAATGGTCAAAATCCTTTCGAACTGTATTAGCGAAAGTCGGCCCAATTTCCACTCCCATACTACGAGTTTGTGCTGAAGATTGAAAAAGTAGAAGTAACCCAAGTAGCGTTAGGAATGTTCTCATGTTTTTGCAACGAGAGGAATTCTGATTTATTGTTTAGTTGATTGTCCGATTGTCCGATTGTCCGATTGTCCGATTGTCCGATTGTCCGATAAGGGATTAATGGAATTCACATTGTTATCGAATTTTTCAATCTTTTAATTGAATCATCTTTCAATTATGACGTTATCGTCTTCGTCCACCAGTGTATGACATCGCCTCGCCTTTTCCGAAACTATAACTAAATCCAAGGGTGATGAATCTTCCGCGTTGCGAAAAGCTGTAGAGGTAGAAACTTTGTTGATCGATAACCGTCTCTCTAATTCGCGAAGCAAAAATGTCTCTCACTGCGAAGCTCACAACTGCTTTTCCTTTCCAAATTTTTTGGCGCATCCCAAAATCTGCAGAAGCAAAACCAGAGGTGATACCTTGAACTGTTTTGAATTCTGATTCGTAGTTTCCTGTTAGCTCTAGATCAAACCCTTTTTTGAATTTAAACTTCGCTACGGCTCGCGTCGACCACTGATCTCCTTGGAAATCGAAGTTTTGTGATTCAAATTCACCTTGACGATTGAAGTAACCATAGTTCACATCGCCATTGGCACTGAACCATTTGTTGACGGTGTACTTCCAATTCAATTCTACTCCAACCTTGTGATTGATCCCAACGTTTACTGGGCGCGTGACAGAAATATCATTCTCGAAATACGTGATTCGCTCTTTGACATCTGTCGTGTAGAGATAATACAAACTTGCATTCAGCATGATTTTTTTCAAGTAGAAGATGCTCGTGAGTTCGTATGAGTCGGCAAATTCTGGTAGCAAATCAGGATTTCCAGTTCGAATGTTGTAGTTGTTTTGGATATTGAAGAAAGGATTCAAATCCCAAAGTCGTGGTCTAAAAATCCGACGCGAGTAACCCGCTTGAAACTGTACCTTTTTCGAAACCTTATACGAGGTATGCACCGTTGTGAACAAGTTCGTGAAGTTTTGATTGTTGCGCTCATTTGTATTGGTTAAGACGGTCGTTAAATCTGTGTTCTCCAATCTCAATCCAAGTTTCAATCCCCACTTCTCTCCTTCGTAGGCTCCTGTTGAATAAACGCCAAGGACTTTTTGATTGTACTCGAAGTTGTTCGTGAAATTTGAATCAACTACGAATATGCCGTTATCTTCATCGTACACCGCGAAATCATTCCCAACGTCGTTGATATCGTACATTGCTCCTGATTCGATAGTCCAATTTTCTGTGAGTGGATTGACATAATCTAACTGAAAGGTTTGACTCAACTGGAAAAAAGTGGTTTCCGTTTTTTGATTTCTAAATGCCGTTGTTCCAATGAAATTCGTATTAGTAAAATCTGACTCCTGGGCCTTCCCGAAATACCTACCTAGCGAGCTGAACTGCAAGGTGTGTTCTTTGTTGTTCTTGAATTCTTTCTTGTATTGGAGTTCGTATCTGTATTTAGGATTCAGCGCCGAAGTTGTTTCCTTGCGTTGATATTGAGATGCTACTTGGTTGAATTGATCGTAAACAGTGATGTTCGTTTCCGAAGGTTGCTGTTCAATTTCGTAGGCAAAATTTCCTGATAGCGTAATTGTATTGTACTTGTTGATATAATAATCGGATCCTAAAGTGATGTTGTAGAAATTCTCATCGCGGTATGCGATACCATCACTGGACACCGTGGTTCCTGTCGTTAAGTCTGAGTTTTGGTTCTTGTTGTATCGAGGTAAGGATCGGTATCCAGCTCCGAATTGCGTGAATAAGTTGAATTTCTTCGTTCGATAATTGATGCTTCCACCAATCGAATGATTGTGTGGCCAACCTGTGTTGAGCGATATTGAACCGTTGAACCCTCGCTTTTCGTCCTTTTTTAGAATGATGTTAAGTATTCCTGAGGTTCCTCCTGCATCATATTTCGCAGATGGGTTGGTAATTACTTCGATGGATTCGATCATGTCAGCAGTGATGGTTCCTAGCGCACTCGCAGGATCATCAGACAAGACAGAAGGTTTTCCATTAATCAATATTTGAACACCTGAGTTTCCTCTTAGTTTGATATTCCCTTCGATGTCAACACTAACCGAAGGAACGTTATTCAAGACTTCCATGGCTCCCATTCCTGTCGTGCTAATATCCTTCCCTACGTTGAATACGCGCTTGTCCAACTTAAATTCCATGGATGATTTCTCAGCACTTACATTTACCCCTTCTAAATCAATGGCGCTTGGTTTTAACTTAACTTCTTTTAAGTCTAGGAGCCCCGATTCTGGAGGAGTTACTTCTATAATAGAATCACCATAATCGAAAAAGGTAATCTTGATGAATAATGAATCCGAAGACTTGCTATTCAATTGGAACAGTCCATCCTCGAAAGTTGTGGTACCATCCAGCACTGCATCATATACTTTCGAAACAAGCACTACAGTTGCATAAGGGATTCCTTCGTTTGTTTCAGCATCTACAACTCTACCTGTGTACGTTTTAACTTGAGAGAATCCGCTGAAAGAGAGCAAGAAAAAAATCAATAATAGTATTGACTTGATATGGAGATTCATTTTCTGAATGATTTGAAATACAAAGGAACAACAATTTTGCTTTTCCGTGTTCTATTAGACGCCATTTGCATTTGTTTCTTGCGTTGTTTTTGCAAAAATAGTGCGAGTATATTAGAATCTATATCGTCATATTGCGAAATAGATATATTGCCTTATCGAAATTTGTCCATATATCATTTGATTTTATTCTTAGTATTTATCCTGTTTTTCCATTTGTCGGAATATCCTTTCGCTTTTTCTGCTTGGAGAAATACTTCATAAAAATCGCCCTCTATCTGACCTTTCAGGTACAGCTGGTAGTCTAGCACTAAAAGGGTAGTGCAAAAGAGTGCTGCACTTTGAGGAAATAAATACCATAAAACGAAAAAATCCCTTCCTACGAATGTAGAAAGGGATTTAAAAGTGGCGTCGACTTACTCTCCCACCCTCAAAAGGGCAGTACCAT
>JAQXBM010000050.1 GCA_029252405.1 Crocinitomicaceae bacterium
CACGCCGCAAAAGTAAGACGAATTTCGCTTTAAGAAGTTGTCTGCATCAATCATTTTACACATTCTTAACTGATCGCGTGGATTTCTAACAAATGGAATCGAGAAGATATATCGAATTAAACTCAGTTTAGCTTATAATTCTCCTTTCTCAATTAGATCATAATCTTCAAGAGCATCCAACCAAATATGTTCTTTATTGATCTCTATCAGATGTTTAACTAATCGCGTTATCAACTCCTGATTTAGGTGTTCCCTATTCATTTCTGCAATAAACTTTGCTGATTCTTCACTACTCAGAGATTCGGCTTTATCATTCAGACTGCAGCAGCCATAGCCATCAAAAGAAATTCTTATCAATGAAATACGATTGTCAGCAGAACAATTAAAATCAAGGAAAACACAACTATCAAGACAGCCTAAATAATAATCAGCCTTTCTGGTCTGAGGCATCGTGGTTTTGAAAAAGTCAAAATCTTGGTTCATATCAGAATTTCGATGGTTTCGTTTGATGAGTCGTTTAACTTGCCCACTTCATTTTTCGCCTGATCTGTGGACAATTTGTAATCCAATTTGATGTATTCTTCGATTTCCTTGAGTGATTCAAAGTCCAATGAAGCCATGTAACCTTCATATTCATCTTGGATTTCTCTCCAGTTGCCGTATGCCTTTCTACTCAAGAGCATTTTATCACTTTTCAGAAATATGAGGTTAAATTGTTTCATTGATTTTCGCACTAACTGCAGATAAGAGGAAAGGAGAATTTGCACTCATATCTTCTGGAACAAGATACTTAATTTAAGCAAAAAGCGGCTCGAGATTGCTCTCAAACCGCTCATGCAATAATACATTTCAAGGGTGACGCTCTAATTCATTCCAGCGAATTTTATGCCGGTTAAATCTGCCATGTCCTTTTTCCAAGTGGTAATATCACGTTGGTTGAATTGATTCAAATGATCATGTCCACATGCTCTTGCCATGACTTTCATCAACTCAGTCGACGCTGAAAAGAAGTTAAACAGTTGATTTGCAGATTTATCAACGTTCAACAATTTTCTCAATTCAGGTTTCTGAGTAGCGACTCCAGCAGGACAGTTATTCGTATTGCACATTCTCGCGGCCACGCAACCAATTGATTGTAAGGCAGAATTTGAAACAGCAATTCCATCCGCTCCTAACGCCATCGCCTTGATGAAATCGTCGGGAACTCGAATTCCTCCAGTAATAATCAACGTGACATCCTTTCGACCCACTTTGTCTAAATAATGTCTTGCGCGTGCCAATGCTGGAATTGTAGGCACTGATATGTTGTTTCTAAAAATCAGTGGAGCGGCACCAGTTCCTCCTCCTCTACCATCGAGAATGATATAATCGGCGCTTGCATCTAATGCAAACTGCATATCGTCTTCAATGTGATTGGCAGAAAGTTTGAACCCGATTGGAATCCCTCCGGTTATTTCGCGCACTTTATCGGCAAAGTTCTTGTAATCCTCTGCGGTATGTAAATCATCGAAGGTTGGAGGGGAGACAGCAGGTGTGCCCTCTTCAAGATTACGCACTTGGGCAATTTTCCCAACCACTTTATTCCCTGATAAATGACCTCCTGTTCCTGTTTTCGCTCCTTGTCCACCTTTAAAATGGAAAGCCTGAACCCTTTTGAGTTTGTCCCAATCGAAACCAAATTTTGCCGATGCTAACTCATAGAAGTATTTAGAATTGGCTTGTTGTTCTTCATCAAGCATTCCTCCTTCTCCAGAACAAATTCCAGTTCCAGCCAGCTCAGCGCCTTTCGACAAGGAGATTTTTGCTTCCTCGGATAAAGCCCCAAAACTCATATCGGACACGAACAATGGAATGTCCAATACCAATGGTTTTTTCGCATTTGAACCAATAACTAATTCTGAGTTGACAGGAACATCCTCCATCAAGGGTTTGGTAGCCATTTGCGCGGCCAAAAGTTGAATGTCTTTCCATTGAGGCAATTCAGGAATTGGAACTCCCATTGCTCCCATTTCCCCGTGATGACCCGTTTTCTTTAATCCGTTTCGAGCCAATTCTTTGATGTATCCCAAAGTTGGCTCTTCCTTTGTTGGCCCATCTGCTGAAGGAGCTACTGCATCTGAAGAATCATCTTCCTCCTTCAATTTCGCATGTGATCCATCACAATACGGCGCATTTTTGGAGTGTTTACACATGCATAAGTGTGCATCTCCCGTTTCTTCTGCTACGAACTTTTTAGGCGTAATGTCGGTTGTCCTGTGTGAACCATCACAATACGGCTGATTTTTACTCAACCCGCAGGCGCACCAGTATTGCTCTTCCCCTTTTGTTAATTCAACCTTGATCGGTTTTCTATCGGCTATTTTAGGCTTGCTCATGTCTATTTATTTATCGTGTAACTTAAAGCACCAGATGGGCATTGAGAAATTTGACTTTTGAGTTCTTCGTTTGAAGCATTCTCAATTGCTATCCATGGCGAAGCATCTGGATTGTATACTTGAGGCAGTGTCTTAACGCATACGGCTGCGTGTTGGCAAACCTTTGGCTGCCATTTTATGGTGATTTCACCGTTTGTGTATTCCTTGTCCATAAATCTGATATTTTGAAACAAATATCGAGACTTACCATTTGCTATGCATTCGCATAGATGAAGAAATGAAATTATTTTTTTCGCCCGATTTCACTTCGAATTGAACTCAAAGTTTGGGGAGTAATTCCAAGGTACGAGGCAATCATTTTTTGAGGTACTCTAGATGGTAGTTCAGGATAGATCTCTAGAAAATAGTTGTATCTATCGATAGCAGGCGTTCCCATTAGCATTAGCACTCTGCGCTGAAGTCGTCCAATTCGCCTTGAAAGCAAATGATTGAAAATTGCCGTGTGCTCTTTCGACAAAAGTGTTAACAACTCATCTTTATCGAAGAAGATGACCTCACAGTCTTCCAGACAATCGATATACAATTGCGTGGTTTGCTGATATTCCATCGCTTCAACATCACCAATGATGTATCCTTGAGAGGCGAACATATAGATGTGCTCTTTTCCATTACTGTCAATGATGAAACTCCTCAGAACGCCTTTTTTCACATAAATGCTGGGAGCATTAGAACTTTCCGCTTGTTGGATAAGGTCTCCTTTTTTAAACGTCTTTGTTTTGACTTTTAAATGTGAGTTAAGTATGTCTTCTACGTTTATCATTTTTTTAATGGACGGGAATGGTTGTAGTTACGAGTTGTGCTTGGTACTTCCCAAGATGATTCCCCGAAGGTAAGAATAGATTCGATATTCTAAAGTGCATTGCGACTAGAGAGACGATATCTTAGACTGTCGTGATAACCAGCTCACAGATCACCTGTAAAGTGCTCTTTGCGCTTAGGTTTTGAAAACTTCTCTTCATTATACTCTTTTGATGAGCCTTTAGCGATAGACAGCGATTCCCAGTTTTTGTCGGCAACCATTTTACCAATGAAAACTATTTGCCCTACGTGGTAAGGATAATGAGCCAATTGTCTATTGATCGCCTCCGCAACAGAATGACCCATGTTTCGGATATAGATTTCCTTATTCAAATCTGACTCGGTTAAAGGGGAGATTGCACTGAATAAGCACTCCCAACCTTCATTCCATTTAGCTAATAATTCCTCTTTCGTTTTGATGTCATTGTCAAATTCCTCATCTCGCTTTCTCCAGTTCTTTTCTCCATCTGTAGTTAAGAAATCTGTCCACCTTGACATCATATTACCATGTATATGTTTGACGATAGTGGAGATACTGTTGCTTTCTTTCGTACATTTCCAAAAGAGCTTTTCTTCAGGAATTTGAGCAAATGTTTTTTCGCCTAATGATTTGTAATACTGAAACTGTTTTATGCTGCTTGAAAGGAAATCATTCATGGACGTCTATTGCGGTTATAATGTGTATTGATAGCTTGGACTATGAAAAGTAAGACTTTTCTCTGACATTATTGCGCACTATTCTTTCGACACGACCTCTAGTTTGTACGAAGAATGAGAAATATCTCCAGTAAAGTTTCTCTCAGATGACTCCGGGAATTCGTCGAAACCATAGATGTTTTCATAATCTGAACCGATGTTGTAAAGACCAACTCCATATATCGTAATGTCGGGCGAAGCATCGCCATAAGGGGAAAGTTCTATTCCTAAAGGCATGTTTCTTTCGTAGGTAAGATTCTCGATTAGAATGTTCTTATTTTCAGAAAGGTTGATAACGGTACACCCTGGAAGGAGTGTCTCTGATAGGATAATATTCGTTCTTTGTAACAATTTAATTGAGGCTTCATCTCCCCAAAATCGTGTATAAAGAATGGTTTCTCCTGAATGGATTTCGAAGGTTTTGCCATTCATATTAACCTGAACATTTTCACGATCAGAATAAATATGAATTTCAGTTTTATAAGGTAGAACAATTGTAAATACCGTGAGAAGTATACTACCAGCAAAGTGAAAATAAGTTACTCTTCTAAGGCGTTTCCAAGGAAGTGAATTTTTCGCGTATCGCTTTGAAAAATACGTCCAAAGTATCATCAACAGGAACGGAGCCAAGAGGAAAAACCAAGCTTGTACTAGCGTAATATAGTCATACGAATAAATCATTGATCGCGATCATTTCTGTCGTTAGTGACAACAAGGTATAATACAGAATCGTATGTCGTTTGTTGCAACTCAGAAATCTACCCGCAAAACAGCACTACTTCAACAAGTTCAAGTGACCATTCACCATCACTCTTTCATCAGAATAAATCGTTTTAAACTCGATATTCCAGGTATACGTTCCTGTCTGAACCATCTTGCCGTTATACGTTCCATCCCAACCAACAGTGTCATCGTTTGTTTCAAAAACGATCTCTCCCCAACGGTTGTAAATGGTCATATTGAAATCATACGGATCATAACCTGAAGTGAAGATGGCCTGGAAGTTCTGATTGAATTCATCATCATCTGGCGTGAATGCATTCGGAACGTAGAAGATCACTTCTTCCTCGTAGATAATTTGTCGCGTCAGTGAATCAATACAACCCAAAGACGAAAGTGCGTATAGCGTCACTGAATAATTCGATGAAACCTCTGGTGGATACGTGAACCAAGGCTCTGCCTCCGTTGATGTACCCATTCCCTCTCCAAAATCCCAAAGGTAATTGGTCGCTCCATAAGAAGTATTGATGAACGAAACATCCGAATTGTAAACGGAAATTGTTGAAGTAGAAGGAACAAAATCAGCAATTGGATCAGATTCAATGTAAATGTAATCAGTGTAAGTTGCTGAATTCACACATCCCGACGCCGTCGTTGTTGTCAGTTGCACGTCGAATAATCCTGCAACATCAAAAGTATAAGAGATATCACATCCCAAGATGTCACCGCTCGCTCCTTCGATGTTCCAAACACACTCTGCAATGTTACCTGGAGTCGTATTTGTGAATTGAATGGCTAATGGACTGCACCCATCAGTATCATCTGCGATGAACGAAACAATCGGCAATGGCTCAATTGTAAGTACCACATTATCCGAAAAAACACATCCGTTGGCATCCGTACCTATTACCGTATACGTTGCCGTTGCTGTAGGATTGAATAATACATCATTCGTTACGCCATTGTCCCATACGTACGTTGCAGCTCCCGATCCATTTAACACTGTTGCATCTCCTTCACAAATCGTGAAGTCAGCTCCGGCAGAAACCGCAGGAAGAGGATTCATAATAATTGTTTGCGTTCCGATGGCTGAATTGGAGCAATTCGCATCTGAAACTCCAGTTACGATATACACTCCAGGAGTATTTCCTAGGTTCAATGGGCTTGCTGGATCTGAGACCGAATTTGCCGCGCCATCAATGGTGTAATCAACTGTCCAAGGTCCAACTCCCGTGACATCTGCAAAAATATCGTTGATGGGATCACCAATACAGTAGGCTCCTTCTCCGAAGACATTCGTCACAGTTGGTAAATCATTGACAATGATCGTTTGCGTTTCTGAAGCAGCATTCGAACAGTTTGCGTCCGTCACTAAAGTGAGAACGTATACTCCTGCATTCGTATTTCCTAAATCGATTGGTGAAGCGGCACCTGTTGCGCTTAGTGCTACACCATCTAATGTGTAATCAATTGTCCACGGTCCTGTCCCTGTAACATCAACCAACAACGGTGCAATTGCATCACCCGCACAGTAAGTGGCACCTCCAGCGAAGTTCGTTACCGTAGGTAAAACTGGTGAATTATCGTTTAATACTGATTGACACGTCGTCTCATCAGAGAAATACACCGTGATTGTTACTGGTGATCCATCTGAAGGAATTCCTGTGACATTGTAATTTGTCAGTGTGTAATCTGCAAATGGTCCTGGAATCGTTTGCGTGTATGTTCCTGAGGCGTTTGTTGCCTCAATGATTAATGTTCCAGTTCCTGGATTCAAGAAGTACTCAAAATCTCCAGTGATTGAATACGTTCCTCCTGCTTCACATTGGTTGATTGTATAAGTGAATGAGTTGAACTGACATACACACGCTCCAACGAAAACCGATACATCATCAGTCGCAGAACATCCTGTCAATGCATTTGTAATTGTTGCAGTGTACGTATTATCCGCTGCTGGACATGTTGTTGGATTCTGAATTGCTGGATCACTCACTAATGGAGCAGGCGTCCATGAATACGTGTACACTGGTGGTGAACAAGCAATATTGACGTTGTCTATCGCCCAGTTGTCACATCCGTTACACGCCGAGAATTGAGGCTGTGTCCAACGGAAAAGTGTATTCAAGGTTTGAGCAGCCAATGGAATCGCTTCCGTAAATGCTTGCCAAGAGTTGTTGGTATCCCAGTTCGTTTGATCGTATGTGATGATATCCGTCCAAGTTGTTCCTCCATTCGTTGAATATTGAAGAACTACGTTTTCGTTGGCATCGGCATTTTCACACGGTGCTCCACCCGATCCAATGTTTCCAATGAATAGAGAGAATGAAATGTTGGTACAAACTGTTGCATCAATTGGAATAGTCGTTGCGTTTCGCGTTCCGGTTCCATCAAAGTGTAAGGCATTACCTGTCACACTTCCACAGTTCAAGTTGGCGGTTGCACCAGATAAGTTACTCCACATAGCTGGATCTTCTGCCGGATCGAAATCATCTACAATTGATCCCGAGTTATCGTTCAATAAGATTACGTCTAAATCAGTACACAATCCACAGTTGATGTTTGTGTCCAAAACAGATGCTTCTGCTACCAATGGGTTCACTGTTACAACGACAGAATCTGAACAAATATCAAATCCGTCTGTGTAATCTACATAATAAGTTGTTGAAGTTTGCGGAGAAACCGTTTGCTGACTTGGATCGACTGCAGGTGGTAAATTGCTCCAATCGTACCAGTAACTGCAATCAGATGGAAGAATAGAAACGTTGTCAATTCCCCAGTGATCGTTTACGCTACTCGTTGCATTCGGCTGATCCCATCGGAACATTGTCGCTGTTGTCCAAGCTACTGCTGGAATCGTAAAGCAGTAATTTTGCCATCCATAAATTGGATTTGTTCCAGCTGCGTAATTTGGTTGAGGATCAAAATAGAAGATATCTACCCAAGTAACTCCAGCATCGATGGAATATTGAAAGAATACTCCTTCATCGATTTGATCTGGATCTTCACAATCTGTACACCCCCCGCAGACGTCATCAGCAGCAAAATCGAGTTCAAAACATACCTGACCTCCACATGAGAGATCGAAAGAATTCGTTGTCAAAGTTCTTGGAAGCGGTACGTTCCCAAACCATGCTGCTGGTGTTCCACTGAGTGTTGGCCCACATGGATTCGTATAGAGCATCACACCTGTTGTCGACCATCCAGGTCCGAGTGCTCCACCATTGAAGTTCGTTGAAAGTACGGGAGCTGGTGAAAGTCCAAGAGCGTCCAAATCTACCGACTGACCACAATCAATAGTGATTGTTGCCGGCGTTGTTGATAAAGTACATTGAGCAATACTTTCGGAAGTAAGGAGTAGCAAAATACCTATCGTCAAAGTTGTAATCGATTTCATCATCTTACTCTACGTTTAAATCCATTAATTCGAAATTCGTCAATCGTTGTTCTTGCATGCCAGGCACTAACTTTATGAAATTGTCGAAAATGTAAACTCGCTTATCTGTTTTACTTGATCCATCGGCCTCAAGAACTTCGTTCGGTTGAAGTGTGATAGAATGTGCGTATTCAGGATTCGTAATGGCGTTGCAGTTAACACAGTAATCATTTCTCCAAATCTTCACGATCCAAGAAATCGTCTTGATGTCGTTCGATAGGTTCGTATATCTGAAAAGAATCAAATTCTGATCGCGCTCTGTTCCAGGTTTGCACTGTTTCCGTTTGTATTCAACTCGAACATGTTCAATCGTAGCATATTCTTGCCATTCTGAAGTGGGTTCGATGTTAGTTGGGAAAACAGGATCAAACGACGGAAGTGGAGCCGCATTTGAAAGTAAAGTGGTGAAAATGAAGCAAAAGCTCAGGAGAATATTGACTTTCATAAATGTGTTTTAATTCAGTAGGCTTTTTCAATCGACTAAAAACGAATCGATTGAAAAAACAAAAACGTCGAACCAATTACGTCTGCTTCGGCGATTCAAAAGTAAGACGATTTTCATTTCGATTAGTTGTCTTACCCAGTCAATTTTGCACATTCTTAACTAAACATGTGAATTTCTAACAAATAAAAAAGCGAAGAACTAATGTCCTTCGCTTCTTTGTTTTCCATAAGTAGATGTAGTCTATTTCATCATATTAACGTGCCCGACGACTACTCTTCGTTCATCGCTACTTGTAGTTTTAAATTCTATTTTCCAAGTGTAAGTTCCATCTTGCATGAGCTTACCTCCATACGTACCGTCCCAACCGATATCGGCGTTACGACTTTCGAAGATAATTTCACCCCATCGGTTAAAGATCAACAATGTGAAGTCATAAGGATCGTATCCTGCACTAAACACTGGTTGGAATGTTGGGTTGTAATCATCGTCGTCCGGTGTAAATGTATTCGGAACGTAGAAGATCACTTCTTCCACCAATTGGATTTCAGCGTAAGCTGTATCTGAACATCCTAATGGAGAGTATGCGATTAATTCAACTGTATAATTTCCAGAAGCATCCGTTGGATACTCGAAAAACGGAGACACTTCTGTTGAAGTCGAAGAATTAATTCCGAAATCCCACTCGTAACTCACTGCTCCAGTTGATGTGTTATCAAAGTACACTGTTGGATCGAGGTTACTGATCAATGATGAGCTTGGTGTAAAGCTTGCATTTGGTATTCCTTCAACATAGATGTAATCCGTGTAAGTTGCGCTCGCCGTACATCCAGTTGTTGATGTTGTCGTTAAAGTAACGTCATACAAACCAGGAGTGCTAAACGTTGTCGTTACCGATCCACAACCAGTTAAGACAGCTCCGTTTCCGAAGGTCCAAATACATTCATCCAAGTTTCCTGGAGTCGTGTTAGTGAATGTTACTTCTAATGGCTCACAACCAGCTAACACATCACCTACGAATGAAACAATTGGTGCAGGTTCAAGCGTGATAGTAACGTCGTCAGTGTTCGAACAACCGTTCGCGTCTGTACCGATCACTGTGTATGTATTAGTCGTAGCTGGCGTAAACAATACTCCATTCGTTACTCCTTGATCCCAAACGTACATTGTCGCTCCAGTTCCCGTTAACACCGTTTGATCGCCTTCACAGATTGTTAAATCATTACCCGCCGAAACGTTTGGTAAATCATTCACTGTGACTGTCGCAGTTCCTGCTTGTACTTGAGAACATCCAGATGCACTAGCATCAGATACACTCACCAAGTTCACGTTGAAGACTCCCGCCACGATTGTTGGAATTGTAATCGTTGCCGTGTTTCCAACTGAAACTACTGTTACATCTCCCGTATTGTTGATATTGTAAGTGAAGGTGTAAGGTGCAGTTCCGTTTGCTCCTGTGAAGGTCACAACTGGATCAGCATCACCCACACAAACCGAGATTGTTCCGTCTACCGTTGCTGTTGGATTTGGAACTACGATTACCGTAGCTTGATCCACCTGAGCCTGAGAACATGAAGTTGCACTAGCATCAGAAACACTCACCAAGTTGTAATCAAACGTTCCAACAGTTCCTGTTGGCGCTGCTACTGTTGCAGTGTTACCTACTGAAACAACTGTTTGATTTGCCCCTCCATTGATGTTGTAAGTAAATGTATATGGTGCAGTTCCGTTTGCTCCTGTGAATGTAATAGTCGGCGCTATATCATTTTGACACACTGTGACCGCTCCTGCAATTGTAGCAGTTGGCAGCGGATTCACTGTCACTGTTGCTACGTCTACTTGCGCTTGAGAACAACCGTTTGTGCTTGCATCAGAAACGCTCACCAAGTTGTAATCAAATGTTCCAGACACGCCTGTTGGTGCTGTTACTGTTGCAGTATTTCCTACTGAAGTGATTGTTTGGTTAGGCGCTCCATTGATGTTATACGTAAATGTATACGGTGCCGTACCATTCGCTCCTGTAAATGTAATTGTCGGTACTGCATCTCCTTCACAAACAGTGATTGTTCCAGCTATTGTCGCCGTTGGCAATGCATCCACCGTTACTGTAGCCTGATCAATTTGTGCTTGAGAACATCCTGTTGCACTTGCATCAGACACACTCACCAAGTTGTAATCAAATGTTCCAACTGATCCTGTTGGTGCTGTTACTGTTGCCGTATTTCCTACTGAAACAACTGTTTGGTTTGCACCACCGTTGATGTTGTAAGTAAATGTATATGGAGCACTACCATTCGCTCCAGTAAAGGTAATTGTTGGTGCTGCGTCATTCTGACAAACTGTAATTGTTCCAGCAACCGTTGCAGTTGGCAATGGATTGATCGTCACTGTAGCTAGATCTACTTGCGCTTGAGAACATCCTGTTGCACTTGCATCAGAAACACTCACTAAGTTGTAATCAAACGTTCCTACTGTTCCAGTTGGCGCTGTTACCGTTGCTGTATTACCCACCGAAGTAACCGTTTGGTTGGCTCCTCCATTGATGTTATAGGTAAATGTATAAGGTGCAGCTCCATTTACTCCTGTAAACGTAATCGTTGGAGCTGCCTCATTTTGACATAAGGTAATCGTTCCAGCAACCGTTGCCGTTGGCAATGAATTGATTGTTACCGTGGCCTGATCAACTTGTGCTTGAGAACATGCTGTTGCGCTGGCATCCGAAACACTCACCAAGTTGTAGTCAAACGTTCCAACCGTTCCTGTTGGTGCAGTAACTGTTGCTGTATTTCCTACTGAAGAAACTGTTTGGTTAGCTCCACCATTGATATTGTATGTAAATGTATATGGTGCCGTTCCGTTCGCTCCTGTGAAGGTAATCGTTGGTGCTGCATCATTTTGACAAAGCGTTACCGTTCCAGCCACTGTTGCAGTCGGCAATGGATTGATCGTTACGTCAACAACATCTGTATTAAAACAACCATTTGCATCCGTTCCAGTTGCTGTGTAAGTAACTGTTCCTACTCCTGGGTTGAATGGGAAACCGTTCGTTACTCCATTATCCCAAGCGATGTTTGGCGCTCCTGTTGCATTCAAGGTGATTGGATCACCGTCACATGCGATTTGATTCACACCTGCATCAATCACTGGCAATGGATTCACAACTAATGTAACATCTGATGTACTATCACAACCCGTAGGCAAGACGAACGTCTGAGAATAAACTCCAGCTACTGTTTCGTTGTTTCCGTGAATTACAGCAACATCTCCTTGACAAATCGTAACCGTTGAATTGTACAAGATAGTATTGTTTTCTGTCACAGTGAATATTGCTGAAGTAGCTGAACATCCTGCAGCGTTTGTAACAGTAACCGTAATTGGGTTATCCGCATCAGTTACGTCAACAGTTGGAGTTGTTGCTCCAGTCGACCAAGTATATGTTGCGTAAGGAATTGTTGTTGACAAAGTTGATGTTGTACCTGTACAGTATTGCGTTGCACCGTTAATAACCGGCACTGGATTCGCGTTAACAGTTACCGTAGCTGTTCCAATTTGAGCTTGAGCACAAGCCGTTGCGCTAGCATCAGAAACACTTACTAAATTATAGTTATATGTTCCAACAGGCGTTGTAGGCACAGTAATCGTTGCAGTGTTTCCTACTGAAACTACTGTTTGGTTGGCTCCTCCATTGATGTTGTAAGTAAATGTATATGGTGCAGTTCCATTCGCTCCAGTAAATGTAATCGTTGGAGCAGCATCACCTTCACAGACTGCAACTGTTCCCGCAATGGTAGCTGTTGGTAAAGGATTCACTGTAACCGTTGCTGTTCCAATTTGCGTTTGAGAACATCCTGTTGGGCTTGCATCTGAAACACTCACTAAGTTGTAATCGAATGTTCCTGGAGTTCCAGTTGGAGCAGTAACCGTTGCGCTATTTCCTACGGAAGTAACTGTTTGGTTTGCTCCACCATTGATGTTGTATGTAAATGTATACGGCGCTGTTCCATCAGCTCCAGTAAATGTAATTGTTGGTGCTGGGTCGCCCTCACACACTGTAACCGTTCCAGCGATCGTTGCCGTTGGTGACGGGTTGACAATAACTGTTGCTTGATCAACTTGAGCTTGAGAACATCCTGTTGCACTTGCATCAGAAACGCTCACTAAGTTGTAATCAAATGTTCCTGCTGTTCCTGTCGGTGCAGTTACCGTAGCCGTGTTACCCACCGAAACCACTGTTTGATTGGCTCCACCATTAATGTTGTAAGTAAAGGTATAAGGCGCTGTTCCATTTGCTCCTGTAAATGTAATTGTTGGCGCTGCATCTCCTACACACACAGTAATCGCTCCTGCAACAGTAGCTGTTGGCAAAGGATTGACTATTACTGTAGCTTGATCTACTTGCGCTTGTGAACAACCCGTTGGACTTGCATCTGAAACACTCACTAAGTTGTAATCAAATGTTCCTGGAGTTCCAGTCGGTGCAGTAACTGTTGCCGTATTTCCTACAGATGTCACCGTTTGATTGGCTCCACCATTGATGTTGTAAGTAAATGTGTACGGTGCAGTTCCGTCAGCTCCTGTAAATGTAATTGTTGGTGCCGCATCGCCTTCACATACTGTAATTGTTCCTGCGATTGTTGCTGTTGGCGTTGGATTGATTGTCACCGTCGCTTGATCAACCTGTGTTTGAGTACAAGGAGTAGCATTTGCATCTGCTACACTCACTAAGTTGTAATCAAATGTTCCAACTGTTCCTGTTGGTGCAGTAACCGTTGCAGTATTTCCTACTGAAGTTACTGTTTGGTTTGCTCCACCATTAATGTTGTACGTAAATGTATAAGGTGCTGTACCATTCGCTCCAGTAAATGTGATCGTTGGCGCAGGATCGTTTTGACATAGTATAACCGTTCCAGCAACTGTTGCCGTTGGAAGTGGATTAACTGTAATTGTCACTTGATCCGTTCCTGTACATCCGTTTGCATCAGTTCCATCTACTGTATAGGTAGTTGTTACTGAAGGGCTGACATTTTGAACAGCTCCAGCTGCACTAATTGGTGCTAGCCAGTTGTAGCTTACTCCTCCAGTCGCAGTCAACGTAACCAAGTCTCCATCACAAATTGTAACATCCACTCCTGCATTAATAGGCGCACTTGCAAGGACATTTACTGTCATGATATCAGAATTCACACATCCGTTTCCGTCAGTTCCTGTTACTGTATAGTTAGTTGTAGCTGCTGGCGTCACGTTCTGAGACTGTCCAGCTCCAAGACCGCTATCCCAAGTATAAGTAACTGCTCCAGTTGCTGTAATAGTCGCCGTTCCACCGATACAAATTGAAACATCTTGTGCATCAACAGGAGGAAGAGCAAAAACAGTTACTGTTTGAGTGCTTGTTTGCGGACATGGTCCGTTCGTTGTGTATTCAACTGTGTAAGTGTTACCTCCTACTCCTCCAGAAATTACTCCAGTAGTAGTGTTAATTGTTGGTCCTACTGGAACTGGGTTGAAAGCAAATGTTCCACCTGCAAGGCCAGTCACAACTGGTGCAGGGTTCGCTGTTCCTTCACAGTAATCCGTTGTTGTGAAACTTGGATCATCCAATGGATCGACTGTTACAGTTGCCGTACCTGTATTCGTACAACCAGTAGCTGTAATCGTACCTGTTACTGTATAAGTTGTTGTGGCAGCTGGCGTGAATGACACACCATCCAACACTCCATTATCCCAAGTGTAGGTGTCTGCTCCAGTACCATTTAAGGTAACAGATGCACCTGCACAAATCGTTTCGTCGTTTCCATCGACAACTGGCAGTGGGTTAATTGTAATATCGAAAGTCGCTACATCGAAACAAACAGGATCTGGCGTTTGGTAAGTAACCGTATACGTTCCTGGTGTTGATGCTGCAAGGTTAATTAATCCAGTCGCTGGATTAAGAGATATTCCTGGTGTTGATGAGAATGTTCCTCCTGCATCTCCAGTAATAGTTGGACTTGGGTTTGCATCATCTTGACAGTATGCTGTTTGAGGATAAGTAAATGCAGGATCTTCCAATCCAACAAAAACTCC
The DNA here is from genome assembly GCA_029252405.1 of Crocinitomicaceae bacterium. Lineage (GTDB taxonomy): Bacteria > Bacteroidota > Bacteroidia > Flavobacteriales_D > Crocinitomicaceae > UBA4466. The sequence continues at coordinate 14,588 of JAQXBM010000050.1, forward strand.
CGTCACTGTAATTGGACAACCGCTGTCATCTACAATATCGTAAGAATAAACATCTCCATCTACTAATCCTGTAACGACGAGAGTACCACCATCCGCAGCAGTCCCTGGAGCAAAGCTCGCAGTTGCCGGAACTAAGTTTGTCCCTGTGAAAAGTGATCCATCCATTGAAGGTTGACCTCCTGTCACTGTTGTTGTAACAGTTCCCGCAGTACAATCCTCAACACTCACTTCCGTGATTTCAGGGATGTATTGTACAGAATAGATCGGACCTGTTTCGTAACAAGGCATTGTCGTATTCGTGTAACTGTAAATCTGCGGTGTACTTGCTGTTGAGTAAATCGTTATTGGAACAAAGTATACTGTATTGCTCGTAAATGTTCCTGGAGGATACGCGTTGATCCAGAACATATCGTTTGTTTCATTCAAGTTTGTTGCTCCAACAATACCCAATAAACAAGGATCATCTGGAATGTTCAATATTGGATCCGGCGCTAACGCGACTGTAGGCGGACAAGAATACACCAACCATGCAATTCCAGGAGAATATGGTGGTCCAGGAGGGTTATTGGCAATTCCTGGTGGAGTGTAATCTCCATTCGCCGTGATATCTAAGTCATCACCAAAACAAAGAACAAAATCATTTCCTGTCTGAGTTCCTGTTGTTGCAACTGAGAACGTTCCTATATCTACGTTACACGCACAACTTGCAGGTGAAATACTATTAATGACAGACGTACACGCTGGATCATTCACAAAATAAACTGTTACTGTTAACGCAGTTCCGTCGGAAGGGATATTACCAATACTGTAGTTATACAACTGTCCATCTGTGAACGGTGGCGTAAATGTTTGACTATATGTCCCTGAACCATTTGTCACTTCAACGATTAAGTTTCCAGCTCCAGGATTGTCTTGGAATGTGAAATCCCCTGTAACCGTGAATACGTTTCCAGCTTCACATGCACCAACTAAAGCGTTGAATGTACTAATGAAACAGTTCGGACACGCTGGATCTGTTGGAGGAAGCACTGTAAAACAAATTGTAGTGTCATAATCACACCCAAATTCATCCGTCATTTCATATGTATAACATGAAGTTCCTGCCGCAACCGGTTGCACTGTAATCGTGCTTCCTGCAGTTGCCGTAATTGTTGGATCCGCTTGCCAGCCCTCAGAAACGACAGCTGGAGTGTAAGTTGTTGCGGCTGGTACGATAGCGCTATTGAACCCCATATTCCATCCAAAGATATACCCATCATCAGCTGCCAAGTTATCCGTAATGTTAATAGTCCAATCACCATTCAACGGGCATCCAATTAAATTTGTAAAGTTATCCACTGGCAAGTATGATCCTGCAGTAATAGCATTACCTACAGGATCTCCAGAAGGAGTAAGTCCTCCATTTACTAACAATGTTGGAGAAGTCATATCAAAGCAATACTCCCACCCTGTCCCCGGACCGCCAGGACCAGGATCATTCGGAGATCCTAAATATGTTCCACCTCCACCTGGGTATGCATGCAAAGTGGCTGTTTGTCCATTTGGACATTCGATTTCCAATTCTAAATCACCTAAGTATGAATGCTCCATTGTGATACAGATCTCATCAATATCTGCAGCCGAAGTAACCGTTTGAGATGGTCCAAAACAGTCCACGGTAATATCAGTGGAATATGACACCCCGGAGCCATCTGGCAAGAACGTTATCCCTGCAACTGGTGGTGTACAATCCAAAATGATCTGGGTTGGAGTAACAACGCCTGTTAGTGTATTCGTTTCTCCTAAGCATATTACAGGGTTTGTTACAAGACTTCCCACAAATGATGGATCATCTGAAACACGAACCAAAATATCTATATCAATGGCTGAAGCACAACCGTTCACATCAATAATCTGGAGGTCTACCTGAAAAATACCAGGTGCAGTGTATGTATGATTAACCGTTTGCCCTGTGGGATTTCCTCCATCGCTAAATGTCCAATTGAAAGTTGAAGTAGCATCCGATTGTGCGTAGGATGTATTGTTCTGTGGATAAGTTCCTGATCCATTGAACGTGACTACATCACCTTGACAAACATCTATATACGTTCCAGCAGAAATAGGTAAACTTGCCGTTACGTTTGGAACTATTGATTGGCATGGCGAGGTACATGAAACTGTAGCTGCCCAGCCAGTAGATGTAACCGAACCATCAGAAGTAAAAACAAGTGTAATGCAACCAGAGGCATTACTCGCTTGAACCACTCCCGGTCCAATAGTTCCTGTGTATGTTCCTAATGTAGGTCCTGTTGTTCCACTTCCGTTATAGATTGTCAAAAAGTCAAAGCCATTTTCTATGTTAAAAGCCGTGAAATTCAATTCTAATTGCGCTCCTGGAGTTGAAGGACAAATCGTATAAGTCAAATTCGCATTGTTCGTATAGTTTCCGCCAGCACCACCTGAATCATACAGAGTTCCAGAACAACCAGTATCCTGGTTAGTGTTTGACATTATATAGGTCTGTGAATACGATGCTCCTGCTAAGAAAAATATCGAAACAAGTGTAGAGAGTAATTTTACCTGCATAGTCATGGTTTTTCTTATTGTACTAAAATGTTCGATTGATTATCAATCAGAATAACAAAGTCTGTTCCTTGAAGTCGAAAAACTTGTATTTCCTTACCTGGAAAGAAAGAGTAATTCAACGGGTTGAAATTTCCAGAATTATAAGCTTGTAAAAATGCTTGTATCGTTATGCTGTTATTAGACTTAGATCGCAAAGGAACTTCAGTCAATTCGGGAAACACATCGTATTTATCCTCGGCGTCCACCACATGAAAGCCATAAACTGCATATTTCTCTAACAATTCTATTTGACCAGGGTTTGTAGAGACCATTTCGTTGTAATGATTCTCTCCGTATACAGACTTAATCATCGAAACCCCATCAGTCTGTCCTAAAATGGGGAAGGTGCAAACCAATATTGCACAAAGCGCGAGTAGTTTTTTCATAAGTAGATCAATCGGTGAAATTACCCACCGACATATTTATAGTTTTAATTTTTAGTTTATTCTACAATCCGAATTGATCTCTCTAAAAAAATCAACTCGCATAGTTTTAATTGCCTTTACACAAAAAAGGCATTCTTGTTCAATGGATAGCAGGTAGTTGGCAAAAAAAGAAACGGTCATAGAAAACTTATTACCAGACAGTTGATTAGAATCACCGCATGATAAACAGTTAAAAAAAAGACAGAATTCAAGTAGTCTTTGCTTCATAAGTTTAGTTTCTCAACACATAAAAGACGAGTAGTCTTCGATTTGGTTGTCGGAAATTACTAAAAATATTAGAAAATTGTGATCCTAAGGGGTTAAAATCATGAAAATCAAGCTAAAAAAACTCACGCGAAAGATGAATTCGCATTAAAATCTTAACATCTACCCGCTGGAATAATCGATTTCACCTACTGTAATCAAGCTAAGGGAATGCAACTAGTCGGAAATTTATTATCACTTACCGTTTCAATGAAGCAATCTAATGGAAATTAACCCAGTCGACATTTTTAACAAGAAGTTCCTGAGTTTGTTGTTCTTTCGACCCCACAACAGGCACATTATTGTAAACCCAACTTGCGTTTTTTGGTAAACTCATCAATATTGACTCTGTTCTACCTCCTGAAACAAGACCGAATTTGGTTCCACGATCATGTACCAAATTGAACTCTACGTAGCGCCCACGGCGTAAATGCATCCAGGCGCTTTCTTCTTCTGAAATTTCTTTTTCCCTTCCTAACTCAGCTTGATATTGGTATAGCTTTGGAAACTCACGACCTAAATTCATGCAGAAACTCAGAATATCCTGCTTGCTTAGCGAGGCATCTTCAGAAATATGATCAAAGAAAATCCCTCCAATTCCGCGTGTTTCGTCTCTGTGAGGAATGAAAAAGTAGTTGTCCGCCCACGTCTTAAACTTCAGATAGAAGTTCTCGCTGTATTTATCGCAAACAGTTTTTAAGCCAAGATGGAATTCTTTCGCCTGCGCAGGAACAATATAGTGAGGCGTCAAATCGATCCCACCACCAAACCAGTAAGTTCCATTATCCATTTCGAAATAGCGCACATTCATGTGAATGATAGGCACGTGAGGATTGTTCGGATGAAGTACAATTGAAACACCCGTCGCGAAAAATGAATCGCCGGTGATCTCTGTATTATTTTTCATCATGGGAGTAACATCTCCGTAGACTTCAGAAAAGTTCACCCCTCCTTTTTCAATCAGTTGATCAGATTCTATGATGCGCGTCCTTCCGCCTCCGCCTTGCTCGCGTTGCCATTTATCTTCGATAAACCGACCTTTCGTATCGAGTTTCTCGAGTTCACCGCAAATGTAATCTTGGAGGTCTCGCATTTCGCGAGCAACATCATCTTTAGTCATCGTGACCTTTTTCAGTATCGAATAATTCGTATTCCTCTTGTTGGATTACGAAAACATGTGAGTTTCGGTAACCATCTGCTGGACCTACTTGCTGCATGTTGAATCCATCCATCACAAGGGTCGGCTTATTTTCAAGTTCAGGGAAGAAGAACTCAGATGTAAAATAATTCAAGACATCATATCCGTGAATTGCCATTCTCGAAAGGTCCGTTTTGTAGTACCCACGGTGCATTTTATTCAAGTTGATCGTAACATCCGTATAGTAATCAACGAAATTCGAACTGGCATAACTGAAATTGTACTTGTTCTTGTACATGTTATTGATGTCTGAGAAATTCACCCACTCTTTGGTTCCAAATACGTAAATCCCTTTGGAGCGTTTCCCCCATCTACCCAATGAATTCATAAAGCGGATAGCCGTTTTTTGATCATTCGTCGGAATAACTAATAAGGTTTTGACACCTGATCGGATATTTCCTGTAAACGAAGATGCCGAAGTCTCAACCAATTTTGGTCTCACTCCTTCGACAGGGGATGATTGGAATGCATCTCTAAACGCGTTGTACATTTCAATGTCCGATTCCAATTCTGGCTTCACCAAGACAATGTGATCTTGCGCGTTGTTCTTCAACATATGCTGCGCCAACAAAGTCATCGATACGTTCGGATTAGGAACTGCTTCGTAGAGCAACCTGTTACTTTTCAAGTGATCTTCAGATGTTGCCACAGGACACACCATTCTAATTCTATTGTCCAAACAGTATACAGACAAAGTTGCAATGTGATCTTGATAGAACGGTCCGATCACCAAATCAGTTGTCAAGAAGTTGGTGTCCGCTAAAATTGATTGGATGTGTGCCGAATCATTCTTCGTATCGTAAATTACGAGGTCTGCAATAAGTCCACGTTTCTCCAATGAATCCACAGCGAGCTTTGCTCCCATGTAGAATTGAGTCGCCAACTGCTGGACCCTGCTATTCCCTCCTCCATCTAAATAGAACGGGAGTAGCAACGCGACTTTGTACTTTTCTTTTGGTTCAAATGTAAGCGGTCCAGTTTCAGGATCTCTTTCCGTAGGAACTGGTTTAATTTCCAATCGCTCGACGCGCTCTTGCTTCACCGGAATGACTAAAATTTGTCCTTCTTTGATTGAAGTTGATGTCAAGCCATTGATTCGCATAATCTCCTCAACAGAAACCATGAATCGTTTTGACACCTTGTATAAGGTCTCGTGTGACATCACCAAGTGATTAATTGTCGAATCGCTAAATTGAAATGAAACTTGATCTTCTGATCCGTCTTCATTTACAACCGTATCGACAACAAATGGATTTGGTGAAGTAGGCAATTCCTCAACTGGTCGTGTGATTTCAATTGTCGGCTCCTTCCCTTTTTCTTGGTATGGAATCTTAATAATCTGACCTTTTGCCAAGCCCGCGTCCTTCAATTCGGGATTGAGTGTAATCAGCTGATCTACCGTAGTTCCGAATTTTCGAGACAGCCCATACAATGTTTCACCTTTTCGAACTTTGTAATCGCTTGTTGGAATTTTACTAATTGATTCCTTCGTAACTGGAATGTAGACCTTTTGATCCACTTTCAGTCCTTCTTTCAAATCAGGATTTTCAGCAACAATTTCCTCTACAGAAACACCATAAATGCGCTGAAGCCCCCAAAGAGTATTGCCTTCTTCAACAGTGTGTTCGTAGTACTTTTTCCCGTTTTTATCTACCACGCTAGTCACACCAGGTTGTGCGCTCGCAAAAAACGGTAGACATAATAACAGTACGATTACTAATTTATTCATAGTTCAAAATTACAGAAATGCTTTTACAATACTTATGCCAAGCATGGATTACTCCCACTCGATGGTTGCTGGCGGTTTAGAACTGATATCGTAAGTCACTCGGTTAATTCCTTTCACTTGATTGATAATTTTGTTCGAAACTTTCGCTAGAAACTCATAGGGTAAGTGACACCAATCGGCCGTCATTCCATCTGTCGAAGTTACCGCTCTAAGTGCTACCGCATTTTCATATGTTCGCTCATCTCCCATTACACCAACAGATTGAACAGGCAAGAAAATTGCTCCTGCTTGCCAAACATCGTCGTACAATCCATCTTCTTTCAAGGAAGAAATGAAGATATGGTCAACATCTTGAAGGATGGCCACTTTCTCTGGTGTGATATCACCCAAAATTCTAATTCCAAGTCCAGGACCTGGGAAAGGATGACGACCTAATAATGCGTGTTCCATGTTCATTGAACGTCCGATTCTTCGAACTTCATCTTTGAACAACAAACGCAATGGCTCAACCACTTTCAATTGCATATAATCAGGAAGCCCTCCAACATTGTGGTGCGATTTGATCGTTGCACTTGGTCCACCAGTTGCAGAAACAGATTCTATCACATCAGGATAAATCGTTCCTTGACCTAACCATTTTGCATCTTCCACCAATTTCGATTCAGCATCGAAAACATCAATAAATACTTTTCCAATCGCTTTTCGTTTTGCTTCGGGATCTGTTAATCCTTTCAACTCATCATAAAACAATTGACTTGCATTAACACCTTTCACATTTAGCCCCATTCCTTTATATGAATCGAGAACCTGTGAAAACTCATTTTTACGAAGCAATCCGTTATCAACGAAAATGCAGTGCAAATTATCTCCGATCGCTTTATGCAACAAAACTGCAGCAACTGATGAATCAACTCCTCCAGATAAACCGAGAATCACTTTATCATTTCCAAGCTGATCTTTTAACGACTGAACTGTTTCATCAACAAATGCATTCGGTGTCCAATCTTGAGTACAACCACAAATATCAACCAAGTAGTTCTTTAATAACAAAGTACCTTCTGTTGAATGGTAAACCTCTGGATGAAATTGAATTCCGTAGGTTTCTTCTCCCTCAATATGGTAACCTGCAACTTCAACGTCTTTTGTCGAAGCAATAATCTTAAAATTATCAGGAATAATCTTGATTGTATCAGCGTGTGACATCCACACTTGTGAATCAACCGACATGCCTTTTGTAAGAATGTGATCTGAATTCACGCTTGACAAGTTTGCACGTCCATATTCTCTAGTAGTTGAAGGCTTTACTTCACCACCAAAATTGTGCGCTAAAAATTGCGCTCCGAAACAAACTCCCAACAACGGCATTTTGCCCTTAATTTTCGAAAGGTCTGGCTTCGGTGAAGACTCGTCTCGAACCGAAAATGGACTTCCCGACAAAATCACACCTTTATATCCATCAACCTCTGGACATTTGTTCCAAGGATGGATTTCACAATATATGTTCAACTCACGTACGCGACGAGCAATTAGCTGTGTGTACTGAGAACCAAAATCTAATATTAATATCTTCTCATGCATGGCACAAAAATACAACGCCAAAAACGATTTCTTTCAATCTAGATTAGATATTTATTAACGGATTTATCAATAATTATTGAAGGGCAAAATATTCGTCACTTCCTGACGGAAATTCAGACTGAAAAAGTTCAAAACCAACATAATTAGCCAATTTGTCAGATGAAATGAACTTGGAACAATTTATGAAGAAAGTATTTCAGCTTGGATTGATTCAAAGAACCCATCTATAGCTACTGGAATTTACTTATTTTTACATCCCGTTTTTACTAATACATACGACATTGAATATACTTAAGAAACTTTTCGGCGATAAATCATCCAAGGATAGAAAACAATATCAACCTGGTATTGATGCAGCGAACGAGAAATTTGCGGAGTTAACGCACCTTTCGGACGATGAAGTACGCGCGAAAACAACATACTTCAAAGGCCTTGTTAAAGAAGGAACTCAAGATTTAGAGAATGAACTTGCTGACTTGAAAGCGAAAGCAAATGACGCATCGACTCCAATTCAGGATAAAGAAGCACTTTTTGAGGACATCGATAACATGACCAAAAAGATTGATGATCGAATTGAAGAAATTCTTGAGTCAATTACTGGTGAGGCATTCGCCGTGGTGAAAGAAACTGCTCGTCGTTGGGCTGAAAACGGGAAATTGGAGGTTACGGCACAAGAATTTGATCACGAGCTGGCTGCAAAGAAAGACGGAATCACATTCGACGGTGACAAAGCCATTTGGCACAACTCATGGACAGCTGCCGGAGCTGAAGTTTCATGGAACATGGTTCACTACGATGTTCAGTTGATGGGTGGAGAAGTTCTTCATAAAGGAAACATTGCGGAGATGCAAACGGGGGAAGGTAAAACACTTGTTGCGACTCTTCCAGTATACTTGAACGCATTATCAGGAAAAGGGGTTCACCTTGTAACGGTAAATAACTACCTCGCAAAACGTGACTCCGAATGGATGGGACCTTTGTACCAATTCCATGGTTTATCGGTAGATTGTATTGATAAGCACAAACCAAACTCTGAAGAAAGAAGATTAGCTTATAAATCAGATATCGTTTTTGGAACGAACAACGAATTCGGATTCGACTACCTCCGTGACAATATGGCAGGGAGTCCTGATGACTTGGTTCAGCAAAAACATCACTATGCAATTATCGATGAGGTCGATTCTGTATTAATTGATGATGCGCGTACGCCACTGATCATTTCCGGGCCTACTCCAAAAGGAGACCAACATGAATTTGCGGCATTGAAACCCAGAATTGAAACAATCGTTGCTGAGCAAAAGAAATACGTTGTTCAATGTTTATCTGAAGCGAAAAAACTATTGAAAGTAATCAACGGTGATGTTGCAGACGGTCAAGATCCAAAGAAAATGTTGGAAGAAGGTGGAATCTCACTACTTCGTGCATACCGCGGAATGCCTAGAAACAAAGCATTGATTAAATATTTATCTGAACCTGGAATTAAAGCTCACTTGCAGAAAACTGAGAATTTCTACATGCAAGAGCAAGGTAAAAAGATGAAGAAAATTGACAAAGAGTTATTCTTTGTGATTGAAGAGAAACAAAATACGATTGAGTTAACTGATAAAGGTATTGACTTGATTTCTGGAAAAGATGGAAGAGATTACTTCATCATGCCGGATATTGGTGCGTCAATCGCAACATTAGAAAAGCAAGACCTTGAAAAGGATGCTTTCCTAGAAGCGAAAGATGCCTTGATCAGAGATTACAGTATCAAATCAGAAAGAATTCACTCGATCAACCAATTATTGAAAGCATATTCACTTTTTGAAAAAGAAGTTGAATACGTAATCATGGATGGAAAGATTAAGATCGTTGATGAGCAAACGGGTCGTATCATGGAAGGAAGACGTTATTCAGACGGACTTCACCAAGCGATTGAGGCGAAAGAAGATGTAAAAGTTGAGGCGGCGACACAAACGTACGCGTCGATTACACTTCAGAACTACTTTAGAATGTACCACAAGTTATCTGGGATGACGGGTACAGCCGAAACGGAAGCAAAGGAGTTCTGGGACATTTATGAATTGGATGTTGTTGTGATTCCTACGAATCGCCCAATCCAACGTAAAGACATGAATGACTTGGTATTCAAGACGGCACGTGAGAAATTCAACGCGACGATTGATGAAATTGAGCGCTTAGTCGCTGCACAGCGTCCTGTATTGGTCGGAACTACGACTGTCGAGATTTCTGAGCTTTTGAGCCGTATGCTTAAAATGAAAGGAGTCAAGCACGAAGTACTGAATGCGAAATACCACCAACGAGAGGCAGAAATTGTCGCTGAAGCAGGTAAACCTGGAGCAGTAACAATCGCCACAAACATGGCCGGTCGTGGTACTGATATTAAGCTTGGTGAAGGCGTTAAGGAAGCAGGAGGACTTGCTATTCTAGGTACTGAGCGACATGATTCACGTCGTGTCGATCGTCAGCTTCGTGGTCGTTCTGGACGTCAAGGAGATCCAGGATCGTCGCAGTTCTTTGTTTCTTTGGAAGATGATTTGATGCGTAAGTTCGGCTCTGAACGTATCGCTAAGTTAATGGATAGAATGGGCTTGAAAGAAGGAGAAGTCATTACACACGGAATGGTCTCTAAATCAATTGAGCGAGCTCAGAAAAAAGTAGAGGAAAACAACTTCGGGGTACGTAAGCGTTTGCTTGAGTACGATGATGTAATGAACGCTCAACGTAAAGCAATCTACAAGAAACGTAAGAATGCATTGTTTGGAGAACGACTTGATATTGATATCGACAACATGTTCTACGACATCGCTGAATCGGCTGTTCTTGGAATTGACAGAAAAGACTTTAGCTCGTTCGAATTAAGCTTGTTACGTCATGCAGGTATTCAATCGCCAGTGAGCGAAACTGAGTTCGAAGCGATTGTTGATAATCAGTTGATAGATAAAGTATACACTGGAATTGTTGATCAATACAACCGTAAGAACGAAAAGATTGCAACTAGAGCGTTACCTCAAATTAAGCACGTTCATGAGACGATGGCGGACAAGTTCAAAAACATGGCTTTCCCACTGACTGATGGTAAGCGTGAGATGAAATTGTTGGTTGACATCGAAGAAGCATACCAAAGTGAAGGTACAGCGATCTCTACGGCATTTGAAAAGAACATCGTTCTGGGAATGATCGACAATGAATGGAAAGAGCACCTTCGTGAAATGGATGATTTGAGATCAGCCGTGCACAACGCACAATACGAGCAAAAAGATCCACTCCTTGTATATAAGCTTGAGTCTTTCGAATTATTCAAAGCGATGCTCGAACGATTAAACAACGAGACAATTGATCTCTTGATGCGTATGGATATTCCTGCAATGGAAGATGTTCAAACAACAAATCAATCAGAGCAAAGACAAAATAACTACGCGAGAGCGCAAGAATCATCTCAATCTCAATCTGGGCAAGAAGAACCTGCTGGAAGAAGTGGATATGATGAAGCACTGAAGAATTCCGCAAGAAGATCAGCTCCAAAACAGCAACCGGTAGTTGCTGAGAAAAAGGTTGGAAGAAACGAACCTTGTCCATGCGGAAGTGGAAAAAAATACAAACAATGTCACGGTAAATAGCTTCAATTCAAGGCTATAACCTTAAACATTTCAGTCTAACAAGACATTCTAATATCTAGCGCCACGATGATTATCGTGGCGCTATTTTTTTTCGAATACTCAAATGCGCAAAATACTTATTAGTCGGTATAATTTAATTATTCGTCGTTTAAAATGATGCTTTTATCTAAATTTGTAATATCTACTTCGATATCCTACTGCTCTACAGTAAAAGAAGATAAGATGAAACGATACCAACCTAAAACCCGCTTACTGATGCTGATTTTTGCATTGGTACTTACCACTCCAACAGCGTTCTCTCAATGTCCATTTACTTTCGCCTTTTTTGGAAGTGGAGCCGCGCCAACACCAGGGAACAGTGCAACCTTGCAAACGTGCAGTTTTATCGGAGAAGCTACCACAGCTACCGGAGTTGTTGTAGGTCAACAATTCACGGTAAGTGTTACTTATAATGTAGCCCCACCAAACCCAACAATTACTCCTTATGTCGTTGTTTACGATGCGACCTTCACTCCTGTTGCCTTTGGATCGAGTACAGTGACCTTTACAGCTCTTACATCTGGACCTTACTACACGATACCTTTCGCTGACGCGTTCTGCACTTATTTCGATCCTAATTTCGGATGTAACTCGACTCTTTGGTCAAATGTTACGCCACTACCGCCTCCAGTGAACAACTTACCGTGTTCGGCAATTCCTTTAACTTCATCAACAACATGCAGCTATTCAACCTACACGAATGCACATTCAACAGCAGCTCCAAGTGTTCCTGCTCCAGGGTGTGTAGGTTATCTAGGAGGAGATGTATGGTTCAGCTTAGTAATTCCAGCCTCTGGAAATGTTGTAATTGACACAGAAACAGGCGAAATGCTTGATGGTGGTATGGCTATCTATTCTGGTGCGTGTGGCGCGCTCACATTAATCGAGTGCGACGACGATGATAGTCCAAACGGAGCCATACCCATGATCAGTATATCCGGAGGAACTCCAGGCCAAACAATCTACATTCGAGTTTGGGAAGTAGGTAACAATAACAATGGAACGTTTGGCATTTGTGCTGTTGAATCCTCGACTTGTGGAACTCCTCTCACGAATGACTATTGCGAAGGTCCTACCGCATTATTCCAAGGCCCGAATGATTTCTCGGCATCGACACCAGCCAATTATACCTCTGACACACCAGGAAACTTGATGGCTTCGTTTTGCGGGAGTATTGAAAACAACGCATGGTATTCGTTCACAGCTCAAAGTGCGACAGAAATTTTCGATTTCGTTTCTGTCAACAATTGTGCGACAAACTTCGGTATCCAAGCGGTTGTTTATGAAGTTATTCCCGATGCGAATGGCTGTTGCAGCTCATTGAATGTGTTATCCAACTGCTTCAGTCCAGGAACTCAATCCTTGGGAACAGTTACCGCCTCACCTCTCGTGATTGGCAAACAATATATGTTACTGGTTGACGGATTCTCTGGTGACGCTTGTGACTTCACCATTGCCAATTGGTCGACTGTTCTTCCTGTTGAACTGTCGAACTTTTATGGGCTTTCATTAACCGAACATAATGCAATTCGTTGGGAAACGAACTCCGAAACTGATAACGACTTTTTCAATGTACTCAGATCATACGACGGAATCACTTTCGAAACAATTGGAGAAGTTGATGGAATAGGATACTCACAAGATGTGAATCACTACCAATTCGACGATGCCGATTTCAGATCAGGAACAGTGTATTATTAACTAGAACAATTCGATTTGAACGGACATTCAGAAAAGAGTGACATTATCGCCTTGGATAGAGAATCTAATCAAAATGGACTGATCGCTGCTTACCCTAATCCTTCCACAGGAATTATCACGACAGAAATAAACGGTGCGAATGGTCGAAACGGAACAATCTCCGTAACAAATATGAACGGAACGCTTGTTGAACAGAAAGTGGTTTACACAACAGGAATTGAGAAACACCAATTTGACTTAACCAATTTCGAAGCAGGTATGTACTTTGTACGTTACCAAGATGATACATCAGACCAAACAATTAAACTGATTAAACAGTAGACTATGAAAAGCTTAATTATTGCAACCTTGTTATTTTTCACGTTTAGTTCTCAAGCACAATCTTGGGGAGCGAAATTAGAGAATGCGCAGTTTCAAACGCGTATAAACAATCACACTGCTTACAGTTGTGAAGTAAAGAAGACTCAAGGAGTATTCACAAACGATGATTTTGATTTAATTTCTGATCGCTGTTTGACCAAAGAAGGAGTGTTTAAATTATCTATTAATGGAGATCTATCGACAATTACAGTGTATTTCTTAGACTGGATTGATGATTGGACAATTAACTGGTTATTCACTGAAGGAAGCCCAACGCTTAATG
>JAQXBM010000070.1 GCA_029252405.1 Crocinitomicaceae bacterium
AATAGTGTTAAATCGCTAACTATAGTAACCAAATCATAAATTAATAATTATGACAAAACACAAATCGAATCAGAAGCTGAACACAGTGAATGAGATCATTGACAAGGGTGTATCCCGAAATGTTCTCCAACTGCGTACAGAAGACTACGCGTATAACGGTAGGACGGTTCATGTTCAAGGTCAAGAGCTAATTAATTTTGGATCCTGCTCTTATCTAGGGCTAGAAATGGATGAAAGATTGAAACGTGGCGCCATCGACGCCATCCAACGGTATGGAATACAATTCTCCTCGTCGAGAAGCTATATTTCCAATACACTCTATACCGAATGGGAGGCGCTTTTAGAGGAAATGTTCGATGCACATGTTTTAACTTCGACATCAGTTTCACTCGGCCATCACTCAGTTATTCCCGTGGTTGTTCAACCGGGAGATTTAATTATTCAGGATCAACAAGTTCACGCAAGTGTGCAAGACGCTGTGTCAAAAATGAAATCTCAAGGTGTAGATGTTCAGATTGTTAGACACAACAAAATTGAAGATCTTGAAAAGAAAATCATCGAAAACCGAAAAGTATACAACCGAATCTGGTATATGATTGACGGTGTATATAGCATGTATGGTGATTTCGCTCCAATGAAGGAAATCGTTGAACTACTCGATCGTTATCCAAACTTTCACCTGTATGCTGATGACGCGCATGGCATGAGCATTGCTGGAAAAAATGGAACAGGAGTAATTTTAAGTCAGGTGGATTTTCATCCCAAGATGATTTTAGCAACGTCTCTCTGCAAAGCTTATGGAGCAGGGGGAGGTGCATTCTTCTTCAAAGACAGCGCACTTTACCAAAAAGTTAAAAACTGTGGAGGAGGATTCATTTTTTCTGGTGGTCATCAGATTCCAGTAATCGGAGCTGCCATTGAATCAGCGAAAATTCATCTTTCTGGAGAAATCTATGAACGACAAAACAAACTGAAGGAGCGACTTAAATACTGTCACTACTTACTTAAGGACGTCTACGACCTGCCCGTTGTATCAAACGTTGAATCGCCTATCATTTACATTGGCCTGGGACTAGTTCGTGTTGGTTACAACATGGTCCAACGAGTAATTAATGATGGATGCTACGTTAATCTAGGTGTTTTTCCAGCAGTACCTGAAACATGCACAGGCCTTCGATTCACTATTACATTGCACCATACAATGGAAGACATCGAGAAGCTTTGTGAAATTCTCGCCTATCATTTCCCATTGGCGTTGAAAGATGAAGAACGTACCTTGAGTGATGTGTACCGTGCATTTAAACATGTACCTCACTTCCAATTGGACAAGAAGCCCGTGCCACTTGTATCACAACCTAAGAACGGTTACCAAGTAATTCACAAGGAATCAATTGCTGATATCGACGAAACGGTTTGGAATTCGTTAATGTCAAAGCAAGTGACCTTGAACTGGGCTGGTCTAAGGTTATTGGAGCGAACATTCTCATCGAACGCAGCGCTTGAAAACAACTGGGATTTCCATTACTTAATTCTAAATGATTCCGATGGAAAATCTGTAGCAGCAACATTCTTCACACTGGCTATTGTGAAAGATGATATGCTTTCTGCTTCAGGCGTTTCAAATCAAATAGAAGAACTACGAAAAACAGACAACTACTATCTATGCTCAAAAACTCTCGTCATGGGTTCTCTTCTTACTGAAGGAAACCACCTCTACATCGACCGCAACCGCACTGATTGGAAAGCGGCTCTCTCTACTCTACTTGACCACACTTGGGAAATCCAGGAGAAAACAGATGCTAATGCTGTTTGGCTCAGAGATTTCCACGCTGAAGATGACGAATTGACAGATTATTTCATGGATCAAGGATTCTTGAAAGTAGATCTTCCTGATACCAATATTATTTATGGACTTCAAACCACTCCATTCGAGTCCTATTACGAAACAGTGCCTGCTAAAAGAAGAAAATACCTTAAAAACGGAGTTTACAAACATCACGATGCATTTACAATGCGACTTATCGAAAAGTACACAGAAAGTGAACTTGACAGATGGTATGAGTTATACTCTCAAGTTAAGAATGCGAGCTTCGAGCTGAACAGCTTTGCTCAACCAAAGAAACTCTTCAGAGAGATGTTGAGAGATCCAAATTTCGAAGTAATGGAATATTCAATTACAACTGACGAAGTAAAGGATCTAGTTGTGGGAATCACGTTTAGTCATGTAAACGAAAAGCATTACAACGGAATCATGCTTGGGTTGGACTACGATTATTTGAAATCGCATGATTTGTACAAGCAAGTACTCTATAGAACGAGAAAACGAGCGGAAGAAATTGGTTGTGAGAAAATCTATTTAGGATTTACCGCCTCAGATGTTAAACAGAAGTTCGGTGCTATCGGAATTCCACAAGTATCAATGATCCAAATGAAAGATCACTACAACTTGTCCGTATTGAACCTATTCTCAGAAACGGGAGCAACGCAAAACAGCCGCGGAGAGCGAATTTATGTAAACGTAAGGTAAATGATTTTTGGAATGCTTGAATTGAGTTAAACCGGTAAAATGATGCTTAAATTATTCCCCATTCTGCCAGAATTCAATTCAAGTGTTCCTTGAATTTTCTCAACGCCTTGACGCATTTCATTGATCAAGGTGTAATTTGAAGCAATAGCTCCGTTGTCCATGAAGGCCAATAGCAAATAATACTGGAAGCTACTTACGACAATCTCCAATTTTGAATCTCGTGGCGATGCTTTCAGGTTTTGACATGCGCAGTCGAGCATTTGCTCAACGATGGTTCTTAATTCCTCGTCGTTGCCGAAGTACAAGATGCTGTCTTTTGCATCCAAGATGATGTCAATTCCTTCATGCTTCAAATCAACGTTCACTAAGCAATCATCAATGAGTGTCCGTAAGTTCGATCCTGATTTTAGCAATCCATTTGCTGGAATTGTTACTTCTTCAATTTTAGCAAACTTAGACTTCAGCACCTCAAGAAGAACGTTCATTTTCACTTCGTCGTTCTTATCACAATCTGAGAGCTCTTCAATTACAGAGCGTACTTCAGACATTCGCTCGATTTTCGCACTATGATCTACTTTTTCTGAAAAAGTATATACCCACTCGTCGATTTCACCATTCAACGCTGGAACTTTGATCTGTTGTACTTCCAAATCTTCAACACGCACTTTCGGTGCTCCATTGATCAGAATATTTTCTGGAGTCACAAAATCCTTAATTGAAGCTCCAATTAAGTCTTCTGCCGAGCTTGTCACAAGATCGCTCATTTTATCATTAGCAAATCGGATTCTCCCATGCTCATCAGTTACTAGGATTCCTACATCTGAAATTCTTCCCATTATATTTCTTACCACCTTGCCCGAGACAACAGATTGCCCGAGTCGTTCACGAATCATTTCGACTGTCATGACGATATAATTCAATAAATCGTTTTCACCACTTTCTAGTACAGCAGGGATTTTTGTTTCTTGGGAGAAATCTAAACGGAATAAAGATTCAACAGAGTTTTCCAGCTCTGTAAAGAAGTTAGTCAAAGAGTTATTCTTAGCCGAAACATCCAACACGCGCCGGAATGAGCTAATCATTGCTTTTTCTTCTTTGTTTAATTCTTTTTCTTCTTTGAGTAAATCGTGACCAATTTGTAAAAACCAGTCAACTTTATTGGAAATAGTAGATTTTTTATTTTGATATAGGTCTTCGATGCTGCGAATCCAGCAGTGTTCGGCAATGGATAAATCTTCAGTAGGCTTGTGCTTGAGGTTTGAGTATATCTCCTTCAGCAATTTCTCGGCAACAAGATCTTCGCTGATGATGAAATCAGCATTTGCCTCATTTACTTCTAGTTCCTTGAACGATTCAGCCATAGTGCACTTGTTACTTGTTGAGATGACCAACATGAGTTTTCATCTCTATTAGGTTAAGACCTAAGTTACTAAAATCTGTTTTACCTTTTCAACGTATTTCTAATTATTTACATCAGCGCAAAGATGCATTTTTCAATGCAGCCTTCCTAAAGTTCGTGAAAGCGAGATAAAATCACTTTCGGTATGAAGGTATAAAACTTCTGATTAATAAGCTATTATGAACAGTGAAAAGTTTCTAACAAAATCATGTTTGATTCACAAAACCCGCGAAATAATTCGCTTTTATTAGGATTAGAATTCAAGTTTTGACCGTATCTTTAAACTTTCCTTTTCAATTTAAACTTCAACGAAAATTGAAATAGTTTAGACACTTTTATCCGATTCATGCCCAATTCTGTACTACATACTAAACGACTCACACTGCGAGTGGTTACACCTGAAGTATATTCACGTGTGTTTAGTCTCGGCGAAAATGAAACAATGGATTTCTTCGGATTCTCAACAGTAGATGAGCTCGAAAAGGAGAAAGCGCGCTTCGAAAATGGTCTTCAAACCTTCAATAAGACCTTTCTATATTTTCAACTTATAGCAACCGAGGCGCAGACAATAATTGGGTGGTGCGGATACCATACTTGGTATACAGATCATGATCGAGCGGAAATCGGTTATGGGCTTATTTCAGATGAATTCAAGCGACAAGGATACATGACCGAAGCCCTCAAAGCTATGATCGATTATGGCTTCAATGAAATGAACCTGCACCGAATCGAAGCCTTTGCTTCACCAGATAATGTGGCGTCGATAAAACTACTTGACTCTAAGAACTTTGAAAAAGAAGGACTTTTGAAGGAACACTATTTGAAAGACGGCGTATATGAAGATTCGGCAGTCTAGGCACTTTTAAAACCTAACACCTCTGCAAATAAATGATATTATTCAAATACACTCTCACCTTTTTCCTGCTCGTAGCAGTCAGTTTGAGCGCTCATGCGCAACTATCAAATTCGAATTACGCATTATTGAAAAAAGAACTGCACGAGCAAATTAACGTGTACCGACTAGAAAATGGATTGAGCGCGCTAAAAAGTGATCCGATTCTTGAAGAGGCAGCACTGCTGCAATGCGAGTACATGGTGAAATACGACACCCTCACTCATGCCCAAAAGAAGGGAAAACTCAAGACTGTTGAAAAGAGAGTGAAATATTCCAAAGGAAAAATGTTTGAATCCATCGGTGAAAACATTCTGTACCATCACGTAGAGTCTTTCAAAATGAATAAGAAAGATGTTGCCTCCCTCGCTCGTGAGCTATTTCTTCAATGGAAATTCTCTCCACCGCATAATGCAAACATGCTTGGGACTGAGTATACCTTTGCGGGATTGGACATCAAAGAGGATTTGAAAAAAAATCGAATTTTTGCTGCACATGTTTTCGCACGAAAGGGAATTGAAGTTGAAGGGCAGTTATCGTCCAATGGTTTTGGGCTCAGAAGTGGACCAAAAGATTGTGAAAAACAGTTCGGACTTTTCTCTAATTTGGTTCTGAATATTGGAAATTGCTTTAGAATCGAAGGCGACGAAATTGTCTTTTACTTTCACAACATTGAACTTTTCAAGCGCATTTTCAATTCAGCGAATGATGGGATCGCCATTGACATGTTGAAACGAGACCAATTCACCTGCATCGGTCCGAACAAATTGGACATGTCCAAAGTATACGACGGAATCCTTCTCAAGCCAGTCTATCGAAACGAAATTCTCGCGAATAATCGAGCTGAAAACCCCTTGCACATTATCTCAACAGTCGGAAAAATCCCTCCGAATTTTCAAGATTACGATACCGATTTAACTGGACTCTCTACAGTGCTGATTAGCGATGGAAAAGCCTGCCAGTATTTAGTGAATTGCATTGTTTACGAAGAAGATTACGAGTTACTACCAGTTGAACCCAACCTGATCGACCCTGCGAATGTGACGCTTTCTGGTCGTGGTGTTGGCTCGATGGAACAGTTGACATTTGAATTCAACTCGAGTGAAATACAACCAAATAATCGACCAACATTCAAACGTTCTTCAAAGAAAATTGTGGGTGTGACCATCCAAAGTTATAGTTCGGTTGAGGGAGATACCGAAAACAATGAAATCCTTCATTCTCAACGCGCGAATTCCATTCGTTTCGATATCATGACTCGATTCAATGTCCCTGCGAGTCGAATTCAGATCGATTCTAAAGTCAATTGGGAATTAATGCGCTTTCAGTTGTTGTATGCGGGAGCTGATACAATCGCAGACCTCGAAAATGATTCCATCCAGGCACTAATCGCTTCCGGTGATTCAATGCTCAATTGGGATTCACTGCTCTATGTTCAACGAACGGCTGTGGCAACCATTTACTTCAAAGACGATTCATCAGAAGAACTTTCATTTGCAGAAATAACGGGGCGACAGTTAACCCAGGCCATTGCGAAGCAGAATTACGACAATGCGAACAAGTGCCTGAAAATTTTGTTCAAACAAGAGGAGGAAATCAACAGTGAAAATATATTCGCAGAAGGTGTTTTTGATGCTTTAAAGAACCGACCCGAACTTGTCCAGAACAGTGCAGCGCTCCTCTCCAAATATTCGGAATCCAACTTGTACAAAACGACGGAATTTGTCTTTGCTTGGATCAATCGAAAGGAGGAATTGAGCAATGTCGCTAGGCACAACTTGCTCATTCTTTATACGAAAATCGGCATGCAACTGCTTGACAGATGGGATGTTTCATCACAGCGATTGTCCAATGTCGTTCATCCTCTGCGCATGAATACCATTGTTCCTGAAAACATTCAGGCTGAGCTGTTGTTGAACTCGCACTTGGTATACATCAACTATTACGGTCAAATCAACGATTCGGAAGGAATTCAAACATCCTTTGATTTCATTTCTGATTACTTCAAACCAAAATCATTGAGTCAAGATGAAGATGTGAAACTGGCTCTTTTCTTCAATAGCTGGAGTAATTACAGCAGCTGTATCGATTTCTTGGTGACCAAATACAAACACGACGCTCTCAATGAAACGGGACTGCTCGTTCTTGCAACAACGATGAACTTCTCAGACCCAGATAATCCCTTTTATGTTGATGTCAACGAATCGCTAATTGAATCGAACAAATTTCTTTGGTGCGAATGGATCAATTCCGATTATCAAGCACTTAGAAATACCGAACTGAAAGCGCTTTACTGCGAGCATTGCGAATAATGAAGAAACACTTAAAACCACTTTCTGAAATCACCATATGTTGATTACACTTGCCATAGCACTATTTATTGTTGTGATTGTCGCCTCTAGAACGACACGCAATCGTAAAACCAATGAGTCATTTTGGAAGCATTACGCGAAGTACATCATTATTGGATCTGCCGTGATATTGACCATTGTTCTCATGAATGTTTTTCGACCACGCGTATACTTGTACAATCTGGAGGAAATCATCGAAGTCGCAGGTAAAACGGATAACGAATACGTGGCCTGGGAAAAACGTGAAATTAGAAGTAAGCTGGACCCATACAGCGTTCCTAAACTCTTGGAATATGTGGAGGACTGCGAGAAGTTTGAGAATTACGACAAAAACTCGTTGATCAAAGAGGAATATTCTGACATCCCCGAAATGCAGCGCCTGGCCTTGGCTCATGTAGAAGCATTGATTCCTTTTTCTAAGTTCGATTCAATCTATAAAATCGGTGAGGATGGCGTTTACCAAGAGAATTATCCTGATACGACATTGCCGTATCACAATTACATCATTGGGAAACGAAAACTGACGGATTACGAATTTAAAGAGGCGATTGTTGCCTTGAATCGAGAAAAGCAATTGAATCCGGATTATAAAAAAACCTACCCTGCTCTTTACGCGGCATATCGAATTTCGAATACTGAAGATTTTAGGGAATTTATAACGGAAAGGAAAAACGCGCAATATTTGGATCAACGAGAGCTCGTTGGGGACTACTTCAATTTAGGTGAATACTACTTGTATTTCAAAACGATTTACGTGAATCGCTTTATCGATTTTAATTTCATTGCGCTGGTCTCTGGGTTGATGATTTCTCTTGTTTGGATGATCTTTTTGCGTAACATGGATTTCTTCCGCAAGGAACGGTGGATTGACATGACGATCGTCTTTCTCTTAGGTGCCTTATTCACCAATTTGTGTCATTTCCTCTACGATACGGCCCATTACGATTTAGGTATACAACTCAATGGAGAAGCGGCCAATGACCTTTTCTATTGCATTGGAGTGATTGGATTCTTCGAGGAACTCGTCAAATTCCTTCCTTGGATTCTGTGCGCTAGTCTAACCAAACGATTGAAAGAACCGATTGATTATATCATTTATGCATCAGTTGCTGCACTCGGATTTGCCTTTACGGAAAACCTCGTCTACCTGGAAAACCCCTCGAATATTGTCGTTCGTTTCATCATGTCGACCACCATGCACATGTTCGATGCGACATTGATTGCGTACAGCATGATTCTAGCCAAGTACCGTTTCAAGTCAGCTCGAGCGAAGATGCTAGCTCCTGTTGTTGGTTTCTGGCTCGCTTGCATCGCGCATGGATTCTATGATTTTTGGCTGATCAGTGCATCAGCTGAAGGATTGAGTATTATCACAACGATCTTCTTCTTCGTAGCCATTCATTTTTGGTTTTACATGATCAACAATGCGACCAATCAATCCCCCTATTTCGATGGCAAACTGCTCAGAATAAAAGAAAACAATGAGTTCTTGAGCTTGTCGATTTTAGGAATAATCGTGCTCCAGTACGTCATTTTCTGTATTGAATACGGAGCCTTATCGGCAAATTTGATGCTCAGATTTGGAACCGTTTTCACCATTGGTTTTTTACTCTACATCACCTTCGTTTTATCTAATTTCAGGGCGATTCAAGGGCAATGGGCTCGATATTCTTTCCCTGCCATGAAATTGTTGCGGGAATACATTGATATTCCTTTTGCTTCTCGAAAAGCAGAAAATCATACCGGGCAGCATCTTCGGATTTTTTGCTCTAAAACCAATCAATACATCGGGTCACAATTACCAGTTAGTGGTCATTGCGAGCGAAAGGTCACGGTGAATAATGACGAAAATTGGTACTTATTCAGACTCAACCAAGGTGTAGAAATGAATGGTTTTCATTCAAATTTGGTGATTTTAAAGCCGAAATCTAAAGAAGATGACTTGAAAGATGAGAAAATCGAAATCTATTTGATGTTCATTCCACTTGGACTCGATCTCTATGCGGAGAACATTTCCATGAAGCGTTTGCGGTACACGGGTAAAGCCTATTCACGACCAATTTAAGGCAATAAAAAAGCCCTTTGAATAAACAAAGGGCTCTCTCCTACCACATCTAAACTAAACTATGTTTAGCTTAATGACAAACAATTCACT
>JAQXBM010000071.1 GCA_029252405.1 Crocinitomicaceae bacterium
CGCACTTCGTTGTGGAATGCCCAAATGATTAGCAACATCGGTTGAACTTACTTCTTTCTGCTTGAGAAACAATGATAGACTATGACGCTCTTTTGCTCCAAGCTCTCTAATATCGCGTGAAGGAAGCGCAGTTGTTTTTCGTTGCTCGTGTTCTTTTTGAAGTAGATCGGCACGTTCACGGACTTTTCGGAATGACTCAACCATACCTTCTAAAAAGTAATCAAGGAATGGCGTAAGGTCAGCTTCTTCCCTTCCGAAATAGTAATTGTGACTTGGTCCAGTATCAAGTGAATGATAGTAGCCTGATAAATTCTTTGCATAATATTCTTCAAGCGAATAGATCCCTTGCATACCGTATCCTGTTTTATGAAGCACGTACGTTGTAAGTAACCTTGCTGTTCTTCCGTTTCCATCATAGTACGGGTGGATGGTGGCAAATTGATAATGCAGAAGTCCAGCAACAACTGGGGCCGGAATCTCTTCGTACTCGATCTCTTCGTTTGCCCATTTCACAAGAGAAGTCATCATTACTTCGACATCTTTTGCTTCAGGTGGCATGTAGACCACTCTCCCACTTCCATCGCTCACTTGGTTTTGATCTTCCCTGTATTTACTTGGTCTTTTTGAACCACGCAAAACAAAACCATGAATCCGTTGAATTAAGTCTTCCGTTAGTGGAGCATTCTTTTCAAGTTCTTGCTCAAGGAATTCAAGCGCCATGAAATAGTTGCTTACTTCAATCTGATCTCTTTTTCTTGCTGGAAAACCAAGTGACTCGCCTTGTACTACTTTTTCTACTTCTTCTTGGGTTAATCTATTCCCCTCAATTTGTGTAGAATAATGCGTTGATTGTAAACGTGATGTTTCCCTGAGAGAAGTGACAAGTTTAGTTGTTATTGGCAAAACATCAATGACTTCTTTGTGTCGTTCAATTTCCAATAACTTCTTTATCAAACGTTCATTAATCGTATATGTGGGATTGAATTTCATACTCTCAGTATATCATGGGTGCGAATAAATGGTAGATAAAGTGCAGATAAATGGTTGTTATTCTGTCATAAGGATAGTTGCTTAGAAGATTGAAAAGTCTTTGCTTGCTGATACCAGCCGTTCATTATTCACATAGTTATCGACTAACACCTGCATACTTGAGTGGTCACTAATAATCGAAGCCTTATCCCCAAATTGCTCTGCGAGCGCTGTCATATAGGTGTTTCGTAGATGCTTTAATTTGACTTCCCTGTCAATCCCTGTTTGTTTCCAATAAAAGGTAAATGCTTTTGACACAAAGTTCATGAGTGTCTTTCGTGATGCTTTCTCGTCAGGACCGAGAATAAAACGGTTGGTTCTTACATGCTCATCAAGCCCAAGTTCATTCAGAAGCGTCAACAAGCCCACAGTAATAGGGATGCTTTTCATTCCTTGTGCAATGTCTCCTCCCCCTTTGATCCTGTTCACTTTGAAATTCTCGACCTTCAGAAATAATGGTTTTCCTGAATCGTCAGTTACGATATCTGAAAATCGGAGAGACATGAACTCTTCTCTTCTGAGACCTGTTTCAAGTGCTAAACGAAAACACTGTTTCAACCATGGCTTATACCGATTCTTACGTTCACCTGAGCCGAGCACGTGATAGCTGTTTTCGGGATTTACTGCTTCAAGAAGTGCCTTAAATTCATTTTCACAAATAATGGTAGTATCCGCTTGTTCGTGTCGTTTTTGAACCATCATGAATGGATTAGAGATCTCATAATCATTCTTATCAATGAGCCAATTGGTGAACTGCCGCATCAATGCCATCATCTTGTTGTAGGTCTTATTTGAATGCTTCAGCTCACTCAGGATAAACACATGGAAATGAGCCACTATC
>JAQXBM010000002.1 GCA_029252405.1 Crocinitomicaceae bacterium
CTGCAGTGATCGTGCTGGAGAAGAAGTAATTTCAACTTAACCATTGTGAAAACCGCCTCGAAGAAATTTGAGGCGGTTTTTTGTTAGAACAATGAGAAGCGTGCTTTCTATGCTTGGAAAGCACAGCTTATAGCTGTGTGTATTTCAAAACCTTTTATTCCTTTTTGCACAGCCGTGAATAAAAGTATTTCGGAGAGGAGTTTAGAGTCTGCGTTAAGAAGGTTCTTCTGCCATGAGCGTTTTTAAGTATGTCTCAGCAGCGTCACTGCTAAAATAACAGCTATAAAATACAATGGCTGTAACCTTTGATAATAAAGAAAGAGGCACTAGCAGCACCTCTTTCTTTATCAAATTTAATTCTTAAATAAATTGCTTTTATTTATATTTTAGAGCCTCAGTGCAGTCTACAGGATAGATTCGTTGAGAATTTCCATTCCAATATGTGTTTCCATAATTAGCACCGTCATAGTTTTGTCTCATGGTCACTTGCTCCCACTTACATTTGCCTGTATCAGTTTTCATAACCACAATAGCTGCTAACTCTCTTCCAGTTATTATGCCTGTATTTTTGTTCCGAATAGTATACCACTCCGTGCTTTGCACATAAGCGTATAAGATTTCTTCTTTCCATCCACGAGAAGCCGCTCCATTAATTGCCGCATTAGAAACATTCGCTTGTAGTTTTGCGTCCGACATTCCTCTTTTAGGCATTGGGTTACTCGACTCTCTGTATACATTCCAGTACTCACATTCTTTGATTTGGGCTGCAAGTGCTAATTCCTGAACTTTTTCTGGGTTGCCCATAAGTGCTTTAATTCTGGTTGTGTCTTTTCCTAACAGTACATAATGATTCTCGATTCCGTCGCGCGTATGAGGCTGCCACTTTGGTTTGTCACAGTCCGAATTAACATAGGGTGTTGAGGAATAATGTACGAAAAACATTCCTGGTTCTATTAGTGTAAGTGTTCTTGATTTAAGAAACTCAATTAAATTCATGTTTGAGTTGGAGAACACTATTGGACTTGGCATAACTTCATTATCAATCAATTCCTTCATCTCAGATCTAAAGCCACCATGATCCGTTTTTCCTGGACCGTAATGAATATTAAGATGGCGCTCTTCATAATCAAACTCAAGATTAATTCCTTTTATATATTTTTCCTGCTGGCCAGAGGCTCCGTAGTGAATTTCTTCCGAAAGCTGACTAAAATAATATACACCAGAAATACCAAATCTATCGCTATAATTACCTTCTGGTATTTCAAAGGTATTGGCAATAATTTCCGCCTGGTCCTCACTAGCCTTAAACTCGTCTAATTTGACATCAATTTTTAATAAAGCTTCATCGTATTTAGCGCCCCCAGTTTTAGCACTAAGTGTTTTTGCTGTTTTTTTATCTGAATGCGCTGCCGCTGTAATTACTAGTTTGCCATCTTCTTTAGCATAAACATATAAAGCGTCATTGGCTTCGATGATTAAACCACGTTCTTTTTTTTCGGAGTAAAAAACTTTTTCAGAATCTAAAATAGACCCTAACGCTACAATTTCAATTTCCTTGGTACAACCTATACTCTTTATGGTGTAGGTCATTTTTTCTACATCGTCTAGGCTTACTGTTATTTTTTTTGCTGAATTTACCGCTACATTGCCGTTGTAACAATCATTATCATAGATACCTTTAAAGAAGTAATCTGTTTGTGCTACGCTTGTTAGGGCTATTCCAATAACAAAAACACTAGTTATTAATACTTTCATATTTTCTATTGTTTATTGAGATCCAAATTTGTGGATGTTATTCCTCAAAAGGAAGAGATAACTTCTCAACGAGGGGTTTATTTTCTAAGCGTTACATTTTTTACTTTAGGAGAGTTACAAAATCAGTTACTTTGTACCTGTGAAATATGTGCTGACAATATTGTTGATTATCTCGTTGACCTATTTTGGTTTTGGGCAGGTAGAGGTGCAGCACTATTCTTACAATGAGGATAATAGTACCCTTGGTTCTTCGGTTTGCTACAACTGGCATCAACTGCCCAATGGCGAGTTTTATGTTTCAGGTAATTCAGGGATCTCGAGGTTTGACGGAGCTCAGCTTTATCCCTTTAAAACAGAGGGGGTAGGAAAGGCTATTTCTTCATCTTTCCATGACGCCAATAATAGATTGTGGTGTAATTCTTTCCATGGAGATATCTACTATTTAGACAATGGTTCTTTTGTTCGTCACCCAATAAGTGAAGAGTTAAAGGAGGTGACATCTTTTGTGCGACTGGAGGATCGGTTTTTTTTACGAACCTATAGTGCAGTTTATGAATTGAATGAGGAGACTCTTCACTTCAATAGAGTAATTGAGGGTAATTATATTGCGGGGTTATTTTCATATCAAGAGAGCGTCATGGTTCTCTTTAGGAACGATAAAAAAAGTCATTCAGTCTATAATTTAAATACGCAAGAGCAACATAATTTAAACTTGAATAATGCTTTTGACGGTGGCTTCAGATTCCTCAACAATCAAAAAGAATCTTATTTGTTGTTTCGGGAAAGTAAGAAAATGATTCGAACGGAAGATTTCTTTCAAGAAAATTTCGAAAGGTCAATTGATATTAATTACAGTGGTAAAATCAACCACTCTGTGATAATTGATAATCAACTGTATGTGTCGGGTATGGCCGGTGTTTGCAGCTATTCTCTGAATGGAATTGAAACTTCTCAATTTTTACCTCAGGTTCAAGTCACGCGCTTTGGTAGAGATGTGGAAGGGAATTATTGGGCTACTTCTTCAGGTAATGGATTAATTCAAATTCCAGCTTTAAATGTGCATACTTACGATTACGCTTCGATTTTAGAAAACGAGAA
Organism: Crocinitomicaceae bacterium; assembly: GCA_029252405.1. GTDB lineage: Bacteria > Bacteroidota > Bacteroidia > Flavobacteriales_D > Crocinitomicaceae > UBA4466. The sequence continues at coordinate 2,854 of JAQXBM010000002.1, forward strand.
TATTATCACAACAATACAACTAGATTCTTCAATTCTTGTTCATGGAACAAATGCAGGAAAAATTATTCGTCATAATTTAAATGGAAATAAAATTGACGTTTTGAATTTGAATTTAAGAAGTGAAGTTCAAGCTCTAACCATTTCAACTAATCAGGATACGCTTTACGCCTATTGTGACGCCCTTTACCAAATCAATTTACGGGAATTGAAAGTCTTGAAAACAGTAACGGTAACCTCGATAAAAAACATGGAGGTGTTTGAAAATAACCTTGTTTTGGGTTCAAGAAATCGAATGGTAAGATTTGTTAAAGGTCAAATTATACAAGAAGAAAAGTTGGGTTGGAACTTATCGTTATTATTTATTCCGGATAAAAAACAATTTTTAACTTCTACGAAAAAGGGCCTCTTTTGGTATGAACCAGTTTCTTCTAATATTGACACGGTTAAGTTGGGGGGGATAGAAACTGACCGCAGTATAACCGATCTGCATTTGAGTCGGGAGTACGTTTATTTCTTGCATGATTTTAAGAATATTTATCGTTTCAATAAAGAGTTTTCAGAAAAGGAAATAATCTATAGTCATCCCACTAGAAATATTGATGGTATTAGTTTAATTGACAGTTCATTATTCGTAAACCTAAGAGATACTACTTTGGTTTTAAACGCTCATACAGGCCATACTCGAATCTTATCAAGAAATAATGGGTTAAATGAATCGCACACGAATGGCGTATTCAAGGCTGAGCAAAATATGGTTTTTGTTCATCGCAACTCATTAACGATATTGCGTGATTTTCCAGATGCGAATAAAACTACCCCTGAATTGAATTATATACTTGATGGGAAAAGTACTTTCTCTAATCAATATGGAGTCCTCATTTCTGATTATCGAGACAATTACTTGGGTATTCAACTGAATATCCGAAAAGCTTTGAGATCAAGAGGAATGGTTCAAGTATTTTATAGTATTAAAGGATCAAATAGCGAATGGAAGAAGCACGATAATCCATTTTCTAAACTTGAACTTGAGCGGCTTCCTATCGGTAAAGGAACTTTATTGATTAAAGTCAAAAATGAGGATGGAAAATTTTCGGATATTCTTGAAATTCCTTTCGAAGTACTTCCTCCTTTTTATTTAACGGTTTGGTTTATTGTTGCTTGTGTGTTGCTTGTAACATTCTTAGTTGTTATGATTGTAAGATGGCGCATTTCTAGAATTAGAAGACTTTCACTTGAACGCTTAAAGAAGAAACAACTAGAAGCGAGAACTTTGAAAGCGGAATTAACCGCTATACGTTCACAAATGAATCCACACTTTATTTTTAATGTTCTTACTGCTATTCAGGCAAAAGTTATTGAAGGCAAGGCAGATGAGGCCTACGAAAACATTGGCGATTTTGCAGAGTTGATACGGAATGTATTGGATAAATCTGGTAGGGAATATATCTATCTGAAAGAAGAAATCGCATTAATGCAAAACTATGTGGAATTAGAAAATTCTCGATTAGCAATTCCTGTTGTGTTTGAGGTAGTGTTGGATGATTCTGAGTATTTTGATGGAACGCTAATCCCAACTTTAATCACACAGCCGATTATCGAAAATGCCATTAGGCATGCTTTCCCAAGGGACTATCAAAAAGAAAAGCGAATTAAATTTGTTGCGAAAAGAAAAGAGAATGGTTTTGTAATTTCTATTTGTGATACTGGTATTGGAATGGAGCAGTCTGAAGAGGTTTCTGGTAGTCAACATAAATCTTTTGCTCTTAAGGCTTTAAAAGACCGGGTTACAATACTTTCAGAGCAATCTGACTATTCAATTACAATACTTCAGGACTCATCAACCCAGGGCACAGAAGTTTCATTTAACTTTGTTTACAAATGATGATCAGGGGATATATCATAGACGATGAATCTGCACCACGTGTTACGTTGAAACACTTGTTAAGTAAGATAGAGCCGGAAGTACAAATTGTCGGAGAAGCCGATTCATTAAAACAAGGGCTTGCTGAAATTCGAAAAGCAAAAGTAGATGTTTTATTTCTGGATATTGAAATGCCGGATCATAAAGGATTAGAGATTATTGATCTCATTGATTTCTCTTTTGATTTTGAGATTGTTTTTGTAACCGCTTACAGTGAATATGCAATTCGAGCATTTAAACTCTCTGCTTTTGATTATCTGCTGAAACCCGTTAGGCAAAATGAAATTCAGGAGACGCTTCTTCGTTTGCAGACGCGATTGACTAAAAAACTGAGCTCACCATCTTTAGCGGTTTTAAGTGCCAATTTAAAAGATGCTGGAAATGAAAAATACTTACTTCGAACACATTCGGAAGAGTTTCTCATTAATGTAAATGATATTATTAGCCTTGAGGCTGATGGTATGTATACACACATCGTTTTGGCAAATAAAAAGATTACAGCATCCAAGCCAATGAAAGAAATTTTAGAAGATTTACCGAATTTCTTTTTCCGAACACATCGAAGTTACTCCGTAAATCTGAAGCAAGTAGGGCATCCTGTTCGTTTGAGTTCAGCAGGAGTTAAAACTAAAATTGATCACTACGTTGCAGTATCTTCTCGTAATAGGAGCCCGTTTTTGGAAGCACTTAGAAACTATAACTATTAATATAGATTCATTTTGGGGGCTATTATGTCTATTGTTTAAGCGCTTTCTTCTAGTCGTTGTTTCGGGTTCTCTAATTATAAGTCAAGAATGTGTCAACTTATTTTAGGACGGGACATATCTAAAATAAAATGGCGGAGTTTTAACTCCGCCTTTTGTTGTTTTTTGAACTCATGGTAAAGAGCTCAATATTTCAGTAATTAAACCGATTAATTTTACCGAAGATCTTTTATCTCTTGATTATTTTTTGCTGATATAAACCATTAGCTGTTTCTGCGCTCAAGATGTAAGACCCAGATGACAGATGGCTTATATCGTATGTCTCTTTTGCCGTTGACTGAAATACGAGCGTTCCACTTAAGTCGTAAATACTAACATTCAACACATCTTTTGTCGATAGATTAAACGAATTATTAGTAGGATTAGGGTATGCCTTAATTTGTTCGCTGAAATTCTCTTCAATTGATGCTGTGCCTGGAATGAAATTATAAAGTTGAGCAACCTCTTGGCCAGACAGCGCTCTATTGTACAATCGAAGTTCATCAATACTACCATTAAACTCTCGCTCATTTTCGCCTGGGCTTCTAGATGAACCCAGTGCCCATAAATTGCTTTGTTCTGCAAAACTGTTCGTCAGGTCTTGACCTATTTGATTCCCATTTAAGTACAATGTTTGCAGTGCTCCAATTTGGGTAAAGCATACAAAATACCATTGATTAGTAGAAATTATTCCTGATTCGATATTGTATTGAAGGCCAAGAAGTCCTCCAGTAATTTTTCTTCCAGCTACTTGAAGAGTATTAAATGGATCTTTTCTGATGGCAAACTCTATACCTCCAGCCTCACTGCCCGTTAAAGTTCGTCTAGAAGACAATATAATCATCGGTTGATTTAGGTTATAATCAGTTAGTCTAAACCAAAAAGAAATCGTGAAGTCTTGGTCAAAAGCTACAATAGAGTCTTCTATTACTCCTTTATTTACTATTGCTTGTGGATCAGTACCATCAAAACCATTGAAACCGATAGCTTTTCCAGTTCCATAACCACTAAAATTGTATATTCCGTTTAAGGTTGTTCCATTATTATTTCCAATTACATCTTCGATGCTGTCTTGATCGAAAGTGTATTTAGATACCAAACCACTGGTTATGTCTTGGGCGTTTGAAACAAATGCTGTTAAAGCAATTGCAGTTGAAAGTATAATTTTTTTCATTTAGATATATTTTTCACCAAAATTAATATGGTTCTAAGTTGCTTTCATTAATTCTTTCTGAATGAATGAAATTATTTCTAAACGAAAAATATACTGTTTATGGGGTGTTTGTAATTAGCTAATGTCGAATTAGTAAGTCGTATTCACTATTTGAATCTAATTGTTCCTAACAATTCTTGTATGTTTTGTAGGGCATTGAAAAGCGCTTTGTTCTAAGCCAAATTGTAATTTTGGCGGTGTTAGTAGGAAACATGAAAAAAGTGAGTGTTATCGATATAAATGGAACATTGGTAAAGCAGTTTGAACCAGCATCCATTTACCCTGCTGATGATTTGAATGCAGGTATCTATTTGATAACAGTTTTAACCAAAAAGGGAATAAGTACCCACGGTTTGGTGAAAATGTAATGTCCCTTTTTACTTATTAAAAGACTCAGTGCTAGAGCTGGGTCTTTTTTTGTTTGAATATTCTGTTCGTTCTTGATTTAATTCAGTTGAGACAAACATGAACCTACACAAAACAAAAAAGCTCACCGTCAGGTGAGCTTTTAGTGACCCCGACAGGATTCAAACCTGTAACCGCTGGAGCCGAAATCCAGTGCGCTATTCAGTTGCGCCACGGGGCCTTTTTTGGCTGAGGGGCAACTAAATGTTTCAACGAAACAGCTGCGCCACGGGGCCAATAAATCAAGCGTTTAACCGCGAGACAGCTCAAAATTAACAGATCACTGCGAAATACAAGCAAAAACAATCACTTTGTTCGCCCATTTACCCGTAAAATCAAATATTTTTGTGCTAATGCCGTTCTTAACGCAAATATTCCTTAGAATGCGATTACTACTTTTATGTCTTTTACTGTCATCATTCTCCGCTTTTGCCCAGATTGGGACAGGTGAATGGCGCCTTCATATTCCTGCAAAACGCGCACTCGACCTCGTCAAAACATCAGGAAAAGTCTTCACGGCCTTCTCGAATGGAGTATCTGAATACGACGAAAGTTCAAGCGAGCTTTCTACATGGGATGTGGTAACAGGACTCTCCGACATCACAATCGGTTGTATGGGACATTCTTCAGTGAATGATGCTGTATTCATCGGGTACAAGAATGGAAATATCGACCGCATTCTCAACAATAAGGTAACGAACATTCCCGCCATAAAATTAGCGGAAATTCAAGGGTCCAAGGAAATTTTCAAAATTGTTGAATATGAGGGCTTTCTCTATTTCGCAACTGGTTTTGGGATCGTTAAAATAGATCCAGAACGAAGCGAAGTAAAGGACACCTACTATCCGTCAAACGGGAACGTGGCTATTGTGGATGTCAATTTTCGAAATGACACCATTTTTGCTCTTGGAGAGAACGTTATGTATTATGGTGACATCAATAATGTGGCGCTGCCAGATCCTGCCCAATGGACAATTGACACGCGAGTGCCCACTCTGGCATCAAATGCATACAAGGAGTTTGAGAAGGTTGATGATGAGCTTTATTTGCTTTACAAAAGTGAGAATTTCGGTGAGGACTCAGTTTACAGGTTAACTTCCACTGATTTACAATCCGTGATTTCTGAAACATTTACCATGGAGATTCGTGCAATTGATGTCGTGGACGGTGAGCTCGCCGTTCATTATTCTGGAGCTTCCATCATTTACGATCAGAATTATCAGAGCGATTACATTCTTGCGGCATACCCCTTTGGAAGTCCAGAAACCAATAAAATGCTGAGTGTAGATGGTAAGTATTGGCTTGCCGATAACTCATTCGGTTTGGTGCGTATTGATGGAGGACTAATCGATAACCTTGTTTTTTCTGGACCACCAAGAGGCGAATTTTATGGGATGGATTGGTCACGCGACAAATTGGTTGTTACCTGTGGTGCGGCATCGTCGAGTACAGCAACATTTAAAAGTAGTGGCGTTTATACCTTCGAAGATGAAGAGTGGGCGCTTTACAATGATCTAAACACAGACGTTTGGGAATCAGGAAGAATTTGGGATTACTTGGCTGTTGCCATTGATCCAACCGACAACAAAAAGTTCGCGATCGGTTCTTGGTCGTACACGCCATTGACCATTTTTGATGAAAATACTGGTGCAATTGACACCTTAACTCCTTACAATTCAGCTTTGGAACCTACGAATGTCGGCTCTGGGTCGATATTGGTTACCGATTTGATGTATGATGTTCAAGGAAACTTATGGGTTTTCAATGGTGGTACAAACGAGCCGCTGAAAGTGCTTACCAGCGATGGCGATTGGCAAAGCTTCAGTCTTGGAAGTAGCGCAATTGGAGAGTTCTCACAGCGCTTAGTAATCGACAATGAAGGAAATAAGTGGTTGGCATTTTTGAATGGCGGTCTTTATGGGTACAAGGACAACGGAACCCCAACGGATTTAAGCGATGACGAAGTGATTTGGCTCAATTCGGGAGAGAGCACAGGTGATTTACCATCGAACCGCGTGCAAGCCGTTGCAGTTGATTTGGACAATGAAGTTTGGATTGGGACGGATGCGGGCTTCGCCGTTTTGTACAATGCTGGAAATGCCTTTGGTGCTTCCTTTGGCGATTACAACGCACAACGCATCAAGGTGGAGTTTGAAGGGAATGTTGAATTTGTGCTTGGCGCAACCGGAATTACTGACATCGAAGTGGATGGGGCCAATCGCAAATGGATGGCAACCGAAAATGCCGGAATTGTTCTACTCTCTCCAGATGGATTGGAAATTATCGAGCAGTTCACCGTTGAGAATTCACCGTTGATTTCTAACAATGTCATCAACCTAGAAATAGACCACAACACAGGAGAATTATTCATTGTAACTGACAAAGGATTGATTTCGTACAGAACTGACGCGAGTGCAGGTAAAAGCCGCGATTACGCTGAGGTAAATGTATTTCCAAACCCAGTTCGACCAGACTTCACAGGAGTAATCACCATGCAAGGAATTCAATATGATTCCGATGTAAAGGTGACAGATGCCGCAGGAAACCTTGTTTACAAAACGACGTCAAATGGTGGTACCGCTACTTGGAATGGAAGAGCGCTGAATGGTGATCCTGTAGCAACGGGAGTCTACTTCATCTGGACAGCTCCAAACGAAGGAAAAGGAAGAAAAGTAGGTAAAGTCTTGGTGGTACGTTAAAAGCCGAGAACACGGTATACTATGAAATCTACTGATTTTGGCATCTTTCTACACCGGGTATCTTATTCCAACACGAGTTTAATCATCTCCTTTTACACCAAAGAGAACGGCCTAAAAAAATTCATTTTTAAAGGGGGAAAGAAGAAAGCGCACAACCTGTTTCCGATGGGCTTGAGCGAATTATCGTTTTACGATAGACGAGAAAGTGAGCTCTTGCAACTAACGGCTGCAGAACCTGCATTTCCAACTGATTTTCAATTTGATCCCATTAAAGGAACGATCGCATTTTTCATGGCTGAGGTCATTCGAAAAGTGGTGCATGTAAATGAAAAAGATCCTGCCCTGTTTCGGTTTTTGGAAGAAGCCGTTCACAACCTAAACGACTCGCAAGATTCGCAATTAATCCCCGTGCTGTTCATGATTGATCTTGCCGAATGGTTGGGAGTCCAGCCCTTCATCGAAAACAATGCCTACGAGCACTTCAACCTCGATGAAGGAAGATATGAAGGTGTTCGCAAAGCACAATACAATGTTGTTTCAGGTGAAATTGCTGATTTAATCAAAGCACACATACTCGGATTAGAAGTACAATCACTTGCCAAACAGAAGCGTGTTGAAGCATTGGAAACAATGATCAATTATTTCCGTATTCATGTCCCAGGATTTGGGAAGATTGAAGCCTATGAAATTGTAAAAGAAGTATTGAACGCCTAGTTTAAAGGTTCCTCTTTCAGCGGTTGTTTGATGTACACTGATGTCAGATTCAACGACTCCAACGGACTTGCCTTGAAGTTTCGAACTCGAGCGTTGATCATCACTACGTGATCGTCTGTAAGAACAGGCATCACAACAGCTTCGTTAATCACCATTTGATCACATTGCTGATACAACTTTTCGCGTTTCTCAGCATCTTCCTCATGGCTTGCCGCCTCGAATAATGCATCGAATTTATCGCTTCGGTAATTGAAACGGTTCATTTGTGTGTTTTCACCAACGTTTCCACCATAGAACAACCCAAGGAAGTTTTCTGGAGCAGGGTAATCAGCAACCCATCCAGCACGCCAGATTTTGGCATCACCACTAGCGATAGCTTGTGTTCTTTCTTCCAATGTACACAACTTAATATTCAAGTTGATGTTGATGTTATCCTTCAATTGTTTTTGGATCGCCAAGCACATTTTGTGAGCTCCTGATCCTTCTTTACTGTTCACGTAAAAATCAAGCGTTGGGAAATTGGCACCATTTGCGTGTCCAGCCGCACTCATCAATGATTTTGCTCTTTCGACGTTGTACGAATGACCTTTCACTACGCTGTTGTCGTAGTTCGACATTTCTGGGGCGAACCCATTTTCTGCAGCCCAACCTTCACCTTCAAGCCACGTGTCGATAATCGCATTTCTGTCAATTGCCAAGTTGAAAGCTTGACGTACACGAACATCACTAAACTCATCGCTCTCGTGAGCCATTGCCACGTATGCCATGCTCATACTTGCTTCGCCGTCTACCTTGTGCTTGATGTTTTTTCCTTCTTGAGCTTCTTTGAGTGACCCAAGGATGTTTTCAATGTTCTCAACTGGAATTTCCAAAACGAGATCAGCTTCAGCCTTTCTAAATGAAAGCAACTCACTTTTCTTGTTCTTCGCGTACTTTACAGCGATTCTTCCTAAGAATGGCAGTTGATTTCCGAATTCATCTTTCTTCCAGTAGTTTGGATTGCGCTTCAAGGTAACTTGATCCGCTGTCATTTCATCTAGCATGAAAGGCCCTGATCCAACTGCATGTTTGTCAATCTTTCCTTTGTAATGTTCAAATGCTTTCTTTGAAACAATTCCAAGGCTAGGGTTGGTAAGAATCACTTCAAAACCAGGAGAAGGATTCAACAATGTAATTTGCAATGTTTGATCATCAATCACCTTGATTCCTGAAACACCCGATGCAGGCATGGTCTTTTTACCTTTTGTTTGCTCGTAAAACTCTTTCGCTCCAACAATTCGAAGTTTGAAAATGTGTCCTACTTGGTTTTTTTCCAAACCTGAACACGCCATGTCCAAAGTATACTTTACATCCTCAGCGGTAAGTTTTCTTGAATCTTTACCGAAGCAATCATCTTCGTGAAATTCAATTCCTTTTCGGATTTTGAAAGTGTAAACTTTTGAATCAGAGCTTTTTTTGAAGCTTTCAGCAACAGCAGGAACAACGGTTTCCGTATTCGGATCGTATACCATTAACGGGTCATAAATTTGAGATGTGACGCGAGAATTGTAGATGTCACCAACGTAGGCAGGAATAAGAACATTGATTCTTTCGTGTGTCATGAATGTGAATTCACCACCATATAGTTTACCGCCTTTGGCTTCTAATTCTTCGGTTGCAGGTTCAGAATCACCACAGTAGGTGAAGACCATCGCCATTAAGGCGAAAAGGGTTAAGAGGAGATAACGCATTAACAATTGTTTAGGGCGCAAAGATACGAAAAAAAGGAGATTATGAAAGTCCTAATAACCAACTCTTGATCGCACGCGCTGAAGGACTTCCGAAGCAACTTCTCGCGCTTTTTCTTGGCCAATTTTTAGGGCTGATTCGATCTCTTGAGGATTCGCCATTAAGTGATCATAAAGTTCGCGTTGCACCGCAAATTTATTTTTAATTAGTTCAAAAAGAGCCTGTTTCGCATGACCGTAACCGTATCCGCCTGACGCATAGTTCTTACGCATTTCAGCTTGATCCTCCTGTGAAGCAAGAATTCGGTACAGCGCAAAAATGTTACACGTGTCAGGATCTTTCACATCATCCAGACCTTTTGAGTCCGTTTCGATGCGCATAACCTGCTTGCGTAATTTTTTATCTGAAAGGAAAATATTGATTTCGTTTCCGCGCGATTTACTCATTTTGTTTCCATCGATACCAGGGATCAACATTGTTTCTTCGGAGTGACTTACTTCAGGAACCACGAAGGTCTCACCCATTTCATTGTTGAATCGTCGGGCAACATCTTGCGTAAATTCAAGGTGCTGCTTTTGATCTTTCCCTACGGGAACAATTTCTGCATCGTACAGCAAAATGTCAGCTGCCATCAAAATGGGGTAAGTAAACAATCCCGAATTGACATCATCCAAACGATCTGCTTTGTCTTTGAAACTGTGCGCCAACTTCAGCCTAGAGTAGGGGAAGTAGCACATCAAGTACCATGTTAACTCCGTTACTTCGGCAACATCACTTTGGCGGTAAAAAATGGATTCTTCAGGATTTAACCCAAACGCCAACCATGTTGCGGCAGTTGAAAGCGTATTCTCTCGCATGGTATCACCATCTTTAATTTGGGTCAAAGAGTGAAGGTCAGCGATAAACAGGAAGGAGTCATTTTTTGGATCATTTGCCAAATCAATGGCAGGGATAATTGCACCAAGAAGGTTTCCCAAGTGAGGAGTTCCTGTACTTTGTATCCCTGTAAGAATGCGAGCCATAACGGTAATAATTTTTAACGAAATTAGTTATTTCGGAGGTATTACACTAACATGAATTCAATTTTAAAATTGCGCTTAGGTCGAACCTAACGAAAGGGAATTTCTATATTTGATTCATGAACAAAATCCTGGGTGTTTTCTCGCTGATTTGGAAGCTTTACGTAGGCATCCTTTTTGTCGTGATGGCGCTCCTGTTTTTTCCGTTCATATACCCATTGTTGTTCAGTGAGCGCAATAAGAAACGGGCATTCAAGGTGTTCAAGGTTTGGAGTTGGACCTTTAGAATTATTTGTTTTTATCATGTGAAGAAAATTCGAAAAGCGGATTTGCCCAAAGGGCCTTATGTCATCCTGGCGAATCACATTTCTTATTTAGACATCTTTTTGATGTACACAATCTTGCACGAAAACGCGTTTTTGTTTTTGGGAAAGGGCGAGTTGCTGAAGTACCCAATTATCGGAGCTTACTTCAAAACGCTCAACATTCCTGTGCACAGAGGAAACCGAATGAAGGCAGCGCGTTCTATTGTTGAGGCGAGTAGAAAAGTAAATATGGGGTGGTCGATCGTTATTTTTCCGGAAGGAGGAATTCCCGATGTCAATCCAAAAATGAAACACTTCAAATCAGGAGCGTTTCAATTGGCGAAGAACTTGAAGTTGCCTATCGTTCCGCTGACATTCATCAACAATCACATTTTGTTTTCGGACCCAACTTTTATTCTTGGGCCAGCTCGACCTGGAATCAGTAAAGTGTACATGCACGATTACATTTCTGCAGAAAAAGTGGAAGCCATGGAGCAGAAGGAACTGAGAGCGTATTGTTATGAACTTCTCAATGGTCCGCTTTTGGAACACTATCCAGAATTGAGAAAGATCTAATCCCCACATAGATTTCTGAATGGATTATCGAAAATTCAAGTGATTTCTTGTATATTCGAAATCGATGAACGAAACATATCGCGTTGAGCGATTTTAAAGAATCAGACAAAAATAACGGATGAAAAAAGACATGACAATTGAAGAAATTTTAGCCAAGCTAAAAGAAGGGAACGAGAAATTTACACAAGACAAATTATCCCATAATAATCAAGATGCGGCGAGAAGAGCAGAGCTTGTTGATGGCCAAGATCCATTCGCTATTATTTTGAGCTGCGCCGATAGCCGCGTAGTTCCAGAATTAGCATTCGACACAGGACTTGGAGAGTTATTCGTGGCGCGTGTTGCAGGAAACGTTGCAAATACATCAACTATCGCGAGTATCGAGTATTCGGTTTTTGCATTGAAAACGAAAGTAATCGTTGTAATGGGACACGAGAGTTGTGGAGCAGTTGGTGCTGCAGTAAACGGGGGTGACCTCGGACATAACTTGAACATGTTATTGGCACACGTTACTCCAGCTTTAGCAGCTGCACCAGACGGAGCCTCTGTAAATGATATTGTTAAAATTAACGCCAAACTTACCGTTAAAGAATTGATCGGACGATCTTCAATTATTGGAAACGCCGTGAAAGACGGTAAATTGGCAGTTGTACCAGCGTACTACAATTTTGCATCTGGAAAGGTTGATTTTCTTGACGAAGCGGTAGCATAATTGCCAATTTCGCTTCTTGGGTTTCAAATTTTGCAAGAATTTTTTTTGTAGAAAGCAGGTGAACATCGAAACATACTGCGTATAAACACGTACCTTTACAAAAAAGCACAGACTGTGCGAATAACGAAAAATTAAGAATGGCAAAATCCCAAGAAACCTTTAACAAGAAGGAAAAAGAAAAAAAACGATTAAAGAAGCGACAAGAGAAGCAACTAAAAAAGGAAGAGCGTAGAGCGAATTCTGATGGTGGCGGACTTGAAAACATGATGGCGTACGTAGATGAATTTGGAAACATTTCAGATACTCCACCGGATGAGACGAAGAAGAAGAAAGTGATCAAAGCTGAGAACATTGAATTAGGTGTTCCAAAGCGTGAAAGAGAAGAAATGTCTCCTTTCAAAACAGGTCGAATTGATTTCTTTAATCACGATAAAGGATTTGGGTTTATCAAAGAAAAAGGAACTGGTGAAAGTTACTTTGTTCACATCAACGGAATTGAATTCGATGATGTTGCTGAGGGTAATACAGTAGAATTTGAACTAGAACGCGGTATGAAAGGTATGAATGCCGTTCGCGTAAAGAAAGTTTAAGATAGATTGAAATTAAAAGTAAGCGCGACTTCGATTTTCGGAGTCGCGCTTTTTTTGTTTCTTTAGGTCAAACCAAAAAAAAACTAACGATGGCTTTAACAGAAACCCAAGATTACGTCTGCTATGATAGCGGAATGATGATGAACTCAAAACAACCAATGAAAAATGTTGACGTGTGTCTTGTCAGCACTAAGGATTACGTTTTCTACGTGCCGAAGAAATCAGTAGGGATGTTTGTCGTTTTGAACACAATTAAAACTCACCAATACTTTGAAGGCGTGAGCATTGAACAAGGTGTTCGCAATCTCATCGAAAAATCTGAGTCTGTTGAAGAATTGCACAAATCAATGATTGCCTTGCTCGAAGATGATGACAAATACGTTCACAAAATCGCTGACAAGAAGTCCTTCAAGTTTAAAGGATTCTTCGGAAAACACACTGTCAGAATGAGCACAGGTGGAACAAATTGGTCTTCTGTAATGGCAAATGGAAAGGGTAACAGCAAAGCCTTTAGAGAATTTCACGGACAATAGCAGTATATGATTAGTTGGGGAACGAAATACGATCCAATTGGAGAATTGAATGATTTTCCACCCGAGAAATGCCAAATCTGTAACGAATCAAATAGAGCAACTTATAAGGTTGAACAGGGTTACTTCAGCCTTTACGGACTATCGCTTTTTCCTTCTTCTAAGAAGTATTACAAAATCTGTCCCGATTGCAAAACCCGTTTGAAAATTCGTTCCAATGATCCGAACTTGACAGATGTTAAGCGAAAGATTAAAGGCGGAGTAAAGTTCAAGTACGTCTGGGGTTGGTTGATCTTGGGTCCGGTTTTGGTCGGAATTGTGATGTTTCTGATGTGGGCGAAGTCTTTGAATTGAGTTGAATACTGAACCCTTTTCTTATGAGCGGAAAACCCGCGGAAAATTGGTACGTTATCACAAGTTGATAATTCATGAGTAGGATCTATTCCGTTGAGCACCAGCGAGAAATTATATATTTAAAAGACATAATAAAAACATATCTATGAAACAGTTTCTACTTATAGCATCGTTCTTTATAGGACTTACCGTCTTTTCTCAAACGACAATTACGCTGCCTGGGGAAGGGAATAAGACCAAGGCGATTCAAGGCGAGATGCTTGGTGAAATGATTCGCTCTACGGGCGGGGTGGACAAGAAATCAGAAAAATACTATTATCACTTTTCTGGCACTACATTAACAATTTGGAAGCACATCTACTTACTCGAAGAAGATAAAACAGAGTCGCTATACATTACTCAGATGCCTTTGAATGAGATTGATTGGGCTTATTTGGAGTCATCTTTTCCAGAAGGACCTAAAACAAAAAAAGTCGCCGGCCGTGAATATTCTATTTTGAGCATCAATACGCAACGAGGGAAGCGGTTCAAACAGGCGAAATATTACCTCAAATCAACGTTCTCAGATGTAACTGTGGGCAATGTCGACATTAATTTGATGGACGCTGAAGCGTTGAATGCATTTCATGTCAAATTATTGGCAGCAAAGAAATAAAACAATTCTTGCGCGAGTCCCGTTAGCGGATTGATTCTACTCTGAGCAAGAGACATCAGAAGGAATCTTACCTGTTTCCAGTGAGAGGGTAGTTTTCGTTCTTGACTTAATTCCATCTTCATGAAAATTCGTAACTTCGCATCATGAAAATCACCGAAGAAACAGTTGATCACATCGCTCACCTAGCGCGTTTGGAGTTCGAAGGAGAGCGAAAAGTCGCGATTCAAGAAGATTTGGAGCGGATCATTACGTTTATGGATAAATTGCAAGAGGTAGACACGGAAAACGTAGAGCCTTTGATTTTCATGTCTTCAGAAATTAATCGTTTGCGTGATGATGTTCCTGCGAGAACTGTTACACAAGACGAAGCGTTGAAGAACGCACCACAGCGCGATTCAGATTACTTCCGCATTCCAAAGGTTTTGGATAAGGACGTTTAATTCTTTAGCATTTCTTTTACTTCATCCAGCAATTTGGGTTTGCCATGTTCTGGTGGCATTAGGTCTAATGGATCTATCGTCATAATTCCCTGAATCGTATCGCCCGTTTGAATCATCGTTTCCGACTCGCCGAGCGTCACAAGAATGATCTTCGTAAACACATCTTGGCTCTGAATTTCAAATTGCGTATCCTTGGGAAAATCGACTGATTCTGAAAGTTCGACTGTGCTGATTACCTCATTTTTGTCAGTGAGATCAACATCGAGAACTTTTCCAACACTCACACCATTTAGCAGAACGTCCTGACCTTCACTCAATCCTTCAGAGTCAAAAAAAAGAATGTACACGACCTTATCATCTCTTTGACAAGAAGCCAAAAGCAGCAAGAGAAAACCGATAAACGCGAGGCTGCGCATATCGACTAGTATCGATATTTAGATTTCGAATAATCTGGAGTGAATTTCTCCGTGTCCAAATCGGGGAATTGTGGGTCCATTTCCTTTAGAGTGTCAATCACAATTTTGGCTGTAGAATACAATTTCGTCCAGTTGTGATCACATGGGATGATGTGCCATGGAATCGAGTTACAACGCTCGAAAATGGTATCGTAAACGTCCATGAATTCGTTCCAAGAGTCACGCGTTTCCCAATCACCGTCGCTGTGTTTCCAATGCTTTTCTTTGGTGTTGATGCGCTCTGTGAGTTTTTGATGTTGTTTGTCGTAACTCACATTCAAATAGAATTTCAAAACCTTCGTTCCGTTTGCCTCTAAGTACTGCTCGAACTGATTGATTTGATCGTATCGCTTGTCAATTGTTTCCTGATCAATGTATCCGTAAACGGAAGGCACCAAAATATCTTCGTAGTGCGATCGGTTGAACACGGTAATCATTCCTTTTTCAGGTGTTCGCTTGTGAATTCGCCACAAGAAGTCGTGCGCAAATTCTTCGTCTGTAGGTTTTTTGAACGAGTGCACATTAACCCACGCCGGACTCACCTTTTGAAAAAGCGATCGAGTTAAACCATCTTTTCCCGAAGCGTCCATTCCTTGTAGAACGATCAATACACTCTGTTTTCCTTCAGCGTAGATGCGCTTTGCATACTCGTACAACTCATCCAATAAAGGCTCCGTCGCCTTCTTGATTTCCTTTTTATTCCAGTTTTCTGGTCCGTTAGGACGGTGATTGTCAAGTAGTGCCATATCTTACTTTAAAATGATGTAAACAGGAAGATGGTCAGAATATCCTCCGTAATATTTTCGTCCACCATAGGTGGCATTTGGTTTTTCTTCACCTGTACTTCTGTTTCTGAAGATGAGGTCGGCGTCTCTCAAAATTTCAGCATCATTTCCTTTGATACCTAGCCCTGATCGTTTGTCGTAGATTGCTTGAGAAATGATAATCTGATCGATTACGGCCCAATCTCCACGATGAACAGATGTTCCTTCGCCGTTTTGGTGTTCGTCAAAAAGTAGGTTGATTAAATCTCCCTCTCCTTCATAACCAGATTCTTTGGCGCGCAATACCGTTTGTAGACTTTTGTCGGTTGGATGATCATTGAAGTCTCCCAAAATGATGATGTTCGCATCGGCATCTTGCCCTAATATCTCATCGACTTTCTCGCGGAGCGTTTCCGCTGCTTCCAATCGTTTGTGTTCGGTTTCCTTTTGTCCTTCGCGGCGCGATGACCAGTGATTGACAAATACATGTGTGTGCACTCCGCCGGAAAGTTCCCCCTCGACGTACAGAATATCACGAGTCGCAAACCGTGGGTTGTTTGCCAATCGCACGCTGATTTTCGTACTGTTGATTACTGAAAAAGCATCTTCATCATAGAGCAGTGCGACATCAATTCCACGTCTGTCGGGAGAGTCGAAATGTGCGATTCCGTAGTTCGTTTTATCGAAATCACCTTCTTCAACAAGATCTTTGAGTACGGCACGGTTTTCAATCTCCGCCAAGCCAATCAACAATGGAGCCTTTTGAAATTCAGACAGAGCGTCTTCAATGCGTTCCAACTTCGTTTCGTAGCGATCTTCATCCCATTCTTTATATCCGTATGGCGTGAAATCTTCGTCGTTTGTGCGAGGATCGTTTTTAGTGTCGAAGAGATTTTCAACGTTGTAAAATACCACAGGTCTTCCTGAGAATGCGCTCATATCGTCATTGTTTAGTGTTTGATGTTGATCGAGCTCTTCCAATAAATCATCGGCTAGAGTTCCATCGCCGCACGAAAACAATGTTCCTGCGAGTGTACAAAGTACAAAGTATTTTTTCATTATTATTTTCCTTTCAGTATACCAAGAAGCCCTCGTGTGAGGTCTCCGAGCCAACCACCACCTCTGCTACTTGTCGCGCCTTTGGTCACGTTTCTGGTTACGTCTTTCCACATGCGCTCTCGTTCACGAGATTCGCGCTCTGCTTCGCGCTCTTGTGCTTTGCGCAGGCGTTCCAATTCTTTGATTTCTTCACGCTCGCGCTTTGCTTCTTCTCGTTCGAGTTTCTTCAATTCTGCATCACGCAACTTTGCTTCCTTGGCGCGCATTTTTTCTTCTTTTTCGCGTAGAATTTCTTCCGCTTTTTCCTGCTCCGCTCGAGCTTCGGCTTGTTTTTCTTCCGTTGCGGCGCGTTCAATTTTTCCTGTTAGGATTTCGTACGCACTTTCACGGTCGATTTCCTCGTTGTATTTCTGCGCAATGGTCGATTTAGCTATCAAAGCATCAACCTCCGCCTGTTCGAGTACATCCATACGTGAGAGTGGAGCACGGCAAATAGTTGCGGCAAGTGGCGTCGGAATTCCTTTTTCGTTTAAGGCTGTGATTAATGCTTCTCCAATTCCGAGTTGCGTAATCAAATCCTCGGTATCGTAGAATTCAGAAATTGGATAGTTTTCAGCTGCTTTTTTGATGGCTTTTCGATCTTTTTCTGTGAAAGCACGAAGCGCGTGTTGAACTTTCAAACCAAGCTGAGCTAAGATATCATCAGGGACATCAACAGGATTTTGTGTGCAGAAAAATACACCCACACCTTTCGAACGAATCAACTTTACAATAACTTCTAATTGGTCGAGCAGTGCTGAAGATGCTTCATCAAACACAAGGTGCGCCTCATCAATGAAGATGCACAATTTAGGTTTTTCAACGTCTCCTTCTTCTGGGAAGCTTCCGTAGATTTCAGCTAACAAGCTCAACATGAATGTCGAGAATAATTTAGGCTGACTTTGAATATCCATCAAACGCAAAACAGAAATAATTCCGTGTCCGTTTGCGTCCGTTCTCAACAAATCTTGTGGGTCAAAAGAGCGCTCACCAAAGAAGGTTTCAGCTCCCTGCTGCTCCAATTCGATCACTTTTCGCATGATCGTATTTACCGTTGCGGAGGCAACTGCGCCGTATTCTGCGGAGATTTCTTCTTTCCCTTCATTCACGACATACTGCAACATTTTGCGCAGATCTTTCAAGTCGATAATTGGAAGTTTCTTCTTGTCAGCGAAGACAAAAATCAATGAAATCACACTGGATTGTGTGTCGTTTAATCCTAATATTTTCGAGAGAAGTACTGGCCCAAACTCCGTAACTGTTGCTTTTAAGCGTGTTCCGTCTCCATTCGAAATGGTCATCAACTCAACAGGTAGCGGCATTGGCTCGTAGGGCAATCCAATTCCTGCGTGTCGGTTTTCAATGAAATCGTTGTTTGATCCTGGTGCTGCCAATCCACTTAAATCCCCTTTGATATCCATCAACAAGGAAGGAACGCCTTTCTTTGAAAGCTGCTCTGCAATTACTTGCAAAGATTTGGTTTTACCCGTTCCCGTTGCTCCGGCAATCAAGCCGTGTCGGTTGAGGGTTTTTAATGGAACTTTGATGTGTGTATTCGGAACGGCTTTGTCTCCCAGTTTTCCTCCACCTAATGTGATTGAGTCACCTTTGAATGTGTATCCCTTTTCAATTGCTTCTTGAAACTTGGCAGTTTTTGACATAATTCTGTATTCTGATTAATCGAAAAAAAAGAGGAAACCGACATCGGAGTCCTCTTTGTAAAAATATAAAAACCTGAGTTAAAGTTGTATTAACCGGTTAACTTAAACGTATGTTCTTTACTTTCCGAAGAACTTGCTGAATAGTCCTGCTAAACCGCCCGACTTTTTCTTCTGAGGATTTCCTTCTTTCGTGGAAGCATCATTATCGTCACCATCAAACATGTCTGTGATGTTCGATAACATTCCAGCGATTCCGCCTTCATCGTTTCCGCCACCTGCTGATAATTTGCTTGTAACTTGACTTAAAATTCCTGGGATCGCTCCTTTTGCTTGGCTTGCCATTCCTTCAGGAATACCGACTTTTTTAATCAGTCTTTCGATAAAATCTTCCTCAACTTCTTTTGCCATTACTTCGTCTTCATCCGTGTTTGGATTTTCAGACAACAAGCTTGACATTTGCTTTGGGTTTTTATCGAATTTTGATTTAATTGCTGTCAGTGCTTGGTTCGCAACTGATTCAGCCATCGCTGGTGATACGCCAAATTTCTTAAGCAATCCTTTAATTGTGTCGTTTTCTAATAAGTCTTTTACGTCAATCATCTTATAGTAAAGTTTAGTGAGTCGAATGTACGAATCCAAGCCCTATTTTACGTGTAAAGCCTTGACTATTCTGTGAATAGGTCTAAATCGTCGACAAATGGTCGTAAAGTCTATTTAAAACTCCAGTCGAAAGTGGCGATATCGTGCATACACGCTGTTAATAGGTCAATGCTTCCTTGGATATCATCCTTATGCGCCATCTCAATTACTTGGTGTAGATGTCGAGTTGGAATGGAAACGGCACCCGCAATCGATCCGCCTTCTGTCATTCGCTGAATTCCCGCAGTGTCGGTTCCTCCCGCCGTCAAGATTTCGGGTTGCCAAGTGATCTTGTGTTTGTCAGCCGTTTCTTTCATGAATTTCACCATGCGGTAATCGCAAATGGTTGAAGCGTCCATGATTTTAATTGCTGTTCCTTTTCCAAGTTCAGTGATCTTCTCGTGCGCTGCTGCCCCTGGGAGGTCAAAAGCAATCGTTGTATCCAATCCAAAACCGAAATCTGGGTTAATGCGCAGTGCTGAAACATTCGCTCCACGAATTCCCACTTCTTCTTGGACAGTAAAAACACCGTAAATATCATAAGGAACTTCTTTTCCCTTGAGGTTTTTGAGTGTTTCGATTAAAATGAAAACGGCCAAACGGTTATCCAACGATTTTCCGTTGACGCAGTTCCCCATTTCAATGAATTCGCGTTCGCGCGTAATCGAATCTCCGATCGAAACGATTTCTTTCACCTCTTCCACAGGCAATCCCGTATCGATGAAGTAGTCTTTCGTTTTGGCAATTTTGTTTCGTTCTTCAGGCGTCATAACGTGAATAGGCTTTGAAGCCATTACGCCAATTATGTCCTTTTTTCCATGAACGAGTACACGCTGGGCGGTTAATGTTTTCGGGTCGAATCCTCCGAGTGTATGAAAACGAATAAAGCCGTTATCGTCAATGTGCGTCACGATGAAACCGATTTCATCCATGTGAGCTCCAATCATTACTTTTTTGTCGCCTGTCCCGCGCTTAATTGCATAGACATTTCCCATGTTATCAACTTCTACTTCGTCTACGAGAGGAGTTACCTCTTTGATAACTAATTCGCGCACTTTTTGTTCGAATCCAGGAGCGCCAGGAGTGGCGCAAATTTCTGAGAGTAATGATGTATTCATTGCCATTTGATTTTCGTTTTTCAATAAAAGTAAGAAAGTTCATTCAATTAGTGGAGGCTCAATTCGGAAAGCTTAAATTTGCATTATGAAACGTATTATTGCGCTCGCTTTGTTGTTTGCTGTAGGGGTTACAATTGGCTATTTCATATTAAAAGATAAGGAAGAGCCGCTTCCAGTCATCAACCCAATTGATTTGGATGAAGAAATGGTCGATCCAGAGATGTTGCGGGTTGGGAACAAACACCGCGTTGGAGACTTTTCTTTCTTGAATCAAGATGGAGAAACGATTACTCAAGCAGAGGTCGAGGGAAAGGTTTACGTTGCTGAATACTTCTTCACTACCTGCGGAACGATTTGCCCCAAAATGAACAAACAAATGCGTAGAATTCAATTTGAATTTGCAGATAATGATGAGGTTCGCCTGATGAGTTTTACAGTGGATCCTGAAGTCGACACCGTCCAGCAAATGAAACGCTACGCTGAAGATCACGGAGCAAAGACGGGTCAATGGCATTTCTTAACTGGTGCAAAAGAAGATTTGTATGCACTTGCTCGGAAATCATTTTTCGTTCTCAAACCAGCCGAAGCACAAAATTTGGGAGATGTTGGAAGTGATTTCATTCACACCAACAATTTCGTTTTGGTTGATCGAGTTGGCAGAATCCGCGGATATTACGATGGAACAAGTAAAACGGAGGTCGACGAATTGATGCTGGATATTGAACGACTGTTAGAGGAGTAGGTTTAGTCAATAAAGTACTCGTGTCCGGGCACAACTTGTATTGTGAAGTCATCAGTTTCGAATTTGTCCGCCTGATTTAACGTTACTATTTTCCCTTTTTTCAGATTGAAAAACTTCATCGCTTCGAAGAGGCCGTTGTATTCACGATCGAAATTGTGATCGTTAATTTGGTAGCACACCTGAATGAGTTCTGTTATTTCATTCTTCTCTTTTATGACAAAGTCGCATTCACCTTCTCCTTTAAAATAGTATAAATCGCTGTGCTTTCTTCGCAGGTGGATATATACAAGATTCTCAAAATTTCGACCCAAGTCCTCTGTAGACGAAGTAGAAACAACGTCAGAAAATCCTGTGTCGATTGCGTAAACTTTCTTGGGGTTCCTGATTTGTGCTTTTGGTGAATCATTGAATTGAGGGAGAAATTCAACGAGGTAAGAATCGCTGTAATGCGCAAAGTATTCCAATATAGTTGTTGTAGATTTCACCGAGAAAAGACGTTTCAAGTTGTTGGCTGAAACTGCTTTCCCGATGTTCGTTAACAAATAGACAGCGAGTTTTTTTAAGGTTTCAACATCCCGAACTTTATGGCGAACAGCTATATCTCGAATTAGGAGATCTTCCAATAATCGAGCGAGAATACGGCGATCTTGATGTTTAACGTATTCTGGCATTCCACCCGTTTTGAGGTAGTCAAACAGGCTATCTTTACCCGCTTTTTCGTTTTTACACAGCAGAAATTCATTGTAGGAAAAGGGAAACAACTCCATAGAAATATTTCTTCCCGTAAGATGTGTCCCCAATTCTCTGCTTAAAAGAGAAGCGTTTGAACCAGTAATGAAGATGTTATAGCCTTGATCCAATAGTTGATGAATGAATATTTCCCACTTTTCTATGAGTTGTATCTCATCAAAGAACAAGGTGTTGATGTAGCGTCGGTCTATTTCATTTTGAAGTCTGATAAAGTCCGAAGCTTCGAACCCTACTAATCGGATGTCTTCAAAATTCAAAAAAAGAGCATCGGTAAATCTTGATTTGAGAACTTGGAGCAGTAATGTGCTTTTCCCGCAACGACGAATTCCTGTAATTATGGTTGCAAATGATTCTATTCTCGGTACTTCCGATAGAGTGTCGCGCTCAACCTGCTGAGGTTTATTTCTAAACCTTTCATTCTGAATGTCGAGCACCTCTTGTATTTGTTCTTGGCGGATCATCTTAAATGTCTTTCAGTACAAATGTACAAAATTATCCAATGCTAACGAACAACATCTTTCATTACTAATGAACAACATTTATTGGGTAATATAGCTCATCAAGGTATCAAGGTCCTTTTTCTCCAAGTCATTGTAATCATGTGCCCATTTGGTGGGTTTACGCTCCATAACCTCTAACGTGTATTTATCCTCAATTTCAATCAAAGAATCTTGATTGGTGATGAAGGTGATCAACCATTCTTCAGAAGGAGATCGCTCTAAAACACCATTCATTTTTGGTCCTGTCCCATCCTTATGGAAATTATGGCAGGTCGCGCAATTTGCCTTGAATACTCCAGGCGCTGGAATGTTTGTACTGTACATATTAATAACTCCACAGAAAGGAATAGGCTCTTCTTTTACTTCTGTTTTATTGAAACAGCTAGCGCAAGTGAGTAGACAAAGACCTATGACTGTGAGTGTTTTCAAAACGACTAATAATCTGTTTCACCAACAATGTAGCTTTGTGCTTTCAAAAAGCCCATGATTCCTCCCGGACACGGCCCATTCGATTCAATACTGCGGCTTGTCATGTATCCAGTCACGGTGATTTTCTCACAACTTGCAACTTCCTCATCAAAACAAACAGCAGTAACCACACGGTCTTCAGCAGTAACGTATCCTCCGTTCGAGCAGTAGCAACTCAATTCATTCATCACACCAGCGACACTTCGAAACGATCCTGTTAGCGTAATTTGGTTCAGCACAGGTTCAGTCGTTTGTTCATCCGTGTTCTCAGTTGGCTGAGTTTCTGTTATGGGCGTTGTTTTTTCAGAACATGAACTGAAAGCCGACAAACCAATAATTAGAATGGTTGAAAAAAGAAGTTTCATGAGAAAGTGTTTTTACGAAAGTACGGATTAATTATATGGGCAATCTTCTGGAATCAAGCTACAATTTGAAGATCGAAACGTGTTCAGTCCCACCCACTTTGTTCTCAAAATACGGCATCAAGCTTTCATCTTGCAACAAATTAACATTGCTGATCACGAGGAATTTTGCACCCCATTTTTTTGCCTTCTCGACCTGTTCGGCGCGCGTGTCCGTATGACCAAAATCATTGTAACCCTCGCGGTTCATCAAGTACAAGCTAATGTTAATACTCCCGTCAGGGAAAGAAACGACGCGGTCTTTTGGCTTCACTCCTGCTTTTTCAAACACGGGTTCAATCGTTTCGAGTTCCTTCAAGGTAACGCTGTAATCCCAATGGTACCATTCCCAGAACTTCACTTCTTCCTTGTCTAGAACAAAGGAATTTTTCGCCCATTTCTTTCCAATGTCGTACTTCACAACTGTTTGAACTGCTGCTGAGTATACGAGAAAGAGTAATCCGAGGCTCGCCGTTATTTTGACAGCCTTAGATTGGAAAATTGTCTCAAAATGATTTCGGAGGTAATCCAAAAAGAAAATGGAAATGAGCGGAATGAAAATCAACAGGTTCGTCAAATAGTATTCGTGAACATTGAATACTTGGAAGAAGAGTAGAAAGTACCCGACAATTCCGAGCGTAATCAAAATGCTGAGTGCCAAGAAATAGCGGTTTGCTTTTTTGTAGTTGATGATCAATCCAACGAAAATGATTCCAAGCAATGACAATGCAGGAACATTGAAATACGCTGGTTTCAAATCGCTGTGGAGCAATTTCCAGTTAGAGTAAATGTCATCCCATCCGAGTTCCCAAATTGGCAACAATCCTTGAAGGAACACAAGTGACATGTTGTTCGCGTTGTAAGATCCAGCGTAGCTGTACCAACCAAATATCAGTGCAAGTGTCGCGGCATAAGGTAAGAGTTCTTTCCAACGTTCTTTGAGCGATTTCTCCTTCACCAACATTTCGTAGAGGAAGATAGCACCCAATCCGAAGAAGAGCAGGAGAGATGTGATTTTCAGTAACCCCGCAAAGAGGAACAAAATGCAGGCATAAACCAAGTGCTTGTAGGACTTTTCGGCTCGATGTCGATAGAAGTGATACGCCGCGATCAATGCTAAACCGAAAGCATTTGTGTTCATCATAAAGCTGTTCCCGTAGTAAGCCAAAATTGGAGAACTGAACAGCAGAAGTGGAATAAAGATTGCCCAGAAGTCATCTTTTAAGAAGCGTTGAACAAGCTTTTTCAGGTAGAAAAGTCCAATGGCCAAGATCAGAAAACTGATGCCTCGAAAAATCCAATAGTGCTTTCCAGTAACTTGCCAAATCTTACCTACAGAATAGTAAACGATTGGAAATTCACTAATCGTTTTACCAGATTGTCCTTCTCCGCGCCAGTGAATTTCAGGCTCTAAAAACGGCAGATTATCTTGATAATAGTGCTGCGTGATGGAAAGGCAATCTGATTGTCTCCACTGATGGCGCGAATATGGTCCGCGATCCATCGTTTCAAATGTTCCGTAAAACCAGGCAACCATCAAAAACAGAACGCCGTAAATGAGATTGATTTGTAGTGGAGAAAATTTGCGACCCATCATTCGTTTTCAGCTTCGAGTTCTTTCAAAATTTGATTGACGTCTTCTTCGGTGGAAGTCAGTTTTTTCTTACAAACAGCGATCAATTCTGAAGCGCGC
The DNA here is from genome assembly GCA_029252405.1 of Crocinitomicaceae bacterium. Lineage (GTDB taxonomy): Bacteria > Bacteroidota > Bacteroidia > Flavobacteriales_D > Crocinitomicaceae > UBA4466. The sequence goes on from JAQXBM010000002.1 coordinate 27,747, forward strand.
TTCACCTTTTCGCTGAGTTCATCAACGGAAATTTCACCGTCTTCAATGTCAGCAACAATTTGTTGCAATTCCGCGAATGCGTCCGAATATGTTTGTTCTTTACTCATCTGATTGATCCTTCACCTCGGTGATTTCTGATTCCACCGTAAATGTAGCAGTTCTTGTGATAACTTTCTCGCCAATAGCCGGTCGATTATCTGCTCCAATGGTTTTTTTGTTCAGCGTTGTGATGGAATATCCGCGTTTCAAGACCTTAATTGGGTCCATCAATTCGACAGATCGAACGAGTTGAGCAAGCTTGTTTTCCTCTGAAACTAAACTTGCTTTAACGTGAATGGGAATTCGTTCTTGGATTGATTTCAGTTCAAAATCACGCCGTTTGAGTGAAGTCTGAAACGCATTGATCCCCATTCGCTCCATGCGTTGCAGGTTGAGTGATTCTGTTTTCAAAGAGAGTTTGGCAAGATGAATTAATTCTTGTTGCTTCTTACGAACCAGGTAATGTTCTTCTTGTAACCTTCTTCGAGAAACAGTGCTAAATTTTTCAAAAGTTCGATTGAAACGATGGTTCGCTTCACTCAAAATAGAGATCGATTGTCGCTTGATACTTTTCCCCGCGTCTTTCAATGGGACGGAGAATTCATGGAACGATTGAATCAAGAAGTCGCCCAATTCTGTAGGTGTGATTGCATTGCGAAACGAGATCATTTCTGCCACCGTCAAGTTGGTTGAATGTCCAATTCCCGTCAATACAGGAAGCGAAAATGAGGCAATCGCCGCGCACAAATCGTAATTATTATAGCACGAAAGACCGACTTCACCACCGCCGCCACGAACGATCACAACCACATCGAAATGATCTTTGACCTTTTCAATTTGTCGCAATTGATGAACAATCGATGACACCGCATTATCACCTTGAACGTATGCAGGAAAGAGCATTTTGAAAAAAGCATAGTTCCATTGATTCTGATCAATTACTTTGTAAAAGTCAGAAAGTCCCTTGCTCGATTCGGCCGAAATCACGGCAATTCTTTGTGGCAATAATGGAAATTTCAATTGCTGATTTGCATTCAACAAACCTTCTTTTTGCAGTCGTTTGAGCGTTTCTTGACGTTCACGTTGTAATTCTCCTAGCGCATAATTTGGGTCGATGTCCAAAATTTGCAAGCTCAAACCATAGGTTTCATGAAAGGCAATTTTAACTTGCATGAGCAGGGTAGTGTCGTCCTTCAAAGGTTCTTTCACCACTTGCATAAACCGCTGATTGATGCGTTCGAAATTGTGTTTCCAAATCGACCCGGATATTTGAGCAACGATCTTTCCATCCTCTTTTTGCAATAATTCTGGGAAGCAATGTCCGCTTGGAAAGCGATTCAGTTTGTGCATTTCCGCCTTAACCCAATACGTTTGGTGGTATCGCTCTTCGATCGTTTTTCGTATCGAGCTAACAACTTGTTTGAGGGTAAATATTTTGGGTTCGTTGGACATTGGAACGAAGATAATGGAAATTAGTGGTAGGGTTCTACATTCTTTAAAATGATGTTTTTACACGAGTTTGTGTAATGTCCTCCGAATAAATTGGCGTGAACAAGCAAGGGGTACAATTGACACATTTCGAGACGATCACGCCAATTCTTTTCCAAGGGAAAAAGCTGATTATAGGCTTCGTAGAAAAGTTCGTCGAAACCACCGAATAACAACGTCATTGCCAAATCCATTTCCCGATGCCCGTAATACACAGCTGGATCAATCAGGACAGGTTTGTTTCGTTCATCGGACATGCAATTGCCCGACCATAAATCGCCATGAAGAAGACTTGATGGCTGGTCACTAAAAAGTAGCTCAATTCGTTCATTCAGTGCATTCAATTGTTGGGGGTTAAATGACAGTTGTTGCTTCGCGTCCAATAACTCAAGTTGCTTTAAAATGCGCTCATGGAAGTAGAAGGACGACCATTTTTTGTGAAATTCATTCGGCTGATTCAGACTACCAATGTAGTTGTTGTGATCCAGTCCAAAGTAATCGTGAGTATTCTGGTGCATTGACGCAAGTTGTTCGCCAAATTCTTTCCAATAGCCCGGAGTTTTCTCTCCGGAAGAGATGTATTCCAAGAGGATGAATTGACCGTCAAGGAAGGAGTCTACTGCTAGAATAGTAGGAATTCGGAAGGCAGCATTCTTCGTCAAAAGTTCCAGTCCTTTAGCTTCTTTTTCAAAAAGTTCGGGTGAAGAACTTTGATTGATTTTTATGAGAAAAGTACCTTCACTCGTAAGAAGTTTATACACCTGATTGTTATCACCACCATGAACAGGAAGCCCTTGATCAATTGTAAAGTCGCTGCCAAAATGGTTTTTTAAAACTGACTCGATGGAATCAAAAAGCATAGTAAAATCGTCCGTTTGGGAGAGTTAGATGTCGGAACGAAGATATGGAATTTCAAGATATCGGGGTTCGGCTCCGCTCACCCCTCGCGTTACTCTTTCAACGACTTCAACTGAGGGGTGAGCGGAGCCGAACTCCGCAATCTATTCCATTGACAAAATCATCTTCTTCAATTCCTCCTCTTCTTCATCCTTCGGAGTGAAATTTCTCGCCATTTGAATCAATTTTTCATCCGTCAGATCTCCGTTAAAAACAGAGTCTCTGAGAGTCAAACCAAAAGCAGTAACGAGATTAACCAAATCGTTTTGAATGATTTCACTACTTTGATTCAGGCTGAATTTTCGTTCAATACTCGTCGAGTCCTCGAAAGGCTTGTAGCGTAATTTCACAAAGGCCAATTCTTCTCGGTTAAACGTTGATTTCGTTTTAGTAAAGTGGCTTTCCGTTTTAGTTTCTTTTCCTCGTTCGATTTCATAAACTGCAATCACTGAATGGCTGTATCCCATCTCTCCGCCATCTTTCGTGTCATCGTCGAAGTCTTTGGCTGGCATCAAACGATTTTCGTAACCAATCAATCGGTAGTTTTTGACCAATGCTGGATTGAATTCAACGTTCAATTTCACATCGCGGGCTATGTTGATGAGGTTTCCTATATCTCCACAAAGTACTTGCGAAGCAGTTTTCAGATCGTTGATGTAGAAATGATTTCCATCGCCACGATCGGCAAGCGTTTCGAGAATATCGTCGCGGTAATTTCCCATTCCATACCCCAAGGCCGTTAAATAAATTCCTTTTCCGCGTTTCTGAGAAATGTAATCTTCTAACTCAGACGTAGAGTTAATTCCAACATTGAAATCTCCGTCAGTCGCCAATAGAATTCGGTTATTGAATTGAGGATCGTAATAGCGCTCCGCTAGATCGTAAGCAGTTTGAATTCCTCCAGCTCCGTTTGTCGAGCCATTCGCTACGAGGCTAGATAATGCTCTGTAAATTTTTGCTTTTTGATCACAGGTTGTTGGTTTCAAAGCGATCCCAACTTTTCCAGAGTAAGTTACAATTGAAATTCGATCTCCCTGCTGCAAACCTTTCACGAATTCTTTAAAAGATGCGATGACCAATGGTAACTTGTTATTGCTCGACATCGATCCAGAAACATCCACCAACAGCACAATGTTGTGGTATTTTCTAGGTTGATCTTCAGGGATATCTGCTGCTCGAACGCGAATGGTCAACAATTCATTTTGTGGATTCCATACACAGTTGTTTCGCTCTAATTCCACACCGATTAACTCATCTTTTTCGATGGCCGCAGGTTTATGTTTGAAAGAATTCAGCATTTCCTCGAGTCGCACTGCATCGCGATGGATGGTTTGACCTAGACCGAATTTCGTTTTGATGTAAGTCCAAGATGCGCGATCGACATCCAGCCCAAACGTCGAGTTCGGTGAGGTAAGCGGAGAAAGGAAATCGTTTTCATAGATTTCTGAGAAGCGATCAAAACTCAACCTGTTTTCTGTCGCTTCCATATAAACTGTTGGTGGCCGATACTGAGGTGTTGGGCTTGAGTACGTATGAGCATAGCTGTACGTCGAGCGGTTCAGGGCTCGTGCTCTTCGCTCTCGAATAACTTGCTGGCGCGTCATGCCATTCACAAGGATAACTCCGCCCGTTGCATCGCCATAACAGGCAGGGACTCCTCCAGTAATCACTTGAACATTTTTAATGAATGATTTTGGAATTCCGTCCAACGAATTCACGCGTATCCCATCAATATAGTAGGCATTTTGACCTGCACGGGCACCACGAATATTGACACCTGAAAAATCATTAGTTGCATTTACACTCCCAACAGTTCCGGCTATTCCCAGAGCACTTCTATTAGGCATTTTACCGATATCCTCACGTGTAACTGTCGTTCCTGTAGCCGATGCGTCTTTGTTGATAAGGGGGCTGGAGTAAGCGACGATCGATACGGATTCAATCTGTTGAACGTTGTTTGAAATCACATTATTCGCGTCAAATTTCATAGGATTCTGAGGAATGTCCTCTCGTTTGACAGCGTTAACAGGTAATACATTTGATAACCTTTCGATTATAGCGGGGTCATTGGATTGGGAAAACTTGCCCTCGCCCTTACCTTGAATAGCCAACAAACTCGAATCTACTTCGTAAGAATGATATACCAACTGATTGGGTTGAATGTACACGGCTTGTTTGTAGATGAAAAAGCTATCACGATACGAGCAGTATAAATCTACTCTTCCCGCGGGAAGTTTTCGAGAAATGACTTTTTCTAGGGTGTTTTCTTTGAATAGCAAGGTTGAATCCTGCCAGATCTGAACGGAAATACTGTCATCAGAAATGGAACTAGCTCGATCGAAAGAAACAATAACTCCTCCCGTTTGAGAAAAGGCGTTTGAAGCGAAAAACAAAGTCAAAAAGGCAAGTGCGAATTTCATAGGCGTCATTTCCAGTTAGGATGATGATGCACTAAGAATTCCATAAAACGATTGTCAGATTGTCCGAGACGCTTCGCTGCGATTGTCTGATAGTTTCAGGGAAGGACTAAAAGTCTTGATATTCGGAAAATCGGATAATCTGAACATCGGAAAATCCTATTCACGCACAGCCTTAATCCCTGGTAATTCCTTTCCTTCCAAGTACTCCAACATAGCACCACCACCAGTAGAAACATAGCTAACCTCGTCCGCTAAATTGAATTGATTAATCGCTGCCACTGAATCACCACCACCGATTAAAGAAAAGGCTCCATTAGATGTTGCGTCCACAATAGCATTCGCCACAGAAACTGTTCCTTTTTGGAAGCTTTCCATCTCGAAAACGCCCATAGGGCCGTTCCACAAAATCACTTTTGAGTTGACGATTACTTCACGACAAGCGTCAATTGTATTCGGTCCTACATCTAATCCCATCCATCCATCAGGAATGGCGTCAATTTGAACTTCTTGTGTGTTTGCGTCGTTTGAGAATTCGTCTGCAATAATCGTGTCGGTTGGAATCACCAAGTTCACACCTTTCGCTTTCGCTTGCTCCATGATGGATTTCGCCATTTCCAAGAAATCGTCTTCTACTAAAGAGTTCCCAATTTGTCCTCCACTTGCTTTTACAAAGGTGTAGGCCATTCCACCGCCGATAATCAAGTTGTCAACGCGGTCCAGTAAACGTTCAATGATCACAATTTTGGAAGAAACCTTCGCACCACCAACAATCGCAGTCACAGGTTTTTCGGCGCTATTCAGTACTTTGTCTACACTTTCAATTTCTCCCTCGATGAGGAATCCAAACAACTTGTCATTTGGGAAGAATTTCGCCGCGACTGTTGTGCTCGCATGAGCTCGGTGTGCTGTTCCAAAGGCGTCATTCACGTAAACGTCTCCATGCTTGGATAATTTTTCAGCAAATGCTTCATCTCCCGCAGTTTCTTCTTTGTAGAAACGCACGTTATCCAAAATCATCACTTCTCCAGCCTTTAGAGCTTTGCTCATTTCGTAAGCGCCTTCGCCGATGCAATCTCCTCCAAATTTCACAGGAGTTCCAATCACTTTCGACACGTGATCAACGATGTTTTCCATTGAAAACTTCTGTTCGTATCCATCTTTTGGTCGACCGAGGTGCGACATCAAAACTACGCTTCCGCCTTGATCAATAATGTGTTTGATAGTTGGAGCAGCAGCACGAATACGTGTATCATCAGTTACTTCAAGTGTTTCCTTGTTTATAGGAACATTAAAATCTACACGAATTAAAGCGCGTTTACCAGCAAAATTGTACGAATGAATGGAAGCCATGAAAATCTGTTTTAGGCTGCAAAACTATGAAATTGAGAGGGATTATTGAAAGATGTTGAATTGAAAGATTGACGAGCGGAGTTATGTTTTGGATTTTCAATCTCCGAATTTTTTAATCTTTTAATTTTTCAATGCGTTAAAGGCACAAATTCCTTACTTTAATAGTATGAAATCAATCTGGCGGACCCACAAGAAAAAAATCATTCTCTCATCGATCTTAGTTCTATTGCTGATCGGATTTCGATATGTCTATGTTCGATTACCCATCATAACAGGTTATGCAGCGAAGGACATGTGTTCGTGTGTTTTCATTGGAGATCGGGATCCAGAGTCCGTTGCGAATAATGAATTTCAATTCAGTTTGATCAAACATGCTTCTTATGAAGTAAATGAAAAAGATAAATCAGTAAGCTCTTCTGTTTTCGGAATGGGCGATAAAACTGCGTACTATACGCCTCAAAACGGATGCGTTATTTTAAACGACACGGAGCGCAAAAACTGGAAGTATCACAAGGAAAAGTTGTATCCTGTGCGTGAGATTCCTTTGGAAGAATGGCCTTCAGATAAGGAGTCGTTCGTAAAGCGAACAAAAGTGGAGATGTCAATTCAAAAACACTTTGAAGACAAGAATCCAGAAGAACCATTTGGTGCGCGAGCGGTTGTCGTATTGAAGGATGGAAAGTTAATCGCCGAGCAGTATGCAGAAGGATTCGACAAAGATTCCAAGCACATTGGATGGTCCATGACCAAGAGTATTTTCAACGCATTGATTGGAATTGCAATTCAAGAAGGAAAGTTGGACGGCTTGGATCAGAAAAACTTATTCCCGGAATGGAAGGATAAGCGCAAGAACATTTCACTGAGACACATTCTTCAAATGAACACCGGCCTGCAATGGGAAGAAGATTATGGAACCGTTTCTGAAGCCGTAACCATGCTTTACAATCGAGACAACATGGTCGATTATGCCATCAGTCAAGATTTCGAAGGAAAGATTGGGAGCCATTGGGAATACTCCAGTGGAACGAGCAACATGCTTTCTGGTATCCTGCGAGATCGAATGAGTGACAAAGAATATTTCGACTTCCCTTACACGTTTTTTGATAAAATCGGAGCGTCAAGCTTTAGAATGGAAACAGACGCTTCAGGCAATTTTGTGTCTTCTTCGTATGCGTGGGCGACAGCAAGAGATTGGGCAAAGTTTGGCCAGTTTTTCTTGGATGAAGGCGTAGTGGATAGTACGCGTTTGTTACCTAAAGGCTGGATCGATTTCACAACGCAAGTAGCGAAAGGTTCGAAAGGAGAATACGGAGCGCATTTCTGGTTACCAACGAATAAAGACTATCCGAATTCACCTAAAGACATGTACTTCGCAGACGGTTTTCAAGGACAAAGAGTGTTCATTATTCCTAGTGAAGGACTGGTCATTGTTCGATTAGGCTTGACTCGATTTGATCATCCTGTTTATGATGATTTGGTAATGAGCGTGATCAAGGCTTTGGAGTAATCACGGTATTAGTTTCAATTGTTTTTAACCACAAAGAACACAAACCAGCAAAGCTGGCACAAAAAAAACGTGTATAAATAGCAAGTAATACCTACAAAAGGAATCCTTGTGGCGAAGCTTGCGCATCTTGTGTTAAAGACGTTCGAGTAATTGAGTTGAAATTCAACACTGAAATTACCACTTAACCATATCCAACTTCAACCCAAAATGCATCTGTAATCCAAAGGATTGACCAGAACTAATTCTGTTCGAAGGTAATGGGTTCGAATACGATCCTTCAATCGTGTATTGTCGCTCAAACAGGTTGAGGTTCACTCCTACTTCATAATACCAACTCAAAATAGGTAATCGTCTTAAAGATTTACTGAAGATATAACTGAGCCCAATCTCGTGTTTCTGCATGGCATACTCTGCGTATTCTGATTGGTTTGACCCACCATTTTTTCCCGCGTCATAGATGATATTGTCAGCCGACAAATATCGATACGATGTTGAGAGACTCTGCGTTGCCCAGTCTGACGAGCGAAAGTTTAAAATGAATGGGCGAACAGAAAAACCAGAATAGGCACGATTCATCCAATACAACTGAACAGGGTAGCTAATCACGCCATATGGAACGTAAGCCTCTTCAGTAAATCGAAAGCGGTATCCCACTTCTGCAGCTATGCTAAATTCAGCGTTCAATTCTTTTTGAAACCCAATGCTTGGTTCACACGCGCGAATTCTAGTGTATAGGATATTCGTTTTACCGTCTTGGGAAAATGCTATAGCTGATGCGAAAAGAAGATAGATAAGGGATAGCGTTTTCATGGTAAATAAAGTAGGTTCATTCGTCTAAAACAACGCCACAAATGAAAGCATTATTGTGTTTAGATTTCCATTATCTTCTCGTCGAATAAAAAAAAGTTCACTCCTCCTGTAACTTTTCAGTAACTTGTAAGTCTTACCTCTGAAAACGGTACAATGACTACAAAAGAATACAACCTGGCAGTTGACGAATATTCGGATAATATCTTCCGATTCGCGTTGAAGCAACTCAGAAATGAGATGTCTGCTAAGGATATTGTTCAGGAAACATTTACCAAGGTGTGGGCGAAGCACGAAGAAGTGCAATACGAGAAAGTAAAATCGTATCTCTTCACAACTGCTTACCACGCAATAGTTGATTGGGTGAAGAAGGAAAAACGTTCGGGAGACATCGAAACAGCTGGGCAGGAAGCAACACATGTTGATGCTGAGGTGGATTTACAGGAAGTACTCCACGAAGCCTTGAACCGTTTACCGGAAGTGCAAAAGACTGTTGTCTTACTCCGTGATTACGAGGGATACAATTACTCGGAAATTGCAGAGATCACCGAATTAAGTGAGTCACAAGTAAAAGTGTACATCTTCAGAGCGCGAAAAGCACTCAAGGCGTACGTAAAACGATTGGATTTAGTAATATGAAATCAGAGAGAATAAGCATATTTAATTACGAGGCATTTTACCTTGATCACCTAGAAGGAAATCTGGGCGAGGAGGATACTGCCTTGTTATTGGCTTTTCTCGAAGAGCACCCCGACCTCTTTGAAGAAGAGGGAGATTTCGTCATGCTCGATGCAACGGTTGATGCGCCAACTTTCGATGATAAAGATTCGTTGAAAATTGTGAGTGATGAAGCAGGTATTGTGCTATCCAATGTCGAACATTTCTTAATTGCTGAATCGGAAGGACAATTACCAGTTGCGAAGCAAGAAGAATTGAATGCCTTTGTAGCTCAGCATCCTCATTTAGAGAAAGAACGCAAGTATTTAGCAGCGATGTTCTTGAAAGCAGATCAGTCGATTGTATATGCTGAGAAATCTGGATTGAAACGAAAAGGAGCGGTTATTTTCTGGCCGTATATCGCTTTGGCAGCCGCGAGTATTTTGATTGCGTTCTTCTTTGTGATGAACAATGACCCTAAAACGGATGAGTTTGCAGAGAATCCAAATACAATTGAAAAGAACGAAGATCAAAAACAAGAACGTCCAGTAGTTGAAAAAGACAACATTCAACTAGTGAATAATGTAGTTCATGAGAACTCAACACCAGAGCAAGACACGGAGAATTCGTCTCCAAGTCCGAGAGTGAATGTGAGTCCATCTAACACCCCAAATCGTCAAGCGATTGCATCAGTGAATTCGATCAAACATCGTCAAGCGCGCCGAGTGATCAACTCAATTGGAAATGCTGATTTACAACCTGTAGCTTCGAAAATTGATCCACCTGCACTTACGGCGATACCAGAAAACGATTATGCTCAGGCGAGCGCAGGAGCTGAAAGCTATCAAATGAAAAATCCAATCAAACCAATTACATCTCGATTGGAAAAAACACTCAATACAGATGTCGATTTCAAAACAGGAAAGGCTGCAAACAATACTGGGGCTGGTTTCTTCCTGAAGATTGGGAAATTCGAACTCTCTCGTAAAAAAGGGAAACGTAGCAAAAAGTAGGGAGCGCTTCTTCAATATTCGTTTCTACGGACATCTTTAGATTATTCATTTATCTTTGGGCATCAACAGAGCAATCTAAGCGCTTTATATGTTCAAAAAATCGCCCTTAACGTCAATAACCATTTTCGTGATAATAGCCGTGGCGTTCTTCACTGTTTTCAAGAATGAAAATTGGAACAGAGAAGGAGGAGTTATTGAATCGGACACAAAATTTTACTACCCGTATTTACCCGCAATTTTCATCAATGATGACCTTAGCTTTGAGGACGTAGAGCCGTATATTTACGAGAACAATCTATATCTCTGGCACAATGAAACGGAAGATGGGACGCGCTACATAAGAGGAACGTATGGGCTGTCACTGTTCTATTCGCCGTTTTTCTTTGCGGGACATGGACTCGCAGCTGCGCTTGGAGAACCCATGAATGGCTTCAGCTATCCGTATCGACTCTGTCTGAATTTTTCTGGTCTGTTTTATTTGTTCTTCGGACTGCTTTTTTTGAGCAAACTGCTGAAGAAGTTTTTTGAAGATCATGTCATATCCATCACCCTGTTGATCGTTGCGTTGGGGACGAACCTGTTGTTCTATTCAACGGACTACGCCATGTACTCGCATGCACCCAATTTTATGCTGGGCTCACTGATGCTCTACGGTTCCATGATGTGGTTCGAAACGCATCGCTGGAAGTGGACGATAATCATTGGTGTTTGTGGTGCCCTGATGGCACTCATCCGACCGATCGATTTCCTCTTCATTTTGTTCCTTCCACTAATCGGTATAGCCGCAGTCAAAGATGTCAGGGAGCGAATCAAGGAGATTTGGCAAAAAAAAATGCACTTCATTGTCATCGGAATCATTTTTGTGCTCGTCTTCACGCCGCAGTTTATCTATAATTACAGCGTTTCAGGAAGTATCTTCTTTTATTCGTACAACAACGAGAGCTTTTTCTTCGGGGACCCGCGCATTTTGGACGCGATGTTCAGTTACCGAAATGGTTGGCTCTTGTACAGTCCCCTGATGATTTTTTCATTATTGGGAATGGCAGCATTGATCAAGCAGAAAAGAAAACTCGGCCTTTTTGTAGTCGTCACTTTTGGTCTCTACCTATACGTATTGGCATCCTGGTGGTGCTGGTGGTATGTCGGTTTTGGGAACAGGGCATTTATCAATGCGTATCCTATTTTGGCAATTCCTTTAGCAGCCTTCGTTCATTTCATTGTCAGCCGAGGAATCGTGGTGCACTTTGTGTTTAAAGCAGTTGTAATTTTGGGGTTGATCGTATCGGCCTATCAAACCTATCAATATCATGTTGTTTATATTCATTGGAGTGACATGACAGAGAAGGCGTATTGGGATTCCTTTTTGAATTTGGAGCCTTCGCAACTTTATCACACGTATATGGAGCCAGTGGTGATTGATCGCCGACAGAACGGGGAAAATTGCGTTTACAAGCCCAAGGTGGAAGTCCTGCAGCGTAACACCTTCGATTTTGAAGACGCCAACGGTATTGACTCCACCTTACTGCGTTTTTGGGAAGAATCCAAAGGAGAAGTTCGTGCTCCAGAGGGGGTAGAGTTCCTAGGAGATATTAAAATACCCGCACCCGCTGATGCGAATGAAATTTACCTCACTGCATGGGTGAGTGAACAAGGATGGGGTGCTAAACACATTGTCGCCAGTTATCCTGAAATAGGTTATTCTCGAAGCTCATACGAGGTGATAAAACGCGAGGACGGTAAGTTGAAAATACACCTCTACATGACCATTCCCGAAGAAGTTAAAGGGAAAGATATTAGCGTGTATTTCTGGAACGAAAATAAGAGCCCATTTACATGGTACGATTTCTCGATCGCCTTTAGGAAAAGATCACAATACGTGAAATGTTATGATTGAGCTTTAACTCACGTGATCAGAACGTGAAAAAACAACAGTCGTGCGTCAATCGTGGGCTTTATTCTTTTATATTTAACGTTTGGCTTTTCCCAAAAGGAACGATTAAGATCATTTGAAAGAAACCTCATTCATAGAGCAGAATAAGAAAAAGTGGAATCGCTTTGAGCAACTGTACGAATCTAAATCTCACGACCCCGAGGAACTGAGTGATTTGTACATGGACATCACCGACGATTTGAGCTATGCTCAAACCTTCTACAAAAGAAGAACCGTTCGTGTTTATCTGAATCAATTAGCCCAAAAAGTCTACACGGGAGTCCATAAGCAAAAAGGAGAATCATTTCGGAAGTTTTTGACCGTTTGGAAAACATCTTTGCCACTTGAAATTTATCGCGCTCGAAAAAGTTTGCTCGTTGCGCTGGTTTCATTTCTCGTCTATGTGTTGATCGGGGTTCTAAGTACGTACATCGACCCAGATTTCACGAGACTAGTGCTCGGCGATGGCTACGTCAACTTAACCAACCAAAATATTGCCGAAGGAAATCCCCTAGCGATTTACGGAATGGCAGAAAGTCAATTGCAGATGTTCATGGACATCACCACCAACAACATGAAGGTGGCATTTTTGACCTTTTTCCTTGGGTTTTTCTTTACGCTCGGAACACACCTGGTCATATTCTACAACGGAATAATGCTTGGTACTTTCCAGTATTTCTTCCATACCAAAGGGCTGCTAATCACAAGTTTTTTAGGGATTTGGATTCATGGAGCCTTCGAAATTTCAGCGATTGTGTTGGCTGCAGGAGCAGGTATTACTGCTGGGAATGGATGGTTATTTCCAAAGAGTTACACACGCTTGCAATCGCTTCAGCTTTCGACAAAACGAGGATTGAAAATCATGATGAGCCTTGTGCCCTTCATCATCGCCGCAGGATTTTTAGAGAGTTACGTAACGCACAATTACCAGCGCTTACCTGATTGGTCGAAATGGGCATTGATCCTTTTCTCATTCGCACTTATTCTCGTTTACTATGTTTTCTATCCAATGTATGTGGCTAGAAAACACCCGGAATTATTGCACGAAGAGCAGGTCGGAAATTTCAAGCCGAAAACAACGTTCAACTTCGCCAAGATTCGAAGCTTTGGTGAAACAATGGCGGATTCGTTCAGAATGTATCGACTGCAGTTTGGGAAATTCATGAAAGTAATCATGCTGATTGTCTTTCCGTTGATCGCAGGAATTGTCGCTTTTCAAGATTTCACTCACCCAGAAATGATGCAAACCGAGCATTGGTACGATTGGGCCACCCAATTTGAATTGATGATGGGCTATGGCTTTATGAGCGGTTATTGGAATGTATTAGACTTAGTTGCAATGGGAGGATGGAGCATCGTTTACACCTTGATTGTTGCGGCGGTTCTCTGGAGTGTTCAAACTTTGGGCGAGAAATTTTCATGGAAGAGCTTCTTTCAATATACGGCGAAGAAAGGTGCAGGGATTTGGTTAGCGAACTTCTTCATTTTACTCTTTGTATTCACACTTCCGTGGTGGGCATTGTTGATTGGAATGTTCTTGTTCCCATTGTTCCTTCTGAACAGTGCGGCCGTAGGTCTTGACGAGAATAATTTCGCAACACGACTCCGTCGAGGATTCAAATACAGCTCTCAACATTACGGAAACAACTTATTGATGCTGATCATTCTTTTGCTGCTCGTCACCTTGTTGATGCAGCCAATTGCGTCAATTTTCAGTATTCATAATTGGCAAGGAGAACCAACGGTCATGAGCGATTTGCTCGACCTTGTTGCAGGTTTTGTGAAAAGAGTAGCACTTGCAATGGACGGCGATTATATTTTCTGGAGCAATGTCACCCGCCAATTAGTGTATGTTCTCTTCATCATCATGTTCATTCCATTGGTGATTATCATGACGTCTTTTGGTTATTTCTCAGAGCGTGAGCGAACGGAAGCAACAGGGCTAAGGAATGAATTCAGGAAATTCGGAAAAAGAAGTAGAACCAAAGAATCGAGTGTAGATTTTGAATAAACTATTGCTCTATATCTTTTTGGTGATGCTTCCAGTCACGTTATCTGCTCAGGATAAAAAGGCGAAAGCTTGGGAGACGGAGCGCGAGTATCTGAAGTACAAAAAGGAAAAAGGATACAAAGGTCCGACCGAATGGTACGGATCGACACCAGCCGAAATGGACGCGGAAGATCCGGGTGGATACAGCAATTACGGTTCAGGACAAGGAATTCAATACGTACCTCAAAAACTTCGAAGAGACCGAGGAAGAAGAGGATACCGCGGCGGCGGAGGTGGGGGTGGAACATTGCCTTCTGATCCAAAAGTAAAGCGTCCACCACCTGTTCAGTTAGATATTGATCCACCAGATATTGATTTACCCGATGTTGATGCACCAAACGTTAGCGGTTCATTCTGGAAGGTGCTGTTGTTTATTTTGATCGCTGCGCTGGTGATTCTCATCTTGTACCTCATTTTCAAAAATGCGAAGCCAGTTGAGAAGAAAATTATTGTTGATGTTGACGACGACTGGAACCCAGAGGTGATTACCAAAACGGAATTGGAACTGCGTTTAGAAGCAGCCATGTCCAAAGAGGATTACCGCGAATGTGTGCGAATCTATTTCACCTTTATTCTGAAGGAGCTAATTCGTAAAGGCTGGATTTCTTGGAAAAAGGAAAAAACGAATCATCATTATGTGATGGAAATGGCCGGTAAGCCCAATCAGTTGGTGTTCATGGAATGCGTTCGAATTTATGATTTGGTTTGGTACGGTGAGTACGAAATCGATCAGGAGATTTTCGAAATGCTGCGACCAACACTCCAAGATTACTACAAAACACTCGATCCTGTAAATGAATAGACAGACGCAAATAGGGGTGTTTTTTGGGACCATTGTTTTCATGGTGCTCATGGTCTGGATCTTTTCCGCAGGGGGAGATGAAGAACGAAAAGTAGGGAAGAAATCACGCCCAACGTTTGTCTCATCAGATTGGGAGCCTCAATATGAAATCAACGATAAAAATCCGCTTGGACTTTACCTTTTCACAACACTTACGCAGGCGCATCTTGACAAACAACACGACGTTAAGGTCATCAACACGAGCTATGAATTAGATAGCCTGCAACAAAAGGACAGCACCGAAAA
This sequence comes from Crocinitomicaceae bacterium, assembly GCA_029252405.1. Lineage (GTDB taxonomy): Bacteria > Bacteroidota > Bacteroidia > Flavobacteriales_D > Crocinitomicaceae > UBA4466. The sequence continues at coordinate 42,992 of JAQXBM010000002.1, forward strand.
AACCTACATGTTCGTTGGGAATTACTTCGGAATGGACCTCGATGATCTTGATTCCGTACTGAGCGATGTGCGCAGAGGGTCTCGCTTATTCATCAGTTTTGACAACCTTTACGACGAGCATTATTTTTCGCTATTCGACTCGGTTGACTTCCAGTTTGATTACGACCAAGAGGTCAATGTCTACGCGAACGGCAAGCCTCACAACATGATCAGTCTTTATCAAAAAGATACCATCGCTAGGAAATGGTGGGCTTTTGGTAATTATGGTTTCCCAGGAGGAAGCGAAGAATTATCCTCCTTCATGGAGATGCCGAACTTCCTCAAAGTTGAATATGGTGATGGTTACCTTTACCTGCACTCAACACCGAATTTATTCTTCAATTACCAAATCAAGCGTAAACCGGGTTATCGCTATGCGGCCTTTGTGTTGAACAATCTTCCGAAGGATCAAGATGTTCATTTATTGGAGGTTGGGCGTCTTCCCGATGATGATGGAGAATACGATCTCGAAGACTTCTTAGAAGACAATGGCGAGGGTGACATGGAGAAGCAGGATGATAGTTTGCTTCAGTTCATTTTCAAAGAGCCAAACCTACTGACGGCCTTGTTGCTTTGTATTTTGGGACTTATTCTCTTTGTGATTTTTAGATCGAAGCGAACGCGACCTGTCGTTCCATTCATTCCAAAGAAGAAAAACATGACCATGGCATTTGCCGAAACAATCACGTCGATTTATCTCTCGAAGAGAAACCCATACGGTTTGCTTCAAGTACAGCGGAAGAATTTTTACGATACCATTCACCGTTATTTCTTTGTTGATTTGAACCACAGAAATGGAGATCGCGAGCTGCAGATTTTGTCAGAAAAGAGCAACACGCCAATTGAAGAAATTAAGGCAATTATCGATAAGTATGAAACCAAGCAAGCCGCTTCTGTAAGCGAAGAGTTTGTGGCGAACTTGGCGAAACAACGACATGCGTTCTACCGAAGAGTAGGAATTATTTCCGATAAATTAGTCGATCGTCTGCAAATGCGCGAAATGGTATTCAAACGCGCCATGTGGCTTCCAGCATTGATGATCCTTGTCGGTATTGTGATTGTTCTCGTCGGAATTTACTTCCTGACTACCTCAGTGGGAATTGGAATTGCGCTGTGGCCGATCGGAATGATTTTAACTACACTCGGTGTTTTACGTTTATCGAAACCGTATCTTACCGTGACCAAAGAACACTTGACGTATTATTCTCCTTTAGCACGAAAACACGTCTTTAACCGCGCTGATTTAAATTCAACGGAAGTCCTTGGGACAGGCGTTGTTTTAAACTTTAACAACAATAGAAAATTGATTATTAACTACTGGGATTTGAGTGCGTTCGATCGGAAACAATTCGAGCGATTCGTGTCCAGACTTCATATTCAGGAATTATGATAAACGAAGAAAATAACAACGGGGCTAATCCGGAAAACTCGGAAAACAAAGATCATTCAAGCTACATGCCTTCGAATGATCCAGGCGCACCAACGCCAACACCTCCGACGCCTCCATCGACACCAGACCTTCCTTCAACAGGATCGGAAACTCCGCCTGCGGCACCTGCACCTGCGGAAGATCCATTTGCGCCGATACCTGCTCCAGAAGCTGCTCCAGCCCCGACAAATTACGGTTTTGAGCGACAAAATGCAGAGCTTTTATGGGTTGCACAAAAAGTGAACGATGTTAGAAATGAATTGGCGAAGTACATCATTGGTCAATCGGAAATGGTTGATTTATTGATGACAGGAATCTTCTCGAACGGTCACGTTCTACTTGAAGGTGCACCAGGTGTTGCGAAAACATTGTCAGCGAAAGTACTTTCGAAGTCACTTAATGTTGATTTCTCTAGAATTCAGTTCACGCCAGATATGATGCCTTCGGACGTATTGGGAACTTCCGTTTTCAACATGAAGGAATCTTCATTCTCGTTCAAAAAGGGACCAATTTTCTCAAACATCGTGCTGATTGATGAGATTAACCGTGCTCCAGCAAAGACGCAAGCCGCTTTGTTTGAAGTAATGGAAGAACGCCAAATCACCTATGATGGTGACAAGTATCCAATGGAATTCCCGTTCTTGGTAATTGCTACGCAAAACCCAATTGATCAGGAAGGAACATACAACTTACCAGAGGCACAACTCGATCGATTCTTGTTCAAAATTAAGGTGGGATATCCAGAATTAGAAGAAGAAGAGCAAATCTTACAGCGTTACAAAAACAACATTAAAACGCCTGCGTTGGATGATATCACGGCGGTATTTAGCGCTGATGAAATTGCCAAAATTCAAGGAGCTGTTGAAAAGGTAATTGTTGAAGACAACCTTGTGAAATACATTGCTGCGGTAACGCATAAAACAAGAAATCACGGTAAAATCTACCTTGGCGGATCACCACGTGCTTCTTTAGCGATGATCAGATCAGCGAAGGCCATGGCAGCAATTCGCGGACGTGATTTTGTAACGCCAGAGGACATTCAGTTTGTGGCAATTCACGTACTCAACCACCGTTTGATTTTAACTCCAGAAGCGGAAATGGAAGGAACAGTGGTCGAAGAAGTGATTGATGAAATCATCAAAACAATTGAAGTTCCACGTTAATAGATGAAAGCATAATTTGAAGGTTCTTTCCAATATATATTTAACACGGTTGTTTTTCGTGGCGTTTGCAGGAGTTATTTTGCTCTATGTGATTGCCTACGCGATTCCGTCAATTACGTTCATTGCGCACGTGACTCTTGCGTCCTTGTTTGGTTTGACGATGCTCGATATTCTATTGGTTTTCTCGAATAGAGAGCCATTGAAAGTTGAACGCGAAGTACAGGATCGTTTGAATCTTGGAGATGCGAACGAAGTGGCATTGACGATTACGAATTTGGGTGCACAACCGATCAACTTCACAATGATTGAAGGATACCCGAATGAAATGCAAGATCGCTCCTCAGAATTAAAAGGAACGCTGCTCGGGAATACCTACAAGTCGTTCAATTATACCTTCACTCCGAAGGCAAGAGGAACGTTTGAGTTTGGCGATGTGTTCATCATCATCCGCTCCTTGTTCTTCATGGCGTCAAGAAGAATAGATTTTCCTTTGTCGCAATCGATTGAAGTGTATCCGTCGGTATTGCAAATGAAAAAGTACGAATTGCTCGTTTTCCAACAGCAAAAGACAAGCATGGGAATCAAGAAGATTCGCCGACTTGGAAACAATAGCGAATTCGAACAGATCAAAAGCTACGTTCAGGGAGATGGAATCCGAACGATCAACTGGAAAGCGACAAGTCGACGGAACGAGTTGATGGTAAATCAATACCAAGAGGAAAAGTCGCAAAGCATTTACTGTATTTTGGATAAAAGCCGAAGCATGCAAATGGAGTTTGATAACCTTTCCATGCTCGATTACTCGATTAATTCAGCGCTTGTTTTCTCGAACATTGCTCTCAGAAAAGGAGACCGCGCTGGACTGATTACCTACTCTGATAAAATTGGAACGATGCTCGCTGCGGATAAATCTTCGGGGCAAATGCGCCGCATTCAAGAGTCATTGTTCAACCAAAAAACACACTACAAGGAGGGAAACTACGAAGTATTGTACAATTCCATCCGAAGAACAATTAAGCAACGTGCCCTGTTGATGTTATTCACCAATTTCGAAACGGAGTTCGCTATGCGACGTGCACTTCCTATGCTTCGCAGGTTGAATCAAAAGCACGTCTTAGTGGTTGTCTTCTTCCAAAACAGCGAGCTGCAAGAATTAGCGTATAAACCATCAAAATCTATTCAAGAGGTGTATCAATCCACCGTTGCAGAACGAATGATTTCCTTGAAATCCAAAATGGCACGTGAATTGCGCCAAAATGGTATCCAAGCGGTTCTTACACTTCCAGAAGATTTGTCGATCAATACAATCAATAAGTACCTGGAATTGAAGGCGAAAGGAGCACTTTAATCAGAAGCATAACATCTTCTTGCCAATCAAGAAAGTGTAATAAATGGGTCTTACTTTTTCAAAGATGTTACTTTATCCAGAAACCGCATTAGATATATAGTAATGAACGTTTTAATGATCAAAAGAACGATGATTCAGTATTTAAAATTTGCAGTAATTGCGTTGGCTTTTTCATCTTGTGCACAAACAGGAGATAATGATTTAGATCCAATTGTTGAAGCAGAGGTTCCTCAAACACCACTTTTAGAGCAAGTTCGAGCAAACAATTATTCAGCAAAGAACTTGGAAATCTTGATTGATAAATCAGATTACACGCTTCAAGTCTATCACAAAGATTCCTTGTTGATTACCTATCCATGTGTCTTCGGATTCGATGCGGTAAGCGACAAAATGAAAGAAGGCGATGGAGCAACGCCAGAAGGAGAATTTGGTATCAGAAGCATGTACCCGCATAAAAGCTGGGAGTATTTTATTTGGATTGATTATCCAAATGCAGAGTCTTGGAGTCGTTTCAGAAAGCGCAAGGCAGATGGAACCATCGAAAGCAGCGCGACCATTGGCGGAGAAGTTGGAATTCATGGCGTTCCCGAAGGAACAGACGACATGATCGCCAACAGAACGAACTGGACATTGGGCTGCATTTCCTTAACGAATAAGCACATTACTGACTTGTACAAATCGATTAACTCTTCGACGAAAATCAAAATTATTCCGTAAAAGAGAGCAAAAAGCGACGGATTCAGTTAAGATTCTGTCATTAATTTTTTTTGCTAGCTCTTTCTTCTTAGCTTTAGTTTGAATCTAAAAACTTAGAGTATGAAAACAACACTACTTTCACTGATAAGCTCTGCCGTGATTTCCTTCGGCGGATTTTCTCAGGCAGAATTGACAATTACGGCGCCAACCGCCAATACATCGACGACACTTCGAGCCCCCAATGGGACAACAGCCCATACAACTGTTCGGGGGGTGATTATCATTCCAGCGTCTGAGTTAGCGTCTATTCCTCCGGGAACAACGATCACAAAATTGAGCATGTTAATGAATGCTGGAGCGACACCCGGACCTGCAGGAGGAAACATACAATTCTACCTGGAAAACACGGGAGACGTAACCAATTTGAAATCTACGAATTGGGCAACAGTTATCACGCCAATGACAAGTGTGTACAATGGACCGTATTCAGTTCCAGATGTTGCAGGACCAACAGCCGATGTGACACTCACAACTGGGTTTGTTTACACAGGTGGTTCTGTTTATGCCGCGTACGATTATCTCGGTTCGACCTTTACGACAACCGCAGGTTCATATAGCGCCAATAACTCTATCACAGGTGGATGGCTAGGGCAAGTGGATCCAACCACAACCCCTCCAGCGACATTAGGTCAAACATCTTCTTGGAGACCTTGTTTCAACTTTACGTTTACCAATCCATTCACGAACGAATTAAACGTTGCTGGATTAGCAGGAGAAAAAGGAATTTTGAACCGTAATCTTCAATCAACTCAAACGGTAACTTCGTTTATTGCGAATACTTCGCAGACTGCGCTTACGAATGTTCCAGTAACGCTAACAGTAACAGGAGCCAATCCTTATACCAACACGCAGACGGTCCCCTCGGTTCCTGCAGGTGGAACGGAAACGGTTCTGTTTACAGCAGTACCTTCCGATAACTTAGGGGCTCAAACGCTTACGGTAAGTATTCCTGCCGATCAGTTGCCATTGAATAATTCACAGACCTTTGATCAACAAGTTCAATGTGACACGATCAGTTACGCACAAAGTCCAGTTCAATCTGGTGGCGTCGGATTTAATACTGGAGCGGGACTTATTGCCAATCGCCATGAAATTCCATCGGGTGTTTTTACGAATGTGAAAAGCGTTTCAAATTACTTCCCAAATAATGCGGCTATCACGGGTAATACATTGCAAGGATTTCTTCTAGACGGCAATGGAGTCATTATCGATTCGACAAGTCTGATTACAACCACAGCAGCAATGTTGGGTACAAAGCAAGACTTTGACTTCCTCAATGGCGCAATCGATGTTTCGGGAGATACAATCTACGTTGGTTTCCGACAATCGGCCAATGCAACAACTGGATATTTCCCATTTGCGAACCAGGACAACTCTTATGTTGATCCTATTGCGGCCGTCACTTTCCCTCTTTTCGGTGGGGCACCTGCACCTCTTGGTTCAGGTTTGGGCTACATGATGATTGATGCAACGCTTACATTTGATGATTTCCCAGTTCCGAACAGCTCAGCGAACGGTGTTGTATGTTTGAACTCAACATTGGATATTACGCCTCAGCTAGGAGCATCGAGTTACGAATTTTTCGTGGATGGAGCGAGTGTGCAAAGCGGACCAAGTGCAACTTATACGACTGGACCTCTCACAGCAACAACTACCATTTATGTAGAGATTTCAAACGGTGCGTGCCCAATAGCTAGTAGCGTTGATACGATTACTGTTGCCAGCGCATTGATTAACAACCTTACTGTGGGACTCTGTCCTGGTCAGACGTTCACGCTTGGTACTCAGACTTTGTCAACTGCAGGGTCTTATACGGATACGCTTCCATCGGTAGCTGGTTGTGATAGTATTATCAATTTAACGCTGACGAATGCTACGCCAACAACGAGTACTTTAAATGAGTCTATTTGTCAAGGTCAATCCTTCACATTTGGAACTCAAACGGTTTCAACGGCAGGAACATACACTGAGGTTATCCAGAATGCTGCTGGGTGTGACAGTACAATTACACTCAACTTAACAGTTAATCAACCTACGTCTTCGAACATCTCATTGATCGTATGTGAAAATGTGTACCAGTTTGGGACTCAAACATTAACTACGGGAGGTACTTACACAGAAACCTTCCAGAGTGCAGCAGGTTGTGACAGTGTAGTTACACTCGACTTGACCTTGAATCCACCAATCTCAGTGACGGCATTCGCATCTGGAACGAATATTACTGCAACAGCTTCGGCATCAGTAGATACGTATCAGTGGATTGATTGTGCAACGAATGACCCAGTAGCAGGAGCAACATCAGCTTCTTTCGATCCTACTGCGAATGGATCTTACGCCGTGATCGTGGGGAACCCAGCAGGTTGTATTGACACTTCGAACTGTGCTACAGTGAGCACAATTGGATTGGACGAGCAATTGTTGGATGCTTCGATTCAAGTGTATCCAAATCCAGCGGTGAGTTCGATTAACATTATTTCAAGTGATGCACAAATCTTGAGTTACGTAGTAACGGACATGAACGGACGCGAGGTAACGAGAGAAACAATTGATTCAAGTGTGACTGAAATAGAACTCTCATTAGAATCAATCAGCGAAGGAACGTACATTTTGGAAGTGGAAACAACCAAAGGAAAAGTTTACAAGCCCTTCGTTAAGAAATGACAAGAAAGGCAATCTATTAATTAGGAGGCTCCAAGGAATTGGGGCCTCTTTTTTTGCGCATAAAAAAAACCGTACAACTTAATGCACGGTCTTTAATAAGATTGAATCAACGCTTATTGAGCATTGTATTCGATAGTTGTTGTTGTTTCAGTACCCAAAATAGATCCTGTTTGTCTCAACTTCAATTCTTTGTTTTTCAATTTGATGATATCCCACGTGTCAACAGTGCTTCCTTCCGTCAACAAAAGTTGAGTTTTGTCAGAGTTGAATCCCCAAGTACCAGTCGTTGTTGAAGCTGGGAAAGGACTAATTGTAACTACGTTTGTGAACGTACCGTCTTTTTCAATTGTCAATTCTGAAGTGTTTGATGAAGTGTTACCCGCAGCAGTTTCATACACGTATGATGAAGACACCCATGAATTTGTAACACGCATTTTTGCAGTCAAAAGTGAGATGTTCGCTCCTTCTTCGTATTTATCACATGCTGTGAATGAAATCGCAACGATGAAAAGGAACGCAAGTTTAGTTAATGTTGATTTAATCATTTTTAATAAGATTGATGGTTGATTTATGATGCAAAAATACAGAATACGAAGCAAATGCCCGACTGATGCTCGAACATTGTTTAATGTTCAAACGGTTTATTTGGGTGTGAACATTAATTTTTAGTGCCTGAAGACCAGTGGAAACAGGAGATGTCGCACAGATTTGCGCGTCAACATTAAACAAGTTCAGTATATTTGTTCGCACTCGATCAATAGTGAAAAGCAATGGATAGAAATCAGCACTTAATAGAAAAACGTGAATCTTCTAAAATTGGAGGAGGCGAAGCTCGTATCAAAAGACAGCACGATCAGGGAAAATTAACCGCTAGAGAGCGAGTTACATTGTTACTTGACGAAGGTTCTTTCCAAGAAATTGGAGCGCTTGTGGAACATACTTCAACTTCTTTTGGACTGGATAAAATGAAATTCCCAGGGGATGGAGTGGTAACCGGTTTCGGAACCATTCACGGTAGGTTGATCTACGTTTTTTCTCAAGATTTCACAGTGCTTGGAGGTTCACTTTCGAAAACGCACGCAGACAAAATTTGTCGAATCATGGATTTAGCTATGAAGAACGGTGCGCCATTAATTGGTTTGAATGATTCAGGTGGAGCTCGTATCCAGGAGGGGGTCGTTTCTCTTGCGGGTTACGCGGATATTTTCTATCGAAATACGCGTGCATCTGGTGTAATTCCTCAGTTGAGCGTGATTATGGGGCCATGTGCGGGAGGTGCAGTTTACTCTCCAGCATTGACAGATTTTGTGTTCATGGTTGAAGATACTTCATACATGTTCGTTACAGGACCAAACGTTGTAAAAACGGTAACGCACGAAGAAGTGACATCTGAAGATTTGGGTGGAGCGAAAGCACACGCAGAGAAATCAGGAGTGAACCATTTTACAGCTGGAAACGATGTTGAGGTGATCAAGCAAGTGCGTGATATTTTGACTTACATGCCTCAGAATGCTGAGGAGCTTGCACCAATGACGACTCAATTTGAGTTTACGACTGCAAAGAACAAAGCCATTCAATCCATTCTTCCAGATAATGTCAATCTTCCTTATGATATTCGGAAAGTAGTTGATTCCTTAATTGATGATGATAGTTTCCGTGAGGTGCACGAAGATTTCGCCAAAAACATTGTGGTTGGTTTCGCTCGATTAGAGGGAAGAACAATTGGCGTTGTTGCCAATCAACCTGCGGCATTGGCAGGAGTCTTAGACATTGATTCTTCGCGAAAAGGAGCACGTTTTGTTCGTTTCTGTGATGCCTTTAATATTCCATTACTGGTTGTTGAAGATGTTCCTGGATTCTTACCTGGAACGGACCAAGAGTGGCGAGGAATTATTTCTCATGGAGCGAAATTATTGTACGCGTTTGCGGAAGCAACAGTTCCACGAATTACTGTTATCACCCGCAAAGCCTACGGAGGAGCATTTGATGTAATGAACTCTAAGAGTATCGGAGCAGACTTGAATTATGCTTGGCCAACTGCCGAAATTGCTGTAATGGGAGCAAAAGGAGCAGCCGAAATCATTTTCAAACGTGAAATTGCCGCTGCGGACAGCCCAGAGGATAAATGGAAAGAAAAGGAAGCAGAATACGCTGATATGTTCGCAAATCCGTACCGCGCTGCTGAACGTGGAATTATAGATGAGGTGATTCTTCCAGAGGAAACACGAGCGAAGCTAATTGTCGGATTCAAAATGTTGGAAAACAAGGTTGAGTCACTGCCAAAGAAAAAGCACGGGAATATTCCGCTTTAGTGATTTATGCTTATTTTCAAGGATGCGCTTAATCGTTTCTTGTTTATTCCTGTTTGCACTTAGCACAAGCTTTGCGCAGGATCGCTTTTATTCTGAGGGGCCGTATTACAATTACGATTATTCTTACGACTTAGATGATTACAAGCGCAAATATCCTTACGCCAAAAATTACTCACCCTCTTTTCTAGGCTTGATTGTAGGCTACAATTTTTTGAAGGCGCAAGAAGTTCAACTCGGCTTGACCTATAATTTTGCGGAAACAACAACCGATTTTGGAATGACGAGTGGCTATCAGCTAATATACCGAAGATCACTTGAGCGAGAATTAAATGCCGTTGATTTGGAAATAGGTGTTTATGGTCTTATCTCGCTTGGAATGGGCGTCAATTATAATTTTTCCAATGATGTTTCAGCCTTTGGTTTCAAACCCTTCATTGGCACCTCTATTTATCATTTTCAATTGCTTTACGGATATAATTTCATCCGCAAGAAAAAGCAAGAATGGTATCAGCTACCAAAACACAGCTTAAGCATCCGTTATGTGCTGCCGCTCAAGGCGAATAAACAAACGTACTTCTACTTACCTCCCGCACCGAGCTACGATGACTTAAAAGGGCTGAATAGAAAACACCCTGGGCGAAATACACGAACATCAGGGAGCCGCTACTTAAACTAGTTGCGAGTAATAAATTTCGAGACTGCAATCAAACGCAATAATCTCGCTGGGGAAGTGGTAAAACCTATTTTAGAGTAGACATCTCAACAACAAGGTGAACATCAACAATTGATAGAATTAAATGATGATTCATCACATGGAAACTACTTCTTAAAAGTTAAAACTTCATCTTCTTCATCCTCGATTGAAATCCACTTGTAGAATAATCGATCCTAGCTTGTCATTTTATTCCTTCTGAGGGTTTATCCTTTCTAAGGCTTTCCTTACTTTTGTGCCGAATAAATAATGCACATGTACAGAACTCACACTTGCGGCGAATTGCGCACAGAACATATTGGAACAAAAGTAACCTTAGCTGGTTGGGTACAAACAGTTAGAGATAAAGGAAACCTTGTTTGGGTCGATGTTAGAGATCGATATGGAATTACTCAGATCGTTGCGGAAGATGATACCGCAGAGGATGTAATGGCTACTTTGAAGTCTTTGGGTCGTGAGTTCGTAGTACAACTAGTTGGAACAGTTTCGGCACGTAGTGCGGCAAATCCAAATATCCCAACAGGAGAAATCGAAGTGAAGATCGAAGAAGTGAAGGTGTTGAATGCATCTTTGACTCCTCCTTTTACCATAGAAGACGAAACCGATGGTGGGGAAGAGCTTCGCGCTCAGTACCGCTACTTGGACTTAAGAAGAAACCCGGTTCAGGAAAAATTGAGATTGAGAAACAAAGTTTCACTCGAAACAAGAAAGTACTTGGATTCACAAGATTTCTTGGATGTTGAAACACCAGTATTGATCAAATCGACACCTGAAGGAGCGCGTGATTTCGTAGTGCCAAGTCGCATGAATGAAGGACAATTTTACGCCCTTCCGCAATCACCTCAAACCTTCAAGCAGTTATTGATGGTTTCTGGTTTTGATCGTTACTACCAAATCGTGAAATGTTTCAGAGATGAAGATTTACGTGCGGATCGCCAACCAGAGTTTACGCAAATTGACTGCGAAATGGCGTTTGTTGATCAAGAAGATGTTTTGAACACCTTCGAAGGAATGATTCAACATCTGTTCAATGCAGTGAAGGGAGTTGATTTGGAAGAGAGGTTCCCACGCATGACTTACGCCGAAGCAATGAAGCGTTACGGATCAGATAAACCAGATATTCGCTTTGGAATGGAGTTCGTGGATTTGAGCGAAATCGCCAAAGGAAATGGGTTTGGAATCTTTGATTCTGCAGAGTCGATCTTAGGAATCAACGCTGAACAGTGCGCGGTGTATACGAGAAAGCAATTAGACAAACTCATCGATTGGGTACGCCGTCCACAAATTGGAGCGAAAGGAATGATCTACGTTAAATGCAACGAAGACGGATCTTTCAAATCATCTGTGGATAAATTCTACTCACAAGAAGATTTGGCAAAATGGGCTGAAGCGGCCAATGCGAAACCTGGAGATTTACTCCTCGTTTTGAGTGGTGATCTAGATAAAACGCGCAAGCAATTGAATGAACTTCGTTTGCACATGGGGAACGAATTGGGATTGAGAGATCCAAAGGTATTCAAACCTCTTTGGGTCGTTGACTTTCCATTGTTGGAGTGGGACGAAGAATCAGAACGATTCCATGCAATGCACCACCCTTTCACCTCTCCAAAACCTGAGGACATGCACCTCTTGGATTCAGAGCCAGGAAAAGTTCGCGCAAACGCGTATGATTTGGCAATGAATGGTGTTGAACTTGGTGGAGGATCTATTCGTATCCACGACCGTGATGTACAATCGCGCATGTTTGATCTTCTCGGATTCACGAAAGAAGAAGCTGAAGCGCAATTTGGTTTCTTGATGTCAGCGTTTGAATACGGGGCGCCTCCTCACGGTGGTCTTGCCTTCGGATTGGATCGTTTAGTTGCAACAATGGGTGGATCAGAATCTATCCGTGATTACATCGCTTTCCCGAAAAACAACAGCGGAAGAGATGTGATGATTGACGCACCATCTCCTTTGAACGAGGAGCAAATGGCAGAATTGAACATCAAGCCGCTCTAGTCGACGATTTTCGCGATATTGCAGCGCACAATCAACAGTAATACACTATGGACTACATTGAACTAATTGGGTACGTGGCGAGCGCGTTTGTACTTTTATCCTTTGTCATGAAAGAAATGACGAAGCTGCGCATCGTAAATATTGTCGGGTGTGCCTTTTTCATCACCTACGGCATTCTGCTAGCTTCTTGGCCAATTATTATCACGAATACGGCGATTGTGTGCGTCAATGTCTTTTACCTGTTGAGGACAAAGAAGGAGGTAGATGCCGAGTTGATTGATCAGAAGTAATTAGGTGCAGTACCTCACTTCTTAATTCGAGCATTAAGTTTTCACTATTGAGTAAAAAGCGTAATCAAAAAGCACCAATAGCACATTATCGAGTATCATATTGAAACTAAAAATACACACTTTAGTTTCGATATTTGTTTAGATGCAACACAAAGGTGAAATTATCGAGCAAGCAGTGCGCGAAAGTGGCTTTTCTATTACGCGCCTGGCCAAAAGAATGGGCAAAAGTCGAAGATGGGTCTACCAGATCTTCAAAAGTCGAACCGTACCTGTGGATTATATTATCGCAATTGGAAAAGTCATTCATCATGATTTCAGTGAAGATATCGAAGATTTGAAGCACTACAAAGTGAGTATCGCTAAGCAAATCACCAACGATCCGCAACGAGGATTTGGAACTGACAAGGACGAAGTAGAATATTGGAAGAATAAGTACCTGTCCGTATTGGAAAAATACAACGACCTACTCATTTCGTTGAAGTAGGTATTCAATCTTTCATCTCGGTCCGGAATTCCCTAATGTCACATTGTGCGAATAAATTATCACAAATGACGCATTTGTGTAAGTTGGTCTGTTTTTCACTTGAAAGTTCAGTCCAATTCTTGAGCATTCTCCATTTCTATTTTAACCAATTCGGAATACAAACCAAAAAGGGCAATTATCCGCTATTTGGTTGTAATAGTTAGTTTTAGTTGTGAAACACACCGAAATACCACACTGAAAGGATGAATTCATAGCTGAAATTCTCGAAGCTATCTGAGAACCATTGGGGTAGAGAGAGGTGATTGTTATCAAAAAGGTTTCATTTCTGTCCAAACCGCTGTCGATGACGTAAATTGCCTTTTTTACCTGAAAATTTCATTGAATCTCCCCTTCGGAATGCGAGTAAACGCTAACGAATATGCGGAAAACCGCACCAATTTTTTCGGAATCACGAAAATTAGTATTTTCGCATTATAACTCCCAAATACCCGATATGCATTTAATATCTAGAAAATTGCTATGCGCATTAGTGAGTATAAAGTGTAATTAAAAGGACACCATGTATACATTATTGTATTTTATACGAAATATTTATTTCACACCCAGTTTCAGACCTTTGTAAAGTATGCAACATAAGGGTGAAATAATTGAAAAAGCTGTGCGCGAAAGTGGGTTTTCCATCACGCGGTTAGCTAACAGGATGGGTAAAAGCCGAAGATGGGTTTACCAGATATTCGAGAGTCGAACAGTGCCGGTTGATTACATCTTGGCAATTGGAAAAATCATTCATCACGACTTTACCGAAGACATCAAGGAATTGAAAACTTACAAGGTAAGTATGGCCAAACAAATGATGAATGAACCATCTCAGTCCTTTGGTAATGACAAAGAAGAAGTCGAATATTGGAAGAACAAATATTTGGCAGTACTCGAGCAATACAACGACCTTTTGATCTCCCTTAAGTAAGCAGATAGCATACTACAACTAGAATAACCACTCCCCTTTTTACTTGCTTTTCAGAATGAAAGATTCGCCGACAACTTTAAATGCAGTTCGTCGGTTTCGTTGGTGATATTTCTCCCGAGTTTCCTCATCAGGCTGAGCATTAATGTACGCTTCGGTTAATATCACGCGGTCTCCATTTTCGTCGAGGACGGGCTTTTTCTTCTCGTCTTTCAGGAAATTGGGTGTTGTTTCTCCAAATCCAATTGCCTTCAATCGACCTTCGTCAAGACCAAGAGTCAGCAAGTAATCAACACAGGATTTCGCTCTTCTTTTCGACAAAGACAGATTGTAACTATCGGATCCACGAGCATCAGTATGAGAGTTTATTTCGATGACTAAGTTGTTGTTCAGTTCAAGGAACTCGAATAACTCATCCAAGATTACTTTTGAACTAGGTCGGAGTTTTGCAGAGTTGAAGTCATACTCGATCCCATCAATCTCGATTTCATCTTGTGGAATCGGGTTCAAGTAGAAGTCCTGAATAAGCGTCGTTGATGAGGTGATCGGTTTCGTGTTAATCGTTGCAGCATCGGCAAAATACTTTTCTTTCGTGGCCTTAATGAAGATCTCCTGATTGTTATCCAACTCTGTTCGGTAGAACCCGTTCTCATCCGTCATAATTTCAAATGGCTCGAAAACGAACTCGATATCTTTGAACGTCAGTTTGGTTTCAGGCAAAGGATCACCCGTATCGTTGTCATAGGCATAACCTTCTAAGAAAATGCGTATAGGTTCGTTCACAACTCGATAGATGTCATAACAATGACCGGCTTCACAGTCCTCGCGATCACTTGAGAAATATCCAATGTTCAACATCGCGTCCCAGATCATGTAAGCATCGTCTCGGCTCGAGTTGATCGGTGAGCCCATATTTACTGGATTATCGAAACCTTTATTTTGCTTGTTGTAAGGCGCTTTGAAGATGTCTAGTCCTCCCATTGAATTCAGTCCGTTCGAACTAAAGAACAATACAGACGACACTTCGTGAAAGAAAGGAGACATTTCATCCAATTCTGAATTAATGGGTCTTCCGATGTTTTTCGCCTCACCTGTTACGTTTCCAGTTTCATCAATTTCAATGGTCCAAATGTCCAATCCACCCTCGCCTCCAGGACGATCACTTGCAAAGTACAGCGTGCGTCCATCAGTAGATACAAACGGGTTGATACTTCGATAACCTGGAACATTCACGGATGCAGGCAACTTGAACGCTTCGTAGAACTTCATGTCTACCATTCGTGCGAGGTAGATGCTTTGCTCTGATCGATCTTCGTCGTTCCAGCGGGTGTAATAGATGATGTTCTTGCTACTGAGTGTTCCTGATGCGTCGTGTTGACCAGAATTCAGTGGGCGTCCAAAATTTCGTGCAGGGTTCCATGAACTGTCGGCATTCATTTCTGTCCAATAGAGATCACACAAATACGCTGATTCTTGCTTTTCAGGATCGAACAATACACCGCCTTCGCGAGCGCTGGTGAACATCAACTTGTTTTCACTACCAAAGTACATGGGAGCAAAAGAAGCCGTTCCTCTGTTGAATACAGCCGTATCCGCTAATGCAACCGTGACCTTTTCGTGCTTGCTTGTTTTATCAAGCGCATAAAAACAACCCGTAATGCTCAATTGGGCACTTCGCAGTAAGGAATCTGAATAATTTTCAGAGGCAATGTACTTCTCAAATGTTGTAATAGCATCCTCGTGGTGATTCATGTTCATCTGAGCGACCGCCAAATGGTAAAGGTCTTCAGGATAAGAATCAACAGTCTTCTTCTCCGAAAAATGAGCCTCCGCCTTTTTGTAATCGAAGGTGTGAATCAAACACATTCCAATTTGATGTTCGATGTAGTCTTTAATCGGCACAACGTGATTTGAATCTACTTGAGTTGGTTTGTTTTTGAGTCGTTGTTTCGAATAATTGATGTCATACGGTATAATCATCGACTGAATACCGAAGGTATCACTCAATGCACTCTGATAATTTAAAAGGGCGTTGTGATAGTCCGCATGGCTGTAGAATTCATCGGCATTGAACAATGAAACTTTCCGCGATTGACTCGTTGCCAAAAACGGAAGCAAGGTCAAACAGATAATGAGGTATTTTTTCAAAGCGTTCTTCATTATAGGCGAGGACAAATTTTAGCTGTTTTAGGTTTGTTCTTGATGTGGATGTAGGTGAAAGATAATTCCAATCCACCGCGACCAGAGGAAACCGTTGAAAGCGTTGAAACATTAAAATCGTAACCAATTTTTGCTACAAAATGATCCATTTTCGCACCCACTGTAATAATTCCGGCGTCTGCTTCTCTGTAGATCAATCCTCCAATTAAATACAATTCAGCTCCTTTTAGGAAATAGCCAACGTCAACTGCGTAGGTTTGTTCCTGAAATTCACGCTGATACATGAAAAGTACTTTTGGAAGCACGTAAAAGGTCTCTGTAATATTGATTCTCGTTCCGATGTGTCCGAAAAATCGCATCGGAAGATCGTTGTCATTTCCAAGAAAGGTTTCGCGCGGTTCAATGAGGTTGAATGCTGAAACCCCCACAAACGGATTTAAAAAAGCTTGTTGTTTCGAAAAGAAGTACATCACCCCAGCATTCGTAACTGGAACAATGATCGACTGCCCTTGAAAGTCCTCACCTGAGGAAATGGTTTGATCGAAGCCACCACCATTGGAAGTCGTGTATTGGTTGTCGTAAGAGAGTAATTGATACTCAACTGATTTTTGAGCCAAACCTGCTTGCAATCCAAAGGAAATGTTGTGTCCTTTTCCTTTATCGATCGGTGTGGTGTATGCCACAGATGCCATTCCTTGTGCAGCATTGTAATTTCCAAAACCTGCTCGGAAATTCGAAATCTGTCCTCCAAATCCCCATTTTCCTTTCGGAACATCAAGGCTCAAAAGAGCGGAGTTATAAGGTTTGTAGTTAACAGATTTCCATTGCGTTCGATACTGAGCATGTAATCGCCAATTCCCTTCAAACACACCCGTCATGGCTGGATTCAAATACAAGGGAGAAGCATCGTACATGGACAGGTGCGCATCCTGAGACCTTCCTAGAAAAGAAGCGCCCACAAAAATAATGATGATAAGTAGTCTTTTCATGATCATTATCGAATTAGGGTGACGTCACCAGATTGCTTAATAATTTTCCCATTCGCCAGAGTCACGACAAAAGTCCAAGTGTAAACACCCACTGGTGCGGGCTCTCCTTTGAAGTTTCCGTCCCAGCCAATCAAATCTCCGTTTGAGGTAAAGATGAGTTCACCCCAGTTGTTGTAGACTCTATAGTCGACAGATTGAAAGGGTCCTCCACGTATAATGTGTTCATCATTCTCACCGTCTCCGTTTGGCGTAAATCCAGTCGGTAAAACGGGAGGAAGTGCAATTGTAATGAGTTTCGTAACGGTGTCCATACAGCCATTGGCATCCACGACAACAAGAGAAATTTCATACTCTCCACCTTCGGCATAATCATGAATCGGATTTTGAAGGTTGTTTCCTTCGCCATCACCGAAATTCCAAAGCCAATCAGTGATTCCATTCCCAAACGATTGATCTGAGAAGTATACGTTTTCCAACACAAGCGCCGGATTCGGAACAAAGGTAAAGTTGGCTACTGGCGCTGGGTTGATCGATAAATTGATTGTTGTATCATCGGTACAACCGAGATCAGATGTAACAGTTAAGGTTACAGGGAATCCTCCGGCACTGCTAAATACAAACGTTGGATCCGAAACGGCTGCGGTATTACCACTTCCAAAATCGTAGAGCCATTGATCGATGCTACCACTCGAAATAAAGCTCAGATCATTAAAGATAATAGGTGTATTCTCACAAGCCGTTGTCGGCGAGAAATCGGCAATTGGAACAGGGTTCACATTTACAGGATACGTTACGGTATCTGAACAGCCATTATTTGCCGTTGCGATCAGTGTTGCGTTATAAGAGCCACTTCCTGGATAAATATGTAAAGGATCTTGAGCAATGGATGAATCTCCGTCTCCAAATGCCCAATCCCAATTTGAGATAAACCCAGAAGAAATCGTCGAGGCATCCAAGAATTCACTATTCGATCCGAAGCAAGCGGTATTCACCGTAAAATCCGCTATCGGGGTTTCAAGGAAAGTAATCGTTAGGTCATCGTTGTCTGGAACACAACCGAATGCACTGGATGTGGTTAAAATCAAGTTGACAGACCCATTGGAAACATCTTGCGCCGATGGAATGTAGTTTGTAATTAAGAAGTTACTGCTCGGGCTAAACGATCCCGTTCCCATTGTCGACCACGAGCCCGTGGTATTTGCTCCAGAAATCACACCGTTTAATTGCACCACTTCGTTGCTACAGAAGTCTAAGTCGACACCAGCATCTGCAATAGGTGGTTCGATAAAGAATACACGGAAGGAATCCTCAATTGCGGGACAGATTCCCGCGTTTGTTGTTAAGAACAGATCAACAAAACCTGCAGTCGTATCTGGAGTTGTTATGGTGTATTGCGTGTTCAAGGAACTTGGATTGATGACAGAACCGAATCCGCCTGTTGTCCATGTAGATGAAAATCCTGCGGTTACCGTACCAGTGAGGTCCATCAAACTCAAATTGGCGCAGATACTGTCGTCACTTGTGATGGTCACTTCAGGTGCAGTTAAGAAGTTTATTTGAATGTCATCTTGCTCCGCAAGGCAGTTTCCGTTATTTGTGGAAGTCAATGTTAGAATGACATTTCCAACCGCAGTGTCAGCAGAACTGATATTGTATGTCGCTCCTAGATCGTTGGCATTTGGTGAATAACTTCCAGAACCCGAAGTTGTCCAAGTTCCTGTATTTGTTGACCCAGATACATTTCCACTCAGGATAACTTCTGACTCAGTTGCACACACAACCAGATCTGCTCCTGCAAAGACAGTTGGTGCTTCAGTGAAGAAGATTGTCAAAGAATCTACGTCATCCGGACATGAGAAAAAGCTACCAGCCGAGGTGAGGTACAAGACCACACTGTCGTTGGCAATATCCGTTGGAGATGGTGTGTAAGTCGTCGATAGATTCCCTGGATTACCGAAGGCTCCACCATTTCCTCCTGTCCAATTCGCACCTGCCGCAAAATTGACATTTCCAGAAATAGGCACTATACCCACGTTGTTGGTACAATACGAATCATCGTTTCCAGCTTCAGCAACGGGAGATTGAATGAAGTTGACAATCACGGTATCGCTAACAGGGTTACAATTCCCCGTCGATTCCAAAATGAATGTCAAAGGACCTTGTGTGTAATCACCAGGACTGAAGTCGTAAGTGGTCGATAAGTTTGTTGGATTGTTGAGGGTTCCAGTTCCATTTTCAACAGTCCAGATACCGGTTGTGGCCCCTCCAGATACGCTTCCGTTCAAATCAATTGAAGCAACACCGTTACACAGCGTAGTATCATTCCCAGCAGTTGTAATCACCTTTCTGTTAAAGGAAGACATGTAATGATAGAGGCAACCAGTTGTAGCTCCACCATTAATCACCCCCAAAGAAAACAGTCCAGTTGAGTTCGTGATCAAGTTTTGCGTTCCAACGGCAATATCACCAGTCGGATAATCGATTTGAGCTCCACGCCATACCCCACCAGTTCCTGGTACGATGTTGAACGCAGCTGCAGGAACCAAAGCTGGATTCCCGTTTAATTGGAAATTCGTGTGATCGCCATCTCGACAGAGAATGTTTAGCAAGAATGATTGAGCGTTGTTTCGTCCAAAGGCGACTTCATCAGAACCTGCACAATTCGAAGGAGGAATGATCGCCATACCAAGCTCACAACCGTATCCTGACATGTGAACAACGTACACAGGATTATCAGAAGTAATCGAGGTGAGGGGTTGCAAGATCGAATATTGAAAGGTACTCCCTTGATTCATTAATTGAGTCGTAACGGCACCATCATCGATGGTCACATTTGTGAAATTCTCGCTTGCAATAATGAAAACGGATTCATCCGATCCAGGGTTCAGGAAGCCTCTGTTGATGATGTAATCATTCCCGATTACATCAGTTGGCACAATTTGATCTCCCATTAAATCGAAACAGCCTCCTCCACCAGAGGGATTCACGGAATCGTCATTAATGGTGACAGAAACAGGTTTATCAGATACGACAATTGATCCACTGAGCGTATTGCCCGGATCGCTAGTCAATTGGGTGGTGTTCTGGCAGGTGTAAACGTTTCCTGCGACAGGCAAAAACACTGAATATGTGACGTTAGCCGGGTGACCTCCAACAACGCTAGTGCGTGGGGTAATGTACACTGTTGTGTTGTCCTCCGTTGCAATAATCGAAAAATACTGATAAGGTTGTGTGACGACACCATCACCGTTTCTATCATTGGTAAGTAATCGATTGTTCCACAATGTCTGAAATGGCGTAACAAATTCAGTTCCCATTCCATTTTGACCCTTTAATGAATAGGTCTCGGGGTTATTGGGTGTTCCTGGTGTAATGGTAATCGTATCAGAAACAAAGTCATAAACGACTGTGATTAATTCGTCTGAGGTAATTTTCACACCGGAAGTCAGAATGTTATCAGCGGGCTTACTTTCTAAGTCATCCACAATGTGATTCAAAGGAATTGAACTCACCGTGCTAGCCGGAACAATAAAGGTTGTATCGTATCCTTGAGAAGGAAGTTGTAGTCGAACGTTTGAAGGTGTTGAGAAAGATGAAATACGGAAAGCGAGTTGCGTATTGTTATCGTGATCAGGCGTCACCCAAGGCGCAGCAAACCAAAACAAGGTGTCAATTTGCGCGTGGACATTGCTCAACGTCATTTGACCGAGAAAGAAAAGAAGAATGATATACTTTAGTCGCTTCATGAGGCCTGTTTTTTCTATTTTTCTTCAATTGATTTTTGCAACTCTTCAATAATGCTCTTGTTGAGTTCATCGTCCTTTTCAGCCAACGAAGGCTTTTTCTTGCTGATGACATACGATAGCATAATCTCGTGCGATCCCGCTTGATAAGAACTCATCCCCGTTAAGGTATAATCGAAGCCATACCCAAAACTGAACTTCTCACCGATTTGCATCCCCAAGGAGAGACCTACTGCATCATCTGATCTGAAGATCAAGCCTGCCCAGTATTTCTTGTTAAAGGTCGATTTCAACATAATGCTATACTGAATAGGCAGTGGTTTCACATACCGAATGAGGAAACTTGGCTGAATATCAATTGGCATTTTTTTCTTCTTTGGATCTGCATTCAAATTGATGTTGAACCCTCCAATGGCTGTGTAATGAAATTCAAGGTTGCTATTGTACGAAGTGAATTGGATGTCTCGACTCAGCATGTGGTGCATCGATCCCATTAGGAAGAATTTCTCTGAGTAGAGGTGAAATCCAGAGCTGACATCAATCGCAGTAGCTGAGTAAACGCTTCCGGTTAATACTTCATCTCCTTGGTCAGCCAATTGAGCATCGTACAATTTAACACGGTACTGCATGTATCCAGGTTGAATACCCAAGCCCAATTTTATCTTATCAGACAGTTTGAAATGATGCGCATAGTTCAAATAAACTCCAGTATTTTGAGTGATACCAGCTGTCTCAGAAATTAGAGAAATACCGTATCCAATTTTGCCTTCGTTTTTGAGAGATCCATTAAAATTCCCCATGATCAAACTAGGGGCTCCATCAAAACCAACCCACTGATTGCGGTAAGTGATATTCGCCTGATGAACCTCTCTACTTCCTGAAATGGCAGGATTGTAGTAATAATCATTCAACAAGAAGTTGGAATACACAGATCGCTGTTGGGCCGAAGCCGATGTGGCACAACCTAGAACAAATACGAGTATGATTAGTAATGTCTTCATCCTATTTCTTGGTATTAAGAATTAACACGGTACCCTTAAAAACATCCTCCTCATTGCCAACGTCATTTACATCTATTATATAGTAATACGTTGATTCTGGGAGTAATTCTCCATTATACCTTCCATCCCAAGGGAAGTTATATCCTTTAGAAAAGAATATTTGCTGCCCCCATTGATTGTAAACTTCTACACGTGCATCTGGATAGAGCAAGTTGATGAAGTCCAATTTCCAGATATCATTTTTACCATCACCGTTTGGTGAAATAGCATTCGGAATCAGTGTCGTGATTTCATTGGTAACAGTGTTGATCGTGATCGACAGCGAAGTGCTATCTGAACAACCCAAAGCGCCAGTTACGTATTGAGTGATGACATAGGTGCCATTGCTGAAGTAAGTATTTGTTGGATCTTCTTCGATGGATGTGTTGTTGTTTCCAAACTCCCAAAAGTAATCTGTCGCGTTTGTGGAAGTATTGATGAAGTTGAAAACTGCCCCAATGTTGAGTCCATTGTTGGTGTTGTAGCTGAATCCTGCTGTAGGGTACGGAGGTACATTTAGGTTCTGTACAATCGTGTCGTAACAACCATTAACCGTTCCTACAATGTGAGTGATGTCGTAATCTCCTTGGGCAGTGAAGAGCTGTGTAGCATTCTCGGTAGCACTGCTTCCCGCTCCACCAAAATCGTAAAACCAGTAATTTAAAGCATCACCACTTGTCGAGTTGTCTGTGAAATCAACAATAATTTGATTGTTTGGACAATCCGAAGAGGCTGTAAAGGCGGCAACAGGAACTTCAAAGGCATCTACATTTTGAGTAATGCTATCCGAACAACCAATGTTCGACGTTACGATCAATTGAACTGCATAAGTCCCAGCGCTTGCAAAAGGATGAGAAACGTTCGGGTCGGTTGAAGATTGACCATCTCCAAAATCCCACTCCCAAGAAGTCAAAGTACCAAATCCTGGTAAAGAGAAATCGGTAAAGTTGGATGCATCATACAGACACTCTTCTGTGAAACTGAAATTGGCAAATGGAGGAGCGACGAAGGAAATCTGAACTACGTCATTTTCCGATGCGCATCCTGCATTATTCGTTGACGTCAAGGTTAAGAACAAGTTCCCAGACGATATTTCAGAGGCAGTTGGCGTGTAGGTCGCATTCAAGTCTGTATCGCTTCCGTTGTACGTTCCACTTCCTCCAGACCAGATTCCAGTATTTGTTGGGCCAGTAATCGATCCGCTTAAATCTACGCTTGCATCGTTCGAACAAACGAGGAAATTTGTACCCGCATCTACAACTGGTGCAGGAGTGAATACAACAACAATACTATCGTATTCTGGCGAACAACTGCCGTTCCCTGTCGATTCCAACAAAAGCATAATTTCTCCACTGGCGATATCTGCAGGACTCGGTTGATAATCCGCGTTTAAATCCAAGTTGTTTGGTTGAAAAACACCACCACCAGAAGTTGTCCATTTACCGGTGCTTGTCGCGCCAGAGACAGATCCACTCAGCGATACAGTTGCCGCGTTTTCACAAACCATAATGGTGTCCACGCCAGCATCTACCACTGGAGGTCCAGTAAAGGTGATTTCCATGGTGTCGGTTTCTGCTTCGCAGTTTGCCATGTTGGTTGAAGTCAAAACAAGTTGTACGACCCCTGCGCTTAAATCTGCTGCGGAGGGTAAGTAGCTTGCGTCTAATGTATCAGGGTCAGGATCGAATGTTCCAGTTCCCAAAGTGCTCCAAGTTCCTGTTGATGCGCCTCCACTAATTGCACCAGCGAGCTGAGTTGCAGAGTTGTTTTCGCACAAAGTCTGATCTGCCGAAGCCGAAACGATCGGTGCGGGAGTAACATCCAAAATAATCGTGTCTTTTCTATTTGGACAACCTCCCGTTGAATTTAATATGAGTTGAATTGGCGAAATCAAGGTGTCCAATGGACTTGGAACATATTCGTTTGTCAAGGTGTTTGATGAAAGGGCAAAAGAACCAAATCCGCTCGTACTCCACGATCCGGTAATGTCACCTCCGCCAATGAGACCATCTAAGGGTAATGTTCTGTTGGCACAGATAGTTGTGTCATTACCCGCTGTCGCGAAAGGATAGGATACAAATTCTGATAAGTATGTATATCCAGCACCTGAACCACTATTCCCTTGGATAATTCCCAGACCAAAAATATCACCCGAATTGGTTACTTCGCTGTATGATCCAACAGGAATGTCAGAAGTTGACAAGTAAATGGCGGCCATTTTGTAGCTCCCAGCGGTTCCTGGAACATCCACAAATTGCGGAGCGGTAATCAAAGTCGTATTTCCGTTTATTGCAAATTGACTTTCAAATCCAGTTCGTGTGTAAAGCATTAATCCTAAAGAATCGCTGGTAGTACGTGTGAAAGCGGTTGAGTAAGTTCCTGCACAACTAACATGTGGAACTTGCGCGCCACTTAGTTCGCAACCATATCCTGATGCATGCCAAACATACACTGGTTTTGTTGTTTCAATGTGCGTTTGTGGATCATTCAGATCGATTTCGTAGGATTCACCCCAATTTATTAAGGTTGAATTAGTTCCTGAGTTGGTAACGGTTATTCCCGTTCCATTTTCTGTGGCCAAAACATACGCTCTATCGAATGAGGAGGTTCCTTTATTGATGGCAAATTTTGTTCCAGTGAATGACGCATTCGTTATTTGATCTCCCATCGAGTTCGAGCAAGAACCTTCCGTTAATGCGCCTGAAAAAAGTGTCAATGCGATCGGTTTATCCGAAGAAACAATTGACCCAGATAAGGAAGATGCCCCAGAGACATTCATGTCGCGCGCACTGTAGGTTTCTCCCTCATTCAGGATAAAAGAGAAAGTTGAATCTTGTGGATGTCCAGTTATTGCCGTTCGCGGTGTAATTAAAACAGTAGTTCCGTCTTCACTTGCAACGATGTCAATCGATGAAAAAGATACTGGAGTAGTCACTGCATTATCCCAATGATTTTGAAAAGGTGTATAGAAGTTTGTCCCGAGAGCTTTCGAACCTTTAAGCGAAAAGAGTTCCTTATTTGTGGCTGAGCCCAATTCATAAAACGCTCCAATTGCACCTGTGGATTCAATTTTTAATCCGTTGTTGGAGACAGTATTTCCCGCTGGACTTTCAATTAAGGCCAAGAAAGGTGTAAGATCAATACTGTTCGTGCTGTTCGCAGCAATGCTAACCGAAATAGGTGTGAAAGCCCCATTGGCAGGCAAGGATACCGTTACTGTAGCTGGATCAGCATACGTCATGAAGCGCAATTGAATAGGAGAGTCTCCCTCTGAAGCAGCAACTTCAGGAGCAGCAAACCAGAACAAAGTGTCCACCTGAGCAGTAATTTGAAAAAAAGCGGAAAGGAATAGCACGAATGCTAAACACTTCGGAAGGTTGTTCCGCATAGAGTTGGTTTTCATTTAGTATTTAGAGTAGTGTCAAGCATTAAAGTGCCTCGAACAAAAATAAGCGAAATTTTTTAATTGCCTATAAATCATCTTTAAACATGAGAGTTTGATTGAGCTTTTCCTGTTGTTTCAAATCTAAATAAACCTATATTTGTTCCAAACACCAATCGAATTTATACATGTCAAGTATCAGTGATCAATTACATATCTACAACTCCTTGAAAGGAAGTAAGGAGCAGTTCAAACCCGTAAATGAAGGCTTTGTAGGATTGTATGTTTGTGGACCAACGGTTTACAGCAATGTTCACCTAGGAAATTGCCGATCATTTATCTCTTTCGATATGGTGTATCGCTATTTGATTCACCTCGGATACAAAGTGCGATACGTTCGAAACATTACGGATGTTGGTCACCTTGTAGATGACGCGGATCAAGGGGAGGATAAAATTGCAAAGAAGGCACGTTTGGAACAATTGGAGCCGATGGAAATTGTCCAACAATACACGGTAGACTTCCACAAAGTGATGGATCAGTTCAATGCTTTTCCTCCGAATATCGAACCAACAGCAACGGGACACATCATCGAACAAATCGACATGATTCAAGCGATTTTGAAAAACGGCTTTGCCTACGAATCGAATGGTTCGGTTTACTTCGATGTTGAGAAATACAACGAATCACATCCGTATGGAGAACTTTCTGGTCGCAAGATCGAAGATTTGATTTCCAATACGCGCGAACTGGATGGACAAGACGAAAAACGAGCACCATTGGATTTTGCACTTTGGAAAAATGCTTCAGATGAACATTTGATGAAATGGCCTTCGCCTTGGGGAATGGGATTCCCTGGTTGGCACCTTGAATGTTCAGCAATGAGCACGAAGTACTTGGGTGAAGAATTTGATATTCACGGAGGAGGAATGGATTTGAAATTCCCTCACCACGAATGTGAAATTGCTCAAGGAACGGCTTCAAACGGAAAAGCACCTGTTCGTTATTGGATGCACGGAAACATGCTGACCTTGAATGGAAAGAAAATGTCAAAGTCGACAGGAAACAGCATCCTTCCGCATGAGTTGTTTTCGGGAGAGAACAATCTTCTCGAGAAAGGATACGATCCAATGACCGTGCGTTTCTTCATGATGCAAGCACATTATCGCTCTACTTTGGATTTCACTTCTGACGCATTGTCAGCAGCAGAAAAAGGATATACAAGACTGGTAGAAGCAATGGAGGTTCTCGAGAATTTGAAAGCGTCCAATGAATCTTCTCAAAACGTTAGTGAGTTGATTTCGAAGTTCTATCAAGCAATGGACGATGATTTCAATACACCAATCTTGGTGGCTCATCTCTTCGATGCAGTGAAGTTCATCAATTCTATCAACGATGGGAAAGCGACAATTTCTTCAGATGATTTAGCGACACTTCAATCGGAAATAAAAGCCTTTGTGGTGAATGTTCTTGGTTTGAAACAAACTTCATCTCAAGGAGAAACACGCCTGAAACCTGTGATGGATTTGGTGTTGGATCTTCGATCAGAAGCTCGCTCAAACAAAGATTGGGGAACCTCTGACAAAATTCGCGACGGACTTGCAGCCGCCGGAATTGTTGTCAAAGATGGAAAAGAAGGAACTTCTTGGAACTAAACCTCCCTCTTGCCAAAAGAGTATCGTAATCCTCCCAAAACAGATAAATGCTGATCAAAGAAGGAACCTGAGTATGTTAGTGATCTTCTGTACGCAGTAACTAAACCAAGTTCTGCGTTTATTGAAATTCGTTTGGTAATCGGCACATCCATTCCGAAGGAAACAGCCAACTCCGCACTCAATGTCCGATTGGAATAGTATGATTCCGTTGAACTGATTTCAGAAGTATAAATAGTATAGTTAGGATAAGCTGGGACAGAATCAATGATATATGTTTCCGACGAAAACCTTCCAAAATGCTCCAAGTAACCGGCTCCCAAAGTTGCACCAACATAGAACACCTCGGTTTCAAGAAACCCAAGTTTTCGCTGTACGCCCGCCTTCAAAGAATAGTTCTTTTTTCTTGAATAACTGCTGGTGTAATTAATCAAACTGTCAGTATAGATGGGAATTCTGCTTGAGTTAGAACGAATCTGCGATCCAGCTGCAAACGACACAATGATACTAAACGGTGACTTAAAATGAAACCTAGAGTCGAACTGAAAGCGCTCCATATCATAGGTCGATGTCTTCAGTCCAACGTCGAACTTATACTGGGCGAAAGAGCATGAGGACATAATTACGAATACGATGAGAAAGAAAGAAGTTTGAAATGACCTCATTTTATTCCCTTTTGCCAAATGAATATCGCAATCCTCCTGAAACATTACCCTGCAGGTCGATGAACGATTGCGGATAATCAAGTGATTTCTTATAAATACCTGCAAAGGCAATTTCCGCGTTAATAGAAAAACGCTTCGTTAGAGGTATATCCATTCCGAAGGAAATTCCCAGTTGCGCATTGATCGCACTAGTTCGGTTTAAGTCGTCGCTCGAACTGATTTCATTCCAGTCGTTGTATAAATATGGACTTCCAGACAGTGTCGAGTCGGATTGAACAAAATAAGTTGCAGTGTAAGACCTGTTTTGCTGCTGTTCATGACCAAACCCAATAGTGGCGCCGGCATAGAAAACATCTGAAGCCAAGAAACCAAGTTTCCGTTGAATACCAATTTTTAGCGTATTACTTGTTGCCCTGAAATGGTTCTGAGTGAGGTCAAACAGACTATCACTGTAAAATGAGGTTTGTGAAGAACTGCCATAGCTGCGGGATCCAGTCGCAAGTGTAACGACGATCGAATACCGATTGTTTAAATGGAACCTCGATTCCAATTGGAGTCGTTCCATTTCATAAGACGAGGCTTTCAATCCAATGTCATATTTGTATTGCGCGAACGAAGCGGACGATACAAAGATGAAAATGAAAAGAGAAGCAATGCTGATTTTAACTTTCATGAGATTTAATTTTAAGGGTTTGGTAGCTTAACGGGGGCGAAATTGACTTCGTATGCGGACCTTGAAAGATTTATTATTGCGCAAATCAGCCGCTTTTATTCAAATCGCATTTGGGGTTTAACGATTCTCACTCAATAATGAGTAAAGAAGGGATGCTTATCAAATTCGGTTCTCTTATTATTTTTAATCTTGATGCTTTCGCATCGGCTTGATCCACAAAAAAATCTGTATTTTCATCGTCCCAAAGAATTGTATAAGAAACGAGGCTTCGTCCTCCCTTAGATAAAGAAAATGATTACTCCAGAAACTGATAAAAAACTCTTTTTGATTGATGCCTACGCACTGATTTTTCGTGCCTATTTCGCGTTCATCAAAAACCCAAGAATGAACTCAAAAGGACAGAACACTTCTGCAGCCTTCGGTTTTACTAATTCCTTGATCGATATCTTGAAGAATGAAAAACCGAGTCACATTGCAGTGGTTTTCGACCCTCCTGGCGGATCAACTGTTCGAAAGGAAGAGTTTTCAGAATACAAAGCACACCGTGATGAAACGCCAGAAGGAATTATCTCGATGATTGAACCAATTAAAAAAATCATTCGTGCTTTCAACATTCCGATTCTTCAGGAAGATGGATACGAAGCGGATGACGTGATTGGAACCTTATCAATAATGGCCGAGAATGCTGGTTTCACGACTTACATGATGACACCCGATAAGGATTTTGGTCAGTTGGTGACGGAAAAATCAATGATGTTTCGCCCAGGTAGAGGAGGAAATCCTGCCGAAATTTGGGACGTAGCGAAAATCTTGGAAAAGTTCGATGTGGAACGCGTTGAGCAAGTAATTGACATTCTTGGACTTCAAGGAGACGTTGCTGATAACATTCCTGGAATCCCAGGGATTGGTCCAAAAACAGCATCCAAACTGTTGAAAATTTACGGTTCGGTAGAAGGAATAATTGAGAATGTTGGCGATCTCAAGGGAAAGCAAAAAGAGAACATTGAGAATTTCGCAGAGCAAGGATTGATGTCCAAATCTTTGGCAACTATCATCACAGATGTGAAAGTTGATTTCAATGAGGAAGACTTGGTCCTTTCGCCGTATGATGATGCAAAAATTGAAGAGGTATTTACAGAATTGGAGTTTAGAAATTTATCTAAACGAGTGCTCGGAAAGGACATCGTAGTGAACACAACCGTTACGGCGAAAAATACCGACAACTCACCTCAATTGGATTTATTCGGAACGCAAAGCTTGGTGGAAGAGCAAGAGCCGGAGCCAGTATCAGAGTTTAAAACGATCGCAACGGAGAAACCAAGTTATCATTTGGTGACGCAGCCCGAGGAGCGAAAGAAATTGTTGGACTTGCTCTTAGCACAACCTTCTGTTTGTTTTGATACAGAAACGGACAGTCTGGATTCACTGCACGCGAACATAATCGGAATGTCATTTTCCTTCAAGGAACGCGAAGCATATTACGTGGCAATCCCGCATGATTTCGAACAGGCAAAAAGCATCGTTCAGGAATTCAGACCATTTTTTGAGTCGAAAGAAGTAGAAAAAGTGGCGCACAACATCAAGTACGATTTGAAAGTGATCAATCGTTATGACGTTGCGGTAAACGCACCAATGTTTGATACCATGGTAGCGCACTACTTGATCAACCCAGAGTCGAAGCAAGGCATGGATTTCTTGGCTGAATTGTACCTCAAATACAAACCCATTTCCATCGAAACATTGATCGGAAAGAAAGGGAAGAACCAAGGAAACATGGCGGACCTCGAACCGGAGAAGGTTGTGGACTACGCATGTGAAGATGCTGATGTCACTTGGCAACTCAAAGAATTGTTCCATCCGGAAATTCAGAAAGAACACTTGATAGATCTATTCTATGGAATGGAAATGCCACTCGTTTCCGTGCTTGCAGCCATGGAGCAGGAGGGAATTGCCATCGACGATGAAGGATTAGGCAGATACTCTGAGGAATTGGGCGCTACACTCATTGAACTGGAGGTGGGCATCAAAAAAGAAGCGGGAGTGGAATTCAATGTTGATTCGCCACGTCAGTTGGGAGATGTATTATTCGACCAAATGAAAATCACGGCAAAAGCGAAGAAGACGAAAACAGGACAGTACGCGACTTCCGAAGATGTTCTAACGAAATTGAAGCATACTCACCCGATCATTCCAATGATTTTGGAATACCGCCAATTGCGAAAATTGAAAAGCACATACGTCGATCCATTGCCAACTTTGATGGATCCAGTCGACGGAAGAATTCACACACAATACATGCAAACGGTTGCGGCTACTGGTCGCTTGAGTTCGAATCATCCGAACCTTCAAAACATTCCAATTCGTTCAGCAAAAGGACGAGAAATTCGTAAATCGTTCATCCCTCGTGGAAACGAATTCAAACTAATGGCTGCGGATTACTCGCAAATTGAGTTGAGAATTATTGCTGCCCTAGCAGATGATAAAGCGATGATCGAAGCCTTCCAAAGTGGACAAGATATCCACGCTGCAACGGCATCAAGAGTATTCAATGTTGCCAATATTGAGGACGTAACACGCGATCAACGTAGTTCGGCGAAGGCGGTCAACTTCGGAATCATTTACGGTCAATCTGCCTTTGGACTCGCACAGAATTTGGGCATTTCACGAAAGGAGGCGAAGGAAATCATCGACAGTTATTTCGAGCAGTATGGAACAATCAAGGCGTACATGGACGACGCTGTAAAAAAAGCGCGCGAGAATGGCTACGTAGAGACAATCATGATGCGTAGACGTTATTTGAAAGACATTAACTCAGCGAATGCGGTAGTTCGTGGTTTTGCGGAGCGAAACGCAGTCAATGCACCAATTCAAGGATCTGCTGCGGACATTATCAAACTGGCAATGATTCGAGTGGCAAACGCAATGAAAGCGAAGGAAGTGAAATCAAAAATGCTTTTACAGGTGCATGATGAATTGGTATTCGATGTGCATGTGGATGAGATTGATCTGATGAAAGAACTCGTAAAAACTGAAATGGAAGCTGCCGTGGAAATGGTTGTTCCGATGGTTGTTGAAATGGAAATTGCAGACAACTGGTTGGATGCGCATTGATTGGATTGAGTGCCATGTTTGTCTCTGACTGTATGATCTTTGCCGTTTTTGCGTTATCTTTGGTATATGAGCTCAGCAGAATTAAAAGCGCACTTGCATCAGTTAATTGACGGAATTACGGATAATTCTGTTTTGAAAGCAGTACATACATTACTTTCCAGAGCTTCCGATGACAAAGATTGGTGGGAAGAACTTTCGGAAGAATCGAAAGCTAAAACTCTAGAAAGTTTGGATCAGGCGAAAAATGGAGAAACGATCTCGCATCAAGAAGCCATGAAGAAAATGTCTAAAAAATTCCCTCAACTTCGGTTTTAATGAAGCTTATATGGACGAATCGTGCTTTGGATGAGTATGAAGCCGTGCTTGAACATTTGCTAGACAAATGGACGTTAAAGGAAGCAAGAAAGTTCATTGTCAATATGGACTCAGTATTAAGTAAAATACAGAATAACCCCAACATGTTTAAAGCCTCGCGAGCTCATACTTACTTGAGAAAGGCTAAGATTACCAAACTCAATTCAATGATTTATCACGTAGATGATGAGGAAATAATAGTCCTTAGAATCATTGACAATAGAAGCGAGCACTTGCACTAATCGAATATGTATGGTCTTCAAATAATTCTACATTTGTTCAATGTCCTCCAAAAACTGGCTCCTTATTCTTCTCGCTTACGGCTCACTATTTTTTGGAGCTTGGACGGGTACGCAGGTCAAATCTGACTTCAATCTAACAACACTCAGCGCTCGATCAAGCGAAGCTTACCAGAACTACCAAGAATATTCGAAGCGTTTTCCTTCTAGCAATAATGGACTTGTCATTTCGATAGGTTCCGACGACAAATTCAATTCTCAAGAAGGGTTTTATATCCTTGAAGAACTCCGAAAGGATTTACTTCGAATCGAAGGTGTTAAAAGTGCACTTGGGATTACATCGGTTGAGCTCGCCCAGCGAACATTGCTAGGGTCAAAATCGAAGTTGTTGTTTCCATTGGACGACGAAAACAAGTTTGAAAAACGATATGCAAAAATTGATACCTACTCGGATATCACACCAAAGTTCTTGTCCAAAGATAGAACAGCTGCGCGCATCATGTTGAAGGTCGACTGGGAAGAAGTTGATCTAAAACGAATCCAAAAGACAGTTGATCAATACAAATTCACAGAAACCCATTATTTGGGAAAGGGTGTCTTTTCGAGCGAGTTGAAGGAGTCCCTGGAAAAAGAAATTGTATTCCTTCCGTTACTCGCAGGCGCCATCTTGCTGTTCTTCTTTTTTCTTTGGTTTGGTGATTGGCGAAGTTTGGTGGTTGTAGCCAGCGTTCTCGCCGTCAATCTCTCTCTTCTGTCAATGGTTTTTTACTTTGGAGAAATCAAAATAGGATTGCTCACCTCAACTACGCCTTTGTTGATTTTAGTGCTCTCTTTCTCTGATATTGTCCACATTCTATACAAATTCAAACGATCCAAGAGCGATCGGATTCACGAGACAATGAAGTCTCTGCGAATTCCCCTTTGGCTCACAACCTTAACAACGGCTGTTGCATTTGGATTGTTTTTCTTCACAGGAATTGATGAAATTTCCGAGTTCGCCACAGTGACCTGCTCCGGAATTCTGCTGGCTTATGGAACAGCGCGATTCTTGCTTCCTATATTCCTTGAGTTATTCCGAGTTCGACCCTTCAAAAAGCGCTCGGCGTTCTCTTCAAGTGCAGAAGGACTCATTCGTTTATTGAAAGCAAAACGGGTCGTGGTTGCTCTTTCTGCGGGAGTATTGATTTTCGTTTCGGTGAGTGTATTTATGAATTTTCAGGTCGATGTTTCCTATCACCAGCGCTACGGGGAAGACACGAAAATCGGTCAGGCCTTTCGCTTTTCAGATGAACATTTCGAGGGAACAAAAGCAATTGACGTTGTGCTTGAATCGAAAAAAGGACTCACCCAAGAAGCCATTTCAAAAGTTGATAAAATCGAAAAAGCGCTAATTGAAGATTACGGCTGCCGTGCAGTTTTTAGCGTGAATACATCCATCAAACGACTCAACAGATACAATCGCTTTGGAAAAGCCTCACAATTTTCTCTACCCGAAGAAATCGATGATGCCTTTCTTTCAGACCTCACGAAATACAAACAAGAACTTGGTTTAAGCAACGCCATGACGGACGATCAAAAGTTGTTTCGCATCGTTGGGCGATTACCAGACATTGGAAGTGCAAAAGCGGATGCGAAAAATCAACAATTACAAGAAACCTTAGATCAACTTCAAGACAGTGATCATCGATTGTTTATCAGTGGATTTTCATTCGTGAGGGATCAATCTACAACACGCGTGACCAAGTTAGTCCTGATTGGAATTGCTCTCAGTTTAATCGTTGCGATGATCGTAATCGGTTTCGCCTTTCGTTCGTTCAGAATTGCCATCATTTCCTTTGTTCCGAATCTACTACCCGTCGGATTTGGATTGGCGCTGATGTATTGGGTCGGAATAGAATTGAACCCAACAACGGCGATGGCCCTGTCCATTATTCTAGGGTTAGCGCTCGACGATACTATTTATTTCCTCAGTGTCATCAAACGGGTAAAACTCTTAGATGAAGAGGAATCAATAGAACTCAGCCTTAGAGAAAATACCTTTCCCGCTTCAGTAACCTCCATTATTCTAATGATCGGATTTGGAATTTTGATGCTTTCTTCCATCGAATCTAACCGAAATATTGGGCTTCTCGTGGCGAGTATGTTGTTTATTGCATTAATTTCGGACCTTGTAATACTCCCTTCTCTGCTAAGGATGTTTTGGAAAAAAAGAAGCTGATTTGACCTATTTTGTGATCACGATATACGTTATCATTTCTACCCTACTGCTGATTTATAGTCTTGTAGAATTTTCCTTGTTGCTCAATTTTCTGTTCCGAAAGAATAAGCACGAGCGCAAAGAATGGGACGAACTTCCTCACGTTACGATTCAACTACCGATGTACAACGAATCCTACGTAGTAGAACGATTGATTGACCGCATTGTAGAGCTGAATTACCCGAAGGACAAACTCGAAATTCAAGTGCTGGACGATTCGACCGATGATACGGTTGACAAGGCAAAAGCGAAGGTTGAGCATTATCAAAATGAAGGCTTCGACATTCATTATATTCAACGAGACAACCGTGTTGGGTTCAAAGCTGGAGCGTTAGATTACGGTCTCGATATCGCAAAAGGTGAATTTGTAGCCATTTTTGATGCCGATTTCATGCCCAAGGTCGATTTTCTGATGGAGGCTATTCCGTATTTCAGTAATGATAAAATTGGAGTTGTTCAATCACGATGGACTTACCTGAATGAAAACTATTCTTTCCTAACACGACTTCAAACTGTTATTCTGAATACACACTTTTCTGTTGAACAGGGAGGGCGAAATGCCAGTGGAGCCTACATCAACTTTAATGGAACAGCTGGAATCTGGAGAAAGTCTTGCATTGCTGATGCAGGAGGTTGGGAAGCAGATACGCTCACTGAAGATTTGGACTTGAGTTTCCGAGCGCAAATCAAAGGGTGGAAATTTGCCTACGTGCACGAAATAGAATCACCTTCAGAATTGCCAATTACACTTCCAGCATACCGCGCTCAACAGTTCCGTTGGTCAAAGGGAGCAGCAGAATGTGTTCGAAAGAATGTGCGAATGTTAATCAAGGACAAACGCCCGAGCGCTTGGGCAAAATTGATTGGATCTTTTCACTTATTGAACAGCTCGGTATACTTGATTGTGGTCTCTTTCGTTCTGCTTTCATTTCCAGTTTCCTTGGCGATTGATCAGCTTCCTGCAGATTCATGGATTTACTATTTGTTCCCAGTGTTCCTCTGTACGAACCTTTTACTGTTATGCGTTTTCGCCGGAGGAAACATCTCAGCATCTAAGAATAAATTGGTTGGAGCAATCACTTTCCCGTTCATTTTTGTTTCCTTTCTGATGGTGAATATGGGAATGTCGGTGTACATGGCTTTGGGCGTTATTGAAGGATACTTGGGAAAGAAATCGGAGTTTGTTCGTACCCCGAAATTCAATATCACTGCGCAAAAGACGAAAGGCGAGCGAAAAAAGTACGGGCGGATTCAAATCACACCTCTTCTTTTAATCGAAAGCTTGTTCATGGGCTACGGGATTTTCCAAATCGTCTATCATTTAGGTACCGGAAATGTGCCGATGATCATTTTCACTACTGCTTTTACGATCGGCTTCGCGTACAATGTTTTCGCCACGATTTATCATTCTGTAATTAGTAAATAAACCTATCTTCGAACCATGAAGACATTATTTCGACTCAACCTTATTTTGCTTGTTGCACTTTTCTCTTGTGTACAGTATCCAGCCGAACTTGAAACGGAAGAGGAATCAACAAATGAAATAGCAGAACGCCTACAATTGACAGATGAGCATGCGGAAAAATTGGTCAAATTACCCATCAAATGTATCGACATTGAATACCCAAATAAGCTCAATCAAGTAATTGGAAATGATGATTACTTACGTTCACCAAAAGACTTACACCCGGCATTCTACGGTTGTTTCGATTGGCATTCTGCGGTTCACGGACATTGGTCGCTCGCTCGATTGGCTCAGGAAAAGCCAAACCTCAAGGAAAGAGATCAAATCTTGACTGGTTTGGAAGCCCATTTGACGAAAGAAAACATCGCTTTGGAAATCGAGTATTTCGAAGATTCATTGAGCCAGGGGTTTGAAAGGACCTACGGTTGGGCATGGCTATTGAAGTTAGCGGAAGAATTGGAAACGTGGGACGATCCTCGGGCGATTCAGTTGAGCGAGAACATGGAGCCTTTGGCAAATGTAATCGTTGAGCGTTGCATGAAGTTCTTGCCAAAATTGCACTATCCTGTTCGAGTTGGAACACATACGAACACAGCATTTGCTCTGTGCATGATTTACGATTACGCGCAAACAACGGATAATGAATCCTTAATGAATCTGATCAAGGAAAGAGCGGAAGATTTCTATGCATCAGATGCAGATTGCCCGCTTTCTTGGGAACCAAGTGGCTACGATTTCTTGTCTCCGTGTTTTGAGGAAGCGAACTTAATGCGCCGTGTTTATTCGAAAGGTGAATTCAAAACGTGGTTGGAAAAGTTCTTACCTGAGTTGAGTGATCCATCGTTTAAATTGAAGCCTGCGGTGGTTTCAGACAGAACAGATGGACACCTTGTTCACCTTGATGGATTGAATTTTTCTCGTGCTTGGTGCCTCTACGGAATCGCCAATACCTTGCCAGCGGATTACGGTCATCTTGTAGAAATCGGTAACAAACACATTGAATACTCTTTTGAGAATTTAGTGGGAGATAGCTACGAAGGAGGTCACTGGTTGGCAAGCTTTGCGCTGTTGGCGCTCTCAGAATAAACTTTATTCCTAACTTGATAAAACGAAATTTTTCTCGTTTTTTTATACTCCATGAACGATCATAAGCAAGTCTTACCGCCATTTCCAAACGGTTGGTTCACCATAGAATTATCAGGAAATTTGAAGAAAGGCCAATTGTTGGCTCGAGAATTTTGTGGTCAAGAAGTAATCATTTTCCGAACTGAGAGTGGGAAGGCGGTCGTAATGGAGGCCTACTGTCCTCACATGGGTGCACACTTCGCGCATGGAGGAAAGGTTGAAGGTGAAGATGTTATGTGTCCTTTCCATGGGTTTTGCTTCAATGAAAAAGGCGACTGCACAAAAACTGGATATGGAACCCAACCGCCGCTTCATGCAAAAACACGCGTTTGGCATGTGAAAGAGCAGAATGGTGTCATATTAGCGTACCATCACGAAGATCCAACAGCGGAACCGTCATGGGACATTGAACCCTTTGATGAAGAAGGTTGGAGTGAACCACGATTCCACGAGTGGACCTTGAACAGTAATCCTCAGGAAATCACAGAAAATAGTGTCGATTTTGGACATTTTGGCCTCGTACATGGATACGGCGATGTAAAAAGCATCAACGAGCTGAAGCTAGATGGACCGATGCTGAATGCCAAATACGGCATGTCAAGAGTGGCAAGCTTCACAGGAATTGGAGGGAAAACCATTCACGTCGAATTCGAGATTTTCCAACACGGATTGGGTTACGCAATCGTTGAAGCGAGAGCGGTTGAATACGACATGGTCAGCAGACACTACGTGATGCCAACACCTATAAATGGAACGGACATTTTCCTCAGAATTGGAGTCAGCGTAAACAAGATTATTCACCCAACAAAGATTCATCCTTTACTGGGAGTTATCCCGAAAAAGATTCTTTTTCCATTGATCAAAAATGGATATTACAAAGGATATGTCAGCGACGTTCACGACGATTTCAAAATCTGGAAGAACAAAAAGTATGTCGATCCACCATTACTTGCGGCAGGCGACGGTCCGGTTATGATTTACAGAAAATGGGCGGCACAATTTCATCCAGATAGTTGGGTAAATAGAAACAAGAAGGTCGAAGACGAAGTGATAGTTTAGGCAAACTGCACATTCCAACCTCTACTTTCCAAAACGCTTTGCAAGGTGACAATCTCGCGAGCTGTAGGTAGGGTGTTTTGAATACGATTAAAAACTAAGGTTCTACCTTCAATTTTGGGTTCCAAGTCGTATGGGAAGACCACTTCATTGTTGGATTCATTTCGTTCCGAAAACGCTATCCATTGACGCAAGAGGTTGATGGACTCATTGTCACTCAATTTGAAATCAGAAGACCGTACAGAACAGAAAAAGTCGATGGATTCGCGCGCACGCGTAAGCAATACATTCAAGCGTTTTCGCCCATTTTCGGTATTCATTGGCCCAAATCGCAAGTGGAAGTCTCCGTTTTCGTTTGGAGCATATCCAAAGCCAATGATTAGTGAATCGCATTCGTCTCCCTGCACGTTTTCGAGCGCTTTGAAAAAGCCTCCATACGTTTCTTGGTGATCAAACAGTTGGTCTTGCGTCGAGCCGTCTAGTTGTTTCCAAATGCACGCCAGTTGCTCTTCAGAAAACGCAACTATTCCAAGACTTTTCTTCTCCTTCAGTTTGCTTGATATAAGAACCGCAATGGATCTTGCTTCGACCTCATTTACACGATCCTTGAACTGTCCGTTTTCAACGAAATAATGTCGAATTGGACGTTCGTTCACGCTCGATGAAGGGTATGCAGTCAACTTGCCTTCGTAGAAATGCTTGTTCGAAAATGCGATCAATTCTGGGTGCGCACTGCGATAATGGTGAAGCAATGGAACCTTTGGAAAATGATAGCTCGCCTGATGGAGTAAATCGGTAATTTCACCCGAACCGGATTGAAAATAATTCGACGGTCCCATTTGGTGCTCATCTCCTGCGACAACAATGCGTTTGCTTCGCTGAATTGCGCCGAGTGCATGCTGAATTGGAATTTGACTCGCCTCATCAAAAATGACCAAGTCGAAGCAGTTTTCTTCCATGGGAAAGCAGTTTGCCAAACTCGATGGATTACTCAACCAAATTGGTTTCAATAGCGAAATCCAATGGCGCGCTTCTGATGCAAACAACTCCCTCAATGTCGGATGGCTGCGTGTCTTTCCAAATTCTTTAATCAACAAGGCTTTCCCTTTTCGCAACTCTTTTTTGAGCAATTTTTGATCTGGTTTGAGTTTACTCGCGGGAGTATTCAACAAGGTATGATAGCTTGAGAATTTGTCGTGAACTTTGTTCAATAAATGAGCCGCATGAATCTTTGCTTCGTTTGATTGAGCGTTAAGAACCGAATTCACTTTCTCCCTGATTTCTTTCAAGTCGAAGTTTGAAAATGCTGGGAAGCGCTCTTTGAATTTGATGTAATTTGATCCCAAAATGAGTGCTTCGTATGCTTCAAAATTGGCGCAATCGCGAAGCGAAATCAACTCGGAATCATCCAAATGAAGCAGCTTCTTTCTTTCGGATAGTACAATAGGTAATTGCTGCTTCTGACGTGAAAGGAAATCAGAAAGTTTCGTGTTCGCATCCAACTTAAACAAGGACTGAATGGTGTGATGAATATCATTCAGTGCTTTGTGATGCGCAGTTATTTGTGCTCGATGCTCGGCAGGAATTGCTTGAAAGATGTTCCATTTATCCTCAGAAAACACCAACCTTGACTGTTGGATCTGTTCAATTTCTTTGGACGGATCATGCACCCCGATCTTCTTGAGTCGTGTTAAACATTTCTTTAGTTTAACTTCTCGTTCTCCAGCCTTCAAGCGTTTCTCAAGATTCGCATTCGCTTCAGAAAAGGGGATGGTAGAAATCTGCTTCCAACGCTTTTTTGCAGATCGCTTTTCCAAGAAGGAACCCTGCGTGATTTGTTGGAGAAGTGATTCCGCTTCAATGATCGAAGGGTAGGTTTTCCATTCGGAACCAATTTCACCTTTACCGGACAGTGATACATATTGTTTCGCCAATCGCTTAAACTGCTTTCGCTCCTTCGATTCAGGTGTGAAAATGGCTGAGTACTTCTTGAAGAGTTCATTTTCGAATACTTGGCAAGTAGCTGCTTCCTTCATAGCGCGAGAAAGATCGCTCGACGTTTCGAGCGTGAAATCATTTTGCAAGGTTTTCAGTTGCTCTTGGATAGACTGGACCTGCTGATCCAAATGCAAAGACGCGTCTGATTGAATTGTTTTCTTTCGAAGAAACGAGAGGTTGTTAGCAATCCCCAAATCAAAAATGGATTTAATGACGGCTTTATTCTTGGCGAACTGGGCAATCGTTGGGGCTTGACTTGAATAACTCAATCCGATAGCTATCGGATCTAATTCCTTTCCGTCGCTAAATTCCAAGAACTCATGAAAAGAAACTCCGCCAATCAAATCCTTTTGATTCAAAAGATCAAGCGTCATTTGAAGATTGTCCTCGTATTGCTCCGAAAGTTGAAGGTTGACTCCAGTATTTCTTCGAAAAGACTCGAATGTTTCCCATGTTCGTTGAAGACTTTCCAGAAATCGCCGACTTCGCCGTTCAGAACCTGCAACAAAACTCAAGGTGTCTAGATGGTATTGCTCCAATTTCGATTCAATGACTTCCAATGCTGCTCGTTTTTCTGAAACAGCCAGCATTGTTTGATTTGTTGTCAGTGCTTTTCCGATCAGATTACAAATGACCTGCGATTTACCAGTTCCCGGGGGTCCTTGAATAACAGTGTGCGATTTTGAGACAGATTTAAAAACGGTTTCATGATCGGTGTCAGCAGGAAAAAGATTCGTTGATGAAACATCGAGTTCAGGCAAAGATGAGCTTCCCATACCAAAAAGATGGCCTATAGCGGGATTCAAATCTTCTACTTGTTGCAATTCTTCCAATTCCTTCAATACCTCGTAGCGATGATGATGGAAATTTCCAACTACACAGGTGTTCTCGCTAGCCTCAAGCTTGAGAGATATAAAATGCTCAACCAACTCATCCAGCTGCGATAGCGAGTTTGGAATTTCTTGGTCAAATTGTTTTCGAAAACAACTAAGGATAAACGGATTCACGAATGACGCGTCATCTGCCTCTTCGAATTTCAGGTGTTGCTCAATCCGATTGATCGAATGTGCAATTGGCGTTAGAAGAATAGGAACCTGATAGCTGGCGGGTTCAGTAGCGCGACCATTCAAATCGAGGTGCAAGGTTCCTCGGGCAACACACAAGGTGTTCACCCCAGATTCCTTGTTATTCAATCGAGCATCTGAGAGAATTTTTCTTGGGAAATCAGATTGTGCAATTCCATCGTTAAAAAACGAAACAGGATCATCGACAAAATGAAGCCCTCGATTCCCATTTTGCGCATTCACCAAAACATCATTCACATTGAAGTGACTGCTCTCTGCGAGCAAATTAGAAATGATATGATGAAGTTCTTCTGACAAGTGGATAAATTTACGAAAAACCTCACTCCCTGCGTGCTTTCAACTTTTTGTTTTTGACTGTGTCAAGCTCTCCGGAATAGATGAGGAGAAATGCGATACTCCCTGTGACTACTGGGAATAAGTATTAGCAAGCGTCATCCGCGCCTATTTTGCGTATTGAGAAAATCGAAGTGAGACGAGGCAGTGTTAGAAGAAGCGTTACGATGGCTATCGGAACGATCACTGAAAACACTGCGTTTCAATAGATTTTTGAGTGGAGAAAAATCAGCGCAACGGCGTTTTTGGACACTATTTTTCGCTGAATGAAAAAGTGTCAAACAAAATTGAGGTCTTACACAAGGTGAGAATTTGAAATAACTCAAAAGGGATACCCCTTCATTTTAGTACATTTGTTTATCCATTAACGATACGATACAAAGCAACTAGTGAAATTCGGTACGAAAGCAATTCATGCGGGGGTAGAACCTGATGAAGCGACAGGAGCAATCATGACGCCCATCTATCAGACATCTACCTATGTTCAAGAGGCCGTAGGTCAGCACAAAGGTTACGCATATTCACGTACGCAAAACCCAACGCGCCATGCACTCGAAAAGAATTTGGCTGCTCTAGAAAACGGAAAGCACGGAGCGTGCTTTGGATCAGGATTAGCGGCAATTGATTGCGTCATTAAAATGCTGAATCCTGGCGACGAGGTGATTTCAACGGGTGATCTTTACGGTGGGACCTTCCGCTTATTCAAAACGATTTTTGAGAAGTATGGAATCACGTTTCACTTCGTGGACATGACGGAACCTTCTTCGATTGCTGGTTTCATTAACGATAAAACTAAACTCATTTGGGTGGAAACGCCGACCAATCCGATGATGAGTATCATTGATATTTCGGCAATGTCGAAAATTGCGAAGCAAGCGAATGCAATGCTATGTGTTGACAACACATTCGCGACTCCATACTTACAAAACCCGCTAGATTTGGGAGCTGATATTGTGATGCATTCCGTGACAAAATACCTTGGGGGTCACTCGGATGTTGTGATGGGTGCTTTGGTTGTAAACGATGACGCGATCGCCAAAGAAATGTATCGCATTCAGAATTCTTCAGGAGCTATAACGGCGCCAATGGATTCTTTTTTAGCTTTACGCGGAATTAAAACACTGCATTTGCGCATGCAACGGCACTGCGAAAATGGAGAAAAGGTGGCGCGCTTTTTAGTGGATCATCCAAGAGTTGAAAATGTATATTGGCCGGGATTTGAACATCATCCGAATCATGACATTGCCAAGGAGCAAATGCGCGGATTTGGAGGAATGATTTCATTCAGTCTGGTTGGAAATAAATTGGAAGATGCGCTGAGCACAGTGAGCAGTGTCAAATTGTTTGCTTTGGCAGAATCACTGGGAGGAGTTGAATCCTTGATTGGACACCCTGTTACGATGACGCACGGAGCCATTCCAAAAGAAGAAAGAGAAAAAACAGGTGTGGTAGATTCATTGATCCGATTGAGTGTTGGCATTGAAGATGCTGAGGATTTAATCGAGGATTTGATACAAGCACTTGAAAAGTAATATTTGAAAAGATGAACTACAGTAAGTTTGCAGTAATCGGTGTTGGACGCTACGGATCAACAATTGCGAGAGGATTGGCGGAAAAAGGTGCGCAAGTATTTGCCTTCGACCCGAATGAGGAGAAAATTGAAAGCATCAAGGATGAGGTGGCATTTGCCGTAACAATGGATGCTACTGATGTTCGTGCATTGAGATCACAAAACTTAGCAGAAATGGACGCGGTCGTTGTGGCGATTGGGGAGAATTTTGAAGCCACAGTTTTGACAGCCGTTCACTTGATTGACCTTGGCGTGAAGAGAATCATTGCCCGTGCCAGTGGTCCACAACAGCGTTTGATCTTGGAAAAAATTGGAGTGAAGGAAACACTAACTCCAGAAAACGAGGTTGCCTACGTTGTTCGTGAGAAATTATTGAACCCGAACATTGTTTCCTTCTTGCAGCTTCCAGATGATCACGAGATTGCTGAAATCCGAGCACCAAAAGGTGTAGTTGGAAGAACATGTGATGATATCGGCTTCAGAAATAAATACGAAATGACCCTGATTACTATCAAGCGTCAGTATGAAATGACCAAGAATGGTGAAGATTGCACCGAACAGCACATCGTTGGTGTGCCTAAGGAAGACACGGTTATTCAGGAAAAGGATACGCTCGTCATCTTTGGTGCAGCAAAAAGCGTAGAGCGTTTCATTGAGATCAACGAAGCACTATGATTTTCATCACGGGTGTTTCGCGCGGATTAGGAAAAGCGATTGCTGAACTATACCTATCGAAAGGAGAGAAGGTCACGGGAATTGGAAGATCAACAGATCTCGCTCACTCGAATTTTTCATTTTTGAAGTGCGATTTATCTGATTTGGATGCCGTTCGAAACATGGAGATCCCTTCTTTTGATGAGCCAATCACTCTGATCAACAACGCAGGAATCATTGGAGAGATTAGTCGTCTCAGTGATATGGAAAACGTCGATGTCGATCAGGTGATGACTGTCAATGTTTCGGCTCCGGTAATTCTGACTCAAAAGGTCTACAAAGACCTCAAAAACAAGGATGCATTTACTTTGGTGAACATTAGCTCGGGAGCTGCAAATCGAGCAATTCCCTCATGGGCTTCTTATTGCGCATCGAAGGCAGCATTGAACATGCACACGGAAACTTTTCTTGCAGAAGAGCAGGAAAAAGGACACGCTCCAAAGGTCTACGCAGTGGCTCCAGGTGTGATAGATACAGGGATGCAAACGCAGATTAGAGCGGCAAATCCTGAGAATTTCTCCGGTCACGAGAATTTTAAATCTTTGAAAGAAGATGGAAACCTGTTTTCTTCGGAGGAAGCAGCAAAACGATTATCTCAACTTCTTCATTTTGAATATGTTGGAGGTGTATTTCACGATCTTCGCGAGATAACCGTTCAATAGCTATTCCATACACTTCACAGTTTCGTAGGCACTACAGAGTCGAAAAGTTTGTATTTTGGTAAGCTTGTCCGTATCTTGTGCGTATTAAGTAGAAATACGCTCAAACTATGAAAAAAACAATACTCTCTGCGTTGGGGATACTTGCATTCTCTGCAATATCGCTCTCTCAAACCCAAACTACGCAGATCGATCCCACGAATGTTCGTGAAGGAGAATCAGTAGAATACTGTAAAACTCACAAGAAAAAACAAGAATTATTGTTGAACCCTGCCGCGGTTGCATCCTTTGCGCAAGATGAAGTTATTCGTCAACAAGAGGAAGCGAATGGAGTTCCGGTTCCAAAAGGGACAGTATACTACATTCCAACTGTATTTCACGTTCTTCATAACGGGGGAATAGAAAACATCAGCGACGAACAAATCATGGACGCGCTTTCAATTCTTAATCGTGATTACCGTCT
The DNA here is from genome assembly GCA_029252405.1 of Crocinitomicaceae bacterium. Taxonomy (GTDB): domain Bacteria; phylum Bacteroidota; class Bacteroidia; order Flavobacteriales_D; family Crocinitomicaceae; genus UBA4466. Next base: position 87,884 of record JAQXBM010000002.1, read on the forward strand.
GTTGAATGCAGATGCGAACAATGTAAATGCTGCATTCCAAGGGTTGCCAGCTGACGTTGAAATCGAATTCAGAATGGCAACAATTGCACCGAACGGAGCTTGTTTCAATGGAATTACTCGTACTCAAAGTGCTCTTTCAAACGATGGATCAAGCGGTACAGCGCAAGTTCAAGCGATTATTAATGGAAATGACGTTTACAACGGACAGTTTCCAGGTGATGAATATATGAACATATTCATTTGTGGAGATATTGATGGAGCAGCGGGTTACACGTATACTCCTTCTAACTGGATTGGAACATCAATGGCGAACGGAATCTGGGTTCTACACAATTATGTAGGGTCTATCGGAACTTCTTCGACTTTCACAAGCCGTACATTAACGCATGAAGCAGGTCACTGGTTGAATCTTGAGCACCCTTGGGGAGGAAACAACAACCCAGGAAATGCCTCAAGCTGTTCTACTGATGATGGAGTTTCTGATACACCAAACACAATCGGTGTTACATCATGTAACCAGAACGAAGCAACGTGTGGACCTTTAGCAAACGTTGAGAACTACATGGATTACTCATATTGTTCAAAGATGTTTACACCTGGTCAAGTGACTCGAGCGAGAAATGCAATCACTTCAGGTGTTGGTGGACGAAGCAATTTGATTACATCAGGAAACCTCGCAGCAACTGGTGCGACTGGTTCGGTTTACTTGTGTAGCGCAGAGTTCGAAGCTGATCGTACAACGATCTGTGCTGGAAACACGATCAACTTTGATGACCAATCTTTCAACGCGGTAAACGGTTGGACATGGACATTTACTGGAGGAACTCCAGCAACATCAACATCAGAGAATCCATCGGTAACGTACAACACACCTGGACTTTACACAGTAACGTTGAATTCAACTGACGGAACAAACAACGACACTGAAACGAAGACTTCATACATTCGTGTATTGCCTGCAGCAGCAAGCATTCCATTCTACGAAGGTTTCGAGTCGTACTCAACATTGAACAACATCGAGCCATGGGAAGTAATTAACCCAGCTGGAAACGCATGGCAATTGCATACTGGAACAGGTCACACTGGAAACAAATGTGCGAAGATTGTCAACTTTGGACAGACAGCAGGAAACTTTGATGATTTGATTTCTTCTCCAATTGATCTTTCATCAATCAACTCAACAACTGGAATGACAATGAGCTTCCGTTACTCGTATGTGCAACGTTACTCATCAAACAGTGAAGTATTGAAAGTATACGTTACTCCAAACTGTGGAGAAAACTGGGCACCGCGTAAAACGCTTTCAGGGACACAATTGTCACCGACTGCTCAAAACTCAGCTTGGACGCCAACATCTCAGGCAGATTGGACAACAGTTCACATGACGAACATTACAAGTGCATACTGGACAGATCAAATGCGTGCACGTTTCGAATTCAAATCAGATGGAGGAAACAACATCTACTTGGATGACATCAACATTTACGCTGGAGCACCTTCAGACGTAATTGTAGCAGACGTAGCAGAAAACGGATTCGATATTGAAGCGCTTTCTGTATTCCCAAATCCAACGGAAGAAGATTTAAACATCCGCTTCACATTGAAGTCGGCTGATCAAGCAAACTTGATCGTACAAGATGTGACTGGAAAAATCACTCAATCGGCAACGATCAATGCAACTGAAGGATCAAACTTGGTATTGATGAACACTGCTGATTTAGCTTCAGGAATGTATTTCTTGAACGTTCAAATCGGAGGATCACAAAAGACAATTCAATTTGTTGTCAAGTAAGAAATAAACGAATCAAGAAGACCTTTTCACATTGCGTGAAGAGGTCTTTTTTTATCCATTAATTAGAATACAGCATGAAGAACTACATAACACTTGTCCTCCTTTTATTGGGAACTTCTTTGAGTTTTGGACAGGTAACAGGAGAATGGTGCGCCACAGATCAGCGCATTCAAGAGCAGTTTGCCGCCGATCCATCGTTGCAGGAAATGTTTCATCAACAAATGATGGCTGCATCTCAGTACCGTCATAATGGTGAAGGAAGCAGAGCGACGATTACAGTACCAGTTGTTGTTCATATTATTCACGATAATGGAGCTGGAAATATCTCTGATGAGCAAATTCAAAGTGCCTTGGACGTTTTGAACGAGGATTACAATCGTTTGAATGCGGATACAACTGCCACACGAACTACACCAGATGCACCATTTGCGCAAGAAGCTGGGAGCATGGACATGGAGTTCAAATTGGCGAGAATTGATCCAGATGGGAACTGTACGAACGGAATTGTTCGTGTAAACGCAGCTCACTTGACGTACAACGCCGGTGAAGATTGCAAGTACTCGTCGAATGGTGGATCTGATTTATGGCCGCGTGACGAGTACTTTAATATTTGGATTGTGAATTCAATTGACAATGGAGGAGCTCAAGGAATCACGCTTGGTTATGCTTACTTGCCTTACGGTGGAGCAGGTGGCGACGGATACGGTATTCTGATGCGTCACGATACATTCGGAATCATTGAAACGGCTGCTGGATCAGATGGCCGCACATTGACGCACGAAATGGGTCACGCCCTCGGATTGAATCACATCTTCGACGCAGGTTGGGGTGGAGGAAACCCAACTGGGTGTCACACGAATGATTGTTCAGCAAACGGCGATTACAGCTGCGATACTCCTCCGCAAGAAGAGGCAAACTGGAGTTGTTCTCAAACGTGGAATTCATGTGCAGATGTCCCAGTTGGTGATGCCTACGGAACTGACGTGATGGATCAAATTGAAAACTACATGAGCTACAACGCGTGTCAGAACATGTTCTCGAGAGATCAAGTAAACATCATGCAAGCGAATTTTGTAAACATCAGCTTCCTCGCAGGATTGATTGATCCGAGTAACCTCATTGCAACAGGTGTAAACGATCCTGATCAATTGTGTACTGCTGAATTTGAGGCCTTGAATAGAAGTATTTGCAGCGGGACGGTAGTCGACTTCAGCGATTTTAGTTTCCACGCTCCTAACTCTTGGACATGGACAATCAGTGGTATTGAAGGAACGGATTACAACTATGTAAACGGAACGTCAGCAACTTCGCAAGAGCCATCAGTGGAATTCTTGAGTTCAGGAAACTACGATGTGGAATTGGAAGTTTCGGACGGTGTGACAACACAAACTGAGGCAAAAACGGCTTACATTTCCGTGATTCCTCAACCAGCAGCTATTGATTTGATCGAAAGTTTCGAAGCGTACACATCTTTTGCCACGACTGATCAGTGGTCGACATACAGCGCCGGAGGAAGCGAATTTGAAATCGTTGAGGGTGTAAGTCGAACAGGTTGGAGAAGTGCCAAATTGCAAAACTATGGACAATCAACCGGGAATTCTGATGAGTTGATTTCAGCTCCAGTGGATTTATCCGTAATCGATCCGACAACGGAACAAGTAACATTGAGCTTCCGTTATTCATATAAGAAGCGCTACGAGTCGAACAATGAGTGTTTGAAGGTGTTTATCACAAACGATTGTGGTGATTCATGGGTGCAGCGTAAAACGCTTTGCGGAATTCAGTTGTCTTCTGCTTACCAGAACTCGGCTTGGACTCCAACCGATATCGGACACTGGACAACGGTGCACATGACGAACATTACGAGCGCTTACTTTATCGAGAACTTCCGTTACAAATTCGAATTTGAAAGCGACAATGGAAACAACTTGTACTTGGAGGACATCAATATTTACAAGGGTGCCCCTTCTGATGAATTGGTAGGAATCGATGAAAACGGAAACGTGATTGAATCGATGTCTGTGTATCCAAACCCGACTGCTGGAAACGTGAATGTTCGATTTGCGGTGGCAAATGGAGCGGAAGCGACAGTTCAGGTAACTGATTTGGCTGGAAAGCAATTACAGGTGCATGAGATCTTTGCTGCGGCAGGAAACAACTTGATTGAACTGACGACTGAAGGTTACGCGAGTGGCGTTTATTTGGTTGAGGTTGCTGTAGGTGGAGTTAGTTGGGTTGAGAGAGTTGTGGTTGATTGATTTGACTATTGAAATGATATTTGAAAGCAGTGTCGGAAGGCACTGCTTTTTTTGTTTTGAAATTATTCAGAAAACAGATTCATTTACGATGATTGCAAGGAATCGATCAACATGGTAAATGAAGAATCGCTCAGAACCTTTGTGACTCTTATACCTTTCTCAATAAGTGCACTTTCCGTGCTCTTCCCCCAAGCAATTACCTCCGACCCCTTAGGGATATCATTCTCAATGAAGAAGCCTTCAACATTACTGGGACTCGTAAGCACATACACATCACACTCATCAACAACGCTATCTTTCACTTCGGTAGAATAAACGACAACCTCTTCCTTTTGATTCTCATCAATCACAGAAGAAATCGTCTTCAAACTTCGATCAGAAATAGGAAAAAGGACACGCTTTGCACCAAGCCAAGATTTGAACTCCTCCGCAACCCGTTTCGGTTCACCACTTTTCGCTCCAACAAAATCAACGGTATGTCCTAAGGTTTCCAATAGCTCGGCTGTCTTCCCACCAACGCACCCAATTGCCTTATTCTCAGGAATTGATTCACAAGCCTTGAAAAAGATCACAGACCGTACACTGCCAAAAAGTAGCACATCGTAATCTCTTTCTACATCGAACTCAATAGGACTAAAGGAGAGAAATGAATGATTTAAAACCGTGTAACCTATCTCCTCAAACTGGGAGCGATACGGTTCAATTTCGGAAGTGTTTTTCGATATGAATATCCGTTTACTCAACGAATGCATTTTTCAAATCAGCGACAACCTTTTCAGCCATGCCATCGAATTCAGTTACTGGGTAATCGAGAAACACACTTTCAGCGCCCGTCTTTTCAGCAAAGGCCACATACAAATGATGATCTTCTGTGCAATACGCGCCTAACGGCAACTGGCATCCACCATCCAAGAGGTTCAAGATTTTTCGCTCCAAACAAATACACGATTCAACAGCCGTGTCATTCATCGTCGCCATCAATTCCGACATCTCGGTATCTTCTTCACGAATTTGAAGTCCTAACACGCCTTGCGCAGGAGCAGGAACAAACTCAGTCGGATTTAATTCCACTGTTTCAAACTCACTCAAATCCAATTCCAAACGATCGATTCCCGCTTTTGCCAAGATAATCGCGTCGTAGTTTCCTTGACGGAGCTTATCAATTCGAGTTGGAACATTTCCACGCAAATCCTTGATCGTTACATCACTTCTAAAGTGGATAAACTGTGTCTTGCGACGGGCAGAAGAAGTACCAACTGTGGCACCTTCTTTCAAATTCCATTTCTGAGTACTGTCGGCAGATTCTTTGCGAATCAACAGTAAATCGGAAGGGTTTGCACGCGATGAAACGCATGCTATTTTTAATCCAGCTGGTGGATTCGTTTCTAAGTCTTTGTGGGAGTGAACGGCCAAATCGACCTTCTTTGAAAGCAAAGCATCTTCAATTTCCTTCGTGAAAAATCCTTTTCCCTCCAGCTTGTCGAAACTCAAATGTTGAATGGCGTCTCCTTGTGTTTTGATGATGTTGATTTCCACCGTACATCCTCGTTTTTCCAATTCACTTTTTACGAAATACGCCTGCCACAAGGCAAGATCGCTTCCTCTTGATCCAATAACTACGTGTTTCTTCAAGTTCGCTTATTTAGCAAGATTTTCTTTGCCATGAGCATCGGCATACTCATGTATTTTTTCTCCATATAGCCGATTACATTTTCCAACACAGCACGAGCGTCGTCATCCAAATTATTCAAATCATTTTTGAATACTTCGTTGAGCGCAGCATGCTTAATTTCTTTGACTTTTGTCGGAACTTCGCGCATGGCAATTTCTACCGAGCGCTCTTTGAATTTATGTTGAAACTCACCAACGGCTTCGTCGATGATCAATTGAACGTGTTCTACTTCTCGCGATCGAACCTTGAGGTTTTCATTCGAGATTTTCTGCAATACTTCCACTGAAATGTGATGAACCGAGTGCGCATCAGAAATTTCAGGTGATAAATCCTGCGGAATAGCAATATCAATCACCACTTTTCGATCCGTTTCACCTTGCAGCAATTGATCGTAAATGGCTGGCGTCAAAATATGATCTTCTGATCCAGTACATGAAATGATGATGTCGAACCCTTCTGTGAAGTGATTCAAGGCAGAAAGCGGATGAGCAGTTCCATTTAAATCACTGGCGAGTTGCTCTGCTTTCGATAAAGTACGGTTGAATACGTTGAAATTGGTGAATCCGTGCTTGCGCAAGAATTTCCCCATGTTCGTGTTCGTGACTCCAGCACCAATGATCAAGATTCGAGAATCCATCGGTACGTTCATGTCGCGCAATTGGTGATACGCTAACGAAACAACTGAAACAGGTCGTCGAGCGATGTCTGTTTCCGTGTAAACGCGTTTTGCCGTTTCGATCGTATGACGCATCATCAATCGAAGGCTGTCACCCGTTAATCCATTTTTGCGTGAATTATCGAAAGCATTTCGAACTTGTGTGATAATCTCTCGCTCTCCAACAACCATCGAATCAACAGAAGATGCAACAGACAGTTGGTGGCGTACAGCGTCAATTCCTTGGAAAATTTCGGCACTTTCAACCAGTTTGATTCTGTTTTCAGAAGAAACGGAAGGATAAAGTGATTGAACGAAACGATCTACGAAATCGCTGTCGAAGCTGTGATCTGTGACAATCGCAAACTCAATACGGTTACACGTTGTGAGGTACATCAACTCGGTTAAACCGAAGGTTAATTTTGCCTCAGCCAAAAGAGCTGGCTGATTTTCAGGATCAAGATGCAATTGTCCGATCTCAGAAACAGCCAAGTTTTTGTGCGTAAATGCAATGATATGTAGGGCGTCTAGGCCAGTTTGGGTTATCACAGATACAAATATGCACAGTTAGGGCGCTTTGTTTGTCACACTAATGTCATATTCTGAGTATTTAGAACTCTTCTAAATTGTGCCGAAACTCAGGGAATTTGGGGTAAATGGGTGATTCTGCGCCACATATTGATTTCAAATCAAGAATTGGGGTCGATTTCGCTGTTTTTTCGCCCAAAAATGTATCTTTAAGCAACTATTTTTCGTCATGAAAACCATTGAATTTGAATCCGCGCAAAATGTGAAAGTCGAGTACGAACTCGCTTCAGTCGGTCAACGTACCGTTGCGGCGATGTTGGACGTGATCGCTTTTTTCATTTATTTCTTGATTTTCTCGCTCATTTTGGGATTGTCAAATCCATTTGGTGGAGACGCGATTGGAATGGGAAAAACGATGTTCGTGGTTCTGCTATTGGTGAAAATTCCATGGATCTTTTACAACCCACTGATCGAGTATTTGACGCACGGGCAGAGTCTTGGGAAGTACATCATGGGAATCCGTGTGGTAACAATTTCAGGCGAACGTCCGGGACTCAGAGAAGTATTCACCCGTTGGATTTTTAAAGGAGATTTCATTTGGATCAGTGCCGATCCGTTTACGGTGTTGATTTGGATGGCAGTGGGATTGGTCGGAATTCTTTTCGCTGGAACTTCACAACGCCGTCAACGAATGGGAGATGCCATGGCGAATACGATTGTCATCAGAAATAAATCGAGCATGCGCTACTCTCTGCGCGATGTACTTTCGATTAAAAGTCAAGATAATTACTCACCGATTTATGCAAATGCGACGCGTTTCACGGATGAAGATATGTTGCTGATCAAAAACACGATTCAGCGCGTACGCTTAAATCCGAACCCAGAAACGAAGAAATTTGCAATCGAATTGGCCAATGAATCAGCGCGATTACTTGGCTTGGATGAAACACCTAAAAAGCGACTGGAGTTCTTGCAAACATTGTTGCAAGATTACGTCGTTTTAACACGCTAATCAATAATGGCAAAGCTCATTCTCGTTCCAACACCCATTGGAAACCTGGAAGACATTACACTTCGAGCAATTCGAATTTTGAAGGAAACGGATCTCATTTTCGCTGAGGATACTCGGACGACTAATCGACTGATGAAACATTTGGAAATCAGCAAGCCGGCCATTCCTTTTCATGCGCACAACGAACATCGGTCTTTGGCGCAAACCATTGATCGAATTAAAGCTAACGAGATGTGCGTGCTGGTTTCTGATGCCGGTACTCCAGCGATTTCAGATCCTGGGTTTTTACTGGTGCGCGAATGCTTGAAGGAAGGAATCGAAATTGAATGTTTGCCCGGACCAGCGGCACTTATTCCAGCGGTTGTCGCAAGTGGATTTCCATGCGATAAATTCGTATTCGAAGGCTTCCTCCCGCACAAGAAAGGACGTCAAACGCGATGGAAAATATTGGCTGAAGAAGAACGCACAATTGTGTTGTACGAATCACCACACCGATTGGTAAAATGCTTGAAGCAGATTGGTGAATTTTTGGGAGAGGATCGACGCGTTTGTGTGGCGAGAGAACTCACGAAAATGTACGAGGAATTTCAGCGTGGAACAGCGGTTGAGGTAATGGAACATTATGAGGCGCACCCGCCGAAAGGGGAGATTGTTGTTGTTATTGAGGGAAAAAAATAGGTTAATTGAAAGAATCGGACTTCGACTCCGCTCAGCCTTCGGTTATTGGACATCGAGGGCTGAGCGGAGTCGAAGTCCGTTGTAAATGAAACAAAACAAGCTATGGAGTCACAAGCATTTTTTTTAACGAAAACAGGAACGGCTGCTGAGGCATTTGATCTCCGTAAATTCGACATTCCAGAACCAACAGGAAACCAAGTTTTGGTCGAAGCGGAAGCCTTTGGTTTGAACTATGCAGATGTTATGGCGCGCCGAGGATTGTACCGCGAAGCTCCACCGTTTCCATGCGTGGTTGGATACGAAGTAGTTGGGAAAGTTATCGCTTGTGGACCTGATGCAAGCACAGACAATTTGAATAAACGCGTCGTAGCTTTTTGCCGATTTGGGGGCTATTCACGACACGTCATCACAGACGATTATGCAACAGTTGCAGTGAGCGATCAAGATCCAATTGAATTATTGGCCTTGTGTACCCAAGCCGTGACAGCCTACTACATGGCGGAATACTTATCACCCATTCACTCGATTGATCGCGTGTTGGTGCATGCTGCCGCAGGCGGAGTAGGTTCCATTTTGATTCAATTGGCCAAGTTGAAAGGTGCGGAAGTGATTGCGAAAGTCGGTCAAAAAGACAAAGAACAATTTGTGAAAGATTTGGGCGCAGATCACGTAGTGAACTACCGAACATCGGAATATTCAGAGCAAATCAAAGCCTATTTGAAAGGAAAACGAATTGACATCAGTTACAATCCCGTGGCAGGATCAACCTACAAAAAAGACATGGCATTGCTCGGATCGGGTGGTCGAATGGTCATTTTTGGCGGATCGGAACTAGCAAATGGAAAATGGGGAATCTTCTCAAAACTAAACTTCGTCCGAAAGATGGGGTTCTTGACGCCAATTGTTTTGATGATGCGTTCGAAAAATATTCTCGGTGTGAACATGCTGAAGATTGCAGACAACAAACCGAAAGTGCTTGAGCACTGTTTACAAGCAGTTGTAGAATTGTACACGGAAGGAAAGATCAAACCTCAGGTTGGAGGGAGTTATTCTTCGGATCAAATGGCGGAGGCGCATACGGCTTTAGAGAGTGGAAAAACGACGGGTAAGTTGGGTGTGATTTGGACATAAATTCAACACTTTTTTTCCGGTCGAAAAAAGTGTTCAAAAACGCCCTGAGATCGCTGATTTTCTTAACGGCATTTCCAATCTGATATGGCGACCATTTCGGAGGTCGCTGCGCGCCTCCTCATGGTACCCGTCATCTTCATCTCTTCAAATTGTTGCGAAAATAGGCTCAGGTACTTCTTCAGGAATTCACGAATGAAATGGATATTCGTTCTTGTCGTCGAGATGTTTTCAGTAACTTGGAAAGATGTTCTCGCGTAAACTCAAATGGCACAAAATCTTCGAATCGAAAAGCGAATTAATCGACTTTTTCGGGCTAAAAGATACTGCGCTCTTTAAGAACACGTTTGGTGAAATCATGCTTGCCCGCGAAGGCGAAACATTCTATGCATTTCAGAATAAATGTCCTCATCAGAACAAGTCTCTGGAAGGCTGTTCGATTGATGATGGCGCGATCATTTGTCCATGGCACAGATATGCATTTTCATGTGAAACGGGTCGCGGTCATGGAATGTATCTAGAGAAATACCCCATCAAGTTTGAAGAAGATGGAGTGTTCATCGGCAAAGAAGGATGGAGTTTATTCGGGTAAGCTCTAACGTGAAAGTTGGCGCTCACGGATGACATCTTCAACGGGCTTATTCTCAATTCTACTCGTCAGCCAAGAAATCAAATCCAGATACAGCAAAGGACGTCTTTCGAATGGGTCTTCGAAAATAGCGATCAAATTGCTACGCAGTTCTACGAAGTGAGGCGTCATTTCGTTCCTGTTCATGTGCACGGACTTTCGGATAAACGCGATGATCAATTTTTGTACTTCCTGCAAATCACCGTACTTGATTAAAAAGCGATAAGTACTTTTTAATTGATACTCAACGAGTTCATGATTCCCCAATTCATAATGCGCCACAAGGTTCAGAATTCGAGCAAAGCACTGAACATCTTGTCGCAAATGGTGCTCCTTGGTTTGAGAATGAATGATTCGGTTTAGTACTTGCACGCTTGATTTGAACTCATCCGCACCAAAATGCATGCACGCAATTTTGTAATAAAAAACCTGAATTCTATTCGTGTCGATGTATGAATCATTTGCATTCAACCATTCCTCCAATTCGCTTCGGAACACATCGTTTTTTCGGAAGTTTCCATTGATAAAACGGTGATTCAATCGACCAATGTAGTGGTAGATACGCGCCATCAAGTTGGTATTGAAATCGAAGCTTTCACCATGCTCCTCGATGAAGGAATTCAACAACAAATAGTAAGATTCAAATTGCTTGGGCTTGTTCGAATAGAATAACGCAGAAAGAATGTTATGAAGTCCCTTCAAATAGATGATGGGTTCCTCTTTCAGCAATACGGGATTCGCTCTCATCTCCTCAATCCATGCGCATCCATGCTTGTAACACAGCACGAAACTTTGAGTAATGAAATGAAACCAAGTATAAGCCATGTGCTGGTACACCTTGCTTCGGACGGACATTTCATTCGTGTCAATTTTGCTCGTTTCATCTTTGAAGATGATGGCTACTTTTCTAAACTGACGTTGATTCTTAACGTGACCAAATTTCAGGTAATAATCGTACAAGCGAATCGCAACATTGGACCACTCATCAGAAGATTTTAGAATTGCCCTCAGTTGATTGTTCTTCTCAACGATGCTCACGGCCTGGTTCGGTTCGCTTTCCGTTACAAAGAACAGCTCAATTTTTCGCTCCATGTGGTTAACGGTGTACAATGCAAGGTCGTCTTGATAGGTCTCAGCAATGCTTCTGGCCTTGTAAAGTTGATTCAAACTCTGTAAGTAAAGCCCTTTTGTGTAGAGTACTTTTGAGAAACTAATGAGCTCATCTATTCGAACAGATGGATCATTATGGTGCAATAACCTTAAACTAATCAACAACTGTTCGTACAAGTGCGATTTAAGGTTGGACAATGAGCTTCCTTTTGTCCCCGGTAATTTCTTTGTTAAATGTGAATTATCCAATTCATTTCCTCGGTCGTAAAGATCAAAAAGAATCAAAAACTTTAAATCCTTGTCACCAAAATTCCGTTTTGCATACAGCTTGAAATGACGTTTTTCTGCCTTCGTTAACGAGTCAATCAAGTGTCGAAGAGCGTTGGAATTTGTTTTGGGCATGTGATTTAATTTTATTTTAAATAATTGATTATCAATAAAATGTGATCAGATTTCGTTTTTTGGATATCACAATTCCGCTTCTTTTTAATTTCTCTGCTGGTCGGTTAGGAACTAGCTTCGTTGTGATTACAATACTAAGAAATTTACCGCTTTGAAAGAACAAATACAGATATTTGATACGACACTGAGAGATGGTGAGCAGGTTCCAGGTTGCAAATTGAACACCCAGCAAAAATTAGAAATTGCCAAGGAATTGGAAGAGCTCGGAGTCAATGTAATTGAGGCGGGATTTCCAGTTTCAAGCCCAGGAGATTTTGATGCCGTGAAACAGATTGCTGAAACGATCAAGGGAACCACGATCTGCGGACTGTCAAGAGCCGTTGACAAGGACATTGAAATTGCTGCCGAAGCACTAAAGAATGCCGATAACCCTCGAATTCATACTGGAATAGGAACATCAGATTATCATATTTACAGCAAACTCATGACCACTCCAGAAGAGGTAATTGAGCGAGCTAAACACGCGGTTAAAACTGCCAGAAACTTGTGTGCAGAAGTTGAGTTCTATGCGGAAGACGCAGGAAGAACGGATAATGCTTTTCTAGCGAAAGTTGTTGAGCAAGCAATCGCTTCGGGTGCAACAATCATCAATATTCCTGATACAACGGGCTATTGTCTTCCAGAACAGTATGGTGAAAAGATCAAGTATTTGATGAATCATGTTCCGAACATTGACCGGGCGATTTTGTCTACGCATTGTCACAACGATTTAGGATTGGCAACGGCAAATAGCATTGCGGGTGTTCTCGCAGGAGCGCAGCAAGTGGAATGCACGATCAACGGAATTGGTGAACGCGCTGGAAATACTTCTTTGGAGGAAGTTGTAATGATTATCAATCAACATGAGCGCATTCAAAGGGAAACGAGCATCAATACGCAATTGCTCAACCCGATTTCCAAGTTGATAGAATTCGAGATGAACATGCCTGTTCAACGCAACAAGGCAATTGTAGGTGAAAACGCGTTTTCACATTCTTCAGGAATTCATCAAGACGGTGTCATTAAGAACCGCGAAACATACGAGATTATCGACCCAAAAGATGTGGGCGCGGATGATTCTCAAATCATATTAACGGCAAGAAGTGGGAGAGCAGCACTGAGGTATTGTGCTCAAAAATTGAACTTCGAATTAACACGAGAAAAGTTGGAAGTGGCCTACGATCGCTTTCTGTCAATTGCCGATCAACACAACCAGATCAGCAATCAACAATTGGTAAGTCTACTTGAAAGTATTTAAAAATGGGAGAAACAATCATTGATAAAATTTGGGATGTTCACGTAGTGAAGTCCATTACGGATCAGGTCGATATGTTGTACATCGATCGACATTTTATCCACGAAGTAACCAGCCCACAAGCATTTTCAGGGCTAAAGGAAAAGGGATTGAGCGTTTTACGACCAGAGAGAGTCACGGCGGTTGCAGATCACAATGTACCGACGCAAAACCAACATTTGCCTATCGAGAATGAACTCTCAAAGAAGCAGGTGGACACGCTTTTAAGCAATTGTACAGACCATTCGATTGAACTCTTTGGAATTGGTCACGAGAAAAACGGAATTGTGCATGTCATTGGACCAGAAAATGGCCTCACGCAGCCGGGAATGACAATTGTTTGCGGAGATAGTCATACCTCCACACATGGTGCTTTCGGAGCGATTGCTTTTGGAATTGGAACTTCTCAAGTTGAACAGGTGCTGGCATCGCAGTGTTTGTTGTTGAGTCGACCAAAAACGATGAAGGTTGAAGTCAATGGTAAATTGAGTACAGGAGTTGGCGCCAAGGACGTTGTGCTTTACATCATTTCGAAGTTAGGGACTGAAGGTGCGACTGGACATTTTGTGGAGTATGCAGGCGATGTCTTCCGAAGTTTTTCCATGGAAGAGCGCATGACCGTATGCAACATGAGCATAGAAATGGGAGCGCGCGGAGGACTTGTTGGAATCGATGAAACGACAATCAATTATGTGAAAGAACGCGCCACAATCTCAGATGAGAAACTGGCATTTTGGAAAACCTTGAATTCTGATCAAGACGCAAAATTTGACCAAACAATTACATTCCGAGCGGAAGATATTCATCCGATGGTAACGACCGGAACTTCACCCGATACTGGAGTTGACATTGCGGAGACAGTAGCTTCCTCGACTCGAAATAGCGAAAAAGGACTCGAATACATGGGCTTGAAAAATGAACAGCCGATGATCGGGACGAAAATTGATTATGTCTTTATCGGGAGTTGTACGAATAGCCGAATTGAAGATTTACGAGCAGTTGCGGGAATCGTTGAGGGCCACAAAAAGCCTGAAGGAGTTACCGTTTGGATTGTTCCAGGGTCGAACAAAGTGAAAGATCAAGCAGTTGATGAAGGTCTCGATAAGATTTTCATCGATGCAGGGTTTGAATTCAGAGAGCCAGGATGTTCTGCTTGTTTGGCAATGAACGATGATAAAATTCCAAGTGGTGCGCTTTGTATCTCCACTTCCAATCGAAATTTTGAGGGAAGGCAAGGTGATGGAGCAAGGACAGTTTTGGCGAGCCCAATCACTGCAGCCGCATCAGCAATTAATGGAAAGATTACAGATCCTAGAACTTATTTAAACTAATATGGACAAGATTATTTCAACGGCGATTGTACTCGATAGAGACAACATCGACACAGATCAAATCATACCGGCTAAATTTTTAAAATCAACGAACAAAGAAGGGTTCGGCGATAGGTTGTTTTACAATTGGAGATACGATGAAAACGATATTCCGAAGGAAGATTTTGAGTTTTTGAAGTATCAGAAAGAAAGCAAAATACTTATTGCAGGGAACAATTTCGGTTGTGGATCGAGTCGCGAGCATGCGGCATGGGCAATCGCGGATTACGGAATTGAAGTAGTGATCTCCAGTCAGTTTGCCGACATTTTCAAAGGGAATGCATTGAACAATGGAATCGTTCCAATAACTGTTTCGGAAGCATGTTTGAAGGCATTGATGAAATACTTTGAACGTGAAAAGTCCTGCCCAATTGAAGTGGATATCGAGGAGCAAACCTTGATCGTAGATGCAAAGGACATTTTCATCAATGTGAAATTTGATATCGACCCACTGAAAAAAGAATTCATCCTAACGGGAACAACAGAAATAGAGTACTTGGTTGAACATCAAGCAGACATCATCAATTTTGAAAAGACACACGTGTTATGAAAAAGCAAATTACCTTAATCAAAGGAGACGGAATCGGTCCAGAAATCACGCGACAAGCAATTAAGGTATTGGACGCGGTAGCTTCAACTTTCCAGCATGATTTTAAGTACGCGGAGGTCGATATGGGTGCGTGTGCAATTGACAAATACGGTCTTCCAATTACAGATGAAGGTCTGGAAACATGCGGCAATAGTGATGCCGTACTTTTGGGCGCAATTGGCGATCCGAAATTCGATAACGATCCAACGATTAAAGTCCGACCAGAACAAGGTTTGTTGAAATTGAGGAAGACTTTGGGGCTGCATTCAAACATCCGACCGATAAAAACGTATGCGGAAATCATTGAAAGCTCACCAGTCAAAAAGCGTTTGTTGGATAATGTCGATTTCGTGATTTATCGAGAGCTCATTGGAGGAATTTACTTTGGAGACAAAGTACTCAGTGAAGATGAAAAAACTGCCTTCGATCTTTGTGAATACACGACTGATCAGATAGAACGAATTACACGAAAAGCCTTTGAAGGAGCGCAACGACGTAAGAAGAAGGTAACACTTGTCGATAAGGCGAATGTGCTCGAAACTTCGCGTTTGTGGAGGAAAACGGTTGCAGAAATTGCGCAGGATTATCCTGATGTTGAATTGGATTATTTGTTCGTAGATAACGCAGCCATGCAGATCATTCAGGCACCTCATTCTTTCGATGTTATTTTGACCGAGAACATGTTCGGAGATATTCTTTCGGATCTAGCCAGCGTAATTACCGGATCGATCGGAATGTTGCCTTCTGCATCTGTAGGTGAATCGAATGCGCTTTTTGAACCAATTCATGGTTCTTATCCTCAAGCAAAGGGTCTTGATATTGCGAACCCAATGGCGATGATTTTGTCTGTTGCGATGATGCTGGATTACTTTGATTTAGCTGAAGAAGCCTCGAAAGTCAGAGAAGCCGTTGAGTGGGCTTTGGCGAAAGGGTACGTTACAAAGGACCTCCATGCCACTGATCCAATGGGATGTGAACGTGTTGGCGAAATCATTTCATTGTACATCGAATCAGAAGATGAATTGATCATCAATAGTCGCAATACGGAGGAATCCAGGGGTGTGCTAATTTGAATCAAGGAGGATAAGGTCCTGTGTATTTCATGCAAGGATTATCGCCCGTGTAGCATTTTTGTTGAATCGTCACAGTCTCTACCATTGGATTAGATATCTCAACAGTTAAATCAGGAGTGGTTCTCCACGTTTCAAAGCATGAATCAGCGCTGTATTGGTAGAAATCACCTTCAATCTTCTTCTTTTTTATGAATTCGTCGATTGGTAGTGCTTTGTCTTCACTGATGATTGAATACGTTCCATCTTTCAAGTCGATGCTCAACTTTCCGTTTTCATCGGTTTTTACGCGAACCATCTTTGTAATGGATGAAGGACGTTCATCTTTGTAGATGTAAAATACCTGATTGGCAATTGGGTTTGTAAACCCAGCTGATTGAGCTTCAGTAGGCGCTGCACCACCGCAATACGGTCTGTGCGATTGAAAAGTAACCGTCAAAGTTTGCTTTCCTTTCCAAATGTTGTCGGCAGCATCCATGGCACCATCAACAGATTCTTTCAAATCTGCACATGAACCAAAAGCAATTCCTATTGCGAGTAAAATGAGTTTAAAATCCATCGAAATCTTGTTTTTCAGTGTTTTCCTCCATTCGTGTAACGAAGGCTTCGGAGTCTTTATTCTTGTTGATAAGCGGTACCTTGTGAAAGAGTACATCCGTAATTTTCTCCCCTTTGTATGAGATCAGTGAAATCATCATGATGATACTCGTGATCAAAATAGGGTAGAGAAGCAGTCCTGAGTCGAATGCTTCGATGTGAATCGCCCCGTTCTTTTCCAATACGAAGAAAAGTAGAACCGTAATCAATCCACGTGGAGCAATGAACAGCTCAGGAAGCAAATTGTCTTTCGCGAATACACGTAATCCAACGTAACGAACGACGTAGAGAATTGCTACAATTGCGAGACTATTTACCGCTACCTGCCAATTGGCGAGCGAGCTCAAGGTAATGCTCAATCCAAATACCACGAAGAAGAACGTACGAATCAGGAATGCCGATTCTAAGGTTAAATTGTGGAAATCGTGCAGAATGGGCTTCACTTTTTCACGGTCGAACAGCTTCGCGAGCCTGCCCTGGAAGAAGACGTCCGTATTATTCAGTACCACACCAAAAGCGAGGATAATCAGCAGCGACGACAAGTGGAAATATTTTCCAACTGCGAAAAGTAGCAAAAGCACTCCAATCACCAAAAATAGTTTAACCTGCATCTGTAAGTGTTGGAAAAGATAAACCAAACCGTATGCCACAACAACAGAAATCAATAAAGTAACGCCAATGTTAATAACGATTTCCCAAACAATTGAACCGCCTCCAGCTCCACCATCGGCACCAATCATGAAGTAGAAAACCATAATTCCCAGGATATCGGAAAAGGTACTTTCATAGATCATGAACTCCTTTTTGGATCCCGTCAATCGGCCAACACTAGGAATGATAATCGCGCTACTCATGATACTCAACGGAATTGCGTAAACAACTGCTGTGTAGAGGGTTGTTGAAGGAAAGATGTACATGAAAAAGCCTGCAAGGGCAAACATTGAGCCTCCAATTCCGACCAACGCTACGACTAAAGATCGGAGAATCATCCCCGTTTTTTGTTTCTCTAGTTTCAGGTCTAATGCGGCCTCAAGGACAATCATCACCAGCCCGACATTCCCAAGGATTTCGAGGAGTGAATCAAAATGCAAGTCTTCGCTAAGTCCGTAAGCGTCGAGGACTGCCTTCAACCCCATTCCAAGTCCAATAAGCATCAAAACTGAAGGGATGTTCGTTTTCTTGGCAAGAATGTTAAAGAAGAAACTTAAAATGATGATGCCGGCAATCGACATGATCAGTAAATAAGGATTATCCATATCGTCTGTTCGTTTGAGTCAAAGATAAGAAAATACCGTATTGAAATTGGTGCTAAATCAAAAAGTTAATCGTAATATTGCGATATAGCAATATTCAAATATCTCGATATTTCAATATTGCTCTAAAAAGAAAGAGAAATGGGACTAACAAGAATAGACAAATACACGCAAGAACAAGTTGATCTTGCGCAGCTTCTTAAAGTACTCGGTCACCCCGCACGAATCGCGATTGTGCAATCAATCATTCGCACGGATTCATGTGTTTGCGGCGATCTAGTTACCGAAATAGGCCTTGCTCAATCCACAATTTCACAGCATTTGAAGGAATTGAAACACGTCGGAATCATCCAAGGGACCATCGAAGGATCGAGCGTTTGCTACTGTATCAACAAAGAAACGTGGGGTCGGCTAGAGTCTACAGTGAACGAATTATTTAAATCAGTAGCGGCCAATCCTGATTGCTGCTAGACAAAAAGAACAAAATCATTAAAAAATAGATTATGAAGGAGACAGTTTTTCCAAGAATGCACATGTCATTTTACGTAAGTGACTTGACGGCAACGGTGAATTTTTACAGCACCTTTTTCGGTGTTCCTGCATCGAAAGTGAAATCAGGTTACGCGAAATATGAACTTGCAGAACCGGGATTGATCATTTCATTTATTGAAAACAAAGAGCGCGTTCAAGCGAATTTTGGCCACGTTGGAATTCAAGTTGGATCCAAAGAAGAAATGGAACGTCGATTGGAAATGGCGCGTTCGCAAGGAATAGTTTCGAAGGAGGAAATTGGAACTTCTTGCTGCTACGCTGTTCAGGACAAGTTTTGGGCTGATGATCCAGATGGAATCCAATGGGAGGTATATTATTTTCATGAAGATGTTGAGTTCAACGATCCAAAATTTTCGGAAGAAGATGCCGCAGCTTGTTGCATGCCTTTGGAACGTGAAGAGAAGCCAAAACTTCAAATGATGGATTTAACGAAAAATGAAGCTGAGACTTGCGAGCCAGGTTCAGGATGCTGCTAACCCCAATCAATTTAAAAGATGAAAAAAGTATTGGTGCTGTGCACAGGAAACAGTTGTAGAAGTCAAATTGCTCACGGGTATTTGGCACATTTTTCTCCAGAAGGAACCGAAGTGTTTTCGGCGGGAGTGGAAACGCACGGAGTTAATCCAAAAGCGATTGAAACAATGAAAGCTGATGGTTTGGATATTTCAAATCATACGTCGAACAACATCTTGGAATACGAAGGACAACATTTCGACTTCGTGATTACCGTCTGCGATAGTGCAAAGGAAAAGTGTCCGTATTTCCCTTCTGATGCGGTGAAGTTTCACAACAATTTCCCTGATCCTTATGGAGCAACAGGTACAGATGAGGAAATAGCAGCAGTGTTTGCGGCTGTTCGAGATCAAATCAAAACGTATTGTAAAGAATTCGTATCCGCCTATTTATGAATCGCTATTTAGCGGAGTTTTTAGCGAGCTTCGTCATGATATTTTTAGGAACCGGATCAATGGTTCTTGCCGATCAAAGTGACGGTTGGTTCACCCACCTCGATGTTTCATTGTCGTGGGGATTTGCTGTCGGATTGGGAATTTTTCTCTTCAGTAAATATTCCGGCGCGCACATGAATCCCGCAGTGACGATTTCATTGTTCTTTCTGAGGGCGCATCCGAAACGAGAATTGTTGGGGTACCTTGCGCTGCAAATTTCAGGTGGAGTTGCCGCGAGTTTGTTGCTGAGGTTGCTATCTCCCGAAAACGAATTTTTGGGCGCATCACTGCCATCTGGAAGTGCCTGGGAGAGTTTTTACATTGAGTTCTTGTTGACATTCGCGTTGATGGCAGTTGTTTTGTTGTCAGGATGGTTCAAGAAAGGAGCACTTTTCTTAGTCCCCGCGGCAATAGGAGGCACCGTTTTTCTTGAGGCATATTTCGCAGGACCGATTACTGGGGCAAGCATGAACCCGGCGCGAAGTTTCGCACCAGCGGTTGTTTCAGGTCATACCGAACACTTGTGGGTGTATTTGATTGCAACGACGATGGGAGCAATGGCAGCCAGCGGATTGTGGCTGATTTGGAAACGAAATAAGACTTAATTTCTCCTTCGCGTATCCGCAATATTGATAATTTTCCAACCACGTTCACCGTCAACAAGGACCATAGAGTTCACGCCTTTGTGGCTAAATTTATCACCAACGTAGAAGGAATATTCCATCCAAGCGGAAGCTAAGCCATCATCGACTTGAATGACCATATTCGAAATTCGCTCATCCCATACTTCGTCATGAGGAGTGCCCACGGCCTTCGCAAATTCATCGATTGATCCCATGCTTAATTGAAAAGCATCGTCTTTTTTGTATGTAGTATATAGTTCCGCATTCTCATGGAAAACTTCCCGAACCAGTGTGCTATCTCCCGTTCGCATTCCTTCAAATAATTGATCAATTACCGCGCGTACTTCCGCGATTCGTGTTGAGTCAGTTTGGCTCCAAGAAGTGGAACTCATTGTTATAAGTGCAAATAAGAGTATCGTTTTCATAATTGAAAGATCAAAAAAATGCCGAATCAATAAAAGTGAATTATGTTGAGCGGTTAAAGTGGGATGGATAAAAACTCTTTCCAAGCGCCATTTTCGGCTACTTTTTTCAATAGTTCATTGCGCTCCACAAGCAAACGTTCCATGTAGTTTTTTAGGAATAAGCGGTTGGCGATCTTCCCCAAAAAGCCAAGCGGAGCTTCAAACTCAAAAATATCGATGAGCAAGGTTTTGTTGTTTTCCTCTAAAAATAAATGTTGATGACAAACAGATTTGAATGCCCCTTTCGTCATTTCATCAACGAAAATATCAGGGCGTTTCATGATGGTAATCTTGGAAGTAAGTTTCTGAGGAATCCCAAAGTGTTTCGCCTTCCAGGTAACAGTTTCATTCAAGTTGATCAGACCACTTGTTTTACCAGCAATCGCCTTTTCACCTGTTTCCTCGGTTGATTTGATGTGAAAATCAATGCTACGAGAAAGGTCGAACACCACATTTATCGGTGCATTTATTTCTGTATTGAGCTCAATTCGAGGCATTAATTAATAACGATATAATATGTAACTCCCTCTTGAAAGTCACAATTTAGTTTTCAGTAGATTGACTCACAAAATACAAAAAGAGTCAAGAAATGGAGGTATTTCCTCCAAACCATAGTATTTTAGAGTATGAATTTGAGCAAATGGCTTTTCTTGCTACTGATCCCATTCATGTCGGGATCTTTTTCGTTAACTCCATCCAAGGAGGGAACGCACGACATCACGGTAAAAATTACCAATATCAGAAGTAAGAAAGGAAGGATTCAGCTTCAATTGTACCGAACAGGAAAGTCATTCTCTGCGGAAACGCCTTACAAGCAATACTATGTATCGAAGAAGTCGCTCAATAATAAAACAGTGACATACACCATTCGTGGACTTAAATCAGGAACATACGGGGTAGCATTACTGGATGATGAAAACTCAAACAAGGAAATGGATTACGGCTGGGTGCTGCCGGAAGAAGGGTTCGGTTTCTCAGATTACTATCACACGGCGTGGAGTAAACCGAAATTCAGTCAGTTCAAGTTTTACCTTTCAGCTGATAAGAAGGTCGGCATGAAAGTCCGCTATATGTAACCGAGCGCCATTTCTGTATCCCAATAACACCTCGTTTTGTCAATTATTTAACGTAATTTTGCCGAACATTTAATTAATAAACAACATAATCTCATGGCTGAAGTATTAACAGACCTAGGAATAAAAGATATCCTTGCCCAATTTAGTATTGAGCAAGTAAATAACGGAGCATCAACAGGTGGTCACTGGTTCAACACTCGAGGAGAGAAAATAGACTCAGTCTCTCCAGTAGATGGAAGCGTAATTGCCTCTGTAAATTCTGCAACTGAAGCAGATTACGAAGCAGTAGTATTGAAAGCTCAAGAAGCATTCAAAGTATGGAGAAACGTACCTGCACCAAAAAGAGGTGAGGTAGTTCGTCAGCTTGCTGAGAAATTGAGAGAATACAAACAACCATTGGGTGAACTTGTTTCTTACGAAATGGGTAAATCATTGCAAGAAGGTTTGGGTGAAGTTCAAGAGATGATCGACATCTGTGATTTCGCAGTTGGTTTGTCTCGTCAGTTGCACGGATTGACAATGCACTCTGAGCGTCCTGGACACAGAATGTATGAGCAGTACCATCCTCTTGGAGTAGTTGGAATTATTTCAGCATTTAACTTCCCAGTAGCCGTATGGAACTGGAATACAGCTCTTGCATGGGTTTGTGGAGATGTGTGTGTGTGGAAACCATCTGAAAAAGCACCGTTAACAGCAATCGCTTGTCAACAAATCACAAAAGAAGTATTCGATGCGAACGATGTTCCTGAAGGAGTTTCTGGTTTGGTAATCGGTGGTGCAGACCTCGGAATCTTAATGTCGAACGACAAACGTGTTCCTTTGGTATCGGCAACTGGTTCTACTCGAATGGGTAAAGCAGTTAGCGCGGCAGTTGGAGCTCGATTAGGGAAATCATTGTTGGAGCTTGGAGGAAACAACGCAATCATCATCACACCATCGGCTGACTTGAACATTGTTGTTCCAGGAGCAGTATTTGGTGCAGTTGGAACGTGTGGACAACGTTGTACTTCGACTCGTCGTTTGATCGTTCACGAAGATGTGTATGATAAAGTAGTAAGCGCAGTTGCAGGAGCATATCCTCAATTGAAGATTGGAAATCCACTGGATGAAAACAATCACGTTGGACCACTTATCGATCAAGATGCAGTAAACGCATATTTGAGCTCATTGGAACAAGCTAAAGAGCAAGGAGCGAACATCATCGTTGAAGGTGGAGTATTGACAGGAGAAGGATACGAATCAGGATGCTACGTGAAACCAGCAATCGTTGAAGCGAAAAACGAAATGGCGATCGTACAGCACGAAACATTCGCTCCGATTTTATACATCATGAAGTACAGCGGAGGCGTTGAAAACGCGGTCAAAATGCAAAACGACGTTCCTCAAGGATTATCATCTGCAATCATGACGAATAGCATCAAAGAATCTGAGGCGTTTTTGGCGGCATCAGGATCTGATTGTGGAATTGCAAACGTAAACATTGGTACTTCTGGTGCTGAGATTGGTGGAGCATTCGGTGGAGAGAAAGAAACAGGTGGTGGACGTGAGTCTGGATCTGATGCTTGGAAAGTCTACATGCGCCGTCAAACAAATACAATCAACTACACTGATTCATTGCCATTGGCACAAGGGATCAAGTTTGATTTAGGATAAATAATTACGGAGTTCGGCACTTCGACAGGCTCAGTGACCTTCAGCCCGTTGAATTCCGTAAAAAGAGAACACGAGGACTGAGGCACTCGAAGTCCGTATCAATACAAAAACCCCGACACCAGTTATGGTCGTCGGGGTTTTTATTTATTAAAGCTCAATCTAGCTTTGCTGCTCCATTACTACGTAATAGTAAGCGATTCCAATTGGCGAGCCTGCCGCCACAAATCCTGAATCAACCATTTTCGCGTTAATTTTTCCTGGATACAATTTGTACAGTTTGCTCACTGCATTTGAAATTGCCTTGTTGATGTCGCTCGAGTTCGGCGCAATCCCAGTAACTTGGTTTGACTGTGTCGCTGTCAATGCCTCTGGAGTTGCTTTGCTTTCGAAGATGTTCTCGATTGTAATTCGCTGCGTTCCACCTTCCATTTGGAAGCTCACATAATCCAAATCTGTTGCATACTGAACAGTTTTTTGGACAGTGTATGGGAAATCTCCAATGGCATCACTTGGCTCACCTGTCACCATGTAAATTGGTGGGTATATCTGAGCTAATGAAGCCTCAATTTGAATTTTTTGAAAACCATCTTCGTAACCTGATGCTACGATTGTTACCTCTGGCTCGTTTCCGTAACGGTAAGCCTTTACTGTGCTTGGGTATAAAATTTCTCTACTCATTGTGAATAATTTAAGTGTGTTAGTTCCTACTCGTTTGGTTAAAGGTTTTTCGGATATCACCTGAGTACAAAGTTGGGGTGAAGTGGGGGGTTAGAATAGAGGGGAATCACCGATTTAGCTAATTCACGTAAAAACACGCAGTCCATTTGTATTTATACCTGTTGGAAAAGAAAACGGGGTTCGGCTCCGCTCACCCCGCGCGTTTTCTTGTTAAGGATTTCACTTAGGGGTGAGTCGGACATCGAGCGGAGTCGAGATGGGAGCCGAACCCCGAAATCTTGAACAAAAAAATCCCGACGACCATCGGATGACGGTGTCGGGATTTGTAGTTGCAGGTAAATACCTTATTCTTCGAGAATTCCTTCTTCCTCAATTTCTTCTTCTTCTTCCAAGACGTCATTGGAAACGACTTCATCTCCAAATTTCTCATAGTTGACAAGCCAAGCGGCAGCGTTTTTCACATAACGTCCCGTTCCAGCAGTGTCCCAGTTGATGTATAATCGTGTAAATCCACCATCTAAAATCAAGCGCTTTCCATCTTTTTCGTAAACGGCAGTCACCAAATTTCCAGCTGATCCATAAACAAGCGGCTCTAAATCTTGGTGATCAGAAAGTGTAGCAATCGTTACTCCTTCATATAGATGTTGAAGTCCGGTTGTGATGAGGTGATTCGGCATTACACCAACTTTCTTTCCGCCCATCATCAAGTCAACAACTTTGTTACCCATAGTGTTTCCGTTCATTTCCACACCAATTAATTCTTTGGCTACGTAATTTGCATCGGCGTAGTAAGGCTGGTTATCGCCCCAGATGTAAACACCTTTTCCTGCGTCGAAAAATTCCTTGATCACTTTAAGATGATCTTTATTCAGCATTTGAGTGGAGCTTGAGACGATCCAAAGTTGACAAGCTTTGTCCAATCCTTCTTTCAATACTTCTGGTTCAGGTGGACGATTCATCCAACGGTAAACAGAGAATCCTTTTTCTTTCAAGGCTCCTTCTGGCAATTTGAAATCGAATCCTTCTCCCGTGTAAAGGTGTAAAACAGCAATTGTTTGTCCTTCAAAGGCACCATCAACGGCTAAATCGTATTGATTTCCATTGGCATTTCCGTATGAGTCTGAAGCAACTTCGCGGTGTACTATTCTTGTCTGTTCTGATTGAGAAACGGGGTCGTAGTAGACTTCTTCTGCTTCTTCAGTAATGACGTTTTGGGAGGCGCATTTGTTGTATTGCGCAAATGTTCCGTTCGATATAAAGGAAAAGCTCAAAGCAATTCCTGCGATAATAAGTTTGGAGGTTTTCATAATGTGATTGTTTCTATTTGGAAGTCTGTACACTGAAAACCTCAAAGGGTTCAAAAAGGGTAAACCTACCAGCTAAGATTTAGGTTCACGGAGCCCGGCCCTTGATTGCTGGGAAGGTATCTCTCCCGTATGACCTTAAGGTGATGCAAGTCGTGTCCAGCGATTGTCCAACCCAGTTCGCGAGCTGAGATTTCTACACCGCTTGCAATTCCTGAGAAGTCCAGATTTTGTTGCTTCATTCGCTTGAAAAGAAGAATTGTAGAGCGTCTTATTAATGCATACTCTTCGACAAGGTCCTTAAATGGAATATCAGAAGCAGGATCCTCTTTGGCGTACTTGTCCTGATCAAAACCGGGTAGTTCAGCGGTTTCATTTCTTGAAATACACAAGGCACGATACGCAAGAATTCGTTCTGTATCAATGCAGTGCGACAAGACTTCTTTAATGGTCCATTTGCCCTTCTGATACGCATAATTTGATTGCTCTTCACTCAGGGGTTGTAATGTATCGATCACTTCATCTCTGGAAGCTATGAGAGATGAGATAAGATCATCTTTTAAGGCAACCTTAATGTATCGTTGAAAATAGAAGTTTTCTCTAGGTGTTGGTTTGTTGATCGTCATATGCTGACTAAGATAATCAATCGAAATTGTTTTTGGATTAAAGAACTTCTTTGAAGTGAATCTCCACTTTGTTCTTCCAGTTGACATCCGTTTTTCGTTGAATGACACCATCAATTTGACTAATCACCGTATCGATGAGTTCCATCCCAAAACTTGAACTATCATCAGGTTGCTCAAATCCAATTCCGTTGTCTTTGTAGGTTAAGGTAAAATCGTTGGTTGGGGATTTCGTCAGTGACACCTCAATTTGAGGATCAACCGCCGATTTCTCGAAGGCATATTTCAATGAATTCGTGACCAATTCGTTAATAGTTATTCCTATCGGAACGAGCGTTTTGATATTCAATCGATCTATCTCGGTCTCCGCAGAAATTTTCACTTTCGAATGAACAGAATACGACCGAATAGTAGTAATCAATTTGTCGAGGTATTCTTTCGTGCCTAATTCAGCAAACATTTCCTGTTTATAGATCAGCTCGTGAATGGAAGCCATGGACTGGATACGGGATACAGCGTCATCAAAAACATGCTCAATGTGTTCATCATTTTCCTCTGCGGCTTGCAAACGCAGTAAGCTTGAGATGATCTGGAAATTGTTTTTTACGCGGTGATGAATTTCCTTTAAAAGTAGGCTTCGTTCGTTATTTTGTTGCTCGATTTTTCTTTTTCTCTTATTGGACAATCTCAAACGATAAATAACAAAAAGCGTAAAAATGAAGAGTACAATTGCTCCAGCGATGAGTGCATTCGTGATGATTTTCTGACGGTCTTTGTCTGCATTTGCCAGCTTCAGTTCCTTATCGTCAATTTCCTTTTGGTTTTCAAGTTTGTATTGATTTTCCAATTTCAACGCCTCAATACGATTTTCCTCACCACGCAATTCTTTATCGATTGCGGCATGTTTTTCTGAATAGAGGTAAGCGTTTTCGTAATCCCCCAGGACAGAATACGTTTTTTTCAAGACCGATGATGAACGACGAATAAGTTCCTTGAACCCTAACTTTTCTGCATATTTTTCTGCTTCAAGCCCATTCTGATGCGCTTTTTCGTAGTCTTTTCCATCCAGGTAGATGCTTCCCAGTTTGCTGTGGGTGAACGCAAGCCACTGGTCTGATTCGAGTTCTTTAAAGATTTCAAGCGATTGCTCTAGCAGCACTAACCCAGTATCAACAGTCTCTTTGGATTTAGAATAAACTCCTCCTAAATTGTTTAGCGCCATCCCAAGTAACATAGAATCTTGAACCCTCTGACTTAGCTTGATACAACTGTCTAAAACGACTTTTGCCTTGTCATATTCTTTCAAATCGTTGTATATAGCTCCCATATTATTCAGCATATACAGAGCATTTGAGGTATCACCAATTTCCAAATTGAGTACGGCCGCTTTTTCATGGTACCTTAAGGACTCGGTTAAATTGTTCTAATTGTAGAAGACTCCTCCAATGTTTATTAGAATCGAAGTTAGCTTTTTCTTTAATCCGATTTCTTCACAAATTTCCTTCGCCTCAAAGAAGTAAGACAAGCTCTTTTTATGCTTTCCGAGATTCCTATATGCCGACCCTAAGTTGATAAGAGCATTGCTTTCAGCCTCTTTCAACTTGAAATAATCGGAATCGGATAATTTTCCTTTTTGTCTTCTATAGAATGTTCGAATTTTAGAGAGCGCAGCCTTGGAGTAGGCTAACTGAGCATCAATATTATCGATGCTATTGGAAATTTCACTGAAAAGAACTAGCCTACTAACGCTATTCTTAGTTGTATGATATTCATTTAATGTTTGGTAAATAGCCGACGAATCGGATGAGTTCAATACGGAAAGATCGAGCGAATCAATTATATAATACGACTTCCTGCCATATTCCTGAGAGAGAACGGCGGTAGACACAAAAAGAACGAAGATTAAAACTAATTGACGCATTACCTTAAGGGAGAGTAAAGAGCTAACTTTCTGATATTTAGCGCAAAACCACCTCCTTTTAACCGAGCGAACAAAAAAGAAAGGATGAGATCGGACTTATAATTCAACATTCGAACATAAATCCGTGTAATTGTAAGGGGCAAGAGGTCACATTCTATTCAACTAGTTCCAATTGAAGAACATATCACCTTTTATTGATGCGTGAAGAGATGCTTTGAGTTGATCGAATTTTTCCTTGGCTTTCACATTGCCTTTTTCAGCTTCCGCTTTGACTTTGTAATACAAATCCATGGTTTCGCCGAATAAATCCTGATCCAATCGATTTTTGATATTGGCAATTTTACTATTGACCTCGATAAGGAAATGCTCAATTTCACCAAGTTCCTTTAATTCCTCCGCAGTGCAGTCAGCCTTGCGCACAAGTAACACATATCGCGGCAATAATTCACCGAGAAGCGCATTGAATTGATCCAATTCCTGATTCAACAATTGCTTGTGTTTTTCGAAACTCATGGTATTAAATTATGAAAAAATGAACGCGGAAACAACCTTTTTGCTGATTTAACATTTGTTTCGAACCTAATTCCTTTGCGTACTTTTGCTTTGTGGCAGGAATTTATCTTCATATCCCATTTTGTAAACAGCAGTGCACGTACTGCGATTTTCATTTTAGCACCACTTTCGAAGCGTATCGAGAGCAGATGATTAATACCATCACGACCGAGCTGGTTTCGAGAGTAGCCTATTTGGAGCAGAAGCCAATCGAAACGATCTACTTTGGTGGCGGAACGCCGAGTCTTTTGAACAAGGAAGAGATTTCGAAATTGCTGGACAGCATTCAGTCCAATTATCAAGTAGTGTCAAACGCGGAGATCAGTTTGGAGGCGAATCCAGATGATATTTCAGTTGAATCTTTGAGAGAATGGAAGGAACTCGGGAT
Source organism: Crocinitomicaceae bacterium (assembly GCA_029252405.1). GTDB lineage: Bacteria > Bacteroidota > Bacteroidia > Flavobacteriales_D > Crocinitomicaceae > UBA4466. Next base: position 116,740 of record JAQXBM010000002.1, read on the forward strand.
CAATCGACTTAGCATTGGCTTGCAGTCTTTCAAAGAGGCTGATTTGAAATGGATGAACCGCGCTCACACTGTTAATGAGGCGCAAAATTGCGTTCGATTAGCTCAATCAGAAGGATTCGAAAATCTCACGGTTGATTTGATCTACGGACTTCCAAATCTTACGATGGATGAATGGCGAAACCATGTTCAAACCGTAATTGATTTTGGTGTTCCACACATTTCCGCATATTGCTTAACAGTGGAAGAGAAGACTGTCCTTCACAAATTGGTCAAGAATGGGAAAATTGACGCTGTTTCTGATGAAACCCAAGGTGAGCAATTCATGGTTTTATTGGAAATGCTCGAAGCGAACGAATACGCTCAATATGAGATTTCCAATTTCTCGAAGCTGGGATTCGAATCCATGCACAATGGTAATTACTGGAAGGGCGAATGGTATTTGGGCGTTGGACCTTCTGCGCATTCCTTCAATGGAACTTCCCGCCGATGGAATGTAGCGAACAATCGTCGCTATTTGAAGGCAATCGAGGACAAAGCGAGCTATTCTGAAACAGAAGAACTATCAGCAGAAAATCAGTTTAACGAGCGCATACTGATTGGCTTACGTACAATATTGGGGGTCAACCTGAATGAATTAGAAGCCATTTCTGTGCCTCCGCGGGCATTTTATGACAAAATTGAATCGTTCATTGAGTCGAACTGGATGATCCAAGAAGGCTCAGTGATTTCGCTGACCAAGGAAGGTCGCCTCCGCGCGGATTACATCGCGAGTGAGTTGTTCTGTTAGTGGGCTTTCGAGAGCCTAAGCCCACGATCTAGTTTTTTGGGTTTTATCCTTTATTCTGATGAATTCCCAACACTGAGGACAGAGGCTCTCGAACTCCGATATTAATTTCCCTTAATTCTACTAACTTTACTCCCCAAACGACGTGCATTGAGCCTGTCGAAATGATCAGACACACCATGAAAACATTCTTAACACTTCTATCCCTTCTTATTATTTCATCAACCTTCGCGCAAAAGAAAGTAGTCGACCATACAGCTTACGATGGCTGGAAGTCACTCAGAAGCGAGAAAATCTCAAACGATGGAAACTATATCTGTTATGAAATCAAGCCTCACAAAGGTGATGGTTTCCTATACATCTATGATGTGAAAACAGGCGACTTAGATTCAATTCCAAGAGCAACCCGTGCATCTTTCTCCGGAAATAGCGGATTTGTGGCGTTCAAAATCACGCCAGGATACGACACACTGCGCAACTGCGAACTTGAAAAAGTAGACAAGAAAAAGTGGCCGAAGGATTCCATGGGAATTTACGTTTTAGCGTCGGATTCACTTATTAAATTTCCAAAAATCACCTCCTTTGAAGTCAACAAAGAAAACGATTGGATCACCTTCATGTCAGCCGATAACAAATTGAAGATGAAATTCGGAGAGAAGAAAAAGAAGAAGCGAAAGAGATGGTGCAAGAAGAAGCAAAAGCCAACACCAAGCTCAAAAGGAAAATTGCTTACTATTTTCAATCCAATTTCTGGAGACAGAATGGAATTCAAGGATGTAAAAAAATACGAGGTTTCTAAAAACGCAAATAAAATTGCCTACACGACTCACCAAAAGCTTGAAGCAGATTCTTTTGCTTTGAACATTGTTTCAGTTGGCTTACCTGGAAGTTGGACAGATAAACAAAAGTATACAGATCTTACTGGACTTGCATTTAATGAACAAGAAACACGACTTGCTTTCTTGAGTTCAGTCGATAGTGGAGACGTGAAAGTTCATGCCTTGAAATTGATGGAGTTGTCTTCAAAGGATATCGCATCAGTAGCAGATACAAGTCAAGCGTTTTTAGTTGATGGCGATGCCGTTTCAACGAATTATGGTCCGCGTTTTACAAAAGACGGAATGTACCTTTATTTTGGATCTGCTGAGAAACCAGTTGAAGAACCAAAAGACACGTTGATAGAAAGTGAAAAAGTGAAATTGGACTTGTGGCACTACCAAGAGCAACGACTTCAACCACAGCAATTACTGGAATTGAAACGAGATAAGCGCAAAACAACATTGTATGCTTACGATTTATCGATGTCTAACGCGGTGCAGCTTTCGAACGACACGCTTCAAATGCGTTCAAAGTTCGATTTGAAAGGAGAATACTTGTTTGCGACGAGTGAAGAATCTTATGCTCACACATACAACTGGGCGGTTCCACGTCCTTCGGATCACTACCGTGTATCCATCGCAACAGGAAAGTCGGAATTATTGAAAGTCGGAGCGGAATACGGTGGAGAAATCTCGCCATCTGGGAAGTACTACTTGTACTTCGATACCGATAAACACAATCATTATTTGATGGAGATATCTTCAAAAGACGAAAAGTGTATCACTTGTTCTGTTGACGATGTGTTGTGGGAGGAAGACATGAACGGAATGCCGATGAAAGCATATCCATCAGGGATCATAGGATGGAACAAAGACGAAACAATCGTTTACATTCAGTCTGAATTTGATATCTGGGAATACAATCTAGAGACAAACGCAACGACGTCAACAACGCACGAAGAGGGATCAAAGGCTAACGTTGAATTGCGCCCACAATTTTGGTCATATGACAGCACGTACATCGATTTCGAGAATGTTTATGTGAAAGGTTTCGACAGAAAAACGAAAGGAGTTCATGTTTATACTTTGGATCAACACTCAGGACATGTCGATCTAAACGAACAAGCATACTACGATGCTCGATTGTATCCAGTGAGACGCTCGAAAGACAAGTCGCAAATGATGCTTCGAAAAAGTACAGCGATTGATTACCCGAACTTATTTTTGGCTGACAACTTCAAATCAGGAAAACAAATTTCAGATGCGAATCCTCAACAAAAAGATTACAACTGGACAACAGTAGAATTGATGAACTGGACGAGTTACGAGGGAATCGAACTTGAAGGATTGTTGTACAAACCAGAAAACTACGATCCGAACAAAGAATACCCGTTAATGGTTTATTTCTATGAATTGTACACGGACCGTTTGCACTCGCACTACACGCCAAGACCGACGGCATCGATTGTATTCCCGACAGAATACGCATCTGCGGATTACTTCGTATTCATTCCAGACATTCGTTACAAAGAAGGTCATCCTGGTAAATCAGCGTACGATTGTATCATGAGTGGAACTGATCGCGTATTGGAAATGTATCCAAATGTTGATTCTACGCGAATGGCATTGCAAGGACAATCCTGGGGAGGTTATCAAACAGCGCAACTTGTGACAATGACAAAGCGCTACGCGGCTGCGATGGCTGGAGCGCCGGTAACGAATATGTTCTCCGCTTATGGTGGAATTCGTTGGGGAAGTGGGTTGAACCGTCAATTCCAATACGAGCACACACAAAGTAGAATTGGATACACGATTTGGGAGCGACCAGATTTGTACATTGAGAATTCACCGCAATTCCACCTTCCAAATGTTGAAACACCATTGCTGATCATGCACAACGATGGCGACGGAGCTGTTCCATGGTACCAGGGAATTGAATTGTACACAGGATTAAAACGACTTGGAAAACCAACGTGGATGTTGAACTACAACGGTGAGCAACACAACTTGATGCAAAATGCAAATCGTATCGATTTGAGTATACGTATGCGTCAATTCTTCGATCATTATCTGCACGGAAAAGATGCGCCACTTTGGTTAACAGATGGCATTCCCGCAACGGTGAAAGGTAAGGAGCTGAGGTACTAATATTAAAAACAGTATCTTCGACCCTCAAAAACTGAGTTTAATTGACTAACTCGGCTGAATCCCAGCCAAAACTACCCTCAGTTTTATGAAGGGAATTTAATGGCAAAAGGAATCCGGGAGAACATCCCATTAACAGGCTGGAAAGGCTTAAAAAAACATTGGAAGAATGATGTCGTTGCAGCGATTAGTGTTGCACTAGTGGCACTGCCTCTTTCATTGGCGATTGCCAAGGGAATGGGACTCCCTCCGATTTCAGGTTTGATCACTGCCGTAATTGGTGGTTTGGTTACAACTCTCATTCGAAGCGCATACCTCACAATTAATGGTCCCGCAGCTGGATTAATTGCCGTTGTTGCGGCATCAGCCGCTGCGTTGAGCCCTACAGGAGCACCAATTGACGGGTTTCCCTATGTACTTGCCGCGATTGTCGTCGCAGGAGCATTACAAGTGGTCGTAGGGTTATTGAAATTCGGGCGTATTGCAGATGTCTTTCCAACTTCTGTCATTCAGGGAGTACTTGCGTCCATTGGAATTATCATCTTCGCTAAGCAAATGCACGTCGCAATGGGAACGACATCTGATGGAGGAAATACGGTGGAAATCATCATGGATATCTTCCAAAAAATTCCCGAAATCAACCCGTACATCGCTATCATTTCAGGTTTAGGAATCGTCCTTTTGTTTTTTCACAGCAGAATTAGCTACAAGGTCTTTCACTTTATCCCTGCGCCTGTTTGGGTACTTGCCATTGGTGTTCCAATCGTATTGTTGTATGGTTACCTCGAAGCGAATGAAATAGCTGTATTCGGAAAAGTATTCGAATCGCCAAAGGATTACTTAATTGATGTTCCTAATAATTGGATGGACGGATTTTGTTATCCCGATTTTTCCAAGGCCTACACCGGAACATTCTGGATGGCGGTTATTTCGATTAACCTGATTTCTTCGGTTATTACTTTGGCGGCTACAAAAGCGGTTGACAAACTTGACCCGTATAAACGAAAAACGAACCTAAACAAAGATTTAACCGCAGTCGGATTCTCGACAATGGTGTCTGGTTTCGTTGGTGGATTGCCAATTTTGAGTGTGATTGTGCGTAGTACAGTCAACGTTCATAACAACGCAAAAACGAAATGGTCTAACTTTTATCACGGCTTATTCATCGCTTTGTTCGTGCTTCTTGGGTTACCGCTGATTCAAATGTTCCCAGTTGCGGCATTGGCAGCGGTTCTTGTATTTACGGGAATCAAATTGGCATCGCCGAGGGTATTCAAGGAAGTATACAATCAAGGGTTGGAGCAGATCATTTTCATGTTAGCGACCATCATTATTACCTTATATAAAGGACCACTTGTTGGTATTTTTGGTGGGATTGGAATCACGCTGATGGCTCATTTGTTAATGGCCCGAGTAACGATTCCTCAATTCATTCAATTGGTGTTTAGATCCGGTACGAACGTGAAAGAAAATCATGACGGTTCGTATACCTTAAAAGTAAAGGGGATCGCGAACTTTATGACCTTACTTCGTTTGATCGCCATGTTGGAGAAAATTCCTGCTGGAGTTGATCTCAAAATTGATCTTTCCAAAACGCGATTAATTGACTTGACGTTCCAAGAGAAGTTGATGGAGTTCAGGTCATCGCATCGATTGACAGGAGGGAAAGTTCAGATCATTGGATTGAGTCAGCACGTCGCGTCTTCGAATCATAAATTGGCGTTAAAGACCTTGATTCTTCCGAACTTCCAAAAGACCTCTCCTCGTGAGAAGAGAATCAAGCAGATGGCGGCCAACAACAGATGGTTGTACACAAGAGAAGAGCAAGTAGATTCAAGTGAATTGTTGGACTTCAACTTCTTCCAAACTCGACCATTGGAGAGCAAGCAAAACGTGATTGGAGGAGACTTCAGCGAGACACAAGTCGATTGGGAAATCAGTGACATTGTCTTCGATGAGGGAGCCATGCTTTCGAAAGAAATCTATAAAACGACTGTTCAATTGGTTCACTTACCTGAGGAGATTCCTTCCTTTGTTTTGGATCAAGAAGGGATATTTGATAAGTTATTCGATCGAGTACTCTATTCACTCACGGATACACACGACATTGATTTTGAAGAGTTTCCAGTATTCTCAAAGAACATTCGGCTTACGGGAAGCAATGAAGAAGCGGTTCGGGAGCTATTCACACCTTCGCTTATTCGCTTTTTGGAAGAGGAACAGGTCTATCACATTGAGTGTAATGGAAATGCTTTGATTATCTTTAAGTCATTAAGAATCGCAAGTACGAACGAAATCAAAAACATGGTTCGATTTACCGAGGATTTTGTGAAGTACCTTGCCAAACAACCAGTACTGATCTAATGGAAAAGTTACAGAATTTTGTGAATGGAGAATATTGCACTCCATCGACAGGTGAATACATTGATAATTTTGAACCGGCAACGGGGAAAGTATATTCCTTGATTCCAAATTCTGGAGAAGCGGATGTTCAGAATGCAGTAGATGCTGCTGAAAAAGCATTTCCAATTTGGTCGGAGATGAGTTCTGTGGAACGCAGTAAAATCCTTATCAAACTTTCAAAAGGCATTGAAGACAGAATGGACGAGTTCGTTCAAGCTGAATCGCGCGATAACGGTAAGCCACTCTCGCTTGCTGCCCATGTAGATATTCCAAGAGCTGTTTCCAATTTTCATTTCTTCGCTACGGCGATCGTGCACTATGCATCAGAATCTCACCAAATGGAAGGTTTGGGTGTAAATTATACACTGCGTAAACCTATCGGGATTGTTGGGTGTATTTCCCCATGGAATTTACCCTTGTATCTGTTCTCTTGGAAAATTGCTCCGGCTTTGGCTGCAGGAAACTGTGTTATTGCGAAGCCGTCAGAGGTGACACCTTATACTGCTTACTTATTAGGTAAGGTTGCGCAAGAAGCTGGAATGCCTCCAGGCGTATTAAACATCTTGCATGGAGAAGGAGGAGCCGTTGGAGATGCCATTGTGAAGCACGCGAAGATCAAAGCAATCTCATTCACGGGTGGAACGAACACAGGAAAATATATCGCGCAAACAGCCGCGCCGATGTTCAAGAAATTATCCCTTGAATTAGGAGGGAAGAACCCAAATATCATTTTTGCGGATTGCGATTTCGATGAAATGCTTAGTACGACCTTGCGCTCTTCATTTGCCAATCAAGGGCAGATTTGTTTGTGTGGTTCACGAATTTTTGTCGAACGGCCAATCTATGAGCGTTTCAAAGAAGCATTCGTTTCGCGAGTGAGCACAACAGTTGTGGCTCCACCAAATGATCCGAAAGCAAAACTAGGAGCTGTGGTTTCGAAACCGCACATGGAGAAAGTACTGTCTTATGTTGAATTGGCTAAAGAAGAAGGAGGAACCGTTTTAACAGGAGGTGAGCGCGTTCAAATGGATGCACCTTATAATGAAGGCTACTACTTAAGACCAACGGTGATTGAAGGTTTGGCATATGATTGTCGAACGAATCAAGAAGAGATCTTCGGGCCAGTTGTCACGATTACTCCATTCGATACAGAAGAAGAAGTGCTCATGATGGCTAATTCAACCCAATATGGATTGAGTGCAACGCTCTGGACATCCAACCTAAAAAGGGCGCACAACATGGCGAATGAACTGCATGCTGGAATCGTTTGGGTGAACTCGTGGTTGGTGCGTGATTTAAGAACACCGTTTGGTGGTGTAAAAGCATCAGGAGTCGGTCGCGAAGGTGGTTGGGAAGCATTGAGGTTTTTTACAGAGGCTAAGAACGTGTTTATCAAGTACTAAAACCATTGTTATAGTTCATTAGTAAGCGCTAAATCAACGGGTTACGCATTCAAAAAATGCACATAAACGTGAAACAGGTGTAACTAAACCGATTATTTTGCATCTATTTTGGAATCTCGCTTGTTCGTTTAGATAAAAATATTTAAGTTGATCATCCTTTATACCAAGTGCGCTTAGAAATAAGTTCATTTACCACTAGAATACCGATGCCTCGGCGTACTATATACTACCTACCTCCCTTCTGCGTCTCAACCACTATTATTAACCATAATTAAATTTACTACAAATGAAAGCAATGAAACGAACCGTTCTGGTTGGGATTTCGATGTTTGCATTGGTGGCAGGAGTATCCGCTCAAACGGTGAATAATTCCCCAACAACGCTGCAAACATTTCAAGCCGACTGGCAACAGACAAACGGTGTCACAACGATGACCCCCGCTCTCTATGAAGAGATGAAAACAGCATGGATGAATTCCAACGTCAATACGTTCTCAGCAAATGAGAGAGTTGTACCGGTGGAATTAACGGCTGCTGAGAAACAAGTGATCCTAGATGCCGAGAAGCGTCAGGCAATGGGAGTTCCTTCAGATTATCCGCTATTACAGGATACAGGAAACCCATCATTGGATGCTGACAATTACCATCAAGCGAAAGTGGCGTGGATTCAGAACAATCCAGCGGCTTACAGTCAAATGATTTCAACATCTACATTGACAGAATCGCAGCGAAATGAAATCCGGCAGCAAGAAATCAACAATCAAAACCCTTAACCATGAAAAAGCTTTACACTTTATTAGGGGTGATTGGTCTGATTGCTTTCAGTTCAACATCTAACGCACAATGTGCTAATGACAATTCGCTTTACTTAACAGTAAACGCGGCAAATATCGGATCAACGGGTACGATTATTTCTACATGTACGTACGGAGGAGAATACAACCTCATTACAAACATGACTGCTGGAGATGTCTACACGTTTGAAACCTGTGGAGACACAGATTTCGATACGGAAATAACTGTTTACAACAATGCTACTGGAGCGTTTATCGTCGAGAATGATGATGCTTGTGGACTTCAGTCAAGCGTGACATTTACTTCTGACGGAAGTGATGTTCGCGTTCTTATTGACCAATTTCCATGCGTGAGTAACACAACATGTATGACGGTCTTAGGATCAGTTCAACCAGGAAACGTTACTCCTTGTGATAACATCGTGCCATTGGCATGTGATATCGCTGGGAACTTTACGTTAGCTGGAACAGGGTCATTCAATAATAACGGACCTTGGAACACTCCAGGAGCAGAGCAAATTTATTCATTCACTGCACCAACTACTGGCGCGTACGCTATTGATGTTGCGCACACAGGTGGAGGATGGGTTGATTTGTTCCAACGTGATGCAGCTTCAGGATGTTCAGGTACTTCTTGGACATACATTGATGATGTACTTGGTTCAGCAACGAACACAGTTAACTTAGTAGCAGGGCAAACGTACTACTTCATGTTAGATGATGAGAATACGACAACATCTATTGGAACAATTACGATTAACTGTCCAAGTGGAGTAGATCCATGTGATGACATTACTGACCTTGATGGATGTGATGTATCGAAAGATTTCTCACTTTCAGGTTCAGGTGCCTTCAACGGTAACGGACCTTGGAATACACCAGGACAAGAAGTAATTTACTCATATACTGCACCTTTATCAGGTGATTTTGAGATTACGATTAATCATACTGGTGGATTCTTCATTGATTTATTTGTAAAAGAAGCTTCACTTGGATGTTCAGGTACTGGTTGGACGTATGTTGATGATATTTTAACAACTGCGACAAACACGATCAACTTAGTGGCAGGTACAACTTATTACTTCATGATTGATGATGAGAATACAGCGGATTCAGATGGAAATATCTTCATTGAATGTCCTTGTATTCCTATAGCAGCTCCAGATGCTTCATTTACTTACAATGGACCATTTACAATTTCTGGTACTACTGATGATGCATGTAGCGATTGTGACTTACGTCCATCTGAAGATAGAATATATGAAATCGAGATTCCATGTGCTGGAACATACTCGTTTGAGACGTGTGGTTCATCTTTCGATACTTACTTGTATCTCTCTTCTGATTTCTGTTCAAATGTGATCGACTTTAACGATGATTCTCCATGTGGAGGAGGTTTCTCTTTACAATCTAGCATCACCGCTGCATTGGCACCAGGAACTTATTACGTTACTGTTGAGGCATTCGGCTCAACGCAAACAGGAGATTTCGATTTAGCAATCTCTGGAACTGAAGACATCATAGATGTTGAAGTTACTTCTTCAACTGATGTAAGCTGTTTCGGTGGATCTGACGGATCTGCAACTGCTGATGTTTCTAACGGAACATTGCCTTTCAACTTTGTTTGGTCTGATGGTCAAATGACTGGAACTGCTTCAGGATTGTCTGCGGGTACTTATACAGTAACAGGAACTGATGCTAACGGATGTATGGCCGATACTGCAATTGCGGTAATTAACGAGCCAACATTGTTGGAAGTTGATCTTGATGGATGTGCTATCGTTTATGACGGTGCTGGAATCGAGACTGCATGTGCTATTATCGAATCAAGCGTTTCAGGTGGAACGCCAGGTTATACATTGAACTGGTCTCCAACGAACGAATCCACTGGATCGATCACTGTTTGTCCAGATTCAACTACAGATTACACTTTAACTGTAACTGATGCTAACGGATGTGTTACTTCAGAAACATGGACAGTAACAGTTGTTGATTTATCGTGTACTCCCGGAGCTTCTTCATCTAGCTCAAGTTCAGGTTCTGGATCTAGTTCAGGTTCTGGGTCAAGCTCTGCATCATCGCCTATGTCTAGTGGAATTAGCTATCCAAGTGCACCAAGCTGTCCTAGCTCTGCATCTTCAGGATCTAGTTCAAACTCTGGTTCGGGATCAGGTTCAGGTTCGAATGATTCGAACTCAAGTTCAGGATCATCGTCAGGATCAAGCTCAAGCTCTTGTAGCTTAATGAGCGAGTCTAGCTCTTGTTCTAGCGTGAGCAGCATGTCAAGTTCAGGATCAAATTCTGGTTCAGGTTCAAATGATTCAAATTCTGGATCAGGATCTTCTTCTGGAAAAGCTTCAAGCATTCAAATGTGTTTCAATGGAGTTACTTACTGTATCAAGCCTAAGAAAGTTGACAAATTGTTGGCTTGTGGATACACATTAGGACCATGTGATATGCAACAATCTGCTGCTTGTGATATCGTTCCTGCTGCCGACACTACAGTTTATTCGTGTGTTTGCGATGGTGGAATTGCTAGCCTTAACTTAATGTACGTTGGTGCTTCCAACCAAGACATTACGTTCAATGCGAAAGATTGTGGAGTATTGATTTCAACTGTTTCAGGAGCTGCTACTGGTGATATGATCACAGTTAACGCTGCAGACGGAGGATTGCAACACTTCAGAAACCATACGTACGTATCATTGGATGGTACAGGTTTCGCTCAAATTGAGATTCCTACAAACTGCTGTAACAACCCAGTTGGTCAAGTTTACTTCCCATTCGTGGTAGTAGGTTGGACAGACGCTAATGGAAATACATGTGGAGATACTGGTGCGGGTGGACCACCAGCAAGTATGAACACTTCTATTGGTGAAGCGGGTAAAGATGCATTCTTAGTAGAGGATGGAGCTCGTCTTGGACAGTTCCCTAACCCTGCTGATCACGTATCTAACTTCCAATTCAGCGTTCCAGAAATGGATCAAGTTTCTTTGAATATTGTGAACATCCGCGGAGAGGTAATCGCTACTATCTTCGATGAAACAATTGAAGGAGAACGCAATTACAATGTATCATTTGATGTGTCAGAATTACAAAGTGGAGTTTACTTTGCTCACTTGGCAACTTCAAACGGAACATTGAAGAAAAAGTTCATCGTATTGAAATAAGACGATAACTAACCACAGTTCAGGCGCCCATGGTTTTCCATGGGCGCTTTTTTTGTTCGTTATTTTTATGATACATGCGTGGTAATTTCGAATCGTATTTCAGGGGAATACTCTCAGGGTTATAATAGATTAGCTACCCTTTTCTATGTTTTTCGAGAGTCGATGTTTGACCAGTTCGACACGATCAACTCTGACATCTACTTTTGTCAAATACTTCGATAAAACGACATTTTTCATCGGTGAGATGACAAAATTTCGGAAATTTTCAAAAAAAATGCGGAATCCCGCAAATTGTGAAACGCGCTCCATTATTAGCTAATATTTTTACTTAATACTCTGTAATACAGCACAATAGTTAATGCTTTAACCTAATCAAATGCGTGTAAAATATGTTTTTTTTGAGCCAAAACCTTGTTAGGTAGTACTTTAGCGCTTGTTTTATCAATATATTCTGTGTAAAATTGAACAATCAGAAGCTGCTAATTAACTAACTCTCACGACCTTTTGAACATGTAACCAGATGTTTAGCAATAAAGGGTGAGATTTTTTTTGGCGTGGAAATTTGAACTACAACAAGCTACAAAGTCTAACATACGATCGGTTGATTTTATGTTTTTCTGCTCCCAAGAATTATTTGGGAATCAAGAGATTTAAGAACTTAGTAACTAAGCCCAGCAAAACAGTTCATTTGAACGATGCTTTTGCACTCCCATTATTAAACTACCAATTGCCTTTACAACGCCTCCATGCGAATTGCAACGTCATGGTATGTGACATATTGATATTGAAACGATAGAAAAACGAATTAACGACTACCAGAGTCTTCTATACCTGGGAGATCGACGATAATAGCGGCCCCTCATCTACTAGAGAAAAGTTATTGTTTGTCCAGATTCAACTTCTAGTTACACATTGACAGTTACTGATGCGAATGGATGTTCAACTTCAGTTGATTGGACTGTAACAGCAGTAGATATCTCTTGTGGAAATACTTCTTCTGGATCAAGCTCAAAATCGAAAAAATCGAAAAAATCGAAGAAATCGAAGAAATCGAAGTCTGGTTCTAATTCAGGGTCATCAAATGATAGCTACTCTTCTGGTTCAGGATCTGGATCAGGTTCAGGATCAAATTCTAACTCGAACTCTGGTTCTAACTCTAGTTCGGGATCAAGTTCTGCGAGCTCAGCATCAAGCTTTAGCTTATCTAGCGATAGTGGAAGTTCATCTTCATTCGCTAGTGTATCTGGAAACGATCGCGTTCTAATGTGCTACAATGGTTCTACTTACTGTGTGAAAGTAAAAGACATCGAGAAAAAGATGGCTTGTGGATACACACTCGGACCATGTGACGCTCAGCAAACTGCTGCATGTGATAATACTCAAGCTCCGACTGCAGCTCCAAGTTGCGTATGTTCAGGTCGCTTAGTAAGCATCAATGTTCGCTACATCGGATCAGCGTACCAAACGGTAAACGCTTCAGCGAAAAATGGAAGCATTTCTCTTGGATCGTTCTCAGGTCTTACAACAGGAGCTACTTTCACAGTTAACGCTGCGGATGGAGGTCTTGCTAACTTGAGAAACAATACCTACCTCGGTGTTGCAGGATCATCTAACGGAAACGTTCAGATTCCTACAAACTGCTGTAACAACCCTATCGGACAAACATTCTTCCCGTTCCAAGTAATTGGTTGGGTTGATTCTCAAGGTAACACTTGTGGAATTGTCGATAACAATGGCGGTGGAATTGGATCGATGCAAACGGCAATCGGTCAGGCTGATAGAGAAACTAACTTGAAAGCAACAGCTACAGTTAGCCAATATCCGAACCCTGCTTCAACAAGCGCAACATTCGAATTTACTGTACCAAATACAGAAATGGTAACTCTTTCAATCGTTGGAATCAACGGTCAATTGATCGAGACGATTAGCAGCCGTGAGGCAGCAGCTGACCAACTGTACACAGTAACATACGATGTGTCTGAACTTCAAAGCGGTATTTACTTCGTACACCTTACTTCTTCTGAAGGAGTATTGAAGAAGAAGTTTGTCGTAATGAAATAGGATAAATAATCTTAAAAGCCCATTTGGATTCGTCTGAGTGGGCTTTTTTTTTGTATTTTACTCTTCCAATTTAAATCAAACCCTCAATGCCGAATTCGGTAGCACTACATTCACTCTTAGCCCTAATAGTATCGTTCTCTAGTTATTCATTTGCTCAGCAACCAGCAATCGTAATCAACGAGATATTAGCATCAAATGATGAAGCATATTCTGATGGATTCGGAGAATTCGACGACTGGATTGAACTATACAACTCAACCGATGAAAGAATCGATTTGGGGGGCATGTTTCTAACGGATGATTTGGATGATCCAACCCGATACAGAATTCCTGAGCGAGAAGATAAATGGACAACAATAGCACCAAAAGGGTATGCACTTTATTGGGCTGATGGAGATCCAGAACAAGGAGATCGTCACATGGATTTCCGCCTAAAGAAAAAGAAAGGGATAGTAGCACTTTTTGATCACGATACAATTCTTGTCGATATGATTAAATACCAAATGCAAGAAACAGATATTTCATTCGGTCGAGCAAAAGTTAACTCACCGCGATTGGCAAACTTCTATACCCCAACACCAAGTAAACCCAATGTCGATGGAAGATTTGAAGTGCCAGATAGTCTAAGAGTGATCTTTGACACTCCCGCAGGAATGTACGCGTCATCTTTAGAAGTAAGTTTAAGCAATTCGTGGGATGCTCCAATATATTATACCACCAATGGAAGTACTCCGAGAACAGACGATAGTCTATACTCTGGTCCGATTCAAATAGATTCCAATACGGTGCTCAGAGCATCCGTCATCAAGAAGGGATATCAGGCCAGCATTATCGGAACACAAACCTATTTGATTGGTGAGGAAAGTACTTTGTCCATCTTATCCCTGTCAACATCACCTGAGAATCTTTGGAACAAGAGAAAAGGAATTTATAAGAATTACGAAAAACGCGGCTGGACGAGATCTGCACATGTTGAATATTTTGACTTGACTGAATCGGGTGAGTTTATCCCAGCGGTTAATAAAACCGTGGACATTAGAATTGCGGGAAAAACGAGTCGCCGTCAACCAAAAAAGTCGTTTAATGTTATCGCCAACCAGAAGGACGGGGATAAGAAAATACGCTACAAATTTTTCGACAGTAAGGACATCAATGAATTCAAAGGCATTTCTGTTCGTGCCGATGCCACATCAGGAAGAAACGTAACTGATTTATGGGTAGGTGAGCGATTCAAAAACGAGTTAATTTATGAAATCAATGATCAGATGAATGGCAATGTTTCCATGCAAGCCTACGAACCGGTTCTCCTCTTTTTGAATGGAGAGTACTGGGGAATCTACAACATGATGGAGCGAAAAGGGAAGGACTTTATCGAGCAAAATCATGGAGTTGAAGATATGGATATCCTGACGTACCAGGACCCAAAACCTGTTCGTGGATCAGCAGAGGATTATGATGATCTGATCACATTTATCCAAATGAATGATATCTCTTTTGATTCTGTTTATCAAGTCGTTTGTGATCAAGTGGATATTGAAAGTTATATTGATCAATGGGTTTATGAAACGTATTCTGGGGCTCACGATATCGGTGTCAATATCAGATGTTGGAAAAGCACTGAGCCAGGATCAAAGTGGAAGTGGATTAGCTACGACCAGGACTCGTGGAATACCGTTCATGAAAATTCGTTTGCCTACTTCCTGGAGTCAGAACAAATCCCGCTCTACGGTAGATTGATGCTGAATAAGAAATTCAGAAATCAATTCCTAAATCGACTGATGGATTACCTGAACACAAAATTGAATACAGAAAATGTCCTCACTACTCTGGATAAAATATTGGTGAGAATTGAGAATGAAGTGGACAGAGAAAGAGCACGCTGGGAGGATACAATGCTGTACATCCCAAAAGGACAACGTATTACATGGATGAAGGACTACGCCGCTCGCCGTCCGGAAATTCTTCGCAAGCAAATGGTGGAGTATTTCAACCTAGTTGGTGGGTCAACGGATATTACAGTTATCGCTCCAGTAGGTGGAAAAATACGAGTGAACTCTCTAACGCACGATTCGAATTGGATGGGAACTTATCTCGAAAACCTTCCGATTCAAGTGGAGGCAATACCAGACGAAGGCTATGTGTTCGTCAAATGGAAAGGGAGAAAATTCCCGAAGTCAAATATGGGCAGAGTGCTGCCAGTCAAAGCAAAGAAGATTCGGGCGGTTTTCAAACACATAAAAAAGTGATTTAAGGAAATCTCAAACTACAGTTTATCAAATAGTAGAAATCCCAGTTTGATTTGAAATTACCACCATTTTGAGTGGAATTTTTTTTGGTTGTAGATACTGCTTTGCTCCGAAAAAATCAGCACCTGTTGAACCGCTTTTGAGAGGGATCTATCATCAAGAAATATCATTCGTCGAAGACCATTATTTGAGCTTCAAGCAAAAAACAGGTACATCTGGGTAACAGAACTGACATGATTACCCATGAGTCGCTAAAAATATACGCTGAAACATGTTAATTTATCGACTAATGAACGATTAAGTTGTTTTTTTTAGTGTGAACTTTGTAAGTATTTGCTTGTAAATTGAATTCCTACCTATTCCTTGTTGTTGTTGTTGACTTTCAGCTGTTTACATCGACATCGACATTGACCTTGTTCAAAAGTGTGTTTTATCTGTGCAAATTTAACTGTAATGCGTTCATAATGAACAAGTAGCTCTTGTTTGTTGGTGAAATTCTCATTAACATTGGGGCGTCAATTCACACTACTTAAACAAAATTGACTGCTTAGTTGCTTTTCTTTAATAACGAAAAACAACATTTGACTACAGAACTTATGAAAACGAAAGAACTCTACTTTTTTCAGTTTTTGATTATTATAAACTCCCGGAAACGATCGACAACCCGTCGAAGCTTCTCAGAGTTCTTATATCCGCTTTTTTCTCGCCGTGTTTCACAATCTTATATAGGAGGATTTGAACACGGTTTTTTAATTTAAACTTCTACAAATGAAAACTACTAACGGTAATTGGCGACATTGTGTCTCAATTTCTAAACTCCCTAAAATGCTCTTGGCTTTCGCTATTCTGACGATCTCTTCGTTGGCGTCTGCTCAGCAACCATTGGATGTAACATTGACACCCTTCGAATACAACTGAGCGTATAATGTTAGATGCACTGGAGGCAACACAGGACTCATTACAGCTGTTGCAACTGGCGGCACAGCACCTTACACCTTCGATTGGAGTGCTGGTACTTCAGTGGCCGGAGGAACAATTGTATTTGCCTTATACGCAGGTACAACAACATTTACTGTTACCGATGCTACAGGAGCGACTGTAACAGACTCTGTGTCATTAACAGAGCCACTGGAACTTATTTCCACAACAACTTGGTCTCCAATACTCTGTTATGGAGGGACCTCTACTATTACGACATCCGCTACAGGTGGTACAGCTCCGTATGGCGGAATTACAACTACCACAGAAACGGCTGGAACATATGAGTACGTTTTGGCGGATGCGAACGGATGTCGAGTTTTTGACACCGTTACAATCGTTCAACCAGCCATTCTTGATGCAACTGCAACTCCCGACCCAATTTTGTGTTATGGAGACTTGACTGATGTATTAGTCGTGGCTACAGGAGGTACTGCTCCATACCCAGGACCATGTTCTACTTACCAATACGGGGAGGTTGAGGATTACACAATCTTCATTCAAGATGATAACGGTGGAATCGGAAGCATGCAAACTGTTATTGGTCAAAATCAAAATGGTGACTTGAAACAAGGAAACACTGCACTGGATAACGTTAAGTCGTACGAGGATGTTGTTAATGATACGGAAGTTGGTGGAATTGGACTTGAGGTTGGAGATATCTATCCAAACCCAGTTCTCGCGACTAACGGTGAATTCAACTTACAAGTAAGAATTGGACACAAATCTGATGTTACGGTTCGTATTGTTGATCTCTCAGGAAAAGTTGTACTGACTGATTTGATGCACTTAGAAACTGGAGCAAACAAACGTTCAATGTACGTTACTGGATTTGCAAAAGGATCGTACTTAATCGAAGTAATTTCTGGAGATCTTAAAGAAACAACTCAATTGATTGTTCAGTAGGATAACCAAAAATAATTGAAAGCCGTCCCGACATTTATCGTCAGGACGGCTTTTTATTGCATTATAATTGACGCTGATTGAACGTTTGTCTGCGTTAGCGATATGAATGGAAAGCCCGCAGCCGACAATTGAAGGGGAGGACTTGAAATGTTAGCGCGCTCGACCGTTGATGCACATCGAGGGAGAAACGCCCTAGAAAATTAAAAGATTAATCAGCTGTCTTCTGAGAATCGCCGATCAAATAATTGAGTTCTGCCAATTCCTCTTCGCTCAAATCGCGGTATTCTCCTTCTGGAACATCCAATTCAATGTTCATGATGCGCACACGTTTCAAGCGGATGACATCGTACCCGAAGTGCTCACACATTCTTCGAATCTGGCGATTCAGTCCTTGAGTCAGCACAATTCGGAATTCGTAACGCCCCAATTGTTCCACTTCGCATTTTCGCGTCATCGTCTCCAAAATGGGTACGCCATTTCCCATCTTTCGAATGAAGTCTGAGGTAACGGGTTTGTGAACGGAAACGATGTATTCTTTCTCGTGGTTGTTTCGTGCACGTAAGATCTTATTCACGATATCACCATCATCGGTAAGCAGGATTAATCCTTCACTCGGCTTATCCAATCTCCCGATAGGGAAAATTCGTGTCGGGTAATTGATGTAATCGATGATGTTGTCTTTTTCCACACGGCCATCCGTCGTGCAAACAATTCCAATTGGTTTATTGAAGGCGATGTAAACGTTCTTTTTCTTTTTCTGAACAACCGACTTACCGTCTACGGCAACTTCATCTCCCGGCTGAACTTTTGTGCCCATTTCTGGAACGACTCCATTGATGGTTACTCGACCTTGTTCAATGAGTTTATCAGCAGCTCGGCGGGAACAATATCCGGCTTCACTTAAATATTTGTTGATCCTTACTGAATTTTCGCTCATATCGTGTTTTATGAAATACAAAGTTATCAGATTTGAAATGATTTCCTTCAGCCGATTTTCTGATTTTTGCTAAATCGAGTTAGTAAAACTGTGAACATTTGTAATTAAATCTGTTAGAATTGTGTAATGATTGCGTCAATCCTATCAGTTTAACGGCAACTTTCATTATTTTCACTCCAATTAATACGTATTAAATGAAAACAGGAAAAGTAAAGTTCTTTAATGAATCCAAGGGTTTTGGCTTTATTATCGATGATGAAACAGGTGAAGATCGCTTCGCCCACGTAACAGGTTTAATTGACGAAATCAAAGAGGGTGACTCGGTAGAGTTCGAATTGGAAGAAGGTCGTCGCGGTGTTAATGCTGTGAACGTAAAAGTAGTATCGTAAGTCATATATTGATTACATAAGTTACTAGATCCCGTCCCACCATCCCGATAACTATTGGGAACATGAGGGCGGGATTTTTCATTTATCACCTTACCACAACAAGTAGACTCTGTAACTTTGGTTGCCACAAATAACTGGTCTTTGATCTACTTTTGTCTCTGTAGAAAAACACGAGAATGGAGATAGTAGAAATTTTAGGGTTCGCTGGTGCTTTGCTGATAGGACTTACGCTTGGACTAGTGGGTGGTGGGGGCTCAATTCTGACTGTTCCAATATTGGTCTATGTTTTATCGATTGATCCAGTGACGGCAACTGCTTACTCGCTTTTTATAGTGGGTGTCTCGGCTCTAGTTGGAGCAATCCGAAATGCGCAGAAAGGAATGGTTGATTTTAGAACAGGAATCGTTTTCGCTGTTCCCGCACTAATTGCAGTATTCTTTACGCGTAAGTTTGTCATTCCAGCCATTCCAGACGAACTGTTTTCACTCGGCGATTTCTTAGTCACAAAGTGTATTGCGATCATGATCTTTTTCGCCGTCATTATGCTTGTGGCGGCTTATTTTATGATCAAGGGGCGTAAGGACGATTCTCAAGAGGGGCAAACACCAAAATACAATTATCCCATGATCATTATCGAGGGAGTGGTAGTTGGGTTTCTCACAGGGATTGTAGGAGCAGGTGGTGGCTTTTTGATCATTCCGGCTCTCGTCTTATTGGCGAAATTGCCAATGAAAAAGGCGGTCGCCACTTCACTGATGATTGTCGCTATCAAGTCCTTAATTGGATTTATCGGTGATGTGCAAAATTTGGAAATTGACTGGTCCTTTCTGGGAATATTCACAGGAATTTCCGTTCTGGGAATCTTTATAGGAATTTACCTCAATAAATTCATTGATGGAAAGAAGCTCAAAAAGGGTTTTGGGTGGTTTGTACTCTTGATGGGAGTCTATATCGTGTTGAAAGAGACACTTTTAAGTGCATGATCGATTGCAAGAGGTGGTCAAAAGCAAAAAGTAGATGCTGAAAACAAGAGGATTCACAATTTCGTTGAAGCAAATGTTTCAAATATAGCTTTGCCAAATACCTAGCGAGCTTCAAAATGAGTCAGATAGCTCTTTTGGATGTCTTGACTTTATTGGGACTGAGCTTGAAATGTTTTAGTTTGTTGATATTCAAGCAGTTAGTTTTATAATAGGGGGGTGTGTCCTCGTTAAAGTTCAGCTATTTTCAATTTAGGAATCATCGTTTGGGGTGAATTTTGTCCAAAAAGAACATTTCAGAGCAAAGGCTTAATACTATCAGACTCCCGCTTTATGCAAAGGGTTGCCTATATTGTATAGAAAGATTTCTGGAACACAAAATTATAACACAATTGTCAAAATGTGTTGTATGCAATGATATTTTGTAGCCTTAAAATATTCGATGAGAGACCGAATATGCTCGATGAAACCCCTAAAAGGGTATTTTCATTTCGTAAATTCATCATTTGTACAATGCATTCGTTAGGTTTACTATTGTTGATACTAGTGGGGAGCTATTCGCTACAATCCTTCCTCCATTGGTTAAACCAAAGACTACGTTATGAAATACATTCTATGCCTAACGAGCTTAGCGCTCTGTTTTTTTGCCTTTTCTCAAATTCCGACGAACTTCGTCACCACGTCTGATATTACCAGTTCAGGATGGGAGATGTATGCTGAAAATCAAGAAGTTAAAGTCGAGTTAAAACGAAGTGATTGCTATCTAAATTCTGGTCTAGACAAGCAATACTTCCTGATAAGAATCACCAACAAAACCCAAAATAACGTGAGCGTTAGTTGGGAAATGGATTTATTCTATAACAACGACTGCAAAACATGCGGAATTGGTGAGTACGAATGGCAAATCGATTTGGGTCCATCAGGCAGCGCTGAAGGTCTTTGTGCGAATGGATCGGACAATGAAATGCGCATGTTCTCAAAATTCATAGATGCTAACTATTCAAGTAATGATGAATTAACTGGATTTCAATTCAGCAATCTAACAGTACAAACGAACTAATACCTTAATATATAGGCCCCCACAACCAAAACATTTATACCTATGTTCTCTTTAAATTTCAAAGCACTACTAGTCTTCGTGACCTCCCTAGCATGGGGGGGCTTCGCTTTTGGACAGTGTAGTGTAAATATCCAAGCTGTCACGCAGCCCGGAGGAGACTGTAACGGAGTTACGGTCGACTTTACAGCACAAGGAGATGCAGTTCTTCCCGTTCTTAGTAACAACTTCAACCTTGGTGTCGCAGGTCCGGGATGGGCCTCTACAGGAGGTGCAACTTTCTCACAACCTTGTGGACCAGGAATAGATGGTACACCATACTATTGGGCTTCAACATCAACAGGTACTCCTCAATTGACTACTGTTGGTTTTGACGTTGCTTGTGGTGGTACAATCACCTTCGACATGGTTTATTCTACTCAAGGTGGAGCAGCTCCATGTGAAGGGCCCGATCTTCCAGATGAGGGCGTAACGCTTCAATATTCGACAAATGGAGGAGCAACTTGGACAGTGATACAATATTG
>JAQXBM010000018.1 GCA_029252405.1 Crocinitomicaceae bacterium
AATTTATATTTTGTATTATTAAAAAATTGAATTAAAACAGTTTAAGTAATATTTAATTACGATTAATGAGTGCAATAGATGACATGGTTTCGGTGCTTTCTGCTGAAGAAAGGGTGCAATTCGTTCGATACTTGAAAGATCGGAACAGGCGAAATGATGCTCGTAACATTGAGTTGTTTCAGGCACTATTGAGAGGAAATGAAGATGCTTTGAAGCGAAAAATGGGGTCCAATGCGTACAATGTCCTTCGGAACCGTTTGAAGCATAGAATGATTGATTTTATAGCTGAATCGACCATTCGGAAGGAGGGAAGTGCTGAAGATCAATTAACCAAAGGCTTTATCACCGCAAAACGCTTGATGAAGCAAGGGAAAACGGACGCTGCATTTAAATTATTGCTGAAAATTGAGTCTAATGCGCACGAATTGGAAAACTACACGCTTGAAGGGGAAGTTCAACAATTATTGATTGAACACGCTCATGCTTCAGGTGCACCAAATTTGGAAGATTTATTCACTCGATCCAACGAAAACCTTCAACTACAGCAAGTCAGGACTCAATTGAATTTGGCTTACGCGCGTATTCGATTGGCGTATCAAGATAGAGCGTTTCAAGGCGAACAGGTCGATCTCGCGGATTTATTGCAGACCACATTCAAGGAATTCTCTGTTTCAGATGAAGTGGCATTCAGTTTTTCTTCGCTGAACCAGCTAGTGCAGATTTATGACATTTACGGTGCATATTCAAAGAATTACCACGAAATCAACCTGTTCTTTATCGATAAGCTGAGGGAAATTCAAGGAGGCAAGAACGATACCGAGCAAAACCTTCATTACCACATTGAGATTTTGTATGCTGTAGCTAACATCTATTTCCGAAGGAAGGATTTTGAAACGAGCCTTGCATTTCTTGAGGAAATGAAGGAGCAAATGAACCGTTTCGATGGCAAATACAATCAGCAATATCGAATCAAACGGAACATGTTGGCGGCTTTGAACTTGAATCACACAGGAAGAAAGGAAGAGGCTAGAGTGCTTATCGAAGCTGCGCTTGATCAGAAACACACCTCTGACGACACCATTCAGATTCGTTTAGCTTTGGCGATGTTGCAGTTTCAGCAAGGTGAATTGCGCGAATGTCAGCGGACACTCTCGAAATTATCTCGTACAGACGCTTGGTACGAAAAGAACCTGGGAATCGAATGGACACTGCACAAACTCACAATTGAAATTCTCTTGCACATCGATTTGGAGAATTATGAGTACGCGGAATCGCGACTGAAGAGTTTACTCCGTAAACACAGGTCTTTTCTCAATGCCGAAGGTAGGAACCAGGCACGACCATTTCTTCGTTTGGTACAAGTCATCTTGAAAGAACCGACGGCTGTTGTAGAAAACAAATTCCACGAACAAGTCGAAAGTTCTATCCAATGGAAAACAGCGGAAGAAGAGGACATATTCAGCATGAATTTCTACGCCTGGCTAAAAGCAAAAATGACTGGGAAGGGTGTTTATTCAACCTTATTGGAATTGCTAAGTAGTCATTAGAGAGAAAGCCAGCGTCCTCTTGTGCTTGGATCAGACGCAATTAAATGTATCTTAGACGGCTTAACACAAACAACACTATGAAAACGACATTACTTTTATCCAGCCTACTTCTAATTCTATTTTCTTGTAATCTTTCTACGGATCAAGATTTCAAAGACATTGCAAAAGACACGTGCGATTGCATGTCTATGTTTACCGATGAGTTATCCGATGAAATGAAGACTATTCTGATCGAAACAGAGGGAGACGAAGCAGCATTTGACGAAGCATTCACGAAATATGTAGATGAATATCCTGCTGAAGGAATGAAAGACGCTTTGGCTTTGTCTGGAGCTGATTCACCTGAAATCATGGAATGCATTGAGGGCTTGGAAAAGAAATACGACAATGTTTACACAACACTTTCGGAAAACGAGATTTTGGAAAAGGTACTTGCTGAACTTGATAAAATGGACGATTGTGGCGTTACTGCGGCAATCATGAAAATGGGAATGGCAGCACAATAGTCTGACTTCTCTAAAAATAGGTAATGCGCGATTCTGAATTGAGTCGCGCATTTTTCTTTGTCTATAGTTTCGTGAACTTCGTTTGAACGGCATTACCACTTTGTAATTCAACAGTTGTAATGTATACGCCAGAGAGCAACTCAACATTCAAAGAAATGAGTTGATTGCAATCTCCATCTAGCTGCAAGATTTCCTTTCCACTCAGATCGTGAATTAAAATTCGTTGTATCGGTTCATCAGCGTAGAATTCAATTTGGCCATCCGTAGGATTGGGATACGCCACAAAGTAAGGAACCTTCGCATCCGAATCATCCACACCAACATTTGGACAAATCCCAGGCATATTTGCATCAAGCCAAACCAAACGCTCAGAGATCCAGTTTTTGAATTTCACCAACTCTCCAGCATAAGTCGTGGGTTGGGTTCCGACTTCAGGCGTGCCTACATTTTGACCCAAGATTGGCCATCTTGCATAATGCCTTGCTTGCGCTGAATCCACATAACTTCCTAGCGAATCGATGAATTGAAACAAGTTGTCTTCATGCAGAATAGTTTGTCTCAAATTGAAATAGCGACACGCCAAATGATCGGCGAAAAATGGATCTTGGATCAATCGAATGTACCAGCCCGGAGGTGTGACGTCCGTTCCACCGGAGAAGCTGTGTCTCCAACCAACTCCGTTCAATTCTGAATTGTTCGTATTCTTGAACGCCCAATCGAAATCCCACACTGGACCAGCGTAAATCAAGGAATCAATAGAATCACTGTCTTTGTGGAAACGTCGACTTTTTTTGAAACCATCGATGTTACGAGCAAACTCATTCACGATAAAATAATCCAAGAACGAAAGAATATCGATGTGTGCTCTGTATCCAATAGTCGGATCCGTGAAGTTCGGTCCCCAAAGCGCGTCCTCAAACGCCCCAACTGTCCCTTGTAAATAACTTTCTTGCTCAGGGGTGATGTCCAGAGGATCGGGATAATCATACACGTACCTAACGGTGTTTCCAGGATAATTCGGATTGTCATAGGCTGATACCCAACTATCGGAAGAATTCCAGTAGTCTACTTTAAAAATATACCCACCCGTGAGGCTATCTCCTGCGATGTCTAAGGAATCTGTAATGTTGATATCGACGCGATCATTGTCACGCTTAATTTTCTCCGTAAAGACATACACACCTTGATAAATATCATCAACGATTACTTCGCAAAGCTGCGTTCGCGGTGAATAGTGCCCCATTTTTTCAAACAGATCAAACGCCACGATGTTCCGAAGGAAAGTTTTGTCGTTGTAATTCGGAATAAGGATCCAATCATTTTCCGTCGGCATGTTTAAGATGGAAACATTGTTGTTCATTCCCAGAGAATCGCGGGTTTCGATCCCGTAGGGTTTTTGAGGTAAGGAAGCAGAGTAGGAGCCTCTAATTTCTATTCCTGCGTCACCATCGTAGTAATTCCCTGGATCCGTTGGATGATTGAGAAAGGGACTGAAATCCATGATTTTCATGTAAACATCCACTTTAGGTTCATCTGGAATCGTTTGCCCGTTGGTCTCAATTACAACCAATGGCAGATTACTTTCGGCTGGCGGAGCTAAGCCAATGCTTTCGGAAATGTTTAACTGAAAATCGCCCACTGATGATGCATTGTAGCCATCCACAACGATGTAGTATGTCGTATTTGGATTCAAGTACTGCGCAGTGATTGTTGAATTGTAAGCAGCGCTGTACGCAGGAGATTGACAACCGTCCTCTTGACATCCAACAGGAGTTCCTGTGCAGGAATTCTCGTAGATATATATTTGCGAATCGTAATTCGTCACCGCTTGGCAGACCGTAATATCGATATAAACAGCATTCGGTCCATTTATGTATTCGTACACTACATCAACGGCTCCTCCGGGATTCCCAATGTCTTGACAACTAGCAAAATAATCATCGGACGCCCCAGTTGTTGTTCCAACGGCTTGATAGGGAATTGAAGGAATGACTGTTGCAGTTGCACAGGTTTCACCGCCGTTCTGGGCAAGCATATTGAAAGAAGAGAGAATAAGTGATACAAATAGAATCAATTTCATTGTTCGGAGAAGTTTCATTTAGCTTCCCGAACTTACAATATTCACATGGATTTGTAGCAATTACCGCATTTATATTGATTCAAATAGTTTGTATCTTGCGTCCAGAAACCAAACAAACTCATTATGAAAGCTTTACTGACGCTACTTTTAACCAGTTTTTTCTTCATTGGATACGCACAAACGGATTGTAAACCTTACATGCCGACTGAAGAAGGTTCGACTTGGGAGCTCACGCATTACTCCAAAAAGGACAAGATGACGGGATCAACGAAGTACGAACTTCTTGAGAAGACGACTACTGGTGACAGCATCACGTTCAAGATTAAAGCAACTTCTGTTGACGAAAAAGGAGAAGAAATCTATGTGCAAGAGTTTGATTCTTACTGCCGAGGAGGAGTCTTCGAAATGGACATGACGAGTCAATTGAATGGTGAGACAATGTCGGCTTATGAGAGCATGGATGTCACCGTTGATGCTACTGATTTCCCATTGCCGAATTTAGACGAAGCTGTTGGAACGTCATTGAAAGATGGAACCTTGACTGTTCAAGTTGGAATGAACGGCGTGAACACGTTTAGAATGGTTGTTGAAGTAACGGATCGCCTTGTGGCTGGTCGTGAAACGATGGAAACGGTTGCTGGATCTTTCGATTGTGTGAAGATTTCACAGACGGTTAAGACCAAGATGATCGTGAAAATCCAGGCGAGCTCTAACGAATGGTATTCACCTGGAGTTGGAGTTGTTCGTACTGAATCTTTTGATAAGAAAGGACGATTGACGGGGTATAGCGTTTTGACTGCTATTGATGCGAAATAACTTTAACACTTTTTGGTTGGTCACAAAAAGTGTTCAAAAATGCCCTTTGCGCTGATTTTTGTCACTGCCTTCCATCTTCGAAGATGACGACTATTTCGCGGATCCTCGTTATCCTAACTAGGCTAGCTCATGGTTCCCGCCATCTTTCTTGATTTCCGTTGTATCAAAAATAGGCGCGAGAACGCTTTTAGATGTTGAGTTCAACATGGGAAATGATTTAGGTTTAGTGTACAATCAAGGGATATTTTGAATTCAAGAAACGGATGTCGCGCAAGATGGGAGGACGATAGCTTGCAGATAGAATGTGCAATTTAAGCTTGCTTGTGCGAATACCTTGGTAGCAGCGGAAGCTTAGGGCAAGAGCTCATTCTGAAGCAACTAAAGGACGTAGACCGCCCCGATAGCTATCGGGAGCGCCCAAAGAACCAAAATTCCGAAAGTTCCATTAAATTACATCTTGATTGTCACTTTTTTGATTTTCGTAACACTTAACGATTGAACGCAGCCAAACAGGCACTATGATTAAATCGAAACAAGACCATTTTTTAGCACTTTACGAGCCAATTCATGATAGGTTCGAGCGTTTCTGCAGAGCGCGGGTGTATGGAGAAATGGAGTACACAGATTTAATGAATGAAACCCTGCTAGTGACTTTTGAAAAGCTCGACTCCTTGAAATCGGATGATTCGTTCTTATCGTATTTGTTTAGCACAGCCGTTCGTCTTTTGGCGAATAGCAATCGCAAGATGAAACCAGAACGCATGCCATCAGTAGAAAAGGAGCAGGGTTTCCCCGCATCAGATTCAACAGAACATTCCATAGAGGTGCATTTGCTGCACAGGGCCTTGGCAGAGTTGAATAACGATCAGCGTGAAGCCTTGATTTTGTTCGAAATATCTGGATTCAGCATTCGAGAGATCGCTGGAATCCAAGAAGCGAGTGAATCAGCAGTGAAACAACGATTGAAACGGGGGAGAGAGCGCCTGGCAGAAATTCTGAGCTTCGAATCGGAAATCAAAACAGGAAAGGAGGTAAGCTAATGGAAGAGAACAAACGAATATCAGATCTATTTGAACGTGCTCGAACGGAAGCGCCGAAAACCTCCTTCGAAGAGGTAAAGAAGCACGTCTTTGCAGCAAGTGCTGTAGGCGGAATTGGGATTCTAGCCAAGTGGGTTGCGTTATCATTTAAACTTAAATCAATTATTATGATAGCGACATTAAGCACATTGACAATCAGCACTTTATTGGCTGTATCTCACTTCAGCAATTCGCAGGAAAAAGTAGAAGGTGTAAACACAATCACTGGAGCTCAAACTGAGCAAAACATAGAAATCCACAATGAAAATGGAATTCAGAAAACCATCGTCTTCGATGACAATAATTCAATCATTGAAGTCATTGTAGATTCATCGGAGGCCATCGATAAGAAATCAACTGCTTCGACAGGCCATGAACCGATGGGCGAACTTCCACTTCAAAATCGTCAATTGATCTCACAAGGAACAGAAGGATCAATTGTAGACCAACCCATCGAGGTTCTTTCGGTCGATTCGTTGACCGCAAGACGCTTCGATTTCACGGATAAAACTACCCTGGAAGATCTGGAGGCATTCAAGACCGCAGCCAAAGCCGCTGGAATTGAAGTTGATTATAGAGCCAAAATCAGACGGAGCATTCTCAAGAAAATCAATCTTCAGATGTCCATTAAAAGTGATTCTGAACGCAAGATTTGTTCAAGCTCAAGCGTATACAAAGCGAAAACATTCAGGTTTCAAACCGGCTGGATGGAAGATGAAAATGGGAAAGCCGTCCGATTCTTGGAAAACGATGAGATTGAGCCCTTTGAGGCACGGTATTAGTCTGATTTATTTGGGAGTAGTATAGTTTAGCGAGAAGCTTCCGTCTCTTCCTTGATTATTCCTTGGAATGAGCGGAGGTTTTTTTAGTTGTGATATTCGCAAATGCCTACTTTTTAGTTGTGCAATCCAATTGAAATGCTGACATTCCTATCGCTACTTTTGATAAAAAAACTAAGCGATGCGAAAATTCATTCTACTATTATCAATTCTGTTCATTTCAACAGCGTGTTCTAACTTTCACATGGAGAAGCGGCGTTACAACAAGGGATTTCACATCTCATTTAACAAACGTCATTTAAAAGAGAAAGGTGAATCGAATGAAAAAAAGTTCAAAATAGCTGATGTCGACACAAAGAAATCGCCGAACGTTCGAACAAAGAATGATTCTGAGGTATTATTAGCCGAAACTCATTCTGCTAATACGCCAGAAGAGCAAAAACTTCAATCCATCGACAAAGAGACATCCAATTCGGAAAAGACTGTAGCACATACAGTTGGAACCGCAGAAGACGCCGTGAATCAGTCTTCTATTACTACTGATACCCTAGTGGGACATACGGACTCAGCCTCAGATCCAATTGAGAGCAAAAGAACAAGCGGACTCTGGTATTTCGCCGTTTTCGGATTAATTCCAATTATGTTTGTTGCGAAAAAACGTACTCAAACTGTTGCTACTTGGGCAACTGAAAATGTATCAAAAGCGCAGATGGCCATTGGTGGATTGTACGCATTAGGATTCTCATCGAGCTTTTTACTCGGAAATTTATGGCAACCAATCATAGAAGAGTGGATGTTAGCCATTCCTTTAACACTAGCAGGATCAATATTGGTGGCTGATGTAGCAAAGAAAGAGCGGAAATCGGGTACAGTGAAAAAGCGCATGTCATTTGCTACTGTAAATGCGAGTTCCTTTTTTGGAACTTTCGCAATGGGGGCTCAAACAACGATTTTTCAAGCAATAAATCCTGAATCGCAATCTGGAATGGAAACGTGGGCAGCGATATTAATAACGCTTCTATTAGTCGTGGCGATGGTCGTGGCATTTTTGGGAGTAGCTATGTTAGCCTGCAACTTATCGTGCAGCGGTTACGGCGTCCTGGCATTAGTTGTTTTGGCGAGTGGGACATTTCTGGCACTGTTTCTCGGAACGTGGGGAATTCTCGGAGCCTTTCGTGGAAGAGCTCGAAATAGGGATAACATCAACACCGCTTTAATTGTTGCAATTGTTCCTATTTTAATAATCTTAGCAATCACTGGGGTTGCAGCTTTTCTATAGATGGCGGATCAGCTCTATGTTAAAAAATGTTCATTCACTTCAAGCTCGAAAAAAGCGCCAATTCCATTTGGGAGTTCAGGATATGGAATGAATGACTCGACCAGTAATTCCACGCCATTCCCACAAAATATAGCCAACGTAACTACAATTGCTACTAATGTAAAAGCAACACCAATATCGTTGTCCTTGAGTGACTTGATCTCACTAATCTTGGTCATATTCCCATAAATTGCGATACCTGAAAAGGTGATGAGTAGCGCGATCACATAAGCAACCAGAATATAAAGTCCGCCGTAGCCAACGAAACTTCCAATCAATTCCCAAGATGAGATATCGGAATCGCTCAAAATGCGGTAGGAATTGAGAATTGGATTAATAACACCACTCACAGTGTATCCGACAGAGAAGAGGACACCTGCAGTTAAAATGTTATACGCGAGGTTGTTCTCAACTAGCCCCAACTTCTTTTTCGCGTAGAACTTCATCAGGCGATAGGTAACAAATAAGATGGCAATCCCACAACTCAGCGAGCTTAGGATTTCCACAATTCCGAGTAAAGCAACTTTATCATTCATAATTCAAACTAATACGATTTCCCAATGTTTTATTTCACCATAGTCGGGTGGAAGCTGTCCAGATTTCCAACCAGGGGCGGTCGTTTCCCAAAAATAATAGCGTTTATAATTGTGTACAAGGTATTCACCACTGGACGGAACATCCAACAATAACATTGAATGCAAGTAAAAATTGCTGTTGGCAATTTTCGGTGAATATCCTAGTTTCTTCAAAAGTGTATAAAGGAGCACTGTTCGTGTGTCACAGTCTCCATACAGGGTATGCAAGAATTCTACAGGCGACAGAATGCCCCATTTTTGATTTGGAAGGCATGGATAGTCTTTGAATTCTCTTTCTTCACAATCCTGCTCTGTTTTTATGTAGGTATACGGGATGTCTTGAACAAATGCCACAACGACTTCGGCGAACTTTGTTCTGCTCATATTTTTGTCGCGCTTGATCTCACGCAAACTATCAACTATTGGATCGAGCAAGTGTTTGTCATGTTCATAAAGCGCCTGATATAATGTTCCCCATAGTTCTCCCTGAGTCTTAGAATAATAATCTGAGTAGGATCCTCGATATTCGCGACCGTCAGAATTGTCGCTATTCTTTGTGTAGTAGTTGGCGCAATAATAAGTATTCCTGGAATTCTGAGAAGTCCAACTGCGCTTGGTGCGTCTTCCAAAAGTGTCTAGCCGTTGATCTTCAGGACAATCTGACTGATATATATCATCTTGTTGTACGAATTCACTTTCAGTACTGTCTCCATTCTTGGTCATTTTGACTACGGACATAAGTGCCAGAAATACAACTATCGGTATGTACTTAGGAATTTTCACGGTTTGAAGATAGAAAGAATAGTTGATCGATGTATCAGCTCAAAAAAAGAAGGTGAGATGCATTTCCTGTTAAAAAATGTTGTAATTCAGTCCACGTTCGAATAAAGCGCCAATTCCAACGTAATTGGGGGAGATGAAACGTGTCCACAACCACATTATTCAAGCATTAGTAGTTGATTCCAACCAATCAAGACTCACCTCTGGAGTAACGGAATTAGTCGCTTTTACGTATAAAAATGCGATCTCGTGCATCTTCCCGGTCTTCATTTTTGCGATGTTGGCTGTATCGCGAATGGTGGATCAATCGTTTATTCCCAGATATGATTTCTTACTGATTGTCTGCGTGTTAGCACAAATCGTGCTGTTTCTCACAGGAATTGAAAGCAAGCGGGAAGTGGCGGTCATTTTCATATTTCATGGACTGGGCATATTGTTGGAGCTGTACAAGGTCAATGTGGGATCCTGGTCTTATCCGGAAGAAGCGTTCACGAAATTTGCAGGAGTACCGTTGTACAGCGGATTCATGTATTCGAGTGTGGCGAGTTATATCTGTCGGGCTTGGGATAACTTCGATTTGAAAATTGTTCATTGGCCGCATTCGGTATTGGCGATTGCAGTAGGAGCGATTATTTACATCAACTTTTTTACGAACGCATTTATGGCAGATTTACGGTGGTATATCATTCCGGTTTTGTTTATCGTATTCTGGAGGACGAAGGTTGAGTTCAATCCAAATGGAATTGTAAGACGGATGCCGATGTTGTTGTCATTTGTGCTGATAGGATTCTTTATATGGTTGGCGGAGAATATCGCGACGTTTTTGGGAGCTTGGAAATATGCGTATCAGCACGAAGGTTGGAAATTAGTTGATGCGAGTAAGTTGACGAGTTGGAGTTTGTTGGTGATTGTGAGTGTTATTATTGTTGGTCAGCTGAAGCGGTTGAGGAGAGGGATTGTTGATTAGTTTGAGGTGTGGACAATATATTGTTGATGGGATTCGCTTAAATACTATTTAACATAATATTAATTATAGGGCAATTAGGTGATTTGGCAAAGATGTCTGCGGGCAGGACATTTATCCGGGGCAGGCCAAGACGGCTGGCTACATACAGCGAATT
>JAQXBM010000039.1 GCA_029252405.1 Crocinitomicaceae bacterium
TATACCGTTTTCTCTGATCCTAGTAACAACTCCCTTACGGCTCTAAATTTTACAAAAATACCTCATACACTTATCGTAAATCAAAAGGGGGACATCCTTTATTCACGAGTGGGGTATAACCCTGGCGATGAGCTTGAAGTTGAAAAGGCGTTAAAAGAAAATTCTAAGTAGGCAATCTAACTTCTTCAGTCTTCCACATAATTCTCGAATCTTTTGTCGAGTGCTCTGTTGGACAATACCAATCCTAATAGATCAATGCGAAGGTCTGTCTGGACATTTACCCTTAACTTCTGCGTAAATTCAAGGAGTCTTTGTTCTTCTTCCGTGAGCGTTACACCTTCCTTCCTAAGGAAATAAAGACCTGCAGCACCAAATGCCTTATCTTCTATGTTGAATGAGCGAATCCAATTTAGTAGAACCTGTTTCTGATTATTCTTTACCGCCGCCAACATTTCATCGTGTTGATCGGAGCCATGATTCATGCAAATTGGTCCATAATAATTATGACTGATGAAAGGAGGGGAACTGAAATTCCTCAAGGTGTTCGTATTGTATAAACTATCGTGGCGAGCAAAGCATGTCTCAAATTTGGTTGAATCAAATTTCAACTTACTTGAACTTATGTACTCATCGCGACCATACCCGTGGAATTCTACAAGTCTGCAGTAAAAAATTGTGGAGTCCTTTTGATCGAAAAGTATTCTCAATCGATAATTTTTAGATCTGAAAGATGAACCTTCCACTTCAGTTATTTCCTGAAAGTTGAATTTATACTCCATAACACGGAATCCGTAGCGTCTGAAGCTATTTCGATTGTTGAAGGGTCGTAAATTCCCTTCAGCAATTTCATTTGAAAGTGAATCTTTGAATGGTTCAAATTCTGACCAAAACTCGGGGAAAGTAGCGCGATCTGTGATCTTCATGAGTCTTTCAATACCCGCGCGATTCTCTGATTGCGCATGAAGACGAACAGCTCCAGTGAGAACAAATACTATGACTAAAATCTTATTCATAATTTCTTTTGAGCAAAACCTATATCGTCATATTGCGAAATAGATTTATTGCATTATTTCGCTCTCAAAATGAACGATCTCACTACTTATCATTAATCAACGCCACCCACAAAGTAATGAACCCGTCATCCATTCGTGGCCAAATTGGGCGAACCACACCATCAACAGCAGCAATGTTCAAATAATCACCAAAAAACACTCCTTTTGTCGGAGTAAATGGCGTTTTTGAAAGCTTCGTATCGGTGAAGGTTTGACCTCCATCCTTTGAAACGGACATGTAAACATCAGTTTGATTAGCTTCGCTGCTGCCTTCGGCGGTGCCTGAAAGATTTCGACGGTCGTAATACACGAAATACAAATATCCTGTGCTCTGATCTACATCCATCCACGTAAAGAATTGGTGTTTTTTGGAATTATCTTGATTTACTTTAATCGCGTCACTCCACGTCTCTCCTCCATCGGTCGATTTCTTGATGAACACATCTGTATCGGTCAATCCGTTGCGTTGATCGCACCAATTCAAATACAAGGTTCCGCGATTCGGTCCGTCACTCAGATCACATTTCAAAATCGGCAAACCGTTCGCGCGTCCCATTCCTGGAACATCCAGCGTCCATCCGCCAAAATGTTTTTCCAAGGATTTCTCTTCTTCGAGCCATGTACTTCCACCGTCCAGTGATTTCTGCATGACCAATCCATTCGGACCTGTCCATGTTACGTAGATTTCACCATTCGGTCCAACAGCTGGAACTGCCCCTTCAACCGTTTCATCATCGTCGAGACAATCTCCTCCGTACTTCGAAATTCTAAGTGGATCAGACCATGTTTTTCCTTGATCCGAGGATTTCGAAAACACGATAATCGAAGAATCTTCGGCTTTGTTAGAATTGTACGCATCGAACTGCGTCCATGTCATGTACAACTCGTTGTTCTTTTGATTGACAACCACCCAATGCTTGTCTTGGACTTTTGTTCCATTTGGTTTTGGGAAAGTTCCGTCGTCAAATGGTTTGCAGATTTTCTTCGCTGACTGACAAACGATACGGTCCAAATGTGAAGTTTCTTTGTAACTTGCTAAGTGAAAATAGTACGGGCGACCAATCGTATCGAAAATGACCACTGGATCACCATAAACACCATACGGACTCGTTAAGGTTTTACTCTTCCACGTTTTCCCGCCATTCTTCGAATAATAGTAATCACTGAGGACAGAACCCGCAATCATTATTCTCGGTTTTTTGGGATGAATGGCAATCGAAGGCTCACATTGTGAACTTTTATACTTGGCATTCTTAGGAAGTGGAATCTGCACCACTTTGTGATCTTGCCCAAAAGAATAAAACCCCAGGGCAAGCAGTAAAATCAGCGCTGTTATTTTCATTTGCTCGTCGTTCGAAGCCAGAAATCACTCAATTTCTGCGTTTTCTTATCGTTTGATAATTCGTAGCTGAATTTTGGTTTCTCGTATGTCGAAACCCCAATTGTAATGGAGTACAACTCTTGATCGCGTGCAATCAGCAATTCCAACTCATTTCCAACATCCACAGAGTTGAAGAGTGATTCTAACGAGCGCTTGTCAGCTCTCAAACCATTGCAACCAATGATTTCATCGTTTACACTCAATCCACCATCTTCGGCAGATGAACCACGACGAATTCCACTTACGGTCACCTTTCCTCCTGATTCTCTCAATGAGACTCCGACACTTGGTTCTGGCTTACCAACGTATTCAACTGTCAATCCAACAGCCGCGAAAATTGTTTTGTAATCCGGAATTTCTGTCCCGTTGATATACTTCGCATAAAATTCATCCAAATCTTCTTTCAAGAAATCTTCCAATTCCTGTTTGAACTCATCTTCTGAGAAACCTCGGTCTTTTTTGACGAAGTATTCTGAGTAAATGTGCTGCATGAAATCGTCTAAGCTTTTCTTTCCTTTGTATTTCGTTATGATCTTTGCATCCAACATCGCTGCAATTACTGATCCTTTTGAATAGTACGAAATCGTTGTGTTTCGACTGTTTTCATTTGGACGGTACGCTTTGATCCATGCATCGAAACTAGCATGTGCCAATGGCTGAACGCGCGCTCCAGGTGATCCTTCAACGTAATTCAACGAGCTGAAGAGTTTTCTGAGGTATTCCTCCTTCGTATAGTAACCCGCTCTCAACAACAATAATTCGTCGTAGTAAGAAGTGAATCCTTCCATCACCCATAAAAGTGATGTGTAGTTTTCGTTGTCGTAGTCGAATGGTCCGAGTTGAACAGGTCGAATGCGTTTTACATTCCAAAGGTGGAAGTATTCATGCGCCACCAAGGACAAGAACTTCTTGTAATCGCTTCCACTAAATGTGAAGCGGTTGACGCTCAACGTTGTTGAATTTACGTGCTCTAATCCTCCTTGACCGTTTGTAACGTTGTGAATAATGAAGGTGTAATCCTTGTTTGGATTCTGACGGAAAACTTCCGTTGCTGCTTCAACAATTCGCGCCATGTCCTTTTTTAAATCGGCTACTGAGAAATTTCCAGCTCCATAGATCCCAACGTGGTGCTTCACTCCTGCTGCATCAAAATCGAATTCAATTTGATTTCCGATTTCAATTGGGCAATCTACTAATTGATCGTAGTCCTTGTATGTATAGAAGCGAGAACCATCAGAGGCAACACCTTCAGCCGCTCTCGGCAAAGCGGTTGTCACTTTTGAAAATCCTTTGTATGGTTGCACTTCCAAATTTCCAGATTTATCTTTCAATCCATCAACGTACATGAATACGCTCGGTCCGCTAACAAATCCGTGCGTGAGGTCGAGGAAACTCGTCCGAACAGTTAATTCAAAAGCATACACTTCATATTTCACTGTGAAATTAGCGCTTTTCGACTTTTTAACTCTCCATGCGTTTTTTGAAATTTTCTTTACTTCAAGTGGATTTCCCTTACCATCAACCGCTTTAACCTGATCGAGGTGTTTTGAGAACTCGCGAACGAGGTAAGATCCTGGTGACCAAACGGGCATTTTGACAATAACTTCGTCCTTTTTTAGGTCATTTACAGTCATTTCGACTTGAAAATAATGCGTTTGAGGGCGCTCCATTTTCAATTTATAATTCACTTCTTGACTAAAACCAAGAAAACTAATTGCGGCAACTAGTATGCTCGTCCAATATTTCAACATAAATTTGTTATTTTCATTCAAAGATAAAATTTGCTTCATGGAAGCAGCCAAAAACAGCAAAAAAGATGCCCAAAATCCTCTCCTTATTATTTCTAAGCCTATTTATCGCTACAAGTTGCAAGCAGGACACTGATTCTTCCGACGCTACTGCCAATTCTGTGGATCCAA
This sequence comes from Crocinitomicaceae bacterium, assembly GCA_029252405.1. Taxonomy (GTDB): domain Bacteria; phylum Bacteroidota; class Bacteroidia; order Flavobacteriales_D; family Crocinitomicaceae; genus UBA4466. The sequence continues at coordinate 4,353 of JAQXBM010000039.1, forward strand.
CGGAACTCCAAAACAGAATAGATCAATTGGAATTGGACAACTCTTTGAAAGATTCTGTAATCAATGAGTCCCTCCTCTTTTTCAATGAAATTCAAACAAACCTTGAGGCAATTGGAATCCGAAGAAATGAAATTCAAGATTTGACATCAAATCCTGAGTTTTCGGCGAGCGATAAAACGTGGGTACTGGAACAAATTCGTCAGATCAACTTTATGCGTGAGGACAACGCGGCGAAAATGAAGCAACTCAAAGATGAAATGGATAAGAATAAGTTTGAGATCGCGTCCTTAAAGACAATGATTGACGGCTTGTTGAAAGATATCGAATGGAAAGACGAGCAGATTAGTTTGCTTCAGAGCGAGTTGAATCAATTGGATAGTGAATACTCAAAATTGTTTGATGCGTATCAAGAAAAGGCGATTCAAGTCGATCGATTGACATCTGAAATGAACACTGTTTATTATGCCTATGGAACGGCCAAGGAGCTTTCTGTGAATGGTGTCATCGAGAAGAAGAATGGATTTATCGGAATCGGAAAGAAGATCAAACTAAAAGAAGAAATCAACGATGATTACTTCACGGAAATCAATGCCAGTAAGAAAACTTCAATTGGAATTGATGGTGACCATCCCCACTTCGTAACAGTTCACCCGACAGGGTCTTACGAAATCACGAGCTCAAATGGACGTTCAAAACTGACCATTACGGATGTTTCTGAATTTTGGAAAATCTCCAAATACCTAGTGGTCGTTGTCGAATAGCATGGAAAATAGCTTCACAGAAAAATCTGAGGGAACAGAGAAAAAGACCAAGTTTCAAAGTCCAAAGCCAATCTTGGTGCGGATCCGGAACATCGTTTTCGGTAAGCGCAAGCCGGACATTTTCACACGCGTCACATTTTACATCAATACGGTTCTTTGGTTGAGTTTCATGCTGTGGAATGTTATCGGTTATTTCGCTATTTCCTCCAGAAAAATGATCTCAGAGATGAAAAACATTGAGGTTGAAGAGATAATTGCAGCGCGAGGAGTTGAATTGGGATTTGAACCGGGTGATTTCATTACACGCCTGACCGTAGTATACGGCGTTGGAATTCTCTGTTGGGCAGCGGTTTTCTTTGGGTTGATTCTGCTTTATCGAAAACGCAAACAGTTCATTTACTTTGTTCTTGGTGGTGTTTTATTCTACGTTGGATTGAATATCTTCTATTTGAGTTTCCAATTTTTCAGAGAAGACACAACGAGTTTCGATAAAATTAGCTTGTTGGTGATTGCCTTGAGTACGATCATTCATTCTTTCCTAATGAACAATGAACGTCACGGAGGGAGCATTAGCTTTTTTGGAGAAGCGGATGAAGAAGATGTGTAAATTCTTCAATCATTTGAGGGGTTTGGTCCTCCCTATCTAAAATCACGTGAGCGGCTTTGTAGTATTCTTCGCGCATACTGAGTTTTTCCTCAATGAACGAAATCAATTCTTCTTGTTCCATCCCGTCAATTAATGGTCGCCTCGATTTAGCATTAAACAAACGATTGGCTAATTCTTTCGCCGAACGTTCTAGGTAAAAGGTTGTCCCGAGTTCGTTCAATAACTCCATGTTCTTCCCAAAGCAAGGCATTCCGCCTCCTGTTGCCAACACGAATTCGTCTTTATTTTGAAGTGACGTAATGAAATCTGCTTCCAAGGTCCTAAAGAACGATTCTCCGTGTTCTGAGAAGATTTCACCAATGGATTTTTGGTGTCGTTCTTCAATTACGTGATCCGAATCGATGAAAGGAAGATCCATTTTCTTGGCTATCTTTTTTCCGAGCGTCGACTTTCCTGCTCCCATAAAACCTATTAAAATAACGCGTTTCATACTTCTAAAGATACTGATTTCTAATGTATTTCTAAAGTGTACGTGCTTTGGTTAAAATTGTTGCTTTGAAAAACTTCAAAATAAATCGAAAAAAAGTCATTTCATTTCATTGCGATAATAAATTAAGTGTATATATTTGCACTCGCTAACACGGAAAATGATCTCTTAGCTCAGTTGGTAGAGCAACGCCCTTTTAAGGCGTGGGCCCTGGGTTCGAGCCCCAGAGGGATCACAAAAAAGCTTCAATTTCGATTGAAGCTTTTTTTGTTTCCCCATGTTTATTGTGTTCATCAAGTGCTAATAGCCTAGTCATAAAATAGGTGGTTCACCGATCGATGTTTGATTTAACTTAGGTTTAGAATTGAAAAATCTTAAAAGAATCATTTTCAGTACTTTCTTTAAGAACTTGGTCTGCCCAACTTACTCAAACTTTTAATAGAAGCTTCGCTATTTCAAGTAAGGTTGATACATAGCAAATACTTAAAATTGAGCGTAGCTAAAGCTTACCAAGAATGCGGTCTATTACTTCAAAAAACAATCTTGGTAATGAGCCCAAGGATGCGTAGCTTTAACCGTCAGCAACAACCAGTACCATGATTAAACACATTTCAATATTCATACTTGCACTAACCTGCAGCACGAACTCCTTCAGTCAAACTTACGCGTCGCAAGGCATGGTCGTTTCTGATAATTCCGAAGCGTCGAAAGTTGGGATAGAAATTTTACAAAAAGGTGGGAACGCCATTGACGCTTCCATTGCAACGGCATTTGCACTCGCGGTTACCCATCCACAAGCGGGAAATATTGGTGGTGGTGGGTTTATGGTTTACATGGATGACGCTTCAAACGTTACCACAATAGATTTTCGAGAAATGGCGCCGATAAAAGCGAGTTCAACAATGTTTCTAGATGAAAATGGTGAACTAATTAAAGGAAGTAATCACAATGGCGCTTTATCCATAGGCGTTCCTGGAACTGTGGCAGGTCTTTATTTGGCCCATCAAAAATATGGCAAACTGCCTTGGAAAGAGCTCGTGCAGCCTGCCATTGACTTGGCAAAAAATGGTGTTGTTCTGAGCTATACGTTAGCTTCGCACGCTAAAAGAATTGATAATTCTAACTCTCCAGAATTCTTAAAGGGTTTGTATCTAGACAATGATGGTAAGCCTCTGAAATTTGGAAGTATTTGGAAACAACGAGCGCTCGCTGGTACTTTAGAACTCATAAGAGACAATGGCAAGGATGGGTTTTACACCGGTCCTGTTGCTGAAGAAATTGAAAGGTACATGATTGAAAATGGTGGGATCATCACCAAAAAAGACCTTTTGGAATATGAAGCCATCCAACGAGAGCCACTGAGAGGAACTTACAAGGGATACGACATATTTTCCATGGCACCGCCGAGCTCTGGAGGTGTTGCCATGCTAGAAATGCTAAATATCATGGAGTTGGCGAATCTGGAAAATGTGCCGTTTAATTCAACGGAATATGTCCATTTGACGGCTGAAGCCATGAGGCGAGCTTTCGCCGATCGTGCCGAACATCTTGGCGATCCTGACTTTAACCTTGAAATGCCTTTGGATAAACTCACATCAAAAGAATTTGCGAAAAATAGATTGTCCAATATCGACTTGGAGCATGCTTCGATGAGCGATTCATCGCAATTTGGGCAACTCTACGATGGAAGAAATACTACGCACTTTTCTGTGATAGATAAAGATGGGAATGCCGTATCTGTGACCTACACATTGGAACAGTCCTACGGTTCAGGGATGGGAAGTGAAAAGTTGGGATTCATTTTCAACAATGAAATGGGAGATTTCAACCCGCAGCCCGGATACACGAATTCTGGATGGTTGATTGGTACTGATCCCAATTTGATCGCACCTAAGAAACGCATGCTATCAAGTATGACTCCAACAATCGTTGCGAAAGATGGTAAACCAGTCTTGGTAATCGGAAGCCCTGGTGGAAGAACAATCATTAACACGGTCTTTCAAACGGTGTTGTGCTTTTTGGAATACGACATGTCGATCAACGAAGCAATCGAAGCGATGAAAATTCATCATCAGTGGTTGCCGAATAAATTAGTGTACGAAGAGAATAAGCTCTCGCCTGATACTGTCGAGGCACTTAAGCTGATGGGACATGATGTTCAAGCGCGAAAAACCTTAGGTCGACTCATGGGAATCTCTATTGATAAAGAAAATGGAGTCAATGTCGGAGCATCTGATTCATCAAGCCCGGATGGTGGAGCTGTGGGATATTGAAATCTGCGAACAAATCTTACCTTGCAGAAAATAACCTAAGTACCACTAACACAAATCAATGAGTCAAAACGTAATTTCTATTTCAAGAGGTCCCCAATTCAGAGGAGGAAAATCAGCCTATCTCTTCATCGTTTTGCTGTTTCTCATCTTAGCTTTTGTGTTGACTCTGATTTTTGGAGGTATCATTCCTGCTCTAATTATGGCACCAATCATTGTTCTGCTGGTATTCTTAGTATTAGATATTCAAGGAGTAGACATTAACAAAGAAAAAAACTTGATCCGCACCTATAAAGTCCATCCGTGGGGCAAAGTTGGCACATGGAATGAGCTACAAGATTTCAATAGGCTCACGTTAGAACGAAGAACGTATTCCATGAAGGTCAGTACTTTCTACACCAACTTATCAACGATTCAACCAAATTCACATGGCATTGAAAACCATGGGCATTTCTTGACACTTTTGGTGAACAAAAACGGACGAGAATCAATCATTCTAGCGGAAAACCTTCAGTACAAGGAAGCGAAAAAAGAATCGGTAGAAATATCCAAAAAGATCGGGTATCCGTTAGAAGATACTTACAATCAATCTGTTGCGGATTCTAGACAAAGACGACGGAGATAAGCAAACCTCATCCGGTCATGAAACGACTAATCAGTTGTAATTAAGAATCTTTGAGATTCTAAAAAGTACTCACGTGAATCTTCTTGTTCTTCCATTTGTACAACACCCCATTTTCGTTGATCGTTTCTTCTTGGGTACTTTCATCTTTTAAGATTTGACTCAAGTAATTGAACGCTTCTTCATTGTCCAAGGTAACTTTTGATCCATTTGTCATGGCCTCTCCGATGTAAGAGTGCAGCAAACTTTCGTAAGAACTGATGAACAAGTCGTGCGTTGCAAACATGTCGCAACCCATCACTTTATCACCCGTAACAGCAATTACTCCAATCACATTAGGATCATTTTTGAAGGCAGTTTTGAAGGTTTCCATGTACTTCGCGAGGTTTTCTTGGTACTCAGCAGAATTCTCCAGGTTTGTGTACGTCCCTGTTGTCGAAGATGCCCCGTTCGTCGCCGTTTGCTCACCTACTTTTCGCCATACTTCGGATTGATTATCATCTGTAGCGGCCGTTTTGCGAATGTCCATGTTGGCTACATTGTAGTACCCCGTGAACTTCCCATCGTTTCCATCTTTGGTCGTCCAACGATTTCTTTCAACGCAAAAGGCGCTCAGGTTCACGTTCTCTCCAGGAGCAATCACGACGTCTTGTCCAATCACACGATCTTGCTTCCCTCCTTTCACAACTTCTCCAGCCATGATAAAGATGGTATCTTGAGAATTATTCTGCGCAAATAATGTATTTACAGTTCCGTCTACACCTTGTCCAAATGATCCCTGATTGTACTCGACTTGATTATTAATGAATTGCGAAGATGGATCAACGACAATCTCGACAATCGAATCATCGGGATGTTCTTCACTCGCATCATCGGCCAAATGCGTTGCTCCTGTTTCAGTAATGACAATTTTATCATCTTCAATGGCATCCTTCAGCAAGGTAAATTTCCCAATATCCTTGTGCTCTTCTTCGAATTGATTGTTGGCAATAATTGGATACAATCGAAGGTTTTCGTATTCGTAGCTCATGTCATATTGTTCAAACTCCGCAGATTCTGTGCTAGGTTCAGAAAATTCGGAAGATCGTTTGATCTTTAAATTTTCCTGATTGTATTGAGCAGAACTGTTAAAGTTGATGAGGAATACAGAGCTGATAGTTAGAAGGATGAACTTGTTCATGGCAGAATTGATTAATGATTTACAGCCTGTACAACTCTGAGCCAGAACGGTTCAAAGGATGAGATTACTCTCCGTAAATGAAGCATCACAGAAAATCCTATCTTTGATTGAACCCAAATCGAATCGCTGTTCTTGACCAAAAAAACCACATACATACAATTCCTACCCATCATTGGGATTTTGACCTTTGTCGCGTTGTACATCGTTGCGGTTTATCAATATCCCGGCGGATCAGATTTCAATCCTGATGCAATTGGCTTCGATTGGCGATACAACTATTGGTGCAACTTGAACTATAAAATCGCGTTGAATGGAGAGATCAATCCAGCAAGACCAATTGGCATCATTGGGATGTATATTCTCGCTTCAAGTCTGCTCTACTTTTTCTACGAATTTCCGCTCTTCTTCAACTTGAAAGCTACTTGGCGACAAACCATTCGGATTTCTGGTCTCCTTTCGATGATCTGCGCTGTGTTTATTTACACGGATTACCACGATGCGCTGACGTCACTTTCGGCATTATTCGGAATGATATCCTTGCTAGGAGTGGTGATCGGCCTAAAACAAAAAGGAATGAACGGTTTCATGTGGACGGGAATCATCTCCATTTTGCTCATATTGACCAATGGCCTTATCTACTTCACGCAACACTTCGTTGCATCACTTCCTATCCTGCAAAAAGTGACCTTTGGATTGATATTGATATGGATTGTGTCTGTGAATTCAAGATTTGGAATTAGGAAACAACACAGCTAAATTGAAGCTATTATCCTTTTGAAATCCTAACTGTCCCCGTGATTGGTTTTATGCAATTCACAATACTCCTTGAACCCGATCTCCGTGTCCACCATCACAAGATCAGCAATTTCAACCGTTCCTGTTTGTCCCTGTTCCATTCCTCTCTCCGTGGGCATTGGAGATCCAACCCGAATCAATCCAAGGTAATCTGCTTTACAATTTTGACATTTGGAGTGCGTAATGTTCACAGAAGATTTCCGTTGAAAATCAAAGTCATATTGAAAATCCAGTCGATTCAAGTAACTCACTTCTTGAATTTTCACCAATTCTACTGAATCGAATAGCGTCGCAATGTTGTCTAAAAACTGCTGGGAATAATTGAAGGAATCAACGTTTTCTAGAACGGTGAAATTCGACGTACTTTCTTCAAAGTCCTGATCGATTCCTATCACATTTCCGCACGACAAACACTCGTGTTCAATCCTCCAACTACTGTTAAACTGAAATGAACTCGGAATGGCGGTTTGCTCCTGAATATCAAGAGCAGGAACATCTAGATCATCAATCAATTGCTTTCCGTAAAGCACAATACTTACAGATGGAACCGTTCCTTTTTGAATCATGTGCAAGTATCGTAATATATTTTACCTTTCACGCTTTCGACGCCCTATTTCTTCTCAATGACCATTCCCGCTAACTTTGAGAACTTGCCACTTGGTGATGAAACGATGGTGATACGAATCAGTCCCATTTGCGCTAACTGCGTGTACGAGTAATTATATCCTTTCGCTGAGTTCGGATCTTTTGGTATGTTCCATTTCTCCTGAATCGCCAAACCTGGTTGCTTGAACCAAGGAATAACGTCCGCTTCTTCGCAGGTGAATTCCAAATCTTCCACAATTTCGATGGTGTAATAGTAATCGTATGAATCTTTTGTACCCTCCAACGCTCTTTGACCGTATGAAAAAGGTCGATCGTCAATGATAGGACTCGTAAAGCTTCCTGTTAGAATTGGTACTCCATTGGCATCCATCCCACTATTTTTTCCGTATCGATCATACATTTGTCCTTTTTTGAAATGCACATCGCCAGTCGTGTTAAAACCGCCGTTTGCTGGAGGCCAAATGATCGTTCTAGAAGCGATATCATTGCTTACAAACAATTCATTCAATTTTGGCCAATTCTGATTTAAGTAATACGCCCAAGCCTGATCGACGATTTCAGGTGTGACATTGGAAGCTCCGCTGAACGTTGCCGCAAACGTTTTTTTTGTGTAGAAATCCGAATCGAAGTGTTTATGGCAATCTGAACTGCTTGATTGCTTGAGCGAATCATCGTGTTCAATGTTCCAGTTGGCTATTGTTCCTTGAGATGCACTTAGTGAAAATGCAGTAAAGATGCTGATAGCAGTCAGCAGAGCGAATGTGGTGAGTTTTTTCATGATTTAAATATAGTCAATTCGCGGAAAATCTGTAATACCTATTTATGCTGTTTAAGAATCGACAAGAAACAGTAATTTCTGTAAATTTGAAGCTACTGAACAAAATGATGCGCTACTCGAAACTTCTGGTATTTCTATTATTTGCAACGGCATTCAATTCTGCCGTTGGTACAAGCCTTTGTTTCGGGCAATCGAAATCGGACTCCATTAAAGCCATTTGGGAAAATGATGAAGAGAGTGTCGAAACGCGTTTTGCCGCCTTTGAAGCCTACTTTCAACTCCATGTTTTATCGAATCCGAAGGAAATTATCGCATCAAGCGAACCACATTTTGAACTTGCCCAAAAAGTAGAGTCAAAGCACGAATTGCTACTTGTTGGGAAATAAGGCTCAAGCCCTTTCGATGATTGGCGACAATTACGGATCAATCGAGGTCTTAAAAAGAGGATACCGTATAGCCGAGAATTACAACGATTCAGTGAGTATGGCTTCCAATCGCGTCAATCGAGGGATTATTCACGTCATGCAAGGCAACTACCAAGAAGCGGTATAAACTACAGAAAAGGACTGATCATTTTTGAGGAAAAGAACATGCTTGAGCAGCAGGCGAAGATTTTGAACAATCTCGGATTGATCTTTTATGAAATCACCGACTTTGAATCAGCGCTGAAATATTTTAAAAAGTCCTTGAAGATTTTAGAAGAATTGGGAACTGCCGAGACTTCTGGATACATCTGGCTAAGTATTGCTGGAGCTCAATTCGAACTCAATTTAGAGAAAGATACATTGGATTACGCGGAAAAAGCCATTGGAATACTTGAGCTACAACAAGACAAAATAAGTTTGAGCATTTGCCATTCACTTCTCACTAGAATCTATGAGAAGAAAGGAAAAACGGAAAGAGCCATTATCAGCATCCAAAAGAGCATAGAAATTTCAGAGGAAATCGGAAATCCATCCTCCACGATTGAGTACAAGGTATTTCTCGCCAACTTGACTCTGGAGCATAATCTTGAAAAAGCAATGGAAATTGCAAAAGAAGGATTGGCATTCATCAATACATCAAATGAAGCCGAAACGAGTCTAAAAAAGGACGTCTATGACCTGCTTTACAAATGCTACAAGGCAAAAGGAGAATCAGAACTATCGCTTATCATGTTGGAAAAATATACGCAGTATAGCGACAGCCTGTCAATGGAGAAAAAAAACTACGACATCATCAAGATTACCATTCAGGACGAATATCAAAAGGAATTATCGGCTGAAAAACGTAACAACGATAAAGAGACAACGGATCTGAAACGCTCTCAATCGACGCAACTGGTTGTCATTACTTCCATTGCGCTTGGCGCTTTAATCATACTTTTTCTCTTCTTCAGATGGAAAAACGTGCAAAGCAATCGTGAACGTGAAGCACTCTTGGAAGAAATCGATTCACTCAAATCGGAGCAAAACAAAGACGAAGGAGTCAGCGATGCAATTGGCTTTCGTCTTGACCGGGAAAAAATTGAAGCCGCTATTGATAGGAAAATCAATGAAACTGATTGGAACGTTCTGAATATCTTACTTGATGATCCTGTGATCTCGAACAAAGACATTGCAGCAAAAGCGTTCTTAAGTGTCGACGGTATTGGTTCTTCTTTGAGAAGAATGTACGAGTTCTTGGAAATCAAGGAGTCCAAATACAAAAAGATTTCCTTGCTACTCGAAGCGGTTAAAATTTCAAACCAATAATCCATTGTACGTAGGAAACGCAATTAAACAAAGGATTCACGCATAGGCGTGAGACAAATTCACTTCAAATCGCTGAAATTTGTAGCACAAACTTTAATTGATAAAACTTTCAAAGATGATAAAACTCTCAGTGTATTTCATGTTCGTCCTTTTGCCGATAATTAGCTTCGGTCAATGGCAATTAATGGGGAACAAAATTGACGGCACAACGGATGGAGACAAAATTGGATCTACCCACTCGCTTGATATCGATTCAACAGGAACTACAATTGCATTCGGCACAGCAACGAATAGTGACTTTTTTCCCTTCTCTGGATTTGCCAAGGTCATGGATTGGAATGGAACAGATTGGGTTCAGCGCGGAGATACTTTCTTTGGCACTGACCCAGCATACGAAGGAACGGTTTCTGCCGTGAGCTTGAGTGCAGACGGAATGACCGTCGCTGTGAGCAGCCCATGGGGATTCAATGCACTCGGATATAAAAGCGGAGTAGTTCGCGTGTTCGATTGGGACGGAACGAATTGGATCCTTCGCGGAGAGAACATTGACGGCGAAGGGAACGCCAGTCCAACTTTGTCTGGAGATGTTTTTGGAACGGCGCTTGAGCTTAGTTCGGATGGAAATAAAATCGTCATTGGCGCACGATCAAACTCTCCACAAGCTGGTGCAATCCAGTTCTCAGGACATGCCCGTGTGTATCATTGGAACGGAACAGATTGGATCCAGATAGGGTAAGATTTAGACGGCGACGCGATTGGTGGTGTTCAGGAATTCGGTTATTCCGTTAGCATTAGTGATGATGGAAATCGAGTGGCCGTTGGTGGAAGATCCTACAGCACAAGTGTTCAAGAAGCTGGTTGTGCGCGCATGTTTGAATACAATGGTTCTTCCTGGGTTCAATTGGGCGATAAACTCTTTGGAACCGAACTCGGTGAACAGATGGGATCAGCGGTAAAACTCACTCGTGATGTAAATTCAGTAGCCATCGGATCACCTGAAACGCTTTCGACATCAACAGGAAAAACGAGAATGTTCGATTGGAATGGTTCGAATTGGGTACAAAGAGGAAACGCAATTTTAGGCTCACTAACGAGTAAATCTGGGCTCTCCATCGATTTAAGTTTTGACGGAAACATTATCGCCGTTGGTGAACCTTGGGCAAATAGCTTCAACGGCACAGTGAAACTTCACGAATGGAATGGGAGTTCTTGGCAACAATTGGGCACTACCCTTTCACCTTCGAATTCTTCAGCCATCGTTTCTTTTGGAAGTGCGTTGAGACTGAATTCCAATGGATCGCGAGTTATCATCGGCGAACCGTCGAATGATGAAGCAGGTTTTAATACAGGACAAATTACCGTTTTTGGTGATGGGTCAGATGCTGGCCCGGCAGAATTGACCGAAGTTGAAATTCACCTCTTCCCTAACCCTAGTTCAGATTTTATTTCTATTTCATCTGAGGAAAACATCGAATCTGTTCTGATCTTAGATATGACAGGGCGCGAAATACTGAACATTAAGGCGAATTCAAACAATGTTGAATTGGACGTCAAGGCTAAAGCGAATGGAAAATATGCCGTGAGAGTTATTACGCAAAACGGAATTAGAGTTATTCCTTTTATCAAGAATGACTGATCTAACCGTCTGCTTTTATTGCTGGATGGATACGATCTAATCTGAATTACTGCTCTACAAGTAGCTGAAAATCGTCTCGAAAGGGACGAATTTCTGTTTTATGAAGCTGCATTAAACTTCTCTTACCATGAACCACAACGCTTTGCCTCCACCTGAGTCTGGCCATGTATGATAGACTTTGAAGCCATAGCGTTCGTAAATTTCCTTGTTACGCTCAACTGACGTCTCCAAAATAATTGGCAACTTCTCTTTTTCAGAAAGGTCGAACAAGTAATCTTTCATTTCAAATCCAGCCTTACCTCCGCCCTTCTGCACGCCAAGAAACCAGAAATATAGATGGTCCTGCTCTATTCTATTCTTCTTGATGTAGGATTCTCGCTTCAAGGTTTGGAATACCTTTTTTACTGGAATGGAGAACGCAAAACGCACTTCAAAATAGATCTCCTTCACACTGAATGATTTGACATTCGACGCAAAACATAAAGCTGTTCCCATCTTGTTATCGGAGAGATAAGCACCATTTCTGTTCAGCGCTTTCACAAATGCATAATCCGCGAGTCGACTGATCTTCTTTCGACGATTTCCTTTGTCCCCAATCACAATGTTGACACTAGGATTCGCGTCGAAGGTATCTGCGATAATTCGAACTGAATCCTTCTTGTGTTTTTCTTGGGCGATGATCATGGTGCGAAGATAGCTGTTGAAAACGAAAAAAACCACGTACGAACCTGCCCTTTATCCTGATTTTTCTCCATTAAGCCAATTGCTTATTCAATCCATGTAATGTTCAAAAGAACAACTCAATATGAGTCATACCTTTAATTAAGGAAGGTTTTCAATTGATTCCACGAAAACAATTGTTGAATTTCTGTAACTATTCTGAAGACAAGATGTCTTATGGATAAATGATACCAAATAACTAACTCGCTCATGAGAACCTCATTCCACTCAATCGCCATAACTGCCTTCAGTTTAATATTCTCGTGCTTTGCATTTGCGCAACAACAAGTTGAAGTAACCGGACAAGTGAAAGACGAACGAAGTAAAGAAAACCTGCCTTACACAAAAGTTGTAGCCCTCAACGCATCTGATAGTATTATTCAGGGTGGAATAACAGATGAAAACGGATTTTTTCGACTTCCACTGAATCCAGGGATGTATAAATTCGTCATCAGCGCCTATGGTTATGATAATGACACAGTTCCTTCAGCTATTATTAGAGAAGATAAGTTTTTGGGCGTAGTTCGATTGAAAGGCAGTGTCTTGGACATTGACGAAGTAAAAGTCAGTGCGAGTTCAAGAATTGATTTGTTGGAAAAAGACGTACAAGTCGTTACTGAAGAACTTAAAAAAGGATCAACAGCCGCCAAAGATGTTTTGGATAGAATTTCAGGAATCTCTTACGACGAGTACTCAGGCGTTTTGAAAGTTGACAACGACGCGAACATCATGGTTTTGGTTAACGGCGTTGAGAAAAGTCAGGAATACATTCAAAACTTGGAGCCTGAACGACTTCTTCGTGTTGAAACTATTCGTGATCCGGGAGGTCGCTATGGATTGGAAGGTTACACAGCAATTGTGAACGTCATCTTAAAGCGAAACTACAAAGGATCGGAACTCTACCTCGAGCAAATGAACTTGGTTGATATCGTACCTGAGCACAACCGTTTGGATTACATGATCGGCAGTATTAATGCAACATACAACTTCACGAAGAACGATTTAAACATCTACGGATCGGCCTATTTGGAGCGAAAAAACTTCAAGCTAACTTCCGAATCAACAACTGAATACGTAGATGGAACCGTGGTAGAAGAAAATGCCGAATGGCGCGTTCCAAATACGAACATTTTGGAAACTGGCGCATACTATACCTTGGGTGTCGATTATCGAATCAATCCAAAACACATCATCAGTTTTGAAAGTAACATTCAAGCGTTCCCGATGAGTTTGAGTCAAGAACACCTTGATTACCACACCGACGTCATTTCAAACGGAGTAAAAGTTGATGAATACTTATTCACGATGCGCAACAAGAGCAACACCGCCAATTTCCTTAACTCCTTTTTTTGGATTGCTGACTTTAACGAGCGCACAAAATTGAATGTGAATTTCACTCATTCTAACTACAAAGACGATTACAATTATCGCACGTACCAAGAAGGCGTGTATAGCCGATCGGAAATCGGGATTGATAAGAAACAATATACACGAGGTTACGCAGAACTTGATCATATCCTATCAAAGAAGACAAGTGTTCAATTTGGGTATGGAAATACTTGGAGAGAGTTGGAAAATGAATTCAATGTGACAGTAACTACTCCTAACCCTGCTGAGTCTTCTGAGTTCTCCAGTGATTTCAGACTCACCGATATGCGACACAAGCTCTATTCCAACTTCTCATGGAAAATTGGAAAGAAATGGAGTTCACGCATTGGAATAGCAGCTGAATCCTCTGCTCCTCGCGTTGATGATCAACAATTAAGCTACATGATTCTTCAGCCTCTGTTTGATTTACGCTTCGCGGCAAACAAGGACCTCAACTTCATGTTGAAGTATAGAACGACGAGCAGTTACCCAACGATTTCTCAGACCAACCCGTTCACGAGTTTGGTCAACCCGAGAATTTGCGCAACTGGGAACCCGTATTTGCGCCCATCAACGACGCATCGTTTCTCGCTTCGCATCAACATGTTCCAAGGAATTTTGGCGCTCGAGCCGTATACACATTATTCGAATAACACCGTCGTGAATGTTGGAGAACTGGATGCCAACGACATTTTCAATTTCCGCTTTGAAAATGCAGAACTCTACCAACGCACCGGAGCAAAAATGAACTTCAGTCATTTCTTTAAGCCTGGAATCATCATTCAAGCAAATACCGAGGTATTCCATTCAAAAATTGTTTCTACAAGCAAAACGAACAGTTTAATGGATTGGCGCGCAGATGTTGACCTCATCTACATGTTCATGAAAACGGAAACCTTGTTAGGATTGAAATATCAACGTCAGCAAAGCAAAATGATCAATGGACTCGGTTGGGACAAAGGCGACGTCGATTTCTGGCTACTGTTTTACAAACGTCCTTTCTTCAAAAAGCGCGCGAGCGTCATGTTTGGATACTTCCTCCCGATTAATTTTGGAGCGAGTTACACTCAAGGTTCTTACGCCGAGACGACTGGAATTACCCTGCGAACGGATAATGATGTTTCTTTGGTGAAGAACATGTTCATTCTTGAGTTGAGCTACCGATTCAGCAAAGGAAAATCAATCAAGAAAACGGAAAAAGTCATCCAGCGCGAAAATGAAAATCAAGGCGGCGGAATGTTTTAATTAAAATTCGAATCCAATTTTGATGTAATAATTCAACGGTTCTATCTTAAAGAAATCAGTACTTTAAGATCATAAATCGAGCGCATTTGATCGTTTCGGCGAAATGTGTTCGACCTTCTGCGAATTGTATACATCTCACGACAACATATTCCTGAGATTTGTAAGTGAACACTTAATCAGAAATTATGTCAACATCTAATTGGAATACAAACGACATTCCCGATCAAAAAGGAAAAGTTGTAATTATCACGGGAGCAACCAGTGGACTGGGAAAAGAGGCTTCCAAAATACTCGCCCAAAAGAATGCAACCGTAATTATGGCGGTCCGAAATGTTCAAAAGGCGGAAGCTGTTGCGTCTGAAATTCGAAAAGAATACCCGGAAGCGAAAATTGAGATCAACGCCTTGGATTTGGGAAGTTTGAGCTCTGTGAGAACATTTTCCAAAGAAATCTCCGAGGTCCACGATCACATTGACATCCTCATCAATAATGCAGGAGTTATGATGTGCCCTTACTCCAAGACTGAAGACGGTTTTGAGATTCAAATGGGTACAAATCACCTTGGACATTTCGCTTTAACAGGTTTGTTGATGCCGCTAATTAAAAAGGCAGAACGTGGAAGAATTGTGGCAACATCGAGCATTGGTCATCGATCAGGAAACATCGATTTCAGTGATATCAATTGGGAAAGCAGAAAATATAAAACCACTCAAGCTTACGGAGATAGTAAAATGGCAAATCTTTACTTCGCGTATGAATTGGGACGAAAATTAAGTAAAGAGGATAACGCTCCAATCGCTACGGCAGCTCACCCTGGTTGGACAAGCACAGATCTTCAACGTCACTCATTATTTTTCAGAGTTCTTAATCCAGTTTTCTCCCAAAAAGTGGCAAGAGGAGTGCTACCGACTCTGCGCGCGGCAATCGACCCAGAAGCAAAACAAGGTGATTATTTCGGACCAAAAGGTTTTCAGGAAATGAAAGGAAACCCAATTGTTGTTGGTTCAAATGATTTATCTCATAACGTCGAGAACGCGAAGAATCTTTGGAGTATGTCAGAAGAATTAACAGGCGTCCATTTCTAAAACCACTATTATGAAAAATGAACGAAAAATTGGACGCATCTTGTTTACCATCATTTTAGTGCTGCACGTTATTGGGTGCTATGTTATGGGAATAGCCATCATTGCAGATACGGAAACAGCTATGATCACTGGCTTTGGGGTGAATTACGCAGATGACTTAGAAATAGTCGGGCTCGTCATTGGAATGGAACTACTGTTTTTAGGAACTATGGCGTTACTAGGCATTTTATGGACCCGAAAACAAAAATTGACTGGGATTTATATTGGCTCGGCCGTTGGCGTCTATATGTTCCTCTTTGGAATCGTAGCCTGTATTAAATTTGGAACAACGGATGCCTTAATTGTTGACAGCATTAGAGGATTCTTGACAATTGTATTCGGTTATATGGTATACAAAGAACTAAAAGCATCTTTAGCAAATGGTTGATATTCTTCAAATTAAAAGTGTTTCACAGCTTCATCAATTCTTAGGCTTTGAAGCGCCTGAGCACCCATTGATTACCATCATCAGAAAATGGCCTAATGTTGATTTCGATTTCAGTAAAATCAAGATTACTAGCGATTTGTACTTGCTTTCGATGAAGGGAAAAATCAAAGGAACGACATTTCAATATGGACGAAACTCTTATGATTTTGAAGAAGGAACTTTAGTATTCATGTCACCTGGACAAATCGTGTCCTTCGCTGATCCCATTGAAGAATTAGACGATTCGGGATGGAGCATCGTTTTCCATCCAGACTTAATTCGAAGATCAAATTTGGGAAGAACCATTGGCGACTATTCATTTTTCGAATATGGTGTCAACGAAGCATTGCATCTTTCCGATAAAGAGAAAGGATTCTTGATCGAGTTGGTGAATACAATTCAATCTGAAATCAACCAGAACATCGATAAGCACTCCCAAGAACTGATTATTCAAAATCTTGAGACAATCCTGAAATACAGCAATCGCTACTATGATCGACAATTCTACACACGAACGAACTTCAATCAGGATTACATTGGTCAATTCGAGCAGTTTCTCAAAGACTATTTTGCTTCTGAGGAACTTCGAGAAAACGGAATACCATCCCTAAAACGTTGTGGAGATGCTTTGAACTTATCAGGTTCTTACTTAAGCGATTTGTTGAAAGTTGAAACAGGTAAAAGCGCCAAAGATCACATTCATACCTTTTTAATTAACAAAGCGAAAATGATTCTGCTGAATTCCAATGATTCGGTCAGTTCAGTTGCATATGGCTTGGGATTCGAATACCCTCAGCATTTTAGTAAATTGTTTAAAAGCAGAACGGGAATGAGTCCGAGTGAATATCGGGTCATGAATTGACAATAGTTGATACATCAACCACTTTCTTTAACTTTGTCTCATATCCAAATGTGAGATGCAAAAAATCGAAGATGTAATTCTCTTTCAAATTGACCTGACGAGTAAGGTTTCTAAACAGCATTCCCAAAAGGAATTCGATAAACTTGGTTTAGGGATTACTGTCGAACAATGGGTGATTTTGAAACTTTTATCTGAAAAGAAGAACTTGTCCCAAAGAGATTTAGCGAACAAATCCTATCGGGATCCTGCTTCTATTACGCGCACGATTGATCTTCTGGAAAAAAAGGGCTTGTTAGAGCGGCAGGCAATTCCGAATAATCGAAGACGTTATCACATCAATCTGACCAATGAAGGAGGATCATTTATTGAACGAAACATGGACCTCATAAATAAACACAGAGCTTTGAGCATTACTGGGCTGACCAAGGCAGAAATGGAAACCTTAAGTTCGGTTCTGGAAAAGATTCGGAGTAATATGAGTTAAAAAAATTTGAAATAAAAATTGATATATCAACTATTGATAAGTCTCAATATCGACATATTGCGATATTGAAATATTCCAAAATTACAATATGTCGCACGAAAAAAAGCTAACAAAAATTTAATCAAAAGTTCAACAAAAAAACATACCATGAAAAAAGTGAAATTAATTGCTCTTGCCTATCTAGTACTAACAACATTTGCGAGCAACGCCCAAAACAATTCGATGAAAGAAATTGAAACGACAATCACCGAATTCGCCAAAGCGGCAGATAATAGCGATGCTGAAAAACTTGGAACTTACCTCGACGACAATTATCGAATCGTCATGAATCGCTTATTTGGAAGCAACGAAGTTAGCGTATTGACGAAAGACCTGTATCTCTCGAAAATCGAGTCCAAGGAGTTTGGAGGTGACAAGCGAGAAGGCTCAATCGAGAGCATCACAATAAATGGATCAACTGCAAACGCTAAAGTACGCATGATAGGTACCAAAATGACCTTTGTATCACTCTTGAGCTTAGTGCAAGATGCTGCGGGAAACTGGAAATTAATTTCCGACACACCTATTACCGAATAACTCAAATCCCAAGCGAGCAAGCCAGTGATTCGATTCATTTTAAATCGCTGTTCCTGCTTCTGGAGTGGCATGAATGAATACACGAATTAGTAGATTCCCAGCTTGAATGTTACTAACTTTGACATCACAAAACGCCGCGATGAAAAAGCTACTAATTCTTATTTTTTTATTCATTACAGCTCAAGCCTCCCAGGCTCAAGAAATTACTGGACAATGGAACGGAGTCCTCAAAATTCAAGGCTCACAACTTCGACTGGTGTTTAATATCACAAAAGACGACGAGGGTTATCAAGCAACAATGGATAGTCCTGATCAAGGGGCGAAAGGAATACCCGTGTCCTCCACTACTTTTGAAGATAACACCTTGACCATAACGGTTGACAACATTGGATTTAAATACGAAGGTGATTTGGAAGATGATGGGCACATTGTAGGCTCCTTCGAGCAAGCAGGAATGAAATTGCCCTTGGACATGTATCGAGAAGTTGTGGAAATCAAGGAGAACATCCGCCCTCAAGAACCCAAAGAACCCTTCCCATACTACTCTGAAGATGTAACATTCAAAAATAAAAAGGCTGATATCGAACTGGCGGGAACACTCACTTTACCTGAAAAGACGGGCAAGTATCCAGTAGTCGTATTAATTAGTGGTAGTGGACCTCAAAACAGAAATGAAGAATTACTCGGACACAAACCTTTTCTTGTTCTTTCCGATTACTTGACGAGAAATGGAATCGCTGTGTTGCGTTATGACGATCGTGGAACGGCGAAATCAACAGGAGATTTTTCTACTGCAACATCTCACGATTTCTCAACAGACGTTGAAGCAGCGATCAAATATTTAAAAACGCGAAAAGAAATCGACAAGAAACAAATTGGATTGATGGGTCATAGTGAAGGTGGAATTATCGCTCCCATGGTAGCAAGTCGTTACAAAAAGGTGTCATTCATTGTGCTACTAGCAGGAACAGGAATCCCGGGTGATGAATTATTACTTCTTCAACAACAATTAATCGGTGAAGCCTCTGGAGTTAATGAAACCGAACTCAAACAAAACATAGAACGGAGCGCTCAAGTATTTAACTTGATTCAAAAAGCGGAATCCACTGAATCATTAAAGGTTGAATTGACCAACTTCTTGACTGAATCGATAAGTGAAATCCCGGATAGCCAGAAACCTTCTGGAATGACTGATGAGGAATTCATTGAGATGGAAGTCGATCAAATTACCGGTCCTTGGCTGCAGTATTTTATCAAACATGATCCAGCTACGATATTAGAAAAAGTGAAATGTCCCGTATTCGCACTGAATGGAAGTAAAGACTTGCAAGTTCCTCCTAAAGAGAATTTAGAAGCTATCGAAGCTGGTTTAAAAAGAGGAGGAAACTCTGACTTCAAGATGCTAGAATTACCCAATCTCAATCACCTATTCCAAGAATCTGAAACGGGCGCTCCATCTGAATATGCCGAAATTGAGCAGACTTTTTCACCAATCGCCCTCGAAGCAATTCTGCAGTGGCTTCAGACACAAATCAACTAGTTTTTCTTTCATGAGTAATAGTTTTTCCAGGATATCATGTTTCTCGATATACAGATTTCCATTGAGAAAATGAAAAAAGAGAACGTTCCATTGAATATTCGAAGGAGAAGGCGTCGCAGATGTGGCCTTTTCTCCCCATCATGAAATAAGCAAAATTGGTATTCAACGAAATTCTAAATAGATTATAGTGCGAGAACAAGAGATGATTGATCCATTACTATTAATGAAGATGGCACTTCCTTAATGGATTACATTGCCCGAGACGATAAGTTTTAATATCTTCGAATAACTATGAAACGAGATTACTCCCTTTTGAAATACACTTGCCTACTGCTGTTCTTCTTATCGATGAACACTCAACTTTTCGGACAATTTTCCGAAGATTCCCTGATCCATTTCGAAGTGCAAGGAAATGATACTGATCCACAAATTATATTGGACGGAGCCAAGCAGCACCAAGTTCTATTCAATCCGACGAGTCAAACTCAAAATACCCTTCTACTCCATCTTGTGGGATCATTTGATAATCCCAACACGACCATTCTTTATCCAACGGACGCGGCAAATAATGGGTTTCACTGTATCAATCTTGCCTACCGTAACGGTGTTTCTGGAGAAGGAGCGTGTGGAGATATTCCCGTTGCTGATTGCCATTTGAACTACAGAAAAGAGGTCATTGAAGGAGTTGATTACAGCACTGAAGTGAATGTAAACGCTGCAAATTCAATCGACAACCGTTTGATCAAACTACTTCAATACTTGGATGTAAATTATTCATCTCAAAATTGGTCGCAGTACTTTACAGGGAATGCGGTTAATTGGGATAAGCTAATCGTTTCCGGTCATTCACAAGGTGGCGGTCACGCCGCGGTCATTGGAATCACGCGCCCGATTCAACGTGTGTTGATGTTTGCTTCTCCAAACGATTACAGTGATACATTGAATCAACTTGCGTCTTGGACACAACTGCCGAATTTGGTTCCCGATTCGAACTACTATTCGTTCAATGCTCTGAATGATGAAGTGATCGACTTTTGGGTCCAACATACCCACTCAGACGCTCTCAATTTGGACAATCATGGCGATACGGTAGATGTTGACGTGGTTCCATCACCCTACAACAACACGCGCCAGTTGTATACGCAAGAAATCGTTACGAGTCCGAACCCACTCGAGCTCACGCATGATGTCATGATCCGTGATGCTGAAACACCTGTCGATGGGCAAGGAGAAGCAGTATTCGCGTGTGTTTGACGTTACATGCTCGGAGTGACGTGTGGCGTGAATTCAATTGACGAAATTGGTCAAACGGATTTTCAAATCTATCCGAACCCGACGCGCGATATTATCAATTTTCAACTGGAAGAATCTACGTTGAATGAAATTGAAATTCACGTCACAGATATATACGGTAGAATAAGAATGGCGAAAACAATTGCTGCTGAAAATGATCTCTCACTTAACGTTGAAGCTCTTCCCAAAGGAATCTACTTCGTTCAGCTCTTGGATGAAAAAAATCTTCTTGGAGCGAAACGATTTGTGAAACTGTAAGAATTTATTCGCTGTATTGAAGGTCCAAATTATGCCCTAGGAGTAATTGGATGAACTCTTCGACTTCAAACTCCAACTCGTTAAAATTCTCCGCGCGAACCATCGAATGACGCTGCCGTTCGATCGCCCTAGCAAAACGACGAACTTCTTCCTTTGTCTTTAAAATCAACCCTGGAACTTTCGTACTTGAGCCGTCTTCATCCTTTGCTACCATTGTGAAGTATGAAGAATTACAGTGCTTCTTTTCTCCGCTTCGGATGTTCTCAGATTCAACATGCAAACCGACCACCATCGACGTATTTCCCGTGTAATTGATTGAAGCTTTTAAATGAAGCATCTCCCCCACTTCCACGGGACTTAAAAAATCGACTTTATTGACTGAAGCCGTTACGCAGTAATGCCCAGAGTGCTTCGATGCGCACATGAAGGCAATTTGATCCATCAAGCCTAAAATATATCCTCCGTGAATCTTTCCACTGAAGTTCGAATTCACTGGCGTCATCAAAAGACTCATATCCACTTGCGACTCCTCTACCGTTTTATAATCCGCCATGTTCTTTGTTGATTTCGCCTACAAGTTAATCAAGATTTGAGAAATGTCGATTACAAGTGTTACTTCTTCTTTGTCGAGCGTTTAATGAATGATGAATCGAATCATTATTCTTGTCTTCGTATTAGCTCTCCCATTAATTTCAATGGGACAAAGTCAATTCAAATTGAATTCTCGGACTCAAAAAGCGGTTCCAATTTCTATCAATGGAAATGAAATTATTGTGGATAGTTCTTTCATCAATATAGAAACCAATTATCCGGCATTCGACACATTAATTCTTCTAAATAATCCAGTGGCAATAATCTGCAATTTCAAACCTGATTCGGTATACAGCTTTTGGTACTCTTGCTGCGGAAGTATTGATATAATTCCAACTTGGGAAATGGATCTAATTGTTAAAAACGATTTAGAGTATGATGAAAATGGTTATCAGCAGCTCACAATGGATCAAACAACTTTTACTTTGAAAGTAATAAACAACGTGGCTAATGATTCCATCTACGGTTGGTATTCGGACCATGCTTGTTTCCCTCAATTCAAATTGCTCACATACGCAGATTGGGACTATGGATCTGCTCAGAAGTGCTTCTATTGGAACAACATCAGCGACTTCGTGTTCTTCACAAGCAACCAGACCTACTACGAACATATGAATGAAAATGGGGTGATTGAAGATTGGTTCCCTTATCCGAATGACGATGAAAAGGTAATTATCGAAAAAGTTGGAAGCATTCGCGTGCGATTATTTGACAACGATCCATACGCTATTGTTTATGATGCTCAATCAAATAAGACGTACCTTGAGAACTAAATAATTCAGGCATGAAAATTGCTGTTTCAGAGTCAACAAATTTCTATTTTGATTCGAAAACTATTCTTCCTTCCGCTGATATTAGTGTTCATCTCGTGCACTGTTACCAAGCGGGTTCACCGACCAGGATACCACGTCCAATGGCATAAGGTTGAGCGAACGAAGAAATCGGATAAGGATGAAGCGAAATTCAAAGAATCCAAACCATCGAAATCTCAGGACGAAATCAAATTGGAACTGGCTGAGATTAACGAAATCAATCTAAACGAGATCGACCCAAAAATTGCTTCTGAAGCCCCAGTAATTAGTGAAGATCAGATAGTCGATGAAAGCGATATCCCAGAAGTAGAATCAGCAATACAAGAAATAAACACCAGTCCAACTCAGTCGGAAAGGGCACCTGAAATTCGTTCGGTTTCTACGTCTGCGAGAGCCCCCATTTTCTGGCGAACTCCACCTGAAAATTTAAAAAAGCTAGGAATCGCCCTCATGATAACTGGTGGAATAATCCTTTGGGGAGCTTTGCTCGGATACTTCGGAGCATTTTCTGGCAGCGGAGATAGCGCTTGGCTCAACTTCTTTCTTGATTTACTCGATATTTCAGGTTGGTTCTGGCTACTGTTTTTTATACTTGCGATAATTCTCGTTTCGTACCTGTCCTTCCTTTTCGTAATGAGAGTGCTTGGCGGGCCACTTGTGGGACTGATTGTAGGACTTGGTCTTGCAGCGATAGGGTTATTTTTCTACACCCTCGGTGTGCGAAGAGAACCAGAACCGCCGAGATAATTGCATAAAAGATAATATGACGAATACAAAACAATCGATACGACCAATTATCCACACCATTGGATCGCAAGAACACGCGTCGAAAGAAGAACGATTTCAAAATGAAGTGCTGCGACCGATTCTTAAAATGCAACACGACTTGATCATTGCATTTTTCGATCATTACACTACTCGAATGAAGTTGGATTTCACCTTACTAACCGGATTCAAAAAGAAGGAAATGATCGCAAATGCCTTCGCCAGGGACAACCAATTCAAGACGGAATTAAGAGGGATAATCGTCGGTCAATTCACTGTTAACGAGTATCAAACCTATCTCCCAATGTCATCGTCTCTCAACAAAAGAATTGGTAACATGTTGCAAGAGCGGATTGCCTCGACCATTTAGCACACTCCGCAAGTAGGGATTTGCTTCCAGTCAAAGTAAACTATTTAGATATTGTATTTTTGACAATAAATAGATAACTTCGTAGTATTCCATATAAATTATCCTATGAAAATTTACGCGATTCTCGGTTTACTCATCTTTACAAATCTCTCGGTTTTTGCCCAAGAACGGTTCGAACTGGATGAAAAGGCAGAGAAAGAAATCAATAAAATCATTTCTGAATTAACTTTGGTTGAAAAGGTTGGACAAACCTGTCAAATTACGCTTGACGCTTTACTCGCGCGAGATGAGTCTGGAGAATTGTTGGAACCGATCCAATTCGATCCTGAGAAATTCAACATTGCGCTCTGCGAATACAGAGTTGGTTCTATCTTAAATGTGAGTTCGCACACTTTGACGATGGATGAATGGAATAACATCCTTCCGAAAGTCAACAATGCATTCCTCAATAAGAAAATCAACGTTCCGATTATTTACGGAATTGATGCCATCCATGGCGTTAACTATACTGTCGGAGCTACACTCTTCCCTCAAGAAATTGGACTTGCTGCCACTTGGAACAACGATCTTTCATATGAATTCGGAGAAATTACCGCTTACGAAATGCGTAAAACAGGACTTCGTTGGAATTTCTCACCTGTCCTCGATTTAGCGCGCCAACCGCTTTGGTCGCGATATTTTGAAACATTAGGCGAAGATCCTTACCTCGCTGGTGAGTTGGGAGAAAGCATCGTAATGGGCTACCAAGGATCGAAATACAGTTACCTGGACGATTTTCACGTTGCTTCCTGCTTGAAACACTTCGTGGGATACAGCATGCCGCAATCCGGAAGAGATCGCACTCCAGCTTGGATTCCACAGAAATTCATGACTGAATTGTATTTACCTCCCTTCAAAAAATCGATTGACGCTGGAGCTATGACATTAATGATCAACAGTGGAGATGTAAACGGAATCCCAGGTCATGCGAACAAAGCGCTTTTGACGGATTTACTCAAAGATGAATGGGGATTCAAAGGATTCACTGTATCGGATTGGGAAGATTTCATCATGCTTCAAACAGTGCACAATGTCGCAGCGGATCAACGTGAAGCGATCGCAATGGCAATCAACGCAGGAGTCGATATGAGCATGGTTCCTTACAATCCGCAATACAAAGAATACTGCGAAACGCTTTTGAAATGTGTTGAAGAAGGTGATGTGAGCATGGAGCGTCTAGAAGATGCTGTGCGCAGAATACTTCGCGTGAAAATGGCAATTGGATTGTATGACAAAAAATCTTACAAGAAAACAGATTACCCTGATTTCGCAAGTGAAGCGTTCAAGAACTCAGCCTTACAGTCTGCTCAGGAATCAATCACATTGTTGAAGAATGAGGACGATCTGCTCCCATTGAAAAAATCGACAAAGGTGCTTGTTGCTGGACCAACAGGAAACAATTTGACTTTCATCAACGGTGCTTGGACACATACTTGGCAAGGAGTTGATGAATCGTACAATACAGAAAATTGCGAAACGATTTATTCCGCGATCGCCAAGAAAGTTGGTGCCGAAAATTGTCAATACGCTCAAGGGGCAAACCTCGTTTTGAAAGGTGGCTGGGAAACCTCGACCTTGGTAGACTCAAGTGATTTCAAATCGAAAGCTGCAAACAGCGATGTAATCGTTCTCTGCGTTGGAGAGTTACCATCGACCGAAAAGCCGGGTGACATTCGTTCGCTTGATTTGCTCGATGCACAAATGGATTTAGCGAAAATGGCTTACAGAACTGGTAAACCTGTTGTTCTTGTTCTTGTAGAGGCTCGCCCTCGTGTTATACATGATATTGTTGGTGATGCTAACGCAGTTTTCCAAACGTATTTACCTGGAGATTACGGAGGAACTGCTTTGGCAGATTTGATGTTTGGTGATGTCAACCCAAGCGGAAAACTACCTTACTCCTATCCAAAATATCCAGGAGTTGTTGAATTCTATGATCGTCCAAAAAGTGTAGATCGTTCTGGAAAGTCAAATGAATTTGATGCTTTTGAACCGGAGTGGGAATTTGGTTTTGGATTGAGCTACACAGATTTCGAATACTCGAATTTATCAATCGATAAATCAAAAATGAGCAGAACGGATTCCATTCAAGTTACCGTAGATGTCAAAAATGTTGGAGATCGTGAAGGTAAGGAGGTAGTTCAACTGTATATTTCCGATTTAAAAGCGTCAATTGTTCCTGCTGGAAAACGCTTGAGAGGTTATAGTAAAATCGACCTAAAGCCAAGTGAGACAGAGACTGTAGCGTTTACGATACACACTGATGACCTCCAATTTTCCGATGCGCAAGGGAACTGGATACTGGAAAATGGTGAGTTCCAAGTAGAAATAAGCGGTGAAAACGTTAATTTTGAATTAAACTAAGAGGGTAATGTATAAAATTGATTTCAATAACTTTTTTTCCTACTCGTTCTCTATCGATTGCGTCATTTTTGGATTCAAAGATGGACAGGTCAATGTTCTAATGATCAAACGATCGATGGAACCTTTCCTTAATCATTGGGCGATACCTGGTGATTTGGTGTACCCTGATGAGGATTTGCAAGTTGCAGCTACTAGAATCTTAACGGAGCTCACAAACCTGAGTAACCTCGATTTACATCAAGCGCAAACTTTTGGAAATCCAAGTCGTCACCCTCAAGGACGTGTAATTACAACAGCGTATTTCGCCCTAATTCGAATTACTGATTTCGAAATTGAAGCATCATCCTTCGCTGAAGAAGTAAAATGGGTGCCAATTCACGAAGTTCCAGAATTGGCTTTCGATCACAACTTGATTTTAAACTCGACTTATGAGTTGCTGAAGCAAAAGCTTTCATACGAACCAATCTGCTTCGATTTACTGCCTGAAAAATTCACGCTCAACCAAATGCAGCAGCTATTTGAATATGTGAATGAAGCCGAAATGGATAAAGCAAACTTCAGAAAGAAGATTCGCCCTATTCCATTAATTGCATTGGGTGAGAAACAAAAAAACGTGAAGCATCGCCCTGCAAAACTGTTCTCTTTTGATTCTGAAAAATACTCGGAGATCGCTGAAGAAGACGGTTACAGGTTCAAAATATAATTCCTGAAAGTAGATATTGTATATTTTACAATAATGTCGTAACTTGCGTTCAAATTGAACCATTAATTATCTACCATGAAAAAATTAGTTACGCAAAAAGTTTGGAAGAGCCTCGCGATTCTCTCGATGACGTTTTTCTCTTTCACTTCAATCGCTCAAGATTTAAGTATCACTGTAGATGTTTGTGACAGCGCCTCCGAAGTTCGAATGACCGGACCTTTTTGGGGATGGGATCCAACTTCAGGACCTTTTGCGACAGATAATGGAAACGGAACATGGACATTTACGCTTTCACCAGCACCTACTACGAACATGGAATACTTAGTCATCGTTGATGGCATTCAAGAAAACTTGGTTGAAGATATGCTTAACGGTGGATCATGTGCACCTGTAACGGATTATTTCAGCTATGCGAACCGTATTTGGAACGTGGGAGATGGAGATGTTACTGGAATTAGCTACGACCGTTGCGTTTCATGTGCCATTGATGATTTGGTGATTACTACGGAAATCTGTGACACAACAATCACGGTAAATCAATTGAGCTTGACAGGTCCAATTTGGAGCTGGGATCCGAATCTAGGACCAGACGCTGTTGACAACGGAAATGGAACTTGGTCATTCACCTTCTCTCCTGCTCCAACAGATTCTCTTGAATACTTGCTTGTTTTGGACGGAACCTTTGAAAACCTTATTTCTGATATGGTAAATGGCGGCACATGTGCACCAAATACAGATTATTCTACATACGCTAATCGATTGTGGACAAATGGAGCTGGAAACGTGTTTAATACATTTGACCAGTGCTTCCTCTGTGCAGAAGCAAGCATCGACGAGACAGCATTCGAAACGCTTTCTGTCTTCCCTGTCCCAGCTTCTGATGTAATTTACGTCAAAGACGAAACGACGATAGGAAACATTGTTATTTACTCTGTCGATGGCAAAAAAGTTATTGAACGCGAAGTAAACGATTCGAACGCATCAATCTCCATTCATGACTTGAATCCTGGAGTATACTACTTGACGGTATACAGAGACGGTGCGTCTTCTGTGCATCAAATCGTTAAGCAATAAATCGAATAAATAAAAAGAACTGTTATGACTAAATTCCTTTTTCTTGCATTATTTGGATTGACGACATTCGCGAGTAACGCGCAATGGACATTGATCTGGTCTGATGAATTTGGTGGAGACGCCTTAGATCAAACTAAATGGGTTCCTGAGACTGGCGGTTGGGGCTGGGGAAACAACGAACTCCAATATTACACAGACGGTGACAATCTAACTGTTGCTGGTGGAGCCTTGATCATCGAAGCGCGACAAGAACAATTTGGAGGTAATTCGCACACTTCTGGAAAAATCATTACGAAGGATATTTTTGAAATTGCTTACGGAAAGATTGAAGCGCGTATCAAAGTGCCACTTGGACAAGGAATTTGGCCGGCATTTTGGATGTTGGGAGCGAATATTGATCAAGTGAGTTGGCCGTATTGTGGCGAAATTGACGTAATGGAACATGTCAACAATGAAATGGCAATTCACGGAACGGCTCACTGGCACAATGGCGGCGGTCACACCTACGATGGAAATTCGGCAGTTGTTAACCCAACAAACTATCAGGTCTACTCTATCGAGTGGAATGATCAAGAAATCAGATGGTTCTTGAATGGAAATCAATACCACTATTTGTCGATAGCGAACAACACACAGAGCACTGGAGAATTTCAATTGCCTTTCTACTTAATTCTCAATTTAGCAGTTGGTGGAAATTGGCCAGGCTATCCTGATGCATCGACCGTATTCCCTACTCAATTAGAAATCGATTACGTTAGGGCTTACAAACTGGATGCAGAAGCAAGTGTTATAGAAAACGAAATTGCAGAAGTATCGGTATTTCCAAATCCTGCGGTGGATCAACTAACGGTTGAATCTTCATTGGAAGGAAACGCAACAATCACAGGCATGGATGGATCAATCATTTCTGAAGAAGTAATTCTTTCTGGATCAAATAATTTATCAATCGCAGATATGGCAGAAGGCATGTATTTGCTAACGATTCAACATGAGAATGGATCGACATCAACAACAAGATTTGTAAAAGAATAATAGCCCATCCTTGAATGGGTTTTTGGTTGGAAGGGATGACTTAGGTCATCCCTTTTTTTGTTCAATTTCATTTCAAAATAACGATTCGAAATAATATTCCGCCGTCTTTTCCGTTTGAAGAGTATAGCAATCCTATCAAATCTTTTACTACTATGCTTAGAACATCTTTGATCCTATTATTCGTCTCTTCATTTTTCAGTTTGACCTCTTTTAGCCAACAACGCGTTGGAGTTGATGTGAGTTCTCGATTGGATAATCTACTCTTCACGGTTCACTATCAGAAAGTATTGAAAAACCGATTTTTGTACTCGGCAGGTGTCCAATTCGGTGGACATGGAAGCAGTTTTATCTCAAACGATACGATGAGATTGTATACTGGACGATCCATTGAATCACCATACAGCAACGCAAACCAGCCAATTGTTGATCCTACCGGATCGTATTCTCTGCTTGACTACAAAACCACTGCCAGATCTGTTGGGATTCAAGTCGGACTCGGATATTTTCATGAATTCGATGTTAGGCATGGACTTAGGTTTAACCTGAATTCATCGATTAGTTTCGTCAGTTCCAGAATCGGCGGGTACTACCGTTCGATCAATAATTTCACGGAGCAGTACAGAGTTCACACGAATAACCACTTTGCGGGATCGGTGAGTCTGGAAGCCTACCACACTATGCGTTTGACAGGCAGAATGACCTTCAACTACGGAGTAAAAATTCCTTACTTCTTCACTGTTGATAGAGCAAAATTCGACCCTACCGTTCAGAAAGATTTGGTTTACGGGTTTGAGCCTCTACTTAGCATTGGAATGACGCGTGTAATTGGCAAGTGCGAGTAAACCATCTGAAATTTATCCATACAAACAGTTCATGTAAATCATTCCTTTAAGTTGATTCTGAAATAATCAGTATTTTAACTTCATGGAGCCAAACTATTTACAAGCTTACAAGGACTATTATCGCGTTCGAGCAGAGCGATTTGCGGACAACCCCAACTATCAGCATTCTTACAAAGCAGAATCCAATTTATCGGCAGCGATGCAATCATGCAATGAATTGATTGAATTCCAAGACAAAATTGGAAACTTGAATGAACTTTGCGCCAATGCTTTGGTCAAAGATGAACACTTGATGGAAAAGGCTTTCTACGAAAAACACCAAGAGCATATTCGCGTTTTAGCAGCTCAACGCATTCTGGATAAAATTGATCAGTGTTCCAACGTAACAGAAGTCATTACGCTCGTAATGGAGGAAGTGAACAAGAACAGCCTCGAAATTTCCATGGACGAAGCGCACCGGGAATTTCAGGGAGATTGGTTTTTGATGGATCGCGCAGAAGTATACGAAAACGCCGTTGTTCCCGATAAATACAAAGCCGAGCTCAAGTCATCAGCGAGTGAGATAAAAGCTGGAATCATCAAAAGCAATGCGGAAGCAGAGGAAGAAGCGCGAAAGTTTCAGCCCGATTTTGTGATGAAGCCTGAACTCAATTTAGAACACAGACACAGGCGGCTTCTCCCCTATTCTGATGCGCACATTCAAGAGCAATTAGCCAAGTACAAATCACTCGTAAACCGATAAATCATGCCAATAGATCAAGCGATTTTAGGACCAATGATGGGACCTTACGAAAACATGATTAACGATGTCGATTCCCAAGGAATTTCCAACGAACACGTCGATGAAATGAAGTCGTGCTTTGCAAGAATGACCGATTTAGCCCTAGAACATTCAGATATCACGGCATTCATGGGGATATGCATGCAAGAGGACTTATTTGGGAAATTCAGTAATCAATACGGTCAAGCTCTTACAGCTGGAGCAGAAGAAAGCACCGCTTCTCGATCGAATTATGATGACGCCGCGCTTCTGAAGCAAACCGTTAATGCATTACGTCAGTCCATTTCAGCTATCAAACAAGGACAGAAAGATGCGCTCGCAGAGGCTTCAAAATCGGATAGCGTAGCTGAAGTCGAGTCATTGGATCAAACTGCAGATATCATTCAACCCATTGAAGATTTAATTGCTCTGGGAGAGCAAGGTGGAATTACCTACGCAGATTTCCTCAGAATGCAGATCGAGCAAGGGCTGGACAAAGCTATGGAAGGATCAGTGGCTACGCGCAAAGGTTTGGTCTTTTCTCTTGGATGGGCTGAAGCGGGCAAAATCAGTCCACACCATATCGCAAAATGCAAAAAGCACTTATCCGTTTTTGACGATTTGAGCAGCAAGCAGAAGTTTGGCGTTCCAAATTCGAAAGAGCTCCAGTGGGCAATGATTGATGTCGACTACGAATTCGAATTGGACATCATCAAATGGGGAGAAATCACCAGCAGGTGGAATACCATTTTGGATAATTTACACGAATGGAGTTTGGCTTATTGCAGTCATGCGCCGTTTGTTGATCCTTGGAGAATGCTTCAAGAACCTCAAAAATCGCGATCAATTCAGAAATCAAAAGATTGTTTGCCCGGAATGATCAAGCAACGAGAGCGATTATTGGAGAAGTATTTCGGAATTACGTTTCAAGATATATTTACGCACGAAACCTTCTTGTGGGCAATTGAAACAAACACCATTCATTACTCAAAGGAATTCATAGATTTCCTGAAACATAAAGTCTATCCAACGTGCATTCCTTTGCAGCAGATGCCTCAGGAATTCATTGCAGAACGCGAGCAATTATCAAAAGACAAACGCGAAGTCAACCCAAAAATTATGGAACCAGCGAAACGAATGCGCACTCATTACGATAGTAAATTCGGGGAGGGACGATACACTACTAAGTATGGTGAACTAGACACGATTGAAAGTAATGCGATCCCTTGGGGCTAGTTACATTAAAACAGCTACATTTATCGGAAAAAACCACCAGAAATGAAACTCAGGTATAAAGGAAGAAATGCCAATATCAAAAAGGCGATGAAGATCGCGAACAAGATTTTAAACGACCAAGAATTCTATAAAAAAATTGATTCGTTCGGGCAGTTTGACAATACAGAACCTCTAGATTTAAGTTCAGTTCAAATTTCTAGTTTTATTAAAAATCATTCGAAATCAGTTTATGTAAAAACCTACATTGGAAAACCAGGGACGAATGCTAAAACAAATCGTTCCACAAATTTCAAGTTGAACCGCATCAACCTAGGTAGACCGACAAACAAAATTGTAAGGACAATGATTCATGAATACGTCCATTGCATTGACTTTTCGCTTCGCGATTTTAAATTTACACATGTAGATAATGACAATTCTACCGGAGATGAAAACAACACTGCTCCATGGGCCATTGCTCAAATCGCTTTCGAAATGATTAACAAATAATCCTTCTATGAAAACTACACTCATTTTTCTACTCACTTTTTGCTCTCTTTTTTCTTTTTCACAAAAAGCAGATTTCAACGCGCCACTCAACGAAGTAGTCGACTTAAGTCCAATTTGCCTGGAACTTGCTGAAAAATTAAATCAAACACTCATTGATGCGAAATGTTTTGATTGGACCAACCGAAGTAATAACTGCGAGGATAGGGCAAATGCCGCCTGTCTTTTACTTGACGCTTGGGGAATTTCAAATGCAAAAGCGTGGTGTTTTGCCGGAAAAAATGCCAATTACCTCAATGGAAAAGGAACGCTCAAAGGATGGAGTTACCACGTTGCAGCCTTCGTTTTAGTTGAAAACGAGGGGGAAATCGACTCCTTGGTATTTGACCCGTTGACATCAACAACATTAATGACCATCAAAGAATGGTCGAACGAAATCTCAGCAACGAGCGGCAATTTGTACTTCACAACCACTAACAAAAGGTATCAACAGAACAAAGTTGCAATGACGACCACTTGGAAATCTTCTGATGACTCATTTGACCGCACCTTGAAAGGCCTAACCAGGTACAACGACTACAGTTCTAGACGAAAAAGAAAGACGAGACATTTCCTTGATGCGCGTATTATAAGCGTGACACAAGCGTTTTTCGAGCTTCTTTATATTCATCCGAAGTACCTAAGTGAGAATAATTGCATTGAATAAGTCAATTCTAAAGTAAGTATCTGCATAACAACAAAAAATGCTCAAAACGTTTTCCATTTCTTTAACTACATTCGTAAACTAATTTTCAAACGACTTACTACATGGACTCATCCAATTTAGCATCAATCATACAAGGCATTCCGAAAACAGAACTTCATTTACACATTGAAGGGAGTTTTGAACCTGAATTGATGTTTGAAATAGCCAAACGAAACAACATTCCCTTGGATTACGATTCCGTTGAATCCTTGAAGAAAGCATATAAATTCAACAATCTTCAGGAATTCCTTGACATCTATTACATGGGAGCCAAAGTGCTGATCCACGAGCAAGATTTCTTTGATCTAACTTGGGCATACTTGACCAAAGTAAACAGTCAGAATGTGGTGCACGTAGAAGTTTTCTTTGATCCACAGACTCACACAGAAAGAGGAATTGCATTTGATGTTGTCATCAAAGGGATACGCCGTGCGTTGGAAAAAGCGAAAGATGAATTGAACATTTCGTACAAGCTAATCATGTCTTACTTGAGACATTTAAGTGAAGAAGATGCCTTCAAAACCTTGGAAGAATCACTGCCATTTAAAGATTGGATTGATGGAATTGGTCTTGATTCATCAGAATTGGGAAATCCTCCAAGTAAGTTCGTAAATGTATTCAAAGCTTCCGCTGAGCACGGATTCAAATTGGCTGCACATGCAGGTGAAGAAGGTCCATCCGAGTACATTTGGGAAGCCTTGGATTTGTTGAAGGTTGATCGTATTGATCATGGAAATCGTTGTTTGTCTGATGATAAACTGGTCGAGCGCCTCGTAAAAGATCAAATGCCGCTTACGCTTTGCCCGCTAAGTAATGTTGAACTCAAAGTGATCCAAAAGATGCACGAACATCCAGTGGCAGAAATGCTGGAGAAAGGAATTTTGGCGACGATTCACTCTGATGATCCAGCTTATTTCGGGGGATACATGAACGAGAATTATTTAGAAACGGCCAAAGAGCTAGACTTGAATAGTAATCAACTCATGCAATTGGCTATTAACGGATTTGAAGCGAGTTGGTTGAAGAGAAACGAAAAAGATGAGCATATTTCAAAAGTAAAAGCCTATTTTGAGTCATTGAATTCTTAGTACACAGTTAATTGTTGACTATGGGTAAGCAATAATTGATGAAAACAGAAGGGTTTATCGAAAACAGAATACTTTGGAGAGCATCTAAAAGTAATCTACCTAATCGAAATGTATTCATTTATGAAGATATGCCCGATAGTAAGCGGTCGAAATACGCACATATAATCGATAAGGTTGATTCTGGAAAAATCATATTACTGTTTGTCGGTAAAAGTAGAGTTTGGACGGCTGTGGGCACAAAAATGATTGTCGGATTTGATGGTGAAAAAGTTAATTCGATAAGAATAGATGATATAAAACATATTGATTCTAAAAGGATGAAAGAGCTTCCTGATGAACCAACTGGTTGGACCAGAATACCAAGGAAATTAAATGAGAAAGCAGTAATCTTGACAGACAAAGGGGGCGTAGAATCAACATTTCTAACTAGAAAAGGTAAAAATTTATTTTCTCTTTGCAGTATGCTTTTAATGCTTAAAAGGTTAGATTGAGATCAAAAAGTCATTCACAAAGACAGTAGTCAAGTCCCCGGAGTATGAATTGTCGCCAACATAGAATCTCTGGGAAAGAAGAAAATGAAGAATATATAATAACCACTAATCACATACATTATGAATGAAAATTTATTAGAAAAATTTCAAATTCAACTCGAACTACCACTTTTAATTATCAGAGCCCCAAAAGGAATTTTGGCCTGCGGATATATCGACATGGTAACATGCAACAAAGCAGGCGATGTTTGCGCCATTGTCACTGGAGTAAATGATTTAGATGAGTTGGTGAGCGGCAGAGTCCAAGAAGTATCAAAGAGAGCCATGGAATTAGGCATCAAAGAAGGAGATACAGGACAAATGGCTTTGGATAAAATGATGTGAGTGTAACTTCATCGATCCAATAGTTATCTCAAGCTTTCAGGAAAGGGAAAGTCCTTCAGAAATGATCGGTCAAATCTCAAGGCAGATGAACATTTTCAAACTTCAAAATACTGGAAGAATTCAGCTTCTTTTAAAAACTGGTAAGATCGTTCGCTTCTTAGATAATGTAACGATCGAAAGAGCACAAGAGGTAATCAATGAAATAAACAAGTACTAGAAAATCAATTTACCCCACAAGGAAGGATTCGTATGGAAACCTTCTGCCCCGTCGCTGTTCCAGCGTTCTTGTGTAAGCCTCGTCTCACCTGTATCACTGCCATCTTTGGCAATTTCGAAGCTGAGCGACTCGACATTGGGAAGGTGAAAACTAGATGATCCATTGAACTGACCGATTGGAATAACCATTTCCACAAAACTTCCATCTTCGGAAATCGTGTATTCAATGCTCGTTTCCAGTTTATCTTCGCTCCAGTTCCAGACGTAAGGATTCGCCCCAAGGTTCAATCCAAAATGGTAATCACTGAGTAAAAAAGACGTTCGCTTCGTATCAGCTTTTGGATTCGTTGCAAACGCAAACTCCAATGCATCGCCTTTCCAAAGGTTAGATCCTTTGTTCGAATTCATTCGAGGCGTCTTATCGTTCAGTTTCACGGCAAGACCGATTTTATTTCCTGTATGAGCTATGCTGAACTCATGTCCTTCACCAAATGGCTCAAACTTAGCATTCGTCCAATCCCAATTTAGACCTTGATCTGTCGCTTCTATTTCCTTGATGACGTTCTTTGAAACGACTTCTTTCTTCAATTTACCTGCGAAAGGAACAATTTGAACATCATTGATTTCTAAATCATCTTCCGCAAATACTTGAAACAACATTTGCTTGACATTCGAAACATCGCAATCACGTTGCTCAAAAGGAAACAACCCAAGCGGAATAGTCACTTTCGTCCATTCTTTGGTGATCACTTTGCCCTCAATGAATTTACTTGAAAAACCAATCCATGCTTGACCGCCAGCGTAATCTTCAAATCCCATTGCCCACGGAAGATTTCCCATGGTTTTTCCGGTTGATCTAACCATTAATTGAACCGCAGCTGTATCAATGATGTCAATCATGTCTTTTCCAGCCCAAAAATCCCAGCCAAATCCAAATCCAACCCAATCACAATCGGGATGATCTTTGTTCCAGTGCAACTTCAAGTAGGTGTCATTTTCATCTTGTTCTTGCGACAGAATAATACAATCTTGATTCTCCGAAGCCCAAACTTCGTCTGAAAAGTTATCTGCGTACAAATCCAATTGATCGAATCCACGAATGTTTCGATTTTCATCCAATTCATACTCATCGTACAAGCCTACTCGTTGGAACAAGCGCGTTTCATCGACAACGATTTCATCGAATACTTGCACTTTCGATGTATCCTGTCCGAATGAAACGAAGGCGCAAATCAAAAAGATGCTATTTACGATACCTTTAATCATGGGCGTAATGGTCCATTTTGCGTGAATATCATGTAATCCAACTTCGATTGAGCAAAACCAGTAACTGGATTCGCTAAGTGAAGCATATTGATGCTAGTCAGTTTGTCAGGATTGTGAACTCCATTTCCGTTTGGCGCAGCTGGCTGTCCATTTACCAAACAAGGAATGTCGCTGTATTTGATTGAAACGAGTCGCCATCCTTCCCAATCAACAATCAATTCCAAGGAATACATGTCTTCGTTTGAACCGTTGTGGTTACCATCATCATTATCATCCTCCGTGAATTGGAAAAGCATGATTGTGTTTGTCAAACCTGGCTCACCGTAAAGCATGAAGTTGAAGTACTCATTGTCTGCATTGTTCGATAACGGATAATGTGCCGCTCCGTATGCACTAGCATCGAAATAAACGTATCCAATCAAATAATCCCAATCTACCTCTCCCGCCATGTTGAAGTAAGAACCTTGCTCAGGTGAGAAATTGTCCGATTTGATTTGGAAATCCATGTTCGCTCCAGATTGCACAAATGTTGACCATCCAGAATTGAATCCACTTTCGAAATCAGCTACCAGGAATCCATCGTTTGTTTTTGGTGAAGTAATCTCCACTGTCTCAGCGAATACGTCAGGCTCATTTAAAAAGCTCAACTCCACATCACAAATTTCCGTTTGAAAGATTGGAAACTCTGTGATGTCTCCTATCCAGTTCGATGTATTCTCATCAATCGTTGCACCAAATCCTGAAATGACTTTAACTGCTCCAGAAGTTTGACCAGTGATTCTAATTTCCCAATCTACCGATTTAGAAAATTCAGCTGTGAAATGAACTGTTTCTCCCGTTCCAAAATCAACAGCAGGCGCACTGACGGCGAATGGCGTGAAAATGTTGAATTCCCCATAAATATCTGTCAATGACGGTCCATCAATTTGATCCACCTCATCTTTTCGACAGGCCGTCAACAAGACTGACCCAACAACAAGTAGTAAAAGATACTTCTTCATAATCTTAAAATTTCATTACATAAAACACCATCACTTGATTCAAAGCGTATGGGTTAATTTCATTGTCGTTATTACTGTTTCCTTCGTAGAAGGCCGATAAGTAAACGTCTTCTGAGAAATTAAATCTCAATCCTGCCGCGTAATACCCTTCCTTCGCATTGATTCTGTATTCTGAAAAATTGATAATCTCATCGTTTCCATCGCGAACGGCTAACAATTCATTTCCTCTAGATATAAAATACGAATAGTTTCCGATCAAAAACAAATCTTCCACTAACTCAAACTCTCCACCAATTTGAAGTGCCTGCGTCGTAAGCGAAATCCCTCCAAATGGAGACGGCGCTCTGTTCGTTGCTTGGTATGACCAACCTACATTCACAGTTTGTCGTTTTTTCCAAGCCAACATCTCCGAAACATTCACATCTAACTTCGTTTTGGCAAAATCAAATTTCTTTAGTTCAGTCGTACCTTGACCTCGCACTTCACTCAGACGGTAGTAAGTCGCATCCAGTTTGATGTACTTCTTTTTGTCCTGATAATTCACTGTCGAGTAAATCCCTTTACGATTGAACGTTGCTACTCCAAACGGTAAAACATTGTTCAACGCTGGGTTGTAAGCAGCAATTCCTGTTGAAATCGACTGATTGTAGTAGTTTGGATCGTTGTAGATATCGTATAAAGACGTTGTTCTTTGAACCTGATCATTCGTGTAACGATCAAACATCGAGTTCACATTGTTGTAATTGATTCGCTTCGATTGTGCTCCAAAACTTCTAAAGTCTGCGCCATTATCCATGTACCCGACACTTGCCTTAAAACCATGATCTTTCAACTCAAAACTTACAGAAGCATTGATGAAGTAATCAGACAATGCTGACGTGTCCTCAACAAGTCCACTCGTTGAAATACCCGTTTCACCGTTAAATTTCAATCTCCATTTGTCTTTATCTAATGTTGATTGAGCCGTCAATGTGCTTACATTGTTTCTATATGCTGGAGTTCCAACTGCTGTTTCTTTCAAATCGAAAATGCTCACATGATTCAAGCCAACAGTAAGGTACTTACTTTGCTTGATGATCATGTTTCCTCCTCCGTACAAACGCTCAAGGATATTTGCAAAATTCGTTGGATTCAAACGTGTGATAAACCCGTTAAATTTGATTTCATTCACCACTTTCGGGAATGCCAATCCAAAATCGATAGCAGCTCCTTGCTGTCTCCACGTGTTATTATTCGTGTAGAATGTCTCATACCTGTTCACGTCCTGTTTGATTCCAAGCGCTCCTGAAGAATTCATCTGAAGATCGAGATCATTGTTGTAGAATGTATACGGTGTAAGTTTGTAATCGATGTTTCCAATTTGGTAGCGAAGGATCTTTCCTGCAACACCACGAACGTACAATTGTCGAACGTCAAATGTTACTCCTCCACCCCAGAATCCTCCGAATTCGTTGTTGATACGGATCATTCCTAGAATTTCCGTTTGTGCGTTTGGATTGATCTTAAATCCTAAATCGATCAGGGCATAGCCTCCTGTCGCCTTTCTTCGTGAAACCGTATCGGCTGCACCTGGATCCATCGACATGTGAGAAATCAACGAACGTGCTCCACCGACAAATTGCACTTTCTTCTTGGATTGAGAAAAAGCAACTGTGCTTAGGCAAC
Organism: Crocinitomicaceae bacterium; assembly: GCA_029252405.1. Taxonomy (GTDB): domain Bacteria; phylum Bacteroidota; class Bacteroidia; order Flavobacteriales_D; family Crocinitomicaceae; genus UBA4466. The sequence goes on from JAQXBM010000039.1 coordinate 43,655, forward strand.
AAATAAATAGTATTAAAGCTGATTTCATTAGAAGTAAATTTTTAATTCAACTGAAGTTTCAGTACCCGAATAACGATCGAGAGAGAAGTTAATGTCTTGGTAGTTCATCCATCGTTGGCGAACGTATAACCCAGTATTTTTCGATAATTGAATATCTAAACCAATTGCGTAGCTGTATCCAATTTGATTTTTAGCCAGACCGCTTTGCGTGTCTAACTGAGTTCGATCATTCGCGATGATTCGGTCAACTCCAAAGTAATTCGAGAGTACAACTTTATCCAAAATGTTGTAGTAAAATTCTATTTGATTGCTGTAGCTCTGGAGATATGCTTTTTTCGAATATTTAGGCAGAGCCGAGAAATCATCTTGAACCGAGTAGAAACCTCCGAGGTAGAAAATGTATAAATCCCTGTTGAAAATCTTGTAGTTCGATTTGTAACTAATTTCGATAGAATTGAATCCTTTAGCCGCAGTTGTTGAATCAGTAATGATCAAGGTTTCGTATACTCCACGGTAGATTTTATTCAAATTGGCATAAGGTCCAACATCCGCTGGGAACGCCCAACGCCACATTCTTGAAAGCGCTAAATTATTGGCTGTATGACCATAAGTGATTCGATCCGAAAGTCCTGTAATTTCTTTTGCCGCACTATATCCAAGTGTGATTTTGTGCTTTTCGAATGGCATGTCCAAGTTGATAATTCCACCTCTACGGTTATTGGTCATTTGTCCGATTGAAACAAGAGAGCTCGCAAATGGAATAATTGGAGCTTGTCCTCCTTCAGCAACTTCGATACCAGCAAGTGCCTCGTTGTATTCTGAGATGGACGTGTTCCAGAAGATTCCGTTGTTGTTAATCACGTTGGGACTAATCTGAAAGTATCGGAATTCAATTGGGAAATAGGTCAAGTTCTTTGAAAGCTCCACTTTGACATCAATGGCTTCACCCCATTGTGAATTGTACGTTGGACTGAAATACGTTCCCGCTCCAACTTCACCTTTCACTTTCACGTCTTTGAATCTCCATTCGAATTCACTCGTGACCAGGTTGTAGCCAATTGTTTCCATCGCCAAACTATCGCTGTATCGAGCACTAGTGATAGCGTTAACGCTGACAAATCCTTTATTAAAATCTTTTTTGACCTTCCCTGCCGTTAAGGTATTGGGAGTTGGAAGTGAACCTCCATTAAACTGAGATTTCCCGTGCATGAAGGCGAAAGAAAACTGTTTTGGAAGTCGCATTCCATCAATGATAAATCCTTGAAATGCCTGCTGCCCCCAACGCGTATCTTGATTCAACAATCCCTCCTGGTAGTATTGTGAGTAACGATCCATTTCGTTCTTCGTGTTCGGATCCCATGGATTGCGTTCGAACAAACTGATTCTGTTATATCCTGTATTCGTTGCAAACGTGAATGGACTCAACGTATACCAGTGAATTCCTCCCATTCGAACTGAGAAGGTTCCATATTTCGTAGAATGTTTTCCGTTTAGATTCACCCCGAGGTTCAAACCTTTGGCGTAATCAGCATCAGAACCTGTTAATGGTGTCCAAAGAAAGAAATCCGTGCTGAAGGAAGTGTTTTTAGAAGGTCGAGCGCTCAAGTTTATCGAAAGCTGCGGAATGTTACTATCATCTCCAATGAACAAACGATTGGTGATGTCTCCCATCTCTGCGTATTGCTCGTCCATGGAAGTATAGGTTCCTAAAAAGCGGTAGTATCCGGAAACGGACAGTTTGTTCAGGCCTTGTTCCATCAATTTCGGGAACATTCCTGATTTCTCGAGCTTGGTCGTATCCTCCATTTGCGCATTGGCCGACAAGCAACCAAAGCTCATAAGGACGAGCAGTAAGCTATGTAGTTTATTGATCTTCAAAGGACTTAATATCTTGTTGAATAAATCTTACTCGCGTATCCTCTTCCATGTTCTTAGGATCTACGTAAAAAGGAATGTTGGCATACGAAACACGCACTCCGTCAGTCACAGTAACGAACAGGCGATACTTGCCTTCGCGAATAGGTGCTTTCATTTCCACTTTTGGTGAACTTTTCTTTGATAGTCGTCCCAAAATGGAAACAGGCTTGTTTTCTGCGTCTCCACCGGATTTTAAATCGGTACTTTCTGGATACAATTCCCAGGAATATTTGAGTTTATCCGAATTCATGTCGGTCGCAAGCACTTCTATTGAAACTTTTTCATTTCCTCCAAGAATCGTGTTTTTTTCAAGCTGATTCCCATTGATTTTAAGGTCTTCAATTTTCGGAGCGCGATTTTCAGGGAATTCACCTTTCCAATTGTACTCAAGTACGTCGATAGCTTCTGTTGGCTCACCGTCTTCCGTGAACACTCCGTACCAAGTTGACGTGTACTCTTGTTTCTGTCCCCACAAGAAGGCAAATGAACCAAGACACTGCTCGCGTTTGTCCCAAATGTATTTTTCGTAGCGATCTTTGTACACAGCAGCCTTTTCAGAGCTCGTTTGTTCGATGGATGCTCCCCAACGTGTTTTTGGTGATTCCCAGTGACCGTTTGGCCCCCACTCTGTAATCATATAAGGTCGTTCGAAATTTGCTTTCTCTAACACTTTGTGAACATTGCCAATATCGCCGTATGTATTGATTCCGTAGATATCGATTGCCGTCAATTCATTCTTAACGAAGGCTACTTTCACATCGTTTGTTCCTGCAGTTACCGTTGAAGTCGGGTGATTTGGATCTTCCTCTTGGACCATTTCAGCGATATCATTCACTGCTTTCCAAACTTTCGTGTTGTTGTATTGGAGTTCGTACTCATTTCCGATTCCCCATAATAAAAGCGCAGGATGGTCCTTGTATCTTCGCACCGCTAAACGGAACGATTCAAGTTGTTTTCTGATTTTATCCTCATCGTTGTAATCGAAACCGTGACGTTCATGTTGAACCCACAATCCCATCATTACCTTGAGGCCTTTCTTTTGAGCCAAATCCAACACTTCTTGAGCATTTTCAACTCCCCATGTTCGAATGGTGTTTCCTCCGCATTCTAATAATACGTCTAAATGCTTCTCTCCACCTGCTCCCTTAATATAGAAAGGCTCACCTTTTACGAGCAAGGTCCATTTCCCGTCTTCTTTTGAAACGGTTACTGGTTCAACTTGAGAAAACGATGTAAATGAAAAGAAAACAATCATCGAGAATAGCGCTCGCTTAAGCAAAGCATTATTTCTTTCAGATAGTGTGTGATGTAGTTTTGGCGTTTTCATGTTTTTACCTTATGGTAACTTGTACAATAATATACTATTTTTTGGTCTCAGCCAAATTTATTCTACGACTAAATTGGAGTGCTCTGCGCGTTCATTTTTTCTAAATGGTATGAAATCAATCCATCAATTGGCTTGCGAATCACTTGTCCCATCTGCGCTCTATGGAAATCACATGCATCCGAAAGCTGATTCTTAAATAGGAATGCTATCGAACCAATGAAGTGCACTTTGTAGTTTTTGTAATCTTGATAACAGCAAACGTGTGCCTCAATGAACTCTTTAAATCCATTGTAGATCATTTCTTTGATAAAATCATCATCTGCATACTGCACAATGAACTTCATGAATGAAGCCAAGTATACGTTTGCATCTTTCTCCATGTAAACACGACGAACAATTTCATCTTTCGTCAAGCCCATTTCATATTTCAAAGCATCGTTGATTCTCTTTGGCAATTTATGATACAAGTAGTTTGCAACCAACTTTTTCCCAAAATAAGCACCGCTTCCTTCATCCCCTAGAATATAACCAAGCGCTGGAACTTCTTCAAATACGTTTTCTCCATCAAAAAAGCATGAATTCGATCCTGTACCTATAATACAAGAAATGGACGGCTCGTTTTCGTATGTCGCAAATGCGCAGGCCTTCAAATCGTGATCAACCACAATTTCGGCTTTTCTAAAAACACGCGTCAAGCCTCCATGAATAATTTGATTCAATTCAGGTGAGGAACATCCAGCTCCGTAAAAATAGAGATGTGTTACATCATCTCGATACGCAAACAAATCTTCATTTTTCTCTATCGCCTCATATACTGTATCCTCGCTGTGGAAGTATGGATTTAACCCCATTGTATTGAACGCTTCATTCGATGAACCTTTCAACAATACCCAGTCACTTTTTGTGGAACCACTATCTACTATTAAATGCATGAAAATTCTATTAAATTCTACTTATTGTATTTTGTACCTTTTGTAAATATATAAAGAATAAATGAACCATCCCAAACTATGCCCTGTCATCCCTCCTATATTTTAGTTTCTGGTTTCCAATTCGCAGGAACAGATATATTTGCATAAAAATTAGGCTTGACCTCATATTCAGCGAGTTTCTCAGCACAGGAAATTTTGAATTCGGACTCAAAAAAAAATATCAAAAAACTGTAAGTTGAAATACTTATTGTATTTTAGACTATAAGAACTATATTTGTGTAACACATTTTTATGAGTATTAAACGACCAAAAATTATAAAACCATTTAACGCGATCATCTTCGGAGGTGATGGCGACTTGGCATTTAGAAAGATATATCCTGCTCTATTCCACCGATTCGTGGACAAGCAACTGGAGATGGATCACGATATCTTCGCTGTTACTCGATCAGCAAATAGTGACGATAAGTTTTTCGAAAATCTCGAAAAGTTCATCGTTCAATCAGTTGACTACAACCTCGACATGAAACTTGTGGCTGTTTTCATCAAGAAGATTAAACTGCTTTACATTCCTGATCACACCAAGGAATCATACGCAGAGCTTAAGAAACACCTTAATAAGAATGCAGAGCGACAATGCGTGTATTATTTATCTACTCCTTCTTCTGCTTTTGGAGAGATTTCTGATTGTTTGAAACGCTGCGGATTATTGAACAAACGAAGTAAAGTCGTTCTAGAAAAGCCCTTGGGCAATAGCTTGGCAACTTCTCGTGCCATCCATGAGAAAATTGCGAAGTCTTTTGACGAAGACCAAATTTATCGCATCGATCACTACCTCGGTAAAGAGACTGTTCAGAATTTAATGGTCCTTCGCTTCGCAAACCGACTATTCGAATCTTCATGGGATTCTGAGAACATTGATAACGTACAAATCACGGTAGCTGAAAACCTCGGTGTAGAAAAACGTGGGGCATATTACGATCAAAGTGGCGCCTTGTTGGACATGGTTCAAAATCACTTGTTGCAATTACTTTGTTTGATCGCAATGGAGCCACCTTCAAAATTGGAGGCGAATCACGTTCGAAACGAGAAATTAAAAGTCTTACACGCCATTCGCTTGTTCGATGAGAACTCGGTGAAAACAGGAACTACTCGCGGACAGTACACACGCGGAAACATGGAAAGCGGCAAAGTGAATTCTTACCTCGAGGATATCGGTAAATACGAATCGGAGACAGAGACTTTTGTTGCCATCAAGGCATACATTGATAACTGGCGATGGAAAGACACACCTTTCTATCTGCGCACAGGAAAAAGAATGATCAAGCGTTATTCTGAAATCATTATCAACTTCAAATCGGTAAAGCACAACACTTTCGACTCGAACGGTGATATCCCAGGAAACAAACTCATCATCCGTCTCCAACCAGAAGAGCGTATTGAACTTGTTCAAATGACAAAGCTTCCTGGTCCTGGTGGATATCGCTACAAGCCAATTTCATTGAAACTGGACTACGTGGATTCATTCACGGAGCGTTTCCCTGAAGCCTACGAGCGATTAATGATAGATATCCTTCGCGGAGAACAAACACTTTTCATGCGTCAAGATGAACTCGATGCGGCTTGGGTTTGGATCGAATCAATTGTCAATGGCTGGAAGAAATCAAAACAAGCCAAAATTCTTTACGAAGCAGGATCTTGGGGACCCGGTGACGGTGTCTTAAATGAAAATCATGCATGGTCAAAATCAATTAAAATCAATGAGGACGAAGCACTATAAAACTACTGAACAACTAGAGGAAGCGCTATTTCGCGAGATAACAACCAAGATTAACCTTTCCATTGAAGAATATGGAGATGCAAGAATCCTTCTTTCAGGTGGAAATACACCAAAGGCTCTCTATGGGCGAATCTCAGCGGCTGAAATTGATTGGTCCAAAGTCAAAATCGGATTAGTCGACGATAGAAATGTTGACCTTTCTAGTGAATTCAGCAATGAACAAATGATGAGGGATACCTTTTTAAAAGATGATCAGCAGGGACCAGAAATCATTGGAATGGTCGGTGAAGGTTCGAATAAAAAAACCATTGAAAAACGTTACTCGACCTTTTTTGACCGCATTGACTATACACTCCTGGGCATGGGAGAAGATGGACATACTGCTTCCCTATTCCCTGGCGACACTCCTTCAGAAGCGAGTTTGCGGAATACGGAAAGAGAAATCATTTTCACCACAGCTCCAAGTTTTCCAAACGACAGAATCTCTTGCAGCCGCGGACTGATTATTTCAAGTCAGAGCATCGGATTAATGATAATTGGAGAAAATAAACTCACAGTTCTTGAGGAATCAGAAGAACAAATGCTTCCAATTGGTTATTTTACCAATGCCTGCCAACAATTAACAACATATTATTGCAAATAATGAGTGTACATTCAGAAATTCAAAGAATTACAGATCGAATTATTGCGAGAAGTTCAGAAACACGTTCGGCGTACGTCGATCAGATGAAACAGCAATTCGAGCAAGAATCAACACGATCAGGATTACATTGCGGAAACTTAGCACATGCATTCGCAGGTTGCGGAGCGCACGATAAAGCCGCCATTTCCGACGGGAAAGTTCCGAATCTAGGGATAATTACTGCTTACAATGACATGCTTTCGGCCCACAAGCCATTTGAGACTTACCCTGAAATGATCCGCGAATTCGCTCAGAAACACAACGCTGTTGCCCAAGTTGCTGGTGCTGTGCCTGCCATGTGCGATGGAGTGACTCAAGGTCAAGTTGGGATGGAACTTTCTCTTTACAGCCGTGATGTGATAGCGCTTTCGACAACCGTGGGACTTTCTCACAACATGTTCGAAGGAGTCATCAACTTAGGAATCTGCGATAAAATTGTTCCTGGTTTACTCATTGGAAACCTGAAATTTGGAAATCTTCATGCGCTTTTCATGCCTGGAGGCCCAATGGAATCAGGCATAAGTAATGAGGAGAAAGCAAGAATTCGACGAGAATACGCGGAAGGAAAAATTGATCGTGCCACTTTATTAAAAGGGGAATCCGATTCCTACCACTCTCCTGGTACGTGTACTTTTTATGGTACTGCCAACAGCAATCAAATGTTGATGGAAATCATGGGGCTTCAGCTTCCAGGTTCAAGTTTTGTAAATCCAGGTACTGAATTGAGAACCTTACTCAACGAGGAAGCGGTGAAAGTTTTGGTTGAGATGATTCAAGAAAACAACTTCGATCGTTCGATTTCTCAAATCGTGAGTGAAAAGACGGTAGTAAACGCAATCATTGGATTACTCGCCACAGGGGGATCAACAAATCATACGATCCACTTGATCGCAATAGCTAAAGCTGCAGGAATTATTATTGATTGGACGGATTTCTCTGAATTATCGAAGGTGATTCCATTGCTGACGCGTGTCTATCCGAATGGAGCAGCAGACGTAAATCACTTCCACGCTTCTGGCGGAATGGGATTTGTGATTCGCACGTTATTGGAAGGTGGATTACTTCACGAAGATGTTAATACGATCCTTGGGAAAGGATTGAATCTATACAAAGCGGAGCCAAAAATCAAAGATCACAAACTGATCTGGGTGGACGGTGCAAAAGAATCACTTAATGATTCAATTTTGCGATCTGTCGACAAACCTTTCAGTCCTGAAGGAGGAATTACAATGCTCGAAGGAAACATTGGTCGTTCAGTACTGAAGAAATCAGCAGTTGACCCTGATAATTTCGTCACGGAAGCGCCAGCTATCGTATTTAATGAACAAGAAGATCTCATTAAAGCTTTCAAAAACGACGAACTCAATAAGGACTTTGTTGCAGTTTTACCATTTCAAGGTCCTCAGCAAAACGGAATGCCAGAACTACACCAGCTGACACCAACGCTCACTATTCTGCAAAAGCGCGGACACAAAGTAGCATTGGTAACAGACGGGCGAATGTCTGGCGCATCGGGAAAAGTTCCATCTGCGATTCATGTCACGCCAGAAGCACGATGTGGAGGAGCCATCGGGAAAATTCGCACAGGAGACCTCATTTTGGTGGACGCCAAAAACGGAATCCTCGAATGTAAAGAGCAATCACTGAACGATCGAACGATCGAAATCAAAGATAATTCTGGATCGATTGGAACTGGAAGAGAATTATTTAGTTCATTGCGACAAGTAATTACTTCTAGTGAAGAAGGTGCAAGTTTTATTCTATAAGTTATGAAGCAAAACAACATTGAAAACGTCTTAAAGAATCACCCGCTGATTCCTGTAGTTACGATTCATTCTGAAGACGAAATTGATCCGATTATTAGCACGCTGAAATCGCGAAACGTAAATTGCATCGAAGTGACTTTGCGCACGGACTTTGCGTTTGAAGCACTTCAAATCATTAAGGATCGTTATTCTGATAGCATAACGCTCGGAGTCGGAACGGTTATTTCCACAGACCAAATCGATAAGCTCGCTGCCATTGGGGTTGATTTTATCGTCAGTCCTGGATTGACCTCTAAACTCTACCATCACTTCATGGCCTCTTCGATTCCTTTTATTCCTGGAGTTGCGAGCCCGAGTGAAATCATCCAAGCCATTGAATTGGGTTGCGACATGTTGAAATTTTTCCCCGCAAACTTGTTCGGAGGAATCAACGCGCTCAAGACGTATGGCAATGTATTTCCTCAGGTTAAATTCTGCCCGACTGGCGGTGTGAGTGAATCGACTTTTGAAGATTATTTGGCACTGAACAACGTGATTTCCGTTGGAGGTTCTTGGATGATGAAGTAGAAAAAAAGACCACTTATCGATGATGTTGGTTCATCCAACTCTTTCACTAAACAAGATAAGTTCGCGTTGTGATTTTTTCTTACCTTTCTCGTTGCTAGGCGATAATAAATGGAAAAATACCCGGTACTTCAAAATGAACTTGCGCGACTTGAGAAATTGTATAGCTACAATATTCTTGAGATGGAGCCTGAGGACCAGTTTGACGACCTAAATCGCCTAACAGCTTCAATATTAGACGTGCCGATTTGTTTAATCACTTTGATGGATGCGGATTGGCAAGTTTTCATTTCCAATGTCGGAACCGACATTGGAAATCACCGAGAATTGGCTTTCTGCCAGTACTGCGTAGTTCAGGAGAATATTTTGGAAATCAAAGACGCAACAAAAGATGATCGTGTTTCTCATAACCCACTTGTAGCAAATGAACCGAATATCCGATATTATGTCGGTGCTCCATTAATTGACGATGAAGGTTTCATTATTGGTACCGTTTGCGGATACGATGTGAAGCCCAGAGAAATGTCTGAGTTTCAAAAAACGGCTTTGAAGCAAATTACAGCCACGGTTATGCGCTTGATTCATTTGCGTAAAGTCGATTTGGATCAGAAGAAATACAAAGGAATTTTCAACCTCAGCCAAGACATACTCTGCATTCTTTCGAAAGATGGATATTTGAAAGAATTCAATCCCGTTATCTGCAAAATATTAGATACGTCGCGAGACGCATTACTCAGCAAGGAGTTTTTCAATTGGGTTCATCCCGATGATATTTCCGAATATGAAAAACTCATTGAGTATTCCGATCAGCAAGAAATACGAGCAGGATTAAAGTTTAGGCTTGAAAAATCTGATGGTAATTACGTGACAATCGAGTGGTCGTGTTATTACGACATGCAATTGAGCTTAATCGTAGTTTCTGGACATGATATTTCGGACTCATTGAAAAGACGTTCAGAGTTAGAGGATGCTGTCCAAAACGCGAATGATGCAATGGAAATGAAGGATCAATTTCTCTCAGACATGAGTCATGAGATTAGAACTCCCCTCGCCTCTATTGTTGGCTTTAATAAGTTATTGTCAACCTCTAACCTAACACAAGAGCAGAAATCATTTGCCGAAACGGTTGATGTTGCCTCCGAGCATTTGATGAATATCGTCAACGAGGTTTTGGATGTTTATAAATTCGAGAGTCACGAGGTTACACTCGACCCTTCTCCTGAAAATCTTCATACCATTCTTGACAAAATCAGGAAATTATATCGATTAAAAGCTCACGCGAAAGGCATTGATTTAATTCTCGATTACGATGAACGAATTCCAGATAGTCTGAACATTGATCGAACACGGTTGACTCAGATTATTTCGAACTTGACTAGTAATGCGATCAAATTTACCAATGAAGGAAGCGTAACCATCTCAGCGGAAATCACTTCTACAATCAGCAATGTTGCTGTAGTCAAGCTATCTGTGATTGATACCGGAGTAGGAATTGAAGAATCGAGACAAGAAGCCATTTTTGAGCGTTTCACGCAAGAAAACGATGCAACTTGGAGGCAATATGGTGGAACAGGGCTTGGATTGAGTATTGCAAAGCTGTTGGTGCAGTTGCATCGATCGAAATTGCAATTGACGAGTGCCCCCGACAAAGGAACAACCTTCAGTTTTGAGGTGCCGTTCACTCTGAGTGATTTAGCCTCGGTAAATATGGAAATGAATCAGTTGACTCCTATAGAAATCCCATCATTGGATGGACTTCGAATTCTTTTGGCTGAAGACAACAAGCATTTACAAATACTCTGCAAGCGTCTAATTGAGCGCAACAAAGGTGAGATTCATTTAACTTCAAACGGAGAAGAAGCCATCAGCTTTCTGCAAAAAAACGCAGTGGATGTTGTCCTGCTTGACATGCAAATGCCCTTGATTAATGGAATGGAGGCAGCAAAGATAATTCGAAACGAATTGAAACTGGACTGCCCCATCATTGGCTGCTCGGCTAATCTAATTGATGTTGAGTACCCTGCCGACGAATTGGCATTACTCGATGAATTCATCACAAAACCTTACACAGAATTCAGATTAATCTCTGAAATATTGCATCAATTCGAATCGAAATCTTCAATTAAGATTACAGATGACTTCAAAGCTATTTTAAACAAGCAAAGAAAGAACGAAGGCGATGCTTTGGTAGATGAATTTGAGCGAATTTTCAAGCAGCGAATTCCCAAAGACATTCAAGATTTAATTATCGCAAGAAAAGACCGAGACTTTGGAGTGATAAAGGCGAAAGCCCATTACCTATCAACAACCTTACTCACACTCAAATTTGAACAAGGTCTTTCCTTATCGGAGAAACTAGACGAATCTGCGCTCGATCAGGACGAAACCTCCACTCTTATGATCACTGACCAATTTATCGATTACTTAAACAGTGCACTAAAGGAAATTTAAATGAAAACTACTGAACTTAAGGTACTCATCGTTGAAGATGAAATGATTTTCGCTCGACAACTTGAGAGCTGGCTTAAACGCAAAGTTGCCCAGGTTTTTATCTCTACGAATTCAGAGAATGGATCATTTCATATTTCTCAAGAGCGACCTGACATTATTTTCTTGGACAATCAGTTGCCCGGAATAAATGGAATTGACGTAATTGAATTTTACAAAGAGAAGGCACCAGACAGTGTTTTGGTTTTAATGTCAAGTGTTTTCACTTTGGAAGAGATTTCACAGGCGCTCAAAAATGGCGCTGATTATGTTCTAAATAAGAAGAACGAAAAGGAAAGTGGTCTCAACTCAATTTTGCAGGCGAGCGTTCGCTCGAAAGCTACAGGTAGTCCTTTTTGGAAACTCATGGAGTTTATCGCTCCAGAGAAATCAAACTCATCAAAGGAAATTGTTATTCTTGAAGACGAAGAAATGTTTTCGTTTCAGTTATCCATGGCGTTAAACAACCTTCCATCTCAAAAGAAGCATACCATATATCGTTTCTCCCACACCTCAGAATTTGAGCAGCATTGCAAGAAGAACGGATTGCCCGAAGTTCTATTCTTAGATTATTCTTTGGAAGACGGAACAGGGTTGGATGCCCTGAAGTACTTGAACAAGCAAAGCAAGGATTGTAAGACCATTGTTATCAGTTCCACAATTGATGTAGATATGGCGCTCACCCTTAACTTAGAAGGGGTTTCCGAGTTCATTGTTAAAGACGAAAATTGGCAAGAAAGCATTCGTGAATGTGCGGCGAATTTACGACTATAACCAGAAAGTTGCCTCGACTTTTCTTCAAATAAAATCGAAAACAGGTATTTATACCTGCTTAAAATCACTTAGCTCTCGGTAGTTTTACTCTAACGTTAAAGGCGAAAAAAAATTCCCCTAAATCACACATAGAGTCAACGATTTAATCTAGGCTCCATGTTCACTGCAAACAAAGGCTCTCTCCGAGGACACAATTGGTAAACTCTGCAAAGAACCAAAAGTATCAGCAAGAAAGCGACTGATTTATCAGTATAAACTTCTAACTCTGGTCTTTCCACTAAAGATCAGAGTTATTTTTTTT
>JAQXBM010000064.1 GCA_029252405.1 Crocinitomicaceae bacterium
ATTGAAATGAACGAGAGAGAAATAAGCCCGAATTGGGTGATCAAACATAATATTTTCACTAAGTCTGAAAAAGATAAATTGGATCATCTGGTAACAACATCAGTATTTTCGTTTAAACTTTCAAGAGTTGAGTCAAGAATAAATGACATCAATACAAGTCTTAAGGCTGATGGCAGTTTATCTGATGATGATAGGCTTTTGTTAATGGAAAAACGCGACCTTGAAATTGTTAAGATTAAAATTGCAAAAAAACTAGGTCGCATCGTTTTAAGATAACTTCGGAAAGTCGGGCTTCGAGTGCCTCAGCCCTCAATATCTTCGTTTCAGAAAATCTTATCATCCTAAAATCGATGAGGGCTGAGGCACTCGAAGCCCGGAATCCAAAATCAACAACATATTCAAAAAATCAACCCACCCAAACAAATAATCAACCACCCTCTACGAACTTTTGAAACGGAATTTTAACCGAATGCAATGATTCATCTTTGAGTACATAAAACTCGAAGCATGTCAAAAAAAACACTGTTCATCGTTACTGGAATTGCTATCGTATTAGCAACCTCACTATTCGTAATTGCGAAATCAAACAAGCAACGCGTAATCAAAGTCGACCCTGGATTTGCTAAGTACATTTCCGGATATACTTCTGGCGCGCAAGGTCGATTGGCTCCAATTGAAATCGAATTTGCTGATCCACTTCCAAGTTCAGTCACAGACAAAGAACTGAAGGAATTGTTCACAATTACACCATTCGCAACGGGCAGTTTGGAGCGAATCAACGACCGAATTATTCAGTTTACGCCAGGCGATCCTCTTCTTTGTGATCAACTGTATACCGTTTCTTTTGCTTTGAGCGAAGTGCGAAAGGTGGTGGACAAATATGAAAACTTCGAATTTCAATTTTCCACTTTTCCCCAGAAGTTGAGTATGGAGGGACGGCACTTGATTGCTTATCCAAACTCGACGCCCGATTTCCGTTTTTGCACTGGAAAACTTGTTGCAGCGGATTACGCCGATTCAGCCGAACTCGCCAAAACCATAACTGCATATCACAACAAAGAAAAAGTTGATGTCACAATAACACACTACAACGGGTTCAATGAGCTCAGTTTTAGAATTGACAGTATTCAGCGAACAGAAGAAGAGGGGCAATTGGTGTTAAACTGGAATGGTAGAAGTATCGGCGCAGACGACAAACGTTCACGCTCCATGGATGTATCCGCACTCGGAGATTACAAAGTAACGAACGTTAAAGTGATGTCGGAAGAAGAGGGTGATCAATATCTTGAGGTTCATTTTAGCGAAGCATTGCTTCCACAGCAAAACTTGAATGGAATCATCAAATTGGAAGGAGAAAAGAACCTGAATTTCCACATTGAAGAGAATACCGTCCGCGTGTTTTTGTCAAACCTACTAGTTGGAGAAAAGAAATTGTCAATTGATCGAGGAATCAAAGATGGTTCGGGGTACAGAATGAAAAAAGCCTACACCTCTGATGTGTTTTTTCCATCTCCAAGCCCTCGCGTCAGATTGCACGGAAATGGATCTATTTTACCCAATTCTCAAGGGTTAATTTTCCCTTTTGAGACGGTTTCCTTAAAAAGTGTTGATGTTCGAATCATTAAAATCAAAGAGAAAAGCGTACATCATTTTCTGCAGGTCAATGACCTCGACGGCGAAGATGAACTCTCACGATTTGGGAAGGTTGTGGCTGAGAAAAGTATCAAACTGAATATCAAAGAAGGGGATTCTGCGCGCTGGACTTCTCATGTTCTTGATTTGAATAAACTGATCAAACCTGAGCTTGGAGCCATTTACCGCGTTGGAATCAAATTTGATAAAAATGATAGTTCCTGCGGATGCAAAATTGAGACGGAAACTGAGGACGAAGAAGAATCTGAGGAAGATAAATGGTCGGAGCGAACGTGGCGGGCATACATGTATTCCTACGACGACTATGAAAGTTGGAGAAGCTATCGCGATGATGCGAACCCGTGTGATCCTGATTATTACGACGGAAAAGCAGTTAACCGAAATATTCTGGCCTCGGATTTAGGAATTGTATTCAAATTAGATCAAGACAAGCGCGGCCATATTTTCGTAAGCAACATGGTTACAGCGAAGCCCATTTCGAATGCATTAATTTATTTCTATGATTACACCAGCGACCTAATTATTTCAGGTAAATGTGATCAAAACGGGATGCTCGCACTTCCACTCAAAGAAAAACCTTTCTTGCTTATTGCCAAGTATGGTAACCAACGAGGATACTTAAAATTGAACGATCACTTCACCAATTCTACCTCCAAGTTTGACGTGGAAGGTGAAAATCTAGAAAAGGCGGTAAAAGGTGTTTTTTATGGTGAGCGAGGCGTTTGGCGTCCTGGAGATTCCTTGTTTCTTTCGTTCGTGCTGAATGATCCTGAACGCAGTATTCCACTCAATCATCCGATTCAATTTGAATTGAACGACCCGAGCAGCCGCATGGTCGATTCCTATTCAGCAAAGAAGAATTCAACAGGGAGTTATGTATTCCGAACGGCGACTAGACCGAATGCGAAAACTGGTTATTATTCTGTTTCTGCGAAGATTGGAAACCATTTCTTTAGAAAAACACTGCGTGTTGAAACAGTGAAACCAAACCGTTTGAAGGTTAGTTTGAGTGTAGATGCTTCCGATTCCTCGGTCTTGCAAGCGAAATGGCTACATGGAGCAAGTGCCCAAAACCTAAGGGCGAAGGTAACACGTGTTATTCGTCCAATGAAAACGTCATTTGCGAAATATCCGACTTACAGTTTTGATTCACCGGTTCGTCCTTTTTACAACCGAGATGAGGTCATTTTTGATGCTGATTTGAATTCAGATGGAGAAGCGAAGATTCCCACAAAAGCGACAGAGCTCAAGTCTGCTCCGGGGATGCTCAATGCCACTTACACAACGCGCGTTTTCGAGAAAAGTGGAGATTTCAGCATAGCTGTAGACAAAAAATCCATTTCTCCGTTCGATACGTTGATCGGATTGGACACGCCAAAAATGGATTTCACACAATCATTGGAGGTCGATAAAAATCATCGGTTTTCAGTCATTGCGCTTTCGGAAAGCGGGAAGAAGGTTTCAGTCGAGAAGGTTCACTTGAAAATCTACAAGATTTATCAACCTTGGTGGTCGGAAGAAGGACCTCGCAAACTGTTGAACTACGTCACCCGAACTGCGAATATAACAGTCATGGATACTATGATCTCTGTAAAAAATGGTGCAACATCTTTCGATTTCAAAGTAATTGGTCGCAATTATGGGAATTACTTGGTGACGCTCACAGATCTGAAAGGGAAACATCAAACTGGGGCAAAATTACACTTCGATTATCCGTATTGGCGCCGAAAGAATACTTCAGGGAATGAACACGCTAAAATGCTCGATTTCGCCTCGAACAAAAAGAACTACACGGTTGGTGAAACGGTGAAATTGACCATTCCTTCCCCAGAAAATGGACGTGCTTTGATCAGCATTGAAACGGGCCAAAGAGTGGTAAAGAAGTTCTGGCAGAGCACACAAAAAGGTGACAATCAAATTGCCTTTCAGGTAGACAAAAAAATGTTTCCAAATGCATATGTGCACGTTACACTGGTGCAGCCGCATCATACGACAATCAACGATCGACCGATGCGCATGTACGGAATTATTCCGATTGAGATTGATGATCAAGCAACGCACTTGAAACCAGTCATTTCTATGAAAGAATCTGTCCGCCCGAATCGTAAAGCTTCTGTAGAGGTCAAGGAACAAGGCGGTCGAAAAATGACTTATACTTTGGCAGTTGTTGATGATGGACTTTTGGATATTACCGGTTTTCGAACGCCTAATCCTTGGAGGGAAATGTATTCCAGACGCTCGCTTGGGGTTCAAACGTGGGATATGTACGACGATGTCATTGGTGCATATTCAGGAAGTATGAGAAATTTAATCAGTATTGGGGGCGATGGTTGGGATAATGAGATCAAGGAGACACCAAAAGCAAATCGATTTAAGCCCATGGTGCGTTTTATTGGCCCGTTTACGTTGGAGGCTGCAAGTCGAGCAAAACATTCGATTGATATACCAAATTATGTTGGTTCGGTGCGAGTAATGGTTGTCGCTCAAAACAAGGGCGCTTTTGGGAAGGCGCAAAAAACGGTTACGGTGAAGCAGCCAGTGATGGTGCTTGCAACCCTGCCTAGATTGATTGGCCCAACGGAGGACTTAAGTGTTCCGATTACCGTGTTTGCCATGGAAGATCATGTCAAAGATGTGAGCTTGGAAGTCACAACCAACGATTTCCTTCAGCTTAAAAAGAAACAATTCAGCGTTCAATTCAATAAGGCGGGAGATCAAGTAATCAACGTTCCGGTTAAGGTAGCGAAGAAGATCGGAATTGGTAAGTTCAAAGTAACGGCACGATCTGGAAACGAAGTATCGTATCATGAAATTGAAGTAGATGTTCGGGCACCAAATCCGATTATTTACGAGGGGGGTGAGTATTCATTGGAACCAGGCGAAGAGCGCTCATTCCCCATTTCATTTACTGGATTGCAGGGATCGAACCGAGCCACGTTTGAGGTTTCTCAAATTATCCCAATCGGACTCAATAAGCGCCTCGACTACTTGATTCAATATCCGCATGGATGTATTGAGCAAACAACATCGTCAGTATTCCCTCAGTTATTTTTGAATCAAATCATGGAGTTGGATAAGAAGGATAAAAAGCGAATTAGTTCCAATATTAAGGATGGAATTCGGCGCATTGCTTCCTTCCAAACAGCCGATGGTGGTTTTGCCTATTGGCCAGGGAATTACGACTCCGATGATTGGGGAACGAATTACGCTGGACATTTTCTCATCACCGCGGAAAAGCTTGGGTACTCGGTGCCGGATCAGATGAAATCGGCATGGGTTTATCACCAAAAGAATGCGGCAAATGACATCCAACTGACCAAGTATAACGAACTGACTCAGGCATATCGTTTGTATACACTTGCATTGAGTGGAAATGGGGAATTGGGGGCAATGAATCGCATGCGTGAGCGCGGTGTGATAAATCCGATCGCAAAATGGAGATTGGCAACTGCGTACTACCTGGTGGGACAAAAGGAAGTAGCTCTCAAAATGACTCGTCATCTTCCAGTTAGTGGTGGTTCAGAGGATTCGTACCGATATTCATATGGTTCAGGTATACGAAATCAAAGTATGATTTTGGAATCTCTTTCGCTGATGAAAGATGAAAGGCGTTCTAAGAAATTGGTGGAGGAATTATCGCGAAAAATGAATTCTGATGATTGGTACAGCACACAAACAACTGCATATACCTTACTCGGGATTTCCACTTATTATGGAACCTTAAACTCTGGCAGTGGCGTCAATTATTCGTACCGTTTGAACAAGAGGAAATCCAATAACGTGCAATCCTCGGCGAACGTGCATAGAGTGAAATATTCCGATAAGGATTTCAAAAAGAACGGAACAATCAAATTGAAGAATACAGGGAAGACGAAGCTGTTTGTAAAAGTCGTTTCTGAAGGAATTCCTTTGGAGTACGATCTCCCTAAAAAGCAAAACAATCTACAATTGAGTTTAATCTATCGAGACATGGATGGCGCACCTCTCGATCCTAAAACCTTGAAACAAGGAATGGATTTCAAAGCAGAAGTTACGGTCACAAATCCTGGAAAGAAAGGCGACCTGACAGAAATTGCGCTGAGTCACTTGTTCCCGAATGGATGGGAGATTCACAACACGCGATTGTACGGCGGTGGACAAAGCAATCAAGTCGATTACCAAGACATCAGAGATGACCGTGTGTATTCTTATTTTGATTTGGATGAGGAAGAATCGAAGACAATCACGATTCAGCTGAATGCAGCTTATCTCGGAAATTTTTATCACCCAGCTATCCAGGTAGAGACCATGTATGATCATTTGACCAATGCAACGCTTCCTGGGAAATGGGTGAGTGTGGAAGAATAGGGCTTCGAGAGCCTCAGCCCACAGTCATCATGAAAAAACGTGAGGACTGAGGCTCTCGAAGTCCCTAATAATATCAGAAAATCGGAAACCGCCGAAGGCAGCCGCGTAGTAGCGAATCAGAGAATCAAAAAGCGAAGCGAATCTACAACGCTCCAATCATTTCCAAAACAACAGATCTCTTCCTTACAGAAACAGGAACTTCAGATTGATCCGTCATCAACAAATAACCGCCATCACCTTTGATGAATTCGCGGATGTATTTCATATTTACCAGATGCGATTGATGTACACGGTAAAAACCTTGATCACTCAATAGATCATCGAAATCTTTCAATGTACGAGTAACGACAATTCTAGCTCCATCAATAAAAAAGAAGGTCGTATAGTTGATGTGACTTTCGCAGCGAACAATTTCGTCAATATTGACAATGTTGATTTTGTCCTGTGCGTGCAAGGCCAATCGATTCGTAGGGCGCTCGCTGTTTTTTAAAGAATCACTCAATAATTTGTACTTCGCGTCTTCGTTCAAGTGATTTTCGCGGAAGCGCTGCAGTGCCGATTTCAAATCGTCGGGATCGACAGGTTTCACTAAATAATCAATGGCTGCGTAACGAAAAGCTTTAATGGCATGAGCATCCGAAGCTGTGATAAAAATGATTTTAAAGTTGATTTCTGGCAAAATGTCGAGTAAATCGAATCCACTTCCATCTTGCATTTGAATGTCGAGAAAAAGGATGTCAGGTTGAACTGTTCGAAGCAATTTAGCTCCACTCACCACACCTTCGGCTTCGCCGATCACCTCAATGTCTTTGGCGTAAATCGATAAGTCTTTTTTGAGCGTCGTTCTCGCATGCTCGAGGTCGTCAATAATAAGTGCTTTGATCATAATTAATCGATTGAGAGGTGTAATATTATTTCTGTTCCTGCCGAATTTCCTTCGACATCTTGTAAATCGTTGATGATTAATTCTCCTGTACCTTTTTCGCGTTTGAGTACTTCTAGTCGTTCGCGTGTAACGCTCAAACCTGCTGAAATGTGATAAGTCTCTTTGCTTTCATCTTTCAATTTCGCGGAGCGCTTTCTTCCGATTCCGTTATCACGAATGCGACAGGTTAAGACGTTGTCTTTTTCTGAGAAACTGACGCTTAAATTTCCGCGCTTTTCAGATTCCCTTTCATCGAATTTGAATCCATGTTTGATCGCATTTTCCACGAAAGGTTGAAGCAGCATAGGAGGAATCGAGATAAACGATGTCTCTAGGTTTTGATCGAAGTTCACGGTGTAATCAAAGCGGTTTCCATTGCAGAATTTCTCGATCATCAAATAGTTTTCGAGGGTTTCAATTTCCTCTTGAAGGGTGATCAGTGACTTACCCGAGTTGTCCAAAATACTTCGCATCAATCGTGAAAACTTGGCGAGGTAGTAGCGTGCATCGTCCTCTTTATCCGTTCCAACCAACGATTGAATCGAGTTGAATGCGTTGAAAATAAAGTGTGGATTCATCTGGAGACGAAGCGCTTTTCGTTCCAACTCCATGATTTGATTTTCCATTTCCAACTTACGTCGCTCTTCGATTCCTTTGCGTTTCGATCTTCTCAAAATCAAGAGAAAAATAGCTCCAGCGATTAGCAATCCACCACCAATACAAGCGACTAGAAACCACCATTTTTTCCAGTAAGGTTTTGCGATCGTCAATTCGAATGAAACGGGCTCACTCCAAATTCCCTCCTCATTGCATGCCTTCACCATAAAAGTATAGGTGCCAGGATTCAGGTTGGAGTAAAGAATGCTTCGTTCGTCCGATTTTGGTGACCATTTCTCATCAAACCCATCCAATTTCCATTTGTAGCGTACCTTATTTGGTGCAATTTGATTGATCCCAAGAAATTCAAAGGTGATGTGATTATCGTCGTAGGAAAGTTCTATCGAGCTCCAATCGTTCCACGATTCATTGCTGTCGAAATCTTCATTCTCACGAATACTTTCGTAATACAATTTGACGTCCAACAAATTCACTTTTGGAGCTTGTGTATTTCGAACCCGCTGAGTTCCATTGTAGTGGTTCAATCCGTTGATTGTCCCGAACCAAATTGATCCATCTTTGTCATTAAACACGGAATTTGTGCAAGTTTCAACTCCTGCAAATCCTTCTTCATCAGCAAAATGAATAAGTTCTTTGATCACACGGTTCTCATTCAAGTACAGGTAATCCAATCCTTTTTCGGATCCAATGATGAGGTTATTTTCATCATCAATGGTGAGCAGGTAGATGTTTTGCGAACTCAATTCTACTTTAGAACTGAGTGTTTTAACGGTGCGTGTTTTTGAGTAAAGTTCGACACGACAAACTCCTTCTCCAGCTGTTCCGATCCATAAATTTCCAGATTGATCTTCTGCAAAGGAGCGAATGGTATTAGATGTGAGTCCGTCTTCCTCCTTGATGCGCAGACTCAGTTTTCCTTTGGCAATTTGGCCAATTCCCGTGTTTTCGGTTCCGTACCAGATCCTGTTCCATTTGTCGCAGTGCAAGGCCGTAATCCAGTTGTCAGGAAGTCCATTACCTCGATCAAAATGCTTGATGTTCGGTTTGTTGTTCGTCCAAGAAAGCGAAAATATGCCATCTCCGCCCGTCGCAATCCAAGCAATGCCATTTTTGTCGGTGATCACTGATCGAATTAACATTCGCTTGAAATCTGGAATCATTTCGAAATTCTCCCCGTCGTAAGTGTAAATTCCATTGCGTTCGGTTCCCAAAATGATGCGGCCGTTTGCTTCTCCAATTGACTTCACTTTGATGTTTTCAAAGCCATTCGATTCGTTGAAATTCGTCCATTTACCTCCTGACAAAATGCTTACTCCATTCTTTGAATTTCCTATCCACAGTGATCCTTTCGAGTCCCTAAAAACAGAATAAATAAAGTTTCCACCGAGTCCGTCTGCTTTGGTGTAGGTAGTGAATTGTTTGCCCAAGTAATGTGAAACGCCTCCTCCTGAAGTCCCGATCCAATAGTTCCCGTTGACGTCTTCGCAAACCGTTCGAACGTGATTGTTTGCTAATCCGTGCTCTTGATTTAATTTTGAAAATTGCTCATTAACGGGATTGTACTGAATGACCCCCGTGAGTGTTGAAAACCAAATTAATCCCTTCGAATCAATTGTAATTCCATGTACAGTTTGAGTGTACAATTCTCGGTGGTAATCAATTCGCGAGAACGTTTTTCCGTCAAATCGGTAGGCTCCATCACCAAATGTCCCAATCCAATAATTCCCGTTGTTGTCTGGAGTTATTGAAGCTATGGCGTTTGTCATTACGGAATGTTTGTCTCCGTATTTGATGAGCTCGTATTTCCCATTTGATCGAACCAATTGAAAAAATCCCTTCGCTGTGCCGAAAAAAATGTGATTTTCATCCTTCACGCAAAGTGTGCGCACGCTCTTGTCCTTCATTTCGATTCCATCAAGCAAGTTGATGAAATTTCCATCGTTGAACTTCGCAAGCCCTCGATCAGTAGCTAAGAACAATTGTTGTTTTGCATCAAACGCCATTTTGCGAACGCGATTTCCATCGCTGAAATTGGTGAAATTCTGACCGTCGTATTTTGAGATTCCGGCTTTCGTGGCAATCCAAAGGTTCATTTCTGAATCCTCCTTGACGTCATACACATAATTGCTGCCCAACCCATCTCGCTGTGTCAAGGTTTTGAAGTTCCAGCCGTCAAATGCATTGATTCCACCGCCGTAAGTTCCCATCCACATGTAACCGCGGGAATCTTGAAGGATGCTATACACTTGAGATTGTGCAATCCCGTTTTTCACCGAATAATTCTTGAAATTATATTGCTGCGCAAATCCGAACTGAGCGAACAGTAGTAGGGCAAATGCCAGAATTAATCCTTGTTTCAAGTGCTGCAATATTTGAATAATCAAATATAGGAAACAGTTTTGGGTAAGTCCTCGACGAATAATAAAAGGAAGGCTACGAATTCTAGGTGAATCCTAAATTGGTATAAAAAATACGGAATGATACGTGCTTTTTTAATCAAATTTTGGAGTCTCTGGCGGAAATATCGTCGCAAACTAATTGTGTTTTGCTTTGCGGTTTTCGTGATTTGGTACGTCGATTGTCTGCCGGAGACCCTTTTTTTAGATCCAAAGTCTACCGTGCTATTGGACGCGGATGGAAAATTGCTGAATGCAACGATTGCAGATGACGGTCAGTGGCGTTTTGCTCATAATGAAGAGGTACCGCCCAAGATTGCTATCTGTTTGATTGAATTTGAAGACCGTGAGTTTCTATCTCACTACGGAGTCAATTTTTCGTCTTTGGGTAGAGCTCTGATCCAAAATATATCGAATCGGCGGGTGGTTTCTGGAGCGAGTACCATTAGCATGCAAGTCATTCGATTGATGGAAAAGAACCCTCCAAGGACGTATTCGCAGAAGGTATATGAAATTTTGCTCGCTACGCGCATGGAAATGCGGTATTCAAAAAAGGAAATCTTAGCGATGTACGCATCGAATGCTCCATTTGGAGGCAATGTGGTAGGATTAGATGCCGCAGCTTGGCGTTATTTCAACCGTTCTCCAGATCAATTGAGCTGGGCGGAAAGTGCAACGCTTGCAGTTCTTCCGAATGCTCCAGGTTTGATTCATCCAGGGAAGAACCGAGATGCACTTACCAAGAAACGAAATCGTTTGCTCAAGCACTTGCACAAGCAAGGAATCATCGATAAAACAGAGTATGAGTTGGCGGTAGCAGAGGGAATCCCGAACAGACCTATTCCTTTGCCTCAAAAAGCCTCACACTTGCTACAAAAATTTATCGCCCAAGGAAGAAAAGGACAAACAATTCATTCCACCTTGCAACTTGATTTACAATCTCGGATGACAAGAGAGCTCACTGCTCATCAGCAATATTTGGCAAACAACCACATTGAAAATGGAGCGGTGATCGTCGCTTCTGTGAAAACAGGTGAAATCCTTTCTTATGTCGGAAATTTAGATCGACCTGACGGCACGAACGAATCATTTGTGAACTGTGCGAATGCTCCTCGAAGTTCTGGAAGTGTGCTGAAGCCCTTTTTGTATGCGAAGAGTTTGGAAGTAGGAATCATTACTCCTAAAATGCTGCTGCCCGATGTCCCATCGAAGTTTGGGAATTTTACACCGCTTAACTATGCTGAAACCTACGACGGATATGTTCACGCGAATGATGCTCTCGCACAAAGCTTGAACATTCCTTTTGTGCATTTGCTGAATAATTACGGTTTAGGGAAGTTCCACAGAAATCTTCAGCAATACGAGTTTGAGACAATTAATCGTTCATCTCGCCATTATGGTCTTTCCTTGATTTTGGGAGGAGCGGAAATCAGTTTGGAGAATCTTACGAATGCCTATACCCGCATGGCGCAAGAAGTGAACAATGGAAGTTCAACTGGAATTTATTGCGAAAAAGACCGAAACCTGGAATCAATTCCTTCGAAAACGAACCCATCCGCCTTGTACGAAATGTTTGAAGTGATGACGAATTTGAAACGCCCAGGCAGCGATC
This sequence comes from Crocinitomicaceae bacterium, assembly GCA_029252405.1. Taxonomy (GTDB): domain Bacteria; phylum Bacteroidota; class Bacteroidia; order Flavobacteriales_D; family Crocinitomicaceae; genus UBA4466. Next base: position 11,552 of record JAQXBM010000064.1, read on the forward strand.
ACCATTGGGAAATGTTCGATTCATCACGAAAAATTGCATGGAAGACAGGCACGAGTTTTGGCTTTCGTGATGCATGGTCCATTGCAGTCACTCCTGAGTACGTCGTAGCTGTTTGGGTTGGAAATGCTGATGGTGAAGGCCGACCTGGATTGACAGGTTTTCAAGCAGCAGCTCCGCTTTTGTTCCGAATCGTGAATCAATTGCCAATGAAAGGGGAGTGGTTCAAAGCTCCAAAAGAATATCAGTCAGAGGTTTCTATTTGCTCCGAAAGTGGACACCGAGCGAATGACTTGTGTCCAAATAAAGTCAAATCAACGGTTCCGACTTCTTCATTGGAAAAAGGCGCGTGTCCCTATCATCAGGAAATTAATGTTGATCCCAGTGGGAAATACCGCGCAACAGATGAGTGTGTTGATGTATTTGAAATGAAGCATCCAGTTTGGTTTATTCTTCCACCGTTGAACGCACAATATTATCAAGCACATCATCCGAATTACAAAGATTTACCGCCTTGGATGGAAGGCTGCGGAGTGAATAATTCGTTTCAAAGTTTCTACTTGCGGTACCCAACGAGGAATGCGCGCATTCAGCTTTCGCGAGATTTAGATGGACAGAAGGGATCAATTGTGCTAGAGGTAAGTTGCCGAAATAAGTCATCCACAATTTATTGGCACTTAGATGATCATTTTTTAGGAACAACTTCGACCTTCCATCAGATGAGCGCATCACCTGAACAGGGTAAACACACGCTTACTTTGGTTGATGAATTCGGTGCTACGCAGTCAGTTGCTTTTGAGGTCTTGTGATGAATATTTCGGGGTTCGACTCCGCTCACCCCTCGTTGCAAAGCGAAAATTGAGGGGTGAGCGGAGTCGAACCCCGTATTCCTCAACTGGTAAACTTGAATTATTCCTTACTTCAGCAACCTCAAATACATCTGAACCGTATTCTCCAATCCAAAATACAAAGCGTCTGAAATCAAAGCATGTCCAATCGAAACTTCCTTGAGTGCAGGAATATTTTCTTGAAAGAAGCGCAAATTGTCTAAACTCAAATCGTGACCTGCATTAATTTCTAATCCCAATTCATGTGCGAGTTCGGCCGCTTTGACATAGTCAGCGATCGCTTTTTGAGGGTCAGCTGCGTAATTATCAGCGTAAGGCCCAGTGTACAATTCAATTCGATCTACACCAGATTTTGCAGCATATTCAATGTTTTGAAGCTCCGTATCAACAAAAATAGCGGAACGGATTCCTTCTGCTTTAAAGGTTGAGGCCAAATCTTTCAATAGGTCCAAATGTTTCTTTGTATCCCATCCTGCGTTTGACGTCAACACGTTAGGTGGATCTGGAACCAGCGTAGCTTGAGTGGGCTTTACTCCAAGAACTAAGTCCATAAAACGGTCATTGGGATATCCTTCGATGTTATACTCGGTAGTGACAACTTCCGCCAAATCCAAGACATCTTGTCTCGTAATGTGACGTTCGTCTGGTCGCGGATGAACCGTGATTCCTTCTGCTCCGAATCGCTCGCAATCCTTGGCTACTTGTACCACATTTGGTGTGTTTCCACCTCTTGCGTTGCGCAATGTGGCAATTTTGTTCACGTTTACACTAAGTTTCACAGACATACGGTATGATTTTTGTCGTTACAAACGTAGTAACAATATGAGTATTAGCCTGAATTCTGAGTTATATTTTGAATTGAAATCAGGTTATTATACTACTTTAGCAGAAGAAATGAGAGCAATAGATTTAATTACAGATGAGATTCCACCACTGAAGCATACCGACAGTGGTGAAAAGGCTTTAAGTTGGATGGAGGAATTCAAAGTTTCCCATCTTCCTGTGCTAAAATCGGGCAATTTTGTTGGCGTTATTTCTGAAGCAGATTTGTTGGATCAGGTCGATTTAGACTTGACCCTGGATAATCTTTTTCAGCACCTTCCTCGACCTTTTGCTCATTCGGGTGATCACATTTACCAGGTGTTGGCAAGCATTGCGGAATTTAAGTTGAGCTTAATTCCAATCTTGGATCAAGAAGAGAAATACATCGGTTGTTCGAGTGTTCACCATTTGCTGACCTTGATTGCCAATACAGGTAGTATTAAGGAAAACGGCGGGATTTTGGTCTTGGAAATGGCTAGAACCGATTACTCGATGGCGGAAATCGCACAAATCGTGGAAGGAAACGACGCGAAAATCTTGAGTGCCTACATCATGTCATCTCCTGATTCTACGAATATTGAAGTGACGTTGAAAATCAACACGATTGAACTCGATCGGATCATCAGAAGTTTCGAACGATACGAATACATTATCAAGGCATCTTTCCAGAAAAGTCAATATGCAGAAGATTTGAAGTTTCGATACGATGCGCTTATGAACTATTTGAACTTTTAACCATGAATGTTGCAATATACGGTCAGAGAGTAACCAAACAGACATCTCCTCATTTCATGGAGTTTTTGGGTGTGTTGAAAGATTTCGGATGGAATCCTATCGTGCACACTGACCTCAAAGAAATTCTTGTGAAGAAAATTGGATTGTCTGATAAAACGGATGAGTTCAGTTCGTACAAGGATTTGCAATCAGGAATAGATTTAAGTTTTAGCATTGGAGGAGATGGAACCTTCATGAAAAATGTCAAGTATGTCCGCGATTCGGGAGTCCCTGTTTTGGGGATCAACACAGGCCGATTGGGTTTCTTGGCGAACGTTAGCCGCGATTCCATTCAAGAAGCGATGGATTTGGTGCACAACAAGAATTACGTCCACCAAAAGCGTTCGATGATCAAAGTGGATACTGAAGACAATATTTTTGGAGATGATAACGTAGCGCTGAATGAAATCGTACTTCAGAAAAAAGATACATCAACGATGATTACCGTTCACGCGGAGTTGGAAGGGAAATACCTGAACTCATACTGGGCAGATGGATTGATCGTGGCGACACCTTCTGGTTCGACGGCGTATAGTTTGAGCTGTGGTGGACCAATTATCACCCCAGGATGCCAAGTACATATTTTAACGCCAATTGCACCGCACAACCTCAACGTACGACCAATGGTTGTTCCAGATCACATGCCAATCAAGCTGTCAGTGGAAGGACGAAGCAGAAAATACTTGGCAAGTTTGGACGGTCACTCAATGAGTATTCGACAAGGAGAAGAATTGATTGTCAGTAAAGCCGATTACATGATTAACGTCATCAAATTCGAAGACAATAACTTCCTCGACACCATTCGAAACAAAATGTTGTGGGGAATCGACAAGCGCAACGATTCGTAATTGGGTAATCCGATGGCTATCAGATCACAATTTTTAACGCTGGCAGGATGTTTGCCCTTTACTGTCTAAGTGGAAAACACTATTTTTACAATTCAAATAAAAAATCATTTATGATACGATTACTTTTTAGCCTATTCGCAGTTGCATTGATTAGCACAAGCGCTTTCGCATCCGAAAAAGGAAAAGATAAAGCCAAGAAGCCCAAAAAACCAAAATTGGAAGCTGGGATTTACGCACAATTCAAAACGACAAAAGGATTGATAATTGTGAAATTGGAGCACGAGAAAGCACCAATGACAGTTGCCAATTTTGTTGGACTCGCTGAAGGAAAGTTTACTGCTGATACAAGCGAATACAAAAAAGGAAAATACTTCGACGGATTGAAGTTTCACCGTGTGATTGCTGATTTTATGGTTCAAGGTGGAGATCCACTTGGAATGGGAACAGGAGGACCGCGTCACCGATTCGAAGATGAGTTTCACCCAGATTTGAAGCACTCAGGACCTGGAATTTTGTCAATGGCGAACTCGGGACCTGCAACGAACGGAAGTCAGTTCTTCATCACGCACAAAGCAACGCCATGGTTGGACGGAAAGCACTCTGTTTTCGGACATGTGATCTTCGGACAGGATGTTGTCAATGCAATTGAGCAAGATGATTTGATGGACCAAGTGAAAATCATTCGCAAAGGAAAAGAAGCGAAGAAGTGGAATGCAACTGAGGAATTCAACAAGGTTCAAAAAGAGATTCGCAACAAGCAATTGGTGGAAGTGCAGGAGTTCTTAAAGAACATGGAAGAAGCAGGAGAATTGCCTTCAGTAATTCAAGCCTGTGCGAAAATCAAAGAATTGGATCCAAGTAGAGCGGAGGAGATGGATGCTAAGATTACGAAAGTGACAGCTGAAATGGAAGCGGAAAAAGCAGCTCTTCAAGCACGTATCGACAAAATTTCAAAAATGAAACCACCTGCGTACAATGAATATATGTACAAGGAAATCTTGGAGAAATACCCGAACGCGAAGCAATCTCCATCTGGATTGGTTTACATCATTGAGAATCCAGGAGAGGCTTTGAAGCCAGCGAAAGGAAGCAAAATGTCAGTGGATTACCGTGGAACGTTCCGTTTGACAGGTAAAGAGTTTGATGCTTCTTACAATCGCGGACAGCCAATGAATTTCCAATACAAAGTGAACAGAATGGTTTCTGGATTTGAAGAAGGACTTGGATTAATGGGGAAAGGCGGAAAAGGAAAGATTTTCATTCCTTACCATGCGGCATATGGACCGGAAGGACGTGGAGCAGCGATTCCACCATACTCTGATCTAGTATTCGATCTTGAAATTAGAGATGTTCAGGCGCCACCTGTTGAGCAGCACGAGCATCATGAAGGTGATGGTCACAATCGTGGAGATCATGACGGACATAATCATTAAGACTAAATAAATATTCCGATGATTATCGGAGGAAATCCCTGTTGGTAATTACTGACAGGGATTTTTTGTTGGGCGTTTTCACCAGCTATCCGCTATAGTTCGGACACCCCGATAGCTATCGGGACTGACCGAAGCTGCCGCTATTATCTGGAACGCGGCAAACGTTTGCTAACAGGATAAGAATAGGTAATTGTACTAAATGTTGTACAATGGTGCGGTATTTGCTATATTTGTACTATCATCCTCAATTCGATAAGTCATGGAAATCACAACGTACAGTAACTTTCGACAGAATTTAAAGTCCTTTCTTGACAAGGTATTTGTCGATCATAATCCTTTATTCGTAACTCGAACGAATGGAGAAGACGTCGTTGTGATGTCAAAAAGTGACTACGAATCTCTCACAGAAACGCTTCACTTATTGGGAAGTCCTAAGAATGCTGAGCGCTTGCTCAAAGGAATTGAAGAATTCGAAAAAGGAGGAGGGGAAGAAAAAGGATTAATCGAATGAAATTAATTTGGTTAACTGGAGCTTGGGAAGATTATACCTACTGGCAACAACACGACAAGAAAACCCTCAAAAAGATCAATAAATTGATCAAAGAGATTCAAAGAACCCCATTTGAAGGCATTGGATATCCAGAAGCATTAAAGCACAAACTATCGGGCTGGTGGTCACGAAGAATCAATTTAGAAGATCGATTGGTGTACAAAGTTGAAGAGGATAGTATTATTATTCTGCAATGTCGAAAGCACTATTAGTTTCATCCTTCCTGGATCTTAAGTCATCTTAAATCCACTTCTGATACTTCAAAAACCGTCGTTTCTTGCGTTTATTCACCAAACCGATTTCAGCGTAAGCCTTTCCTGCAACAACAAATGTTGCCCCAATTAGCCCGAATGGGATAATAATCAATCCAAAAGAGATAACACCAAATACACCGCTTACTGCTCCAGCAATTGATAAGCTCATTCCGAGAATGCCGACAAGTAAACTAATGATCAGTTTTTGTTTTGCTTTCTTTACCCCATCACCGGCAAGTAATTCTTTATCGGCATCATCATCCATCTCGATTAACAGGTCCTGAATCTGATCAGGCGAATAGCCAATGCGTTTCAACTCACTTCTAAAATAAGCGGAGCCTAACGGAACGCGATTCCGCTTCCGAGCGATGTATTCTTCAACAAGATGTACGAGAGAATGGGTATTCGAGTCAAGTACCTCAGCCATGGGGATTAAATGAAATCAACATCCGTAGTCTTCACCAAATAGGTGTCTCCGGATTGAGAAGAAACTTCTATAAATTCCTTGTTAGAGATTTCGGCTTCCAAAATTTCAACTTGGTCGCCCTCTTTTAACGTAGCTTTGGAGATTTTATTCGCACCCTTATAGGTTGGAATGCTTTCTTGCGTCACAACCGCAAAGCGTGTTTGCTCAGCATAGTTCGATGCGCCATAGGCAATCACAATTGATCCAACCATACAACAGAAGGTCACAAAGCCAAGTGCGACAAATAACCGTTTGTACGAAAGGTCTTTCATTCGCAGAAAGAGAATTGTGCATAGCGCAAGCGCGAAGCTGAATACGATCGCTAAAATCGACCAAGTCATACCAGATAAACCGTACAAAATGGATTCAAAACGGTTGAGGCGTGGTTCCCAAACCATTCCAGGATTCAGTTGGGCATACACTGTTTGAATTCTTTCTTTCGCATCCGCATCAGAAGGAGTTAATTTCAACACTTTTTGAAACGACCAAATCGCTTTTCCGTATTGTTTTGCTTCCGTGTGTGCTAATCCCAGGTTGTAATAAGACGAAGCATCATTTGGTGTTTCTGCCAATGAAGCTTGAAATTTTTCAATCGCCAACACGTAATTCGAATCGTTGAAAGCCTTAATTCCTTCATCAAAGTTGGAACCAGCATACCCCAATAAAGGGAACAAAAGCGCTATGAAAACAATGAACTGCTTCATACTTTCAAGTCTTTTAAAATGGATTCTAATTGAGAGAAAACAGGAAGTCGGCGATCTGTTGATCCACCAAAACCGAAACGAGATTCTTCACACATTCGGAATACACCACGAACAGATTCCGTAAGATCAGGTTTATTCACAGTGTCGAGGTAGGCGTAGATTTCATCTTTGCCTAAGATTCGATCAGAATCAGTAATTCCCATTTTACATTCAAATGCTTTCCGAAGCGCATGCTCAATACTCGAGTAAAAGGCATCATCTTCCCCAGCAGTCAAAAGTGATTTTGAGGTTGCAACTAGCACTCCCAGCTCTTTGTCTTTCTGTTGAATCGCTTGTTTTGTCTCTATTTCATCTGCAGATTGCTCGCGTCTTCTAACCAAGAATAAGAAGAAGAAAGCACATACCAAAGGCGCACTAACTCCAGACCAAAAGAGTGGAGTCCCAAATATTGATTCAGTCGAAACAACTTGCTTTTTCAGTCTTAGGTCGACTGCACTTTGCTTGTAAATTGCCTCATCCGCAGCGGGATTTTTTGAGTCAGCAGCGATAATGCTTGGATCTCTTAGCACGTCTAATGAATGTTCCGTTGTCGTAACGGTGACGTACTCCTCTTTTTCTGGATCGAAAAATGAAATGCTCGTTCCTGGAATATTGATTTTGCCCTTGTTTGAAACTTGAATGTTGTACTCGTAAGCGATAACACCTTCAGCGCCATTTACGCCGTAGGCAATATCCTTTGTGACAATTGGGTCGCCGTAAACGACAAACCCTTTCGGAAGTATAAGTTCAGGCTCCAAACTATTTTGGATGTTTCCCGACCCTTCAATTTCCAGTGTTAACAAGAAAACGTCTCCCTGTTTCACACGAAAAGTATCCAGATCACGTGAAATGGAGTAATTTCCAACCGCACCTATAAAATCCTTTGGTGGATTACCAGGCAGGGGTTTGATTTCAATCGTCGCTCCACTGGAACGCAAGCTAAAAGCACCGAATCCTTTAAAAAGATCCATCGTGAAAGGTTCTAAAATGAACACGCCTGTCCCAGGTGGGAACAGTAAATTACGGTCATATTCGAAACTAAAGTAGTCTACACCTTTGTAATCGTCGTTGTGTATTTTCAGTTGACGAGAAGTGTTCGTCAACGCTTGGAATTCAAGACCTTTTCGCTGAATAAAACTGTTGTAATTTCCAATTCGAGTAGGTTGAAAATGAGCGTAAACCTTGGCGCCTACAACAACAGATTCTCCTTCGTAAATGGAAGTTTTGTTGCATTGAATGATTCCAAAAGCAGGGTCGTTTCGTTGTTTCGCCGTCACTTGACCGTTATTATTCAAGTTGATTTTTTTCGAAACGTTAATGGTAATCGTGCTGGTTGATTGGTAAGCTTTTCCTGATCGACTCGTAATGTATGCTGGACCAATTTTATAGGTTCCAGGTTTTGTAAATACTCCTGTCTCCGTATTGGAATAGATCACTTCAACATTTCCTGTATTGTAATCCATTTGGTAACTCCTCCCGCTGGCAATGGTACCACTATTAATGAAGGTCACAGGAATGTTATCAATCTGATGAGTTCCATCAATATTGGATTCTATCGTAAAGGCAACGGTTTCACCAACTTCAATGTTTGTGCTTGATGCGGATAACTTCACTTCTGCTTTCTGCGAAAATGCTGAAAAACAGAAAAGGATACTTATGAGAGATAAAACCTGCTGTGCCATTTTACCAGTCCTTACCAGATTTTGAGCTACGTCCACCAGAGCCAGCGCCCATCATGTTTCGCTTCGTTTCTGCCTCTTTTTTCGCGATTTCATCCAAGCTACGTTCGACCATTTGATTGGATAATTTCCCTTCAGAGGAAGAATCACTCGATCCTCCGCTTCCTTGTCCAGATTTTTTCTGATTGTTTTGTCCTTGGCTACCTTGAGAACCTTTGTCTTGACTCTTGTCGCCCTGACCGTCCTGCGAATCTCCTTGGTTTCCTTGTTGTCCATCGCCACCTCCATTTGGATCTCCGTCTTGAGGATCATTTGGGTTTTGCGGTTTCGGTGGAGGAGGAGTTCGTTGTTCTTTTATTTTCCTGATTGCCTTTGAAAGATTGTAGCGCGTCTCTTCATCATTTGGATTGTTGCGGAGTGCTTCCTTGTAAGATTCAACGGCACCTTCGTAGTTTTCTTGTCGCATTTGAGCATTCCCCATGTTGTGCATGGCATCACCGCGTTGGCGCTTACTCATTTTTGTGCTGCTTCCTTGTTGATAGATCTTTTCCGCTCGCTCGAAATCACGGGCTTTGTAAGCTGATTGAGCCATTTCATCAGACAAATCAACATCGTCTGGAGAAATCTTTTGAGTCGACTCGTAATGTTTCAATGCTTCTGAATAGTTCTTCTTTTCATACGCTTTTCGCGCCATTATTAGCGTATCACGCCAAGCATCTTCATCCTGTCCGAAAGACATCGAACTGGAAAACACAAGCAAGAAAATTAGAACTACACTCTTCATTTTATTCATTCTTATTGAAACCAAGGCTTCAAACTATTGATCGTCTCCCGATAGCTATCTGGACGACTGATCAGCTTATTGTTTAATCATTTTATCAAGCAGCCCAACGTAGTTTTTCGACCAAAGTAAAAAGGCGAGCCAAAAGAGAATCGCTAAAAACAATGGCACCTGATAACGCTGCTGTCTTATATCAAACTCTAAAGTATCAATTTTGGTTCGCTTCATTTGATTAATTTCTGTTAATAAAGCTGAAAGATCTGGAAATTCACTTGAACTCGTTGTTGCAGTTCCTCCCGTTTGAGCAGCCAATTTGTCGATGAATCGCTCATTTAGTTTCGAAACAACGGTTTTCCCGCGGGCGTCGGTTTTGTATCCGAGGTTCGGTCGGTATGGGTTTTTGGGTATCAAACCACCCTTTTTTGTCCCAATTCCGAGTATCGAAAGTTGGAGGTTTTTCTCCTTCAAGTCTTTGATGGGTTTATCCAAACTTCCTTCGTGATCTTCGCCATCTGTGATCAAAATAATCCCTTTGGTCGTTTTTTGCTTTGAGAACATTTTGGATGAAATTCCGAGCGCCATTCCGATGTTCGTCCCTTGACTGGTAATCATGTCCGTTTCAATGTCTTCAATGAACAACTTCGCAGCGCCATAATCACTGGTAATCGGCAAATGAACAAATGCATTGTTGGCAAAAAGCGAGATTCCTATTTTCTCCCCGTGGAGATTATTGATCAACTGAACGATCGCTCGTTTGGAAATGTCTAAGCGAGATAAATCATCTGAAATATCCCGAGTATTCATTGAATTTGAGATATCCAAGGCAACAACTAGTTCCAAAGATTCTGAAGTTCCCTTTACTTTTTTCGTTCCGAAAACGGGTTGACTAATTGCAATAATTAGCAGTACAACGGTATTTCTGAAAAAGAAGAATTTCATGAACGCACTCATCGATGAAACAGGTCGCAAGTAGGATTTCGCTACGCGAGCGGTCGCATTGGACGCCATTCTATTCGTTCGAAGCAAGTTGAAAATAAATATTCCCAAGACGGGAATCATGAGCAAGAACAGGTAGAAAGCTGATGGAAAAATGTATCCCAATTGTTCGCTTGAATCGCCTCCAAGCCAACCCATTGAATTCGTCAACAGAATAAATAATAACCAAAAAATGATTTCCCAAGCCAAGATTCCTCCTAGGACCAACTTTAAGCGATATGTGAATTTTTGCTTAGTCATTGTGCTTAAATACGAGGTAATTCGCTGACCAAGTGAGCAAGGCCAAAATAAATGCCCAATTTAAAAATGCTGCTGGATTCGCGGGAGGTTCCGATTTAAAATGTTGATTTTCAATCTTTCGCTTCTCTAATGTTTCAATTTCCTTGTAGATTTCGCGCAGGCTTTCCTCATCTGTAGCGCGGAAATATTTACCGCCCGTCATGCTCGCAATTTTCTTCATTTCTGGTTCATTAATTTCGACAGGCATCGTTTGGTAATGCGTTCCAAATGGCGTAACGATCGGTGATTTCGCCGAGCCGTAACTTCCTACTCCAATGGTATATACACGGACTTTCTTCGCTTTTGCCAAGTTTGCGGCTTTCAAGGGAGCTGTTTTTGTTGGGTCGCCGCCATCCATTCCATCGGTGAGTAAAATCACCACTTTTGATTTCAAGCTGTCACTGCGTAAACGGGCTACAGCAAGCCCAAGTCCTTCTCCAATCGCGGTTCCCCCTTCGAGGTAATCACCGCTAATTCCATCGATCTGTTGTTTGAGTACAGTGTAGTCCAAAGTTGGAGGGCATGCCGTGTGAGCAGCTCCTGCGTATGCGACTAAGCCAATTCTATCGCCATCTCGGCCGTCAACGAAATCTTTGGCAACTGCTTTCGCCGCTTCCAAACGATTGGGCGCGAAATCCATGGCGAGCATCGAACCGGAAACGTCCATTGTGATGACAATGTCAATACCATCTTTGAAATCTTTGTCTGAATTGTCGTAGTTCGCCCAGTGGAACGGTTTGGCCATCGCAAAGATGAGCAAGGCTGCAATAAGTCCGTAAATAACCAGGTTGATTTCTCGAATGCGACCAATCCAATTTGATCCCAACGCACGCTGATTGCTTGTGCTTCCACTAAATTTCACTTCACCTTTTCGTGTGCGTTCGAATCGGTAGATGATAAATAGGACAAACGGAATTAGGCACAGCAGCCAAAGCCAGTGCGGAGAGAAGAATTCATATTCCCAAAAACGTATGTTCCAATTAGTCAACATTGTCAAAGTCCAGTGGACTCGTTTCAGCTATTATTTGTTTCACAAGGGTCGATTGACGCAGAATCGAGATTACTTCAGGCTTCGATTTGGCGAATTTCACCATGTCCGATTGCGATAGAATGCGCGCGATAGTATCAACCGTTTCGTCGTTCAATCCTTGTTTTGTTAAAATTATTTTCGTCTGTTCTGTCGTTTTATCGAGGAGTGAAATGTTATATCTAGCGGTCAAATATGATCTCAAAATATACGAGAGCTCCACGAAGTGTTCTTTCAATTTTCCTTTGTTGTAAAGTTCGCTCGCATCCAAGGCTTCAATCGCTTTGATCGTTCGATCTTTCAAATTCATTGGGCGAATATCTTCCCTACTTTCGATTTCACGATCCCATCTTCTGCGTCGAGCAATTAACCATCCCATGATAATTGCTCCGATCACAATGGCAATCCACCACCAGTTCTTTTTGAGGAACTTCATGGGCGAAAAAGGCTGATCTGGGACATCGGCAAAGTTCTCGCGAATTTCATAGAGATCGACGTCTTCTTTCTGATCCACTAAGCTCACCTCAAGCGCAAGGTCGTCAAATCGGAATGTCGAATCGTTAATGCTGATTGTTGGACCCGGAATGATGTATTCACCATCTTCCCAATAAGTCACGATGTATTCACCGATCCACTTTTTATTCATTCCACTCGAAATAATCGTGTCTCGAAATACATCGACCAATTCGAATTCCGCGCCTTTTTTGGACAATGATCCGCCATCATCTTTAAATCGACCTTTGATGTAGTCCAATTTTTCGGTGAAGGCTAAAGTGTCCGTGAGTTTTGTTTTTACAATGTATTTGATCGAGACAGGCTCACCAATCAAGATGTTGTCTTGAGAAATTTGTTCAGTGAGTTGTTGCGACCAACCGTTAAAGGTCGAACAAAGGAAAAGAAGGATGTATATCGCGTATTTCATCATCTACTTTTGAATAAATGGATGAGAGGTTTGATGTAATCTTCTTCTGTGGCGATTGAGACGTAGTCGATTCCAGAACGTTTAAATTCTCTAAAAAGGTCTTCCTCGAAGCGCTCAAAGTTTTCAGCGTGCAGTTGCTTGGCGTTCGAACTGCTTGAATTCACCCAAGTAGTTTCTCCCGTTTCAGCATTGAAGAGTTGAACGATTCCTATGTCTGGTAATTCGCTTTCCGATTGATCGTAAAGGCGCAGTGCGACCATATCGTGTTTCTTTCTTGAGACTTTTAAGCCTTCCATGTAATCGTTGTCGTCTACGAAATCGCTAATTACGAATGCAATTCCACGCTTTTTCTGAGTATTTCTGAAGAATTTTAGTCCTTCGTTGATATTCGTCCCAGTGCTTTCCGGTTTGAGTTCAATCAACTCGCGCAAAATTACAAGAGCATGTTTCCTTCCTTTTCCTGGAGCAATGTAACGTTCCACTTTATCTGAAACGAATATCGCTCCGACTTTATCGTTGTTAGTGATCGCTGAGAAGGAGAGGATTGCTCCAATTTCCAGCGCCAAATCTTTCTTGGTTTTTTCCTGCGTTCCGAAATCTTCCGATCCTGAAACATCAATGATGAGCATCACCGTCAATTCGCGTTCTTCATCAAAAACCTTTACGTAAGGCTCGTTGAATCGCGCTGTAACGTTCCAATCGATGGTGCGCACTTCGTCTCCAAAATGGTAATCTCGAACTTCACTAAAAGTCATTCCACGCCCTTTGAAAGCAGATTGGTATTCACCAGAGAATATATGTCTAGTGAGCCCTTTCGCCTTAATTTCAAGGTGTCGGATTTTCTTTAAAAGTTCTTTTGTTTCCATTCGCTGCGCTTCCGTTTATGGAACTTCAACCTTGTTAATGATTTTCGAAACGATTTGAGATGCAGTCATGTTTTCCGCTTCAGCTTCGTACGTTAACCCAAGACGGTGTTGCATTACGTCTTGCGCAATTGCACGCACATCATCAGGGATTACGAATCCGCGTCCATTCAAAAACGCGTACGCCTTAGAGGCCAAGGCAAGGTTGATACTCGCACGTGGCGAACATCCTACAGAAATCATTGGTTCCAAAAATCCTAGTCCAGCTTGAGCAGGTTCACGCGTCGCAAACACCAAATCAACGATGTATTGTTCAATTTTTTCATCCAAATAAACCTGTTTCACCAGGGTTCTACAACGATCGATGTCATCCGCAGATATTACTTGTCCAGCAGTTGCCAATCCACCTTCACGAACATTCGAACGAATAATCATTTGCTCTTCCTGCTTTGAAGGGTAGCCAAGTGAAACTTTCAACATGAAACGATCGACTTGTGCTTCAGGTAGAGGATAGGTTCCTTCCTGCTCAATCGGGTTTTGTGTTGCGAGTACCAAGAATGGTTTTGGCAGTGTATATGTTGTGTCCCCAATGGTGATTTGTCGCTCTTGCATCGCTTCGAGCAGAGCACTTTGAACTTTCGCTGGAGCACGGTTGATCTCATCGGCGAGAATAAAATTCGCGAAGATTGGACCTTTCTTTACCGTAAACGATTCACTTTTTTGATTGTAGATCAAAGTACCAGTCACATCGGCTGGAAGTAAATCTGGCGTAAATTGAATTCTACTGAATTCTACATTGATTGCATCAGAAAGCGTTTTGATGGCTAGCGTCTTTGCCAACCCCGGAACACCTTCGAGTAAAACGTGACCATCTGCAAGTAGTGCAATCAATAGGCGATCGACCATATACGATTGGCCGACAATTACCTTTGCAACTTCTGCTCGAAGCATGTCAATTACTCGTGCTTCCAGTTTGATTTTTTCACTTACGATTCTCAGCGCTTCGGCTGGATTCATCGGGTTGTTATTCGTTTCCTCCATGATGTTCTTTAAGATCAAACAAAAATGTAAAGATATGATCGGAAGGGCTTGGTTTTGCTGTTAATTATTGTTAACATTGTTTAGTAACCAAACTGCTATTTATCCAACATGGAAGCTCGAAATTGTAAGGAGTGTGGCCAAAAATTATTGGGTCGCAAGGATCAGAAATATTGCTCAGATTATTGCAGGAATGCTTACAATAATCGTCAGAATCAAGATGCCACAAAATACATTCGTCGAATCAACAATATTTTAAGGAAGAACCGTAGGATTTTGACCGAGCTGAACCCTAAAGGAAAAGTAACTGTTGATGGAATTCGTATGGCAGAGGAGGGGTTTAATTTTCATTATTTCACGAATACCTATGTCACGAAGAAAGGAGCGACGTACTTTTTCTGTTACGATCAGGGCTATTTGAAATTGGACAATGATCAATATATGTTGGTTCAGAAGCAGGATTATGTGAAGTGATTCTGTTCTAATAAGCGCGAAGACTGAGCGGAGCCGAAGTCTGGTGCTTTGAAACGATTTCGGACTTCGGCTCAACTCAGCACTCGGTTAACATAATTGATCCTCGGCTCTTAATTAATTCAATTTAAAATCAATGTGAAAATGATCGTCATGGACGGAATTGATAAGTGGAGATAAATTTCGAACGACGTAAATTCCGCTTTGCTTCAGTATCTTGCCATGTTCGCTCGAAAACAATTCGTCTTTTAATCCCGTGTTGATGATGACTTTTTCAATGCTCATGCCATGTTGTTTAGCCGCTGATTGAAGTTCTAAAATGTGAAGCGCGATTGTATTAAAATCCAATTCAATCGACGGGTCTTTGGAGTATTTTCCATTCTGATCGAAGGTGAGCATGTAATGCTGAGCACCTAGATTATCTAATCCGTAGTAAGGCTTTGAGTCCTTCAATTTCGGCATCATGAAATCGACGCTAAGTCCATTTTGGTGCGTGCGATGTGGGTACAGTTTTCCTCCATGTTGATGAGAGCATTCCATTATGCAAAAGTGTCGTCCTGGGAGCAAAGAATCCAATACTTCATAAGTTTCGAGCAGCGTTTTAAGCACTTTTTCGTGGGTGAATCCTCTGTTGGCCAGGTAACTCATCGTGTCGAAATAATGGAAGTTTTTACCTGAAAATGGAACAATTCTGCCGTTTTTCAAGCTTCCGTTTGAAACCGAGCCAATAGACTCTGAAGATGCATGAACGGTGTCGTGTAGGTGGAAGTGTTCATCGACCTCAGATAGCGAAACTTCAACTTTTTGTGTCGTTTCGGAATCTTCTGTTTTTATTTGCGCCGTGCAACTAACTAGCGAGCAAATCATCAAAGTGGCAAAAAGAATTTTCATGCCGAATGCTCATCAAGCATCGTACCAACTATCCATTGAGAAGTTCGTTCATTCCTTTTCCTTCGAAATAATGTTTGGACCAAACTTTCATTTCGTCCAGCGTGTAGGGAAGAACGCCTTCTTTTTTGAGGCGGATGAGCGATCGTTTTTCAATTTGCGACAACCCACCGTCGATGAGAATTCCAAAAACGATTAACTTAGAAACTGCTTTTTGCACTTCTGGTGAGAGTTTATCCACTTTTTTCAGGAAATCGCGGTCGTAATCGGGATCAGTTTGAACTTCAACATCGAATCGAGTCAAGAGTGAAGTCGCAAGCAAAAAGTGATTGTAATGAAACGATCGCTTTGAAACGGAAATTGCTTGAAGCGTCGGATAAATAACAGATCGGAATTCTTCATTTCCTTTGAATTCAGCCTCCAATTGAAGAGAGAAGTTATTGATCAAAGGTGGTGCCATCACCCGAACGCGCGCCTCATTCATCACTTTTCGTGAAGCGTATATATTCCATGCAGCGTAAATAGGCGCTCCCAAGACATCGACAAGCATTCTGAATGCATATCGACCTAAAATTTTGGAGACGAAAATCTTCCAAACAAAACCACTAATTGCGGCCTTCATTTTTATGATGACCTGAAAAGCCAAAACTCCCCATTTCGATAGACCTTCGTATGGGTTAATTCCCACTTTTTCCAATTCTTTGTGCTTTTTCTCTAGCCCAACATTGATGAGTGAATCAACATCTTGCTCGAAATTAGGATCATTAGGATTTAAACACCCACAAGCTTTCGCAATTCTATCAACCGCTTGAATATTGATGAAGGTCAAGTACCAGATTTCAATAAGAACCAAAACAATACTGAAGACTAGAAATTCAATTTCCAGCTCCATGTAATCGTCGTAAAGTGGAATCCAGATATCTCTTTTGGGAAACAATGATTCACCGAAAATATGATAAGGAACGTAAAGAAGGATTATCCCTAATGCTCCGGCTAATCCAGCTTTGAGGTAGGTTGAAACGCGAATTGTGTGCAGTGCTTCCTTTTCCTGTTTGGAGAGAATGGCCAAGTCATCATCTTCTTGAGTACGAAAATTCTTCGATAGCTGCCTGTATGCATATCTCCCCCAAAAAGATCTTTTTTTCTTATTCATTCAATGAATTTTTGGCAAAAATAAGGAATCGAAGAGTATTGAACGGATAGATGCTGTATCAATTTCCGTTGTAGAGGGCTTTGTTCTTTTCTGTTTCTGAGAGATGTACCTCGATACCGAACTTGGGATCAAGATTTTCGCGTAAGATCTCCCAAATTACTTTCGCGATGTTCTCTGTCGTTGGGTTGATTCCTTCAAATTCCGGACAATCTAAGTTCAGGTTACGGTGGTCGAAGCGCTCAATAACATGATCAAGAATGATGCTTTTCAAGATTTTCAAGTCGATTACGAACCCTGTTTCAGGATCGATGTCACCGTCCACCCATACCTCGAGAACATAGTTGTGCCCGTGATAATTCGGGTGGCTACATTTTCCAAATACTTCCAAATTCTTCTCGTCGCTCCATTCTTTTCTGAACAGGCGATGCGCAGAATTAAAGGTTTCTCTTCGGCAAACTTTCATGATTTTTGTTTATTACATCTTCGTTGAACCCCAATGACTGTAACATCATCTGTTTGAGGCTGGTTCGACATCCATTGATCGAATTCTGCTTCAATCATCATTCGTTGGTCTTCTAGACTCAAATTTACATTAGATTCGAACAGGTCCAACATGCGGCGGAAAGAATACTTTTTGTTTTTAGCTCCTCCGAATTGATCTTGGAATCCATCCGTGTAAAAGTACACTGTATCGTCGGCACCAATATCCGTGTATTGAGTAATATATCCTTTGAAGCTTTTCGGTTTTTGGTCGCCAATGTGCTCGGAGTTTCCTTTGAAAAGGGTAAACCCGTCCGTGTTGTTAATTAAGAAACGCGACCCAGCGCAAGCGTAGGCGACTTCTTCTTTTAAGTCGTCCATTACACAGATGGTTAATTCCATGCCATCCGTCATTTTGGCTTTGCCCGTTGCCCCGAAATACTCCTGAAGTCGCTTATCGAGTTCATTTAATATCAATCCGGGCTCAGTTAGTCTTGCTTCGAGAACGATGTTGTTTAGTAAGTTAATTCCGAGTAAGGTCATGAACGCCCCAGGCACACCGTGCCCAGTACAATCACCCAGTGCCAGAACTAATTTATCATCAATCTTTTGCATCCAATAAAAATCTCCAGAAACGATATCCTTCGGACTGAACATGATGAAATGGTGCGAGAAATGTTCTTCGAACTGTTCCTCATTTGGAAGAAGGTTGAACTGAATTCGTTGGGCGTAATTAATACTCGCCGTGATATCGTCACGTTGGGCGGTCATTAATTTTTGTTGTTCCCTCAAGTCTGTGATGTCGCGCGCCAAAGAGATAAATCCTTTAACATGATTTGTCGTTCCTGGGGTGTAAATTGTATTCACATATTGGCCAATCCAAATGGTTTCCCCTGATTTTGTGATAATAGGGAGTTCTTTGTATGAACTCTCTTTTTTCTCCAAAAAATGACTGCGATAGAAGTAGGCAATTTCTTCGCGACAGTCCTCAGCGACAACCATCATGGAATTCTTACCGACCAATTCTTCCTTAGCGTATCCCGTTCGAGAAAGGAAGGTCTCATTTAGAAACACGAAGTCTCCATTGATATCAACCGTAAAGATTAAATCTTCAACATTTTGCACGAGCAACTCATAAGTGTTTTGAAGTTCAATTCGCTCACTTACGTCCTGTCCAATGATAACGCGCGTATTTTCCGAAAAGCGCTTGTACGACCATTCCATCCAGCGAACAGTATTTTCACCATCGGCCATTGGAATGAGGTACTTGGATCCTTCCACAAATTCTACTGTCGCATCTTGAGCCTTGTATCGATCATCGAAGGGAACGAAAGTGTTCAAGAATGAGATTTTGTTGTTTAGAAGGTCTTCGTGCGTGATGTCTGCAAACTGTGAGATGTTTTCACTCACGTAGGTGATTGTTCCATCGGCCTTGTATGCAACTACGGGGAAGTTTCCTCGATTGATGATCCCGCTAATGAACATGAGTTTTTCCAAGGAATTATAGCGTAAATACGTATTCACGATTAAGAGTCCAATTGCTGATATGATCCCAATCATGTAGTTAATTCGAGAGTAAATGGGGTCATCCACAAATATGATACAAAGAATGGCTAATAGGAAAACGACAATACCAAACGTGACGGTGTTTGCAATTCGATTCAATAAAAATGGAGCGACTGAAGTCGTGAGTATGACACCCATTAAATGGAAGGGGTGTAAATTCGTTTCATAGCTTTCCCAAAAGAACTGCAGAGCGATGACATAAATACCAATCGAGAGCAAATATTTATAGAGATGTTGCATCCCATTTTTCTTTGCCCAAAGCGAGATGAAATAGAGCGTAGTCATTATAAAGGCAACAGCGAAAATCAATCCCAAATTCATGATCAGTGTTGGGTCGTAATAGTGACCAATTAGTTGTGTAGCAGTTGAAACGATGGCTCCGAAAAGTAGGGTTGTGGGTGCCATTTGAATATGCAGCTCTGTATCTTTTGTACTCAACAATCGTGAGGAATCGTACCGATTTCCGTAGACCAGCAACAGAACATTTAAGAGCAAAACAATGAGGACGAAGAGGACAACGAACCATTTCGAATTCCAAAGTGGCAAATCAACCGTGAACTTTTGAGTGCTTGGTTCGCCGTAAACAATTCCGTCATAGGACGCTGCTACTTCAATGGTATAATCTCCAGAGCTTAACTCATGTAGACGAATCTTACTGTTCTTTTCATTATCAATCCATTCATTTCCTAGTTCCAAGATGCGGTAGCGATAACGCAATAATGGCACTCTAGCGTTATTGACACTTAAATAGAACGAGCGGGAATCTTTGATGTTTTCATCTGAAATGTCCTTAATGATTGGACTAATCGGGGGTGGAAGGTTCTCTAAGATATCGGTATTGATCAGGAAGAGTCCTTCAATGGTTCCAACGTAAATATTGTTCCCAATCTGAAACTGTGAGCGCATGTGCGTTTCATATCCCTCGAATCCCGTTCCGCCCGAATAGTTTTGTGAAGAAGTTACCTTTCCGTTCGCGTTTACTTTGATGATGGTGACTCCCTTGTTTGTTCCGAGAATTAAGTTTCCGTATTTATCGGCATTGAGCGTATAAAAAACGGACGAAGGTGAGATCTTTGAAACATCAATCGAAACAACTTTTTCATTTACGATTCCTACAATTCCTTTGTCGAGGGTGAACCAAAGGTTGCGGAATTCGTCCATTGCTGATACGCCAGAGTAGCTTCCCATGCCACCAGTTTTGACGCGTGAAAATTCCTTTTCTTCCTTGTCGAATTTGAACACACCTTGATTCGATCCAAAATAAATGAAATCCCTTCTGAAAGTGGTTTGAGCTGTATAAACGTAATGTGGGATAACGTTTGTCGATCCGTAGTAGGTTCTCTTTTGAGTTACAATGTTGTATCGTGCTAGCCCTTCCGCTCGGATTCCGTACCAAATATCAAATCCATCTTCATGAACAAAGGTGATTTGCTTTCCTGTTTCTAAGAAGTCTTCGAAAGGATTACTAGTACCATGGACATACTTTTTTATTCCGTCGCTCGTAGCTAAAAAGGTTGTCCCTTTAATTTCACAACTCTCAAAGATTCGTATGGGAAAATGCTCGAATTCGCCTTGCTCCTTAATTTGCCCGATGTGCGTACCCGTAGTCATTAGACTTAATGCAATGGTGCTGTCGTGAACAAACGGAAATCCTATCGCTGGAGAAGTGAAGATATCACTCAATTGAACTTTTGTAAACGGTTCAATGGAAACTTTGAATACTCCAGTAAATCCTGAGCTGATCCAAAATTCGCCATTGTTCCCAATACTTATGCCATCAGGCACTTGAAATGGCTCGAGATAATTATGTGCGATCCGGCGAAAAGTGTCTGATTTCTCCGTGAAAATTCGACCTTCATTCGTGAGCAGAGCTCGCTGGTCATTTTTAGAGTGGAAATCCGCCGAAACCACATATTCACCTTCATTGAATAGGCTGGAATGAGCTTTCTGATTAATGGAAGTAATGTTTCCTTTTTCGTCAAATTGAATTACGATTTGACTATCAAAAGTTGAGTTGAACAATGTTAGTTTGTTGGATTTAAACCAACCAAATTGAAATTCTATGTAGTTCCCGAGGGAGGATGTTCCTGAGTTGTTTTTGATCTCTTTGAACGCATCATCTTGAAAATAGAAGATTCCCTCATCGGATGTCGCGATAACACCGTAGGGCGTTTCAATTACCTGTGCAATTCCATTGTCTAATCGCTTGGAAAATTTCTTGGTTAGGGTTTCTTTTCCATCCTTGGAACGACTGATGCCTAAAACGCCAATGAAGTACGTGCACGATTCCTGAACAATGATCTTACGTCCATCGCCAATTTTAACTTCCTTTTTATCGAGTCTTTCAACGGTTTTATTCGTCCTTGAAAATTTGTGGAATCCCGTATAACTCGTGGCAAAATAGATGTCATCTTCTTTCGAGACAATGTGCTCACAATGAAAATTCCCATCAGAATTCTTCATGGAGATTTCCTTGAACTTTTTTCCGTCGAACCGAATCAATCCGGTACCATCGGCACCCATCCACAGGTAGCCGTCATCCGATTGCTCAAAAGTGTTGATCTTGGACATTGAAAGTCCATCTCGGTGTGTATAATTCTGAAAAGTGTAGAGTTGAGCGTTCGCCACAATAGCGAAAAAGACAGCAAAAAGAAGAGATAGTAGTACTTTCAATTGTGGTAAGCTCTTTATAGTTAATTGCTTGGTGAATATACAAAAAACTTCTGTTCCTTGAGGTCTACTCGGCAATCACCCTGATCTTACCTTTTACTTGTTTAGCGACGCGCTTTGCTTCGTCGATATTCTTCTGTGCAACAGTGATATGACCCATTTTACGATTTGGCTTCGTGTCCTTTTTTCCATAAAGATGGACATGTACTCCAGGCATGCTTATGACTTCTTCCAGCCCTTCGTATTTCGCCCGTCCAGTATGTCCAATTTCACCAAGTAAATTCAACATCGCCCCTTCACGAATCATTTCTGTGGATCCAAGTGGAAGATTCAAAACTGAACGCATGTGTTGTTCAAATTGAGAAGTGACGTTGCATTCAATCGTATGATGACCGCTGTTGTGCGGGCGTGGAGCAACTTCGTTGACCAAAAGTGTCCCATCAGAAAGTAGGAATAACTCAACAGCCAGAATCCCAACCATTTCTAGTTTATTGATGACGTCGATTGCCAATTCCGTAGCGCGTGTTTCAACATCATTGGAAATATCCGCTGGAGAGAACAAGAATGCAACAAGATTAACCTCGTTGAATTCACATTCCACCGTTTGGTAAACAGCCGTTTCACCTTTTTCATTTCGTGCCACGATTACTGAGAGTTCTTTTTCGAAAGGAACAAGTTCCTCCAAAATAGAAGGTGCGTTGAATGCGTTTTGCAAATCCTTTTCACCTTTAATCAATTCAACTCCGCGACCATCATAACCACCTGTTCTTAACTTGTGAACAAAGGGAACTTTTGATGCGTAGTAGTAATTTTTAGTGTCTTCTGTTGTCAGTTCGAAAGGAGATGTCGGAATATTATTCTCAACATAAAAGTGCTTTTGCAAGCCTTTATCCTTGATGATTTCCAGTACACGTGGTTGTGGAAAAACCTTTACGCCATTGGATTCGAGCTCTTTCAGTGCATCAACGTTCACATTCTCAATTTCAACAGAGATAACATCCTTGTCTTTCCCAAAATTGATCACATCATCGTACGCTTTAATATCGCCAACAGTATGAGAAGTAGCGATTGTTGCGCTTGGGTCAGTAGAATTTAGATCCATGGTGTGAACATGAATGTCGTAACTAATTGCCTCTTGAATCAGCATTCTCCCAAGTTGACCGCCGCCTAAAATCCCAAAACGGTGTGTCGCTCCAATGACTTCTTTTTTCATGGCGCAAAGATACAGTCATTTTTTTGAACTCAGGTTTTCGGCATATCGAAATACCGAATTAGTTCGGGCTAGTTGCTCAGAAAATCGTACTTTTGCTGATCAAATTGTAAAAGAGTGATTCAAGTTATAGACAAATCTTTTGAAGTTTTTATCACCAAGGATGAAATCCAACAGGAAATCTTGAGTCTTGCTGCAAAAATCAATGATGATTACCGCGACAAAGACCTCGTTTTTCTTTCTGTTTTGAATGGTGCATTCATGTTTACATCTGATCTGATGAAAAACATCTCACTTGATTGTGAAGTTTCATTTGTAAAGATGAGTTCCTATTCTGGAGTTGAGTCGCGTGGTCGCGTAGACGAGTTAATCGGACTTGGAGATAATATTGCTGGAAGAGATATCATCATTGTTGAGGATATTGTTGATACAGGAATCACGATTGATAAAATCATTTCTCTTCTTGAACCAGAGGGCGTTGCATCAGTTAGGGTGTGCACATTACTATACAAACCAGATGCGTTCAAAGGGACGAAGCGTCCAGATTACATTGGATTCTCCATTCCAAATGCTTTTGTTGTTGGTTATGGTCTCGATTACAACGAGAAAGGGAGAAATCTTGATACAATTTATCAAATTCGCGAACAAAAAAAGCAAAGAAATAGTATGTTGAATATTGTACTTTTTGGACCTCCAGGAGCAGGAAAAGGAACACAGTCAGAGCGACTTATCGAGCAATATGGATTGATTCACCTTTCAACGGGAGATATCTTCCGCGCCAATATAAAAGGTGAGACAGAATTGGGTGTTTTAGCAAAAACATACATTGATAAAGGACAATTGGTTCCTGATGAAGTGACCATCAACATGCTCAAGGCAGAAGTAGGGAAACACGATAATCCGCAAGGGTTTATTTTTGACGGTTTCCCACGTACAATTGCTCAAGCCGAAGCATTGGATGTGTATTTAGAAAGCATCGGAACTGGAATTACATCAATGATTTCATTGGACGTTGCAGAGGATGAGTTGAAAGCTCGTTTGGCAAACCGCGCGAAAACAGGCGGTCGTCCGGATGATGCAAATCCAGATGTGATTCAAAACAGAATTGACGTATACAGAAAAGAAACTTCGCCAGTTAAAAATTACTACGAAACACAAGAAAAGTGGGTAATGATTGACGGTTTGGGAACAATTGATGAGATTACTGTACGCTTATTCGCTGCAGTTAACGCTCTCTAATTCCTTGCGAAAACTTCGTAATTAAATATGTTTGGCTATGGCTTCTGGAAACTTTGTTGATTACGTAAAAATTCACTGCACTTCAGGTAAGGGAGGTGGAGGATCTCAGCATTTCCGTCGTGAAAAATACATTCCCAAGGGAGGTCCCGATGGTGGTGATGGTGGTCGTGGAGGACACGTATACCTGAGAGGAAATAAGCAAATGTGGACGCTTCTTCATTTGAAGTTTTCCAAACACATTAAAGCTGGACACGGTGTTCATGGATCTGGAAACCTTAAGACGGGTGCTGAAGGTGAAGATAAATACATCGAAGTGCCTCTCGGAACAATTGCGCGTGATGCTGAAACGGGAGAATTTCTTTTTGAGATCACGGAAGACGGCGAAGAGCGAATCATTCAACGTGGGGGACAAGGTGGACTTGGAAACAATAATTTCAAAACATCGACTAATCAAACGCCGAGATACGCTCAACCAGGAGGAGATAGCGTAGAGGGGTGGAAAATCTTAGAACTTAAAATATTAGCTGATGTCGGATTGGTAGGATTTCCAAATGCCGGCAAAAGTACCTTGCTCTCAGTGGTTTCTGAGGCAAAGCCTGAAATAGCCGATTATCCATTTACAACCATTCGTCCGAACTTGGGAATAGTTGGATACCGAGATTACCGATCATTTGTGATGGCGGATATCCCTGGGATTATCGAAGGGGCAAGCAAGGGTAAAGGTCTCGGTTTACGATTCTTGCGCCACATCGAACGAAATTCATGTTTACTCTTTATGGTTGCCGCAGACAGCGATGACATCAAAAAGGAATACGAAGTATTATTGGGGGAGTTGGAAGCATACAATCCTGAACTGATGCACAAAGAACGTATTTTGGCTATTTCGAAATCGGATATGTTGGATGATGAGTTGAAAGCAGAAATCGCGGAGGAGTTACCAACTTCGGTTCAAACAATTTTTATCTCATCTGTGGCTCAAACGGGACTCATTGAGTTGAAAGATCTAATCTGGAAAATCTTGAATGATGATTGAATACTTGGAATCCATAGACATTGCCATTGTTCAATTGGTCAACGGCTGGAACACTCCATTCCTCGATGAGGTGATGTGGATTGTATCTGGACGATTAACATGGGTTCCATTGTATGTATTATTGGTTTATTTGGCGATTCGACAAAGCGGTTGGAAAGTAGGTTTGCTCTTTTTCTTTGGAGCGGTGATTTCTGTTGTATTGGCTGATTTCATTTCAACTCAAGGGATGAAGGAGGTGATTCAGCGCTACCGTCCCTCGCACAATTTAGCGATCAAAGATCATTTGCATTACTACCAAATTGGTTGGGGCGATTACTACAAAGGAGGCATGTATGGCTTCGTTTCGTCACATGCGGCGAATTTCTTTGCGGTAGCGACTTTCTCAATTTCATTCTTAATTGATTACAAAAAATGGCTCAATCCCCTGCTGATTGGAATCGCTGTTCTTGTTTCATTCAGCCGAATTTATTTAGGTGTCCATTATTTCTCTGATGTCTTCGTTGGAGGATTAGTTGGGATGTTAGTAGCATTAGCTATCTATCGTTTCATCTTCTTGCCGCTGCACCGGAAAATGATGAAATCGGCATGACCTACCTCTATGTTTTTCTGGGTGGAGGTCTTGGCTGCTTGGCGCGATTTAGCCTCAGTCAGTTTGTCAATCATTTGATCAAATCTCCCTTTCCTTTCGGAACATTCATGTCGAATATGTTGGCGTGTACCTTGCTTGCATTATTTGTATTGGGAGCTCGCGAATATTCAGATCAAAACGCTTGGATACAGCCTTTGTTGATTGTGGGGTTTTGTGGTGGTTTTAGCACATTTAGCGCATTCAGTTTCGAGTCTGTACAATTGATTGATCAAGGAAATATCCTGGTCGCAGCGTTGAATATTGTTATCTCAATTACGGTAGGAATCGCGTTGATTTACTTCATCAGAAGTAAGGCTTAAGGGTGAAACTCTTCAGGAATTGCAGCCTTCAATTTCTCGACTAATTCCGAACGTTTTTTTGCCAGTTTCGAAGTGTCCATCTTCGCGACAACACCTTTTACTTTGAAATCTTTGAAGTTCAACATCCAGACGTAGGCACAGAGTCCGAAAATTCCGATCATGAAGTAATACAAAATGGCCAACCACCAGCTTGGATAGATGTAAGCATGAAACAAGAAAATGAACGGAATATTCAAGAATCCCATCGCCACTTTTCCGACAATCAGTTTAACGGATCCATGGAATACTTTTCGTCTGAAAGATTTCTCCACAAAACGTTTCACGATAATGTATGGAAGTCCGAGGTGCAGTGTTCCGATAATCGCGAACGGAGTTAAAGCAATCATAGTCAACACCTCTTTGACACGACTTGTTTTTGGATTGTTGATCTTCCAGAACAATAAACGCTCTTCTAATTTGAAACGCTTCAACAATGAGAAATAGCGTTCTGCATCTTTTTTGAATTGCGTTAATTTCTCATTCGATTCAACATCTTCCTGATTGATCCATTTTGCAAGAGCTCGTGAATAATTCCAGCGATCTAGTAATGACAATTTACGATCGAAACTATCAGCATTCATTCCGCGGCGGGATAAAATCATGATGTTTTCATGCAAAGAAGTGTTCTCCATTTTCTCGACATGTGTGATCTGTTCCTGCATCAAAGTTTCAACCTTTTTCGTAAGATCGGTGATTACTTTGTTCGGATTCTCTTCGTATTCTTCGCGGTAGTCGTTCAGGCAAATTTTGTCCGAAGTAGAAACGAGAAGATCAGAACGCATTTTATTTGGTTTAGAGTAATTACACCCAACGCCGGCGACGTAAATTTTCTTTTTCCAGTTGATGTTTTCCAAAGTCTTGAATCCAATCCTAACAGCACCTTTCTTCAAAGGTTTAAGGCGACGAACAAATGTGTCATCTGTGAATCCTTCTCCAAAAATCAATAGGTTCCTTCCAAAACTCAATATCCTTGAACACTTTTGGAATACTTCTTCGTTCTTTGCTTTCGTATCTTCACCATCTTGTTGACGGTAAATAGGAAGCATGTGGCTTGCCCACAAAAGTGGTTTCGAAATTGGAGTAAAAACATCGGACCGCGTCATGAAAAACACAATTGGGTTTCTCATAGATGCGACCACTAACGGATCCATAAACGAAGCCGCATGATTACTCACGTAGATAGTTCTTCCTCCGAATTCCTTTGGGCTATTGACCGTTTTCTGACGAGGATAAAAAACACGCAACGTATATTTCAGCGTGAAAAATAGAATAAAATAGACTAAGCGCATAAGTTACAATATCGGTTCTCTGTATTGAAAATTATTCCTCTCCCGTTTCGGTAGATTCTTTGATTTCTTTGGCTGTGTTTCGATTTTTTCCGATGTAGAAACCAAGTTGAAGTTCATGCGTTCCATTAGTTCCTGCTCTCACAGGACCTGTCCCGAATTCGTAACCATAAGAAGCGTAAATGTTCTTGACGATATTTGTTCCGACCTGAACGGTGAAGGCGTTACTTGTTCTGTATTGCAAGGCTAACCACGACGCTTTGTTGTAGATAAAACGGGCACCGAAATCACCAGAGAACGGACTGTTTTGAACATACTTTGCGACAACTGTCGGCTCGATTGAGAATTGCTCATTCACCTCGAATTCGTATTTGGCAACAAGGAAAAAGTGACGGCTGAAATTACTTTCAGTCACGACTTCATCGAATTCAACCGAGTTTTTCAAAAGCTGAGTGGTCGACAAACCGACAAACAATTTTTCTCCGTAAAACACGACTCCTGCATTGGCATCAAGAATATTCTGAGTCGAAGTATTCCCCAAAAACTGGTTGTAAGCAGCATCGTCCTCTTGGTAAAGAACTACACGATCTTGATTGATTCCAAGGTTGCTCCATCCAAGGCCAATTCCCGCTCCAAAATTCACCGTTTTCGTAAATGGTAAGTGGAATGCATAGCTTCCGTAAATGGATGTTTTATTGAAGGGTCCAATCGCATCGTACATAGCTTTTCCACCAAGAACATGTTTCATCTTTCCAGCGGTGCGAGTTGGAGATGGAAATAGCGTGGAATTATCATTGTTGAATTCTCCGATGGCACTTTCTGCATTTTTGCCCACTTTCAATGGTGTGTGCCCAACCAAAAGAACGGATCGCGGAGCACCGCTGTATCCAGTCCATTGCGTTCTAGATGACAATTCAATATGAGCAATATCGGATAATCCACCCGCTGCAGGATTCAACATGAATGGATTGCTCGCCATGTTCAAGTAATGCCCTTCTTGTTGAGCAATTGATTCTCCCGACAGACAAATAAGTGTCGCTGCAAGAAGATAGCTGATTGATGTAAATACTTTTTTCATGTTTCTTCTTTTATCGGATAATACTAATGTCTCCCTTGTAAACTGTTCCATTGGCATCGTTCAATTCAACGCGGTAGAAATAAGTTCCCATTGGAAGTGGTTCGTTATTATATGTTCCATCCCATGGGTCGGTATATCCAACGGATTCATAGACGACAGATCCCCAACGATTGAAAATCGTTACGAAACAATCTGGATGAAGCAATTCTAGGTATTCTATGACAAAGAGATCATTTCGACCGTCTAGGTTTGGTGTAATCACCGTTGGGAAAACGGGATCGAAGCCGTTACAAACACTCGCGATAATTATTACCGTGTCGTTTTGTGCTGGACAGTTGTTATTCGAAACAGAGTATACAATTCGATTGACTCCGTTTAGAAGATTCGATACTTCCGTTTGCGTAGCATTTGGATCATCAATTGTTCCTCCTCCTGAGATGAAAGACCAGCTTCCACTTTGTTGAGGGAATAGCGAAGTTGCACTCAATTGAACCGGGCCGTCTTCGATACACACCACAGAGTCCGAAACAGATGCAACTGCTGCGTTGTTCGAGTAGAAAACAGCCACACTATCTGATGTCTGTGGACATGATCCATTCGTAACGGTCCAAGTGAATTGGTACCAGCCATCACTTGAAATACTTGCTAAACTCGTGTTTGACGTTGGCACGAAGACGTTCGCTTCGGGAGATGATACGGTCCAAATTCCGCTGCCCACGCTGGCGGCATCCGCCTGCAAGCTTACAACACTGTCAGAGCAGATATAAATACTGTCCGCAGCAATACTTGTTGGGATTGGAGCTTCATCTCGAATCACAACGACACTATCACTGAGTGATCCACATCCTGTAGTAGAAATCGTCCAAGTGTACATGTTCGTTCCGTAATTGATGTTGTTCACTCCGGTAACGTTCGCGAATTCATTGTTGAAATCTCCGGCTCCACTTGAAAGTGTCCATTCACCAGTTCCAGATGTTGCAGGGTCGGCTTCAAGAATTGTTGATGCATCACCACATAATTCGATTGTGTCAAGGGCGATAATTGCGTCAGAAGGGAATTCCAAGACTTCTACTCGGAAGTTACATCCTGTTGCGTTTCCAGAAGTATCAACTGCTTCGTAGAATAAGTCGGTAATTCCCACAGGGAATGTACTTCCAACCGTGTATCCTGTGCCATCTGTTTGAATGAGTTCTGCAAGGCAGTTGTCCGAGTAAGTCGGGAGAGAATAGAATACAACGGGATCACATGTTACTGTGTCATTTGGACAATCGATAATTGGTGCTGCTGTTTCGCTTACGAATAAATCAAAATCACATGATGCAGAATTTCCTCCAGCATCTATCACTGTCAGCGTAATCTGATTCGTACCTACTGGAATCATTGTTCCAATCACAGGGCTTTGACTCAGCGTATAACCACTGCAGTTATCAGTAACGGTTGCCAAAGCTCCTAAATTCGTTAAAGCCCAATCACAGGCTGTTCCTGCACTTTCGTTTGCTGAAGTCGGACAGGTAATCGTTGGTGGAGTGATATCGTCTGGGAGGACATTTGCAACACAAGTGTTTGAATTACCATTTTCATCTGTTAAGGTGATCAAAACGGGTGTGACTCCAGTTTCTGTGCTTCCTGCCGCGGGAGTCTGTGAAATAGTCATGTTTCCAAGAGAAGAACAATTGTCTGTTCCTGTTACCAATCCAGATAAATCAGGCATGGAGTAGGAGCAGCTCGCGTCTATGGTTGCTGTTTGGTCAACAGGACAAGTCACAACTGGTGACGTGGTATCGTTTGTAACGACAGTGAATAAACACGTGCTCGTATTTCCTGCTTGATCCGTTGCTGTTAAGGTAACGTTTGTCGGACCGGAAATAGAAGCTCCAGCTAGAGGGCTTTGAGTAACTACAATGCTTGGTGTACTCGTGCAGTTGTCGGAAACTATCGGGAGCGCCGTGTAATCTCCAAGAGGTGCAGAGCAAGTTGCATCAACAATAACACTTTGAGTAGTCGGACACACGTCAAAAACTGGATCGGTTTGATCAGTAACTGTCAAGTCGAATGTACAGCTTCCTGAATTTCCAGCAGCATCCGTTCCAGTGATTGTAATCAGATGCGTTCCTGTAAACAAAATCGTTCCTGCCGCAGGTGATTGCGTATAAGTAATCAATCCAAATGGTGTGCAGTTGTCAAGCCCAGAAGCTGAACTTATAAAGTCGGCAACAGTGTAATAACAATTCGTTGTAGTACCCACCGTTTGGTTTCCAGGACAAGTGATTGTAGGAGGAGTTTGATCGTCCACTGTCACGTTGAAAGTACACGTGCTGGTATTCGATGATTCGTCTTCTACTGTGATCGTTACCACTTGCGTTCCGCTAAATACTAATCCCGCTGCAGGTGATTGTGTAACTGTGATGTTTCCTGGTGTTGAACAGTTGTCCGTTGGTGAAGCAAGTGCCGTGTAGTCTCCAAGTGTAGCTTGACAAGAAGCGTTTGCTGGTTCCGTTTGATCAAATGGGCAAGCCACGTTTGGTGAAATTGTATCAACAATTGGGACGATCAATTGACAGGTACTTATGTTGCCTGCTGTATCGCTTACTGTCAATGTAATGGTTTCCGTTGGATTCAATCCAACCATCGTTCCAGCTACAGGAGACTGAGTAACTGCACTAGGTGAAGAACAGTTTTCAGTAACAACAGCTCCAGCAGTGAAGTCCATTATCGTAGCCATACAGCTATTGTTCACGTAGTGAGTTGTTCCAGTAGGACAAATAATTGCTGGAGCGATAGTGTCAATTAGCCATCCGTTAAAGGTACAAGATTGCGGTATGGCAGGTTCTCCACCAGTAACCGTCAATGTGATCACTTGATGAGCACTGATAAGTGCTCCTGGTGCAGGAGATTGAGTAATAGTTAAGTTTCCAAGGGCTTCACAATTGTCTACTAAAACGGCACCGGCAGTGTAATCTCCAAGAGTGAAAGTACAACCATTGTCCACTACAAGGTTGGTGTCAGGAGGACACGTAATTGTAGTAACCATTGTGTCAATCGTTGTCATATTGAAAGTACACGTTGCACTATTTCCTGACTCGTCTGTAGCGGTCATTATAATAGGTGTAACTACGTTAGATCCATTAATTACCGTTCCAGGAATAGGAGTTTGAGAGTGAGTAATGTTTGCAGGTGTTGAGCAATTGTCCGCACTCGCCACAAAAGAAGTGTAATCAGGAAGTAGGGCATCGCAACTGTTATCAACATAAACAGATGTGTCCGCTGGACATGTGGGAATAGGCAAGGATGAATCGACAATAGTCAAGGTAAATGAACACTGAGATGAATTACCTGATTCATCCGTAGCAGTTAAAACAACCGTTACCGATCCTCCTGGAGGCGTTGGCAATACAGTAAATTCTGGAATGTTTTGAGTTACAACAATGTTGATTGAGTCGGTACAATTGTCTGAAAGCGTAAAGTTTGTTTTGGTGTAATCCTCCATTACCGCAGTACAGCTCCCTAGAACAGCCAAGTTCAATGGTCCGAGGCAGTTGATAGTTGGTGGAACAGTGTCCGTTCCTGTGATTAATACGTTGTCTATTGAAAGAGGATCTGGGAAGACATTCGCATCATCGTAGGTGAAACGAAACCCGATATCGAAGCTTGTCCCGTTCAACGAAACAGGAAGCGCTTGAGTCGTTGTTGTCCAAGTTGGGGAAACGGCTAAAGGAGACGCGATGACGTTCCACGTTGTTCCTCCGTCTGTTGAGTAAACAGTTTCGGCGAAATCCTGTCCTGCACTTCCCGTTATCGAATAATCAAAGGAAAGTTGCAATGAGATTGCACACGAGGCATCGACAGTTGTTGAACTGATAATGGAATGAACATTCCCAGCTGGAGCGCTCACATATCCGAATTCGTCAATCTCACCAGCGTCACAACCAGGTATCGTTCCACCCAATGGTGAGATATACATACTGTTTATACCTGGATTGCTTGGACCGTTCCCCGCACAAGAATTAAATGTCCATTTGTTTTCTGTTGTGTTTCCGCTTACAGACCAACCAGTATTCCCAGATTCAAACAAATCAGAATAGAGTGTTACCTGCGAGAATAATTGGGTCGATGTTAATAGTAAGAGAGAACTTAAGAGCAGCTTTATCATAAGGAATTGCCGTTTTTTGGTAGTGCAAATATACTAAGGATGAGCTTTAAAACCTTGATTTTTACGGATCGATCTTCCCAATCCCAAATAGTTCACATCCGATATGCTAATAACTTTTTCCGATCATCAATTATTTTTGCTCCAATTGAGCGTAAATTCGTTTAAAATCGTGTCAAATGAAAAACGTTGGGATTATTTGTGGTGGGTTTTCTTCAGAGTATGATATCTCTGTGAAAAGTGCTTGCACAATACGCGATAATTTCCCTGATGAATTCAACGCATATTTGGTGTATCTCAGTCGAGATGGATGGAAGGTTGAAGTAAACGACGAAACCTTCGTTTTAAATCCAGTTGATTTTAAGGCTGAAGTGAATGGTGATACATTAAAAATTGATGTCGCGATAGTTTATGTGCATGGCGATCCAGGTGAAAACGGAAAAGTGCAAGCTTACCTTGATATGCAGCAGATTCCTTTCATCAATTCTGGACCCCTCGCCTCAGAATTGTCTTTTGATAAATGGTTTTGTAATCAATTTTTGAAAGGATTCGGAATTCATGTTGCGGATTCAATTTATTTACGATCCGCAAAAGATGAGGTGAATGATGAGCAGATTGTTGAACAACTCGGGCTTCCAGTCTTCGTCAAGCCTTGCGATTCAGGATCTAGTTATGGCATTGCTCGTGTCGATGAAAAAGAAGGATTGAAAGGTGCGATCAAATCAGCATTCGCTGAAGGGGAAACGGTCATTTTGGAGTCGTTTCTGGATGGAACGGAAGTAACCTGCGGAGTTTACAAGACCAAAGATGGAATTCAGGCTTTACCCCTAACGGAGATAGTTACCGAAAATGCGTTTTTCGATTTTGAAGCAAAATACCAAGGACTTTCAGATGAGATTACGCCTGCGAGAATCAGCGAAGAATTGACACTTCAAGTGCAAGAAATTTCGAAGGAAATTTATCAATTGATGCAGTTGCGATCAATCGCTAGAATCGATTACATGATTGTAAAAGGAATCCCTTTCGTGATTGAAGTGAATACAACTCCAGGTTTTTCAGCTGAGAGCATTGTGCCGAAAATGATTAATGCTTCAGGGCAAACAATCAAGCAGTTTTGGACGGATATCGTGGAAGCTGAGCTTGAAGCTTAGAGTCGAGCAATAGTATTAAACACGACTTCCATTTTATCAATTAGCGCAGCGTTGGAGCATGTTTGATTGTTTACAATCAAGGCGAAAGCATATTTTTTTCCACTCGAAGCGTCAACGTATCCTGCATAGCTTCTAATTCGAGTCATTGATCCGCTCTTTGCTGCAATTTTTCCATGTCCAGCTTGGTTTTTACAGATATTTCTCATCGTTCCGTCAATTCCTGCAACTGGCAATGATTGTTTAAATCGAGCCCCATTTTTTCCACTGTGCATGGCTTTCAATAGGTCGGTGAAATTTGATGCTGAAATAGCATTTGTTCGAGAAAGACCACTTCCATCGTTAACATGCATTCCGCTGGTTGTCCATTTCTTCGCCCAATAGTTTTCCAGAACGCGAAGTCCGCTTTCAGTGCTTCCGTTGCCATTCGTTTCGTATCCAACCAAATTTACCAAGTGTTCAGCAAATAGGTTGATGCTTCTTTCATTGGTCTTGTCAACGATACTGCCAATCTTGGCTCCCAAATGAGTGAACAACAGGGTGCGCTTGGAATATGACCAATTACCGCTGTTGATTTCCATATTTCTAGCCGTTTTCAACTCGCCAGTAATTTCAATTCCCGCTTCTTTCAATACTTTTTCCAATTCATGCGCCATTTGATGCTCAGGATCAGGCAAACTTCCTTTAACAATAAAGGCTGAACTTCCTGCGGGTAGCGTTCCAGTGACAAATCGATCCAAGGAATAAGGTGCACCGTAGATGTAGGCATTATCTCCACCTCCAGATTTTGCTGTGACGTAATTGTGAACGACAAGGTCAGGAACAGATGGGGTTAGAGACACTAATTTTGATTGAGCCCCGATTTTCCCCGGTACTCTGAACTTATATTCAATCAAGTTATCGAAAATAGTTAGTCCTGAAGGTCCAGCGCCATAGTAATTCCCCATATCAACCCAGTTCCATCCGCCTGGAGCACCTTTGTATCCAAACTCTGAAGCATCCGCAATGATTGCTCCGTCGATTTTCAGAATACCCTTTTTCTTCAAACTATCCGCCCAAGCGTGTAAGAAATCTCGGTTTTGTCCCTTTGAACAGTAGTATTTACTTCCTAAAGTCGGGTCGCCACCTCCGCGAATCCACAAATCTCCCGTTAAGGTTCCTGTTGAATCAATTTCACCATCTGTGTAGATGCGCGTTTTTGGTCGATAATCTTCCCCAAGAAGTTCGATCGCTGTTGCCGTTGAGAATAATTTTGCCGTTGATGCGGTTGGCAGAACTGTCTCTGGATTGTAGCTAGCAACGGTCGTTCCAGATGATAGATCAATTACTTCAAAGCTAATGCTGGCATTTTTTAAATGACTTGACGACGCAAATTGGTCAATGGCCGTTTGCACTTTA
Organism: Crocinitomicaceae bacterium; assembly: GCA_029252405.1. GTDB lineage: Bacteria > Bacteroidota > Bacteroidia > Flavobacteriales_D > Crocinitomicaceae > UBA4466. The sequence continues at coordinate 46,626 of JAQXBM010000064.1, forward strand.
TTTTGCCCCTGTGCGAAGTTTATCGCAAGGAAACTGATCAAAAGAAATGAACTTACTATCTTCATGGCGCGTTTTGGGTAAATTTCATGAAGAATCTTCAATGAATGTGCCAAACCAACGAAAACTTTTGAACAACGTCTATTAAATAGAATAGAACTTGTCAAAGTAACAGGTGATGCAGGATGGATAATGATAGAGAGATTTAGGTGGGAAAAATAAAGATACTTCGAATAATCAACCGATTCAATATTGGTGGACCTACGTACAACGCTACATTTCTCACAGCTTTTCTTGGTGATGATTACGAGACGATGTTAGTGGGTGGCTTACCCGAAGAAGGGGAATCTGATTCTCTATTTATTCTGAAGAAGTACGGCGTTATTCCAGTTTTGATCGATGAAATGGTGCGAGAGCCAAATTTGAAAAGCGATCGAGCGGCGTATAAAAAACTCAAAGAAATTATTCGAGAATTCAAGCCTGATATTGTTCATACCCATGCTTCAAAAGCTGGTGCTTTAGGACGTAAGGCGGCGAGTTCATGCAAAGTGCCCGTTATCGTGCATACCTTTCACGGGCATGTTTTTCACTCGTACTTTGGTAATTTGAAAACGACTTTGTTTAAAGGAATCGAGCGAAATTTAGCTAGGAAGTCGACAGGAATTATCGCGATATCAGAGATACAGAAGAAAGAACTAACCGAAGTACACAAAATATGTCCTTCAGACAAAGTGAAAGTGGTTCCACTTGGCTTCGATTTGTTGCCGTTTCATGAAAAACGTTCGACTCAACGCGATGCCGTTCGTGAAAAATATGGGTTGAAAAACGATGACATTGCCATTGGAATTATTGGCCGGATCGCTACAATTAAAGATCATCCTTTTTTCCTTGATGTGATCGAGAAAGTGCTCAAAAGAACTACGAAATCGCTGAAGATTTTTATTGTCGGGGATGGACCTGACCGCGGAGAGATTGAAAGTCGTGTGAATGAGATCAATAACGCGCATCAGAAGGTGATCAAAATGACCTCTTGGATCAAGGATATTGGGACGTTTAATGCGGGGATGGACATTATTTGTTTGACATCTAAAAATGAAGGTACACCCGTTAGCTTGATCGAAGCGCAAGCAGCAAATATTCCTGTTGTAACGACTGATGTCGGAGGCGTAAGAGACATAATTGACGTCGATAAATCTGGTTACGTAATTCCAAAAGGAAACCTCGAATTGTATTCGGAAAAGCTGCTGGAATTGTGCGAAGATGAAAAAAGACGTGAAAAAATGTCACAAAATGGCTGGAACTACGTACAAGAAAAATTCCATTACACGACTTTGGTCAAGAATATGGATCGGTACTACCGAGAGTTGTTAAAATTGAAATAGAATGAAGTTGTTATTTAGAATGTGCATTTTTTGTGTCGTAACTCTTGCGTTGGTGAGCAGTTGTGGTGTGAATAGCAATTTGATGTTCAAAGAAGCAAAAGGAGCAACACCTTCAGATTCAATCCCTCTCCAACCGACAGAAGATTACCGAATATCTCAATCAGATAAATTTACATTTAGCTTAACGACCAAGAACGGAAAACGGATCATTGAGGATATGACTGGAATTTCAGAGGCTCGCACCGAACCTGTTGAGAAAGTTGAATACGTTGTACGTCAAAATGGGTTTGTGAAACTGCCAATTTTAGGATTGGTGAAAGTGGATGGCTTAACGGTGACGGAATGCGAAGATACCTTGCAGGCAAAATATGGCAAGAAGTTCATCGATCCTTTTGTTCAGGTGACGATCACCAATCAGCGTGTCATTGTTTTTCCAGGAAATGGATCCGATGCAAAGGTGATCCCCCTGGAGAATACGAACACTACGCTCATGGAAGCCTTGGCAAAGGCAGGAGGAATTACTGATCGAGGTAAAGCTAGCGCCATCAAATTAATGCGAAAGGTAAACGGAGAACGCTTGGTTTATACACTCGACTTATCGACCATCGAAGGCCTTCAATATGTTGATATGATTGTGCAGGCGAATGATTATATCTACGTCGAGCCAACTCCAGAATTAGCAAAAGAAATCTCCGAAGATATTGTACCAATCGTATCGCTAGTGTCAAGCGCAGTATTCATTCTATCAGCAATTTTACTGTTAAAATAAATGAGCAACAAAGGAATCATAATTAATAAGACTTACGATCCGCTCATTCTGAAGACGGTCTTAAAGCGATACTGGTGGTGGGCAGCGCTGCTCGTCCTTGCGTTCGCTTCTTTGGCGTTCATCTATTTACGTTACACGAAACCAACGTACGAATCATCGATGGTGCTGCAGCTGGGGAATAAAGACAGCGCAAAAGATGTAATCGACATAGAAAACATTAACTCGCGGGATGACGAACTATCGGGCGTTTTGGAGTTGTTGAAATCGGAATTACTGTTCGAAAGAGCACTGAATAAATTGAACTTAAATGTTAGCTTGTTCTCGAGAGGTGAAATCTTAACAGAGGAGAAGTATCATTCGAGCACCTTCAATATTCAGCCGTACCAATTAATTGATTCCTCGATAATAAATCAGGAAATCGCCGTACGTTCAAAGGGGAATTCTCGCGTAGAGTTGTCTTATGTTAGAAATGGGAAAAAGGAGCGGGTTATTGGAAAACTAAATGAACGGATTAAGAATAAAGATTTTGATGTTGTCGTAAAGGCTGCAGATCCAAAAGAGTTCGCTACGGTGTCTGAAGAAAATGAATTATTCTTCATCTTTAATGGTCGTGAGCAATTATCGAACAGAATGATTCAGGATCTTTCTGTTACAGGTTTAGATGCAAACGCCAAGACAATAAATATTTCGTTTCGAGGTCATAACCCAACTTTGTGTAGAGATGTTGTGAATGCAGTTTCTACCTCGTTTATTGAATACGACGAAGAGCAAAAACGACAAAGTTCCGAGAACATTATTTCCTTTATTGATGCTCAACTCGATTCACTTTCATTGGAAGTGCGAACGGCCAAAGACAGTTTGATCAGTTATCAGCGTAAATCGCAATTATCAAACCCTGAAAACGCAAGCATATCAATTACAGACAACGTTAATAAATTGCAGGATCAACTCTTCGAGTTAGAGGAGGAATACAATGGATTATTAAATGTTAAGCGCAAACTGAATAAGTCTACGAATCGACTAGATGTATACAAACTTCTGCCTGAACTCCTCGGTAAATCATACGAAAAGTCGCTGGCAGGACATTTAACAGAACTGCACGATTTTCTCGAAAGACGCGAGGATTTGCTTTTTGAAGTTACGGAAACCAATTCTGAAGTTGTCATTGTCGATCAGAAAATTGCCTCGAAGCTGCGAATCATTCAACGCAGTATTAGTGCGATTGAAGAGCGTTTCAGCAGAAACATTAAGGCAATACGAAGCAAAATTGGTTCACTGGAAGGCGAGGCATTCAAATTGCCTGAAAAGAAAATGGAGTTCAATAGATTGAAGAACATCCAGGACCTTAATGAGAAATATTTCACCTTGTTGACAGAGAAAAAGGTATTGTATGAAATTTCAGATGCAGGATACGCTTCTACGAATCGAGTGCTTTCGAAGGCGAAAATCAACTTAGTGCCTGTTGCGCCAAGTAGAAATTTTGTCTATTCGGCGTTCATCTTGTTTGGTTTGTTCATTGGTCTTGGTCTTATCCTGTTCCGATATTTGACGTTCAATGAGATCAACATGATCGAAGATTTGGAGCACGTCCTGCCTGAACAAGCATCAATCTTGGGAGGAGTTCCATTGTTTGCTCAAGCGCTCGAATACTCACAATTGGTTGTTGCAGATGCACCGAAATCGATGATGGCAGAGTCCATGCGTAAGATTCGAACAAACCTGAATTATATTCACCCAGACTATAAAACAATCGCCATATCATCTTCTATTTCAGGTGAAGGAAAAACCTTCGTGGCGCTGAATTTGGGAGGAATAATCGCGATGTCAGGGAAGAAAACAGTATTGCTCGATCTTGATTTACGTAAGCCGAAAGTACACCTCGGTCTAGACGTCGACAACCTTGTTGGAATGAGTAGTTTGATAGTAAATCAAGCAACGTTGGATGAATGTATCCATCATTCGAAAGTGGAGAATTTGGATTTCATTACGGCTGGACCAATTCCACCGAATCCTTCGGAATTACTGTTGAGCAAAAAGTTTCAGGAGATTGTAAATGAATTGAAGGAACGCTACGATGTAGTGATTATTGATAATCCTCCGGTTGGACTCGTTTCAGATGGGATTAAAAACTTAACGGACGCAGATATTCCAATTTATGTATTCAAATCGCATTACTCAAAACGTATATTTGCGAATCGAATCAAAGAACTATTTAGCATGCAACAATTGAAATCATTAAACGTGATTTTGAACGGTGTCAAATCCAAGCGCTCTGGAGGCTACGGTTATGGTTACGGCTACGGTTATGGCTACTACGAGAACAGTGGATATACCGAAGAAGCAGAGGTGAAAAGGAAGAAATGGTACCAGCGTATCTTTAAACGTAAATGATATTACACGTAAATGACAATTACAAAAACGGCAATTGAAGGATTACTAATTCTCGAACCCCGCGTATTCAAGGACGATCGCGGTTTGTTCTTCGAGAGTTTCAATGAGAAACTTTTTAACGAAGCTGCAGGTCCAATCCACTTTATTCAAGACAATCAATCAGTTTCAAAAAAAGGTGTGCTTCGCGGATTGCATTTTCAAAATAATCCGCACGCTCAAGGAAAATTGGTACGAGTGGCACAGGGAGCTGTAATTGATGTTGCGGTAGATATTCGCAAAGAATCACCGACATACGGACAACATGTTGCAGTAGAACTGACGGCCGAAAACAACAAACAATTTTGGATTCCAGAGGGTTTCGCGCATGGATTTGTTGCCTTAGAGGATAATACGATATTCTGCTACAAATGCACAGATTATTATGCTCCAGATTGTGAAGGTAGCCTGCTTTGGAACGACCCTGATTTAAATATAGATTGGGGGATCGAGAACCCATTGGTTTCAGAAAAAGACAAAGTAGCTACTAAATTCACTATCTTTGCGTCTTCTTTTTAGATGACACTACTAGCTATAAAAATACTCCAATTGGTCGGGTTCGCCTTGGGCGGAATAATCTTGGCAATCGTATGTAACGTGTTGCTTTTGAATTTCTCCAAATCGCTCGGGATCCGAAACAAAAATGATGTCATCGTAAGATGGAGTCGTGAATCAAAACCGTCGCTTGGAGGCGTGAGTTTATTCATCGTTTTCATTTTTGCTGCAATCGCGTACTCCATCGTATTTGGGGAAACCAATATTTTTCAGAATCATAAATATGTAGGACTTTTCCTCGCTGGATCACTCGCCTTTGCTATGGGGCTTGCTGATGATGCCTACAACACAAAACCCTTGCTGAAACTGGGTGTTCAGATTCTCTGCGGGGTGATATTTGTCATGAGTGGAACGTATGTTATGCTTTTCGATAATATCTATATCGATGGTGGGTTGACCGTTTTATGGGTGATCATCATCATGAACTCCCTCAACATGCTCGATAACATGGATGGAATCACGGGAACAACATCCTTGTTCATTCTTATCGCTTGTTTGTTGTCAAGCTGGATTATTCTTGGTTTCAACATGAATATTTGGTCACTTTCATTGGTGAGTTTAATCGGTGCCTTAATTGGTTTTTTATCAATGAACATTCATCCTTCCAAATTATTTATGGGTGATGCAGGTTCGCAATTCATTGGTGCCTTCGTTGCGTTTTTCGGAATGGAATTCTTGATCAATTCTGGAACTCACTTGGAGCAACACTCCTGGTTAGGACTTTGCGTAACAATCATCGCTTTCACGCCTGCGGCGGTGGATACTTTAACCGTAGTCATCAATCGTTTGAAGCGAGGACAATCTCCAATGGTTGGAGGTAAAGATCACACAACTCACCACCTCGTTTATGCAGGATTGAATGATATTCAAGTATGGTACGTTTTCGTTGGAATCGGCGCTGGGGGATCGGCATTGGCCATATTGATGGTCTATTTGATTAACATGAGCGTTGTGCTACCAATCCTCTTCTTTGTTGCCTATTTCGTCGTTGTTTTTATCATCCTGTATCGAAACACGATTAAATACCCTCAGCCCAAGGGAAAATAACCCAAGTTTGTTAATTTCGTAGGATGCGAAAATCAAGCGTTCTCATTCTATCTTTATTTACTCTTAGTTTCATTATTTCTTGTCAAAATCAGATGGTTGAACCTGAAGGTGAATCGACAGAACAAGTTGTTGAATCAGCGCCAACTCTTCCTAAAGTTCCTGAGAAAATGTCCTTGTTTGGAGAACAGATTGAACTCGATAATTTCGACATTCGAGAGCGATTGGACAAGGAGATTATCGTCAATACGTATTTTCACAGTTCGACCATTCAAATTCTGAAGAAGGCGAATCGTTACTTTCCCCTGATTGAAAAAATTCTGGAGGAAGAAGGAGTTCCGAATGACATGAAATACCTTTGTGTGATAGAGAGTGCATTGAATCAAGCAACAAGTCCATCGGGAGCGAAAGGTTTTTGGCAGTTCATGCCAGCAGCAGGAAAGGAAAACGGACTATTGATCAACAAAGAAGTCGATGAGCGCTTCCATGTGGGAAAAAGTACGCGTGCTGCCTGCGATTATCTCAAAACGGCGAAACGAAATTTTAACGATTGGATTTTGGCTTCCGCATCATACAATTGTGGAGTTGGAGGCTTGAAAAAAGTGATGAAGGCGCAAGAGGCGAAAAGTTTCTTCGATCTTTACATGAACCGCGAAACAACACGATACGTATTTCGCATCATGGCACTGAAATTATTAATGGAGAATCCAACTGATTACGGATTTGATCCTGAGAAAATGGAACTCTACGAAGCGGTTGAAACAAGACAGATTGAAGTAGATAAATCAATTCCAGATTTGGCCAAATGGGCGAACGATAACGGAAGCAATCTGCGCATGCTGAAAGTGTTGAATCCTTGGTTGATTTCAACAAAGTTGACAGTTTCAGAGAGAACATTTACCATCGAATTACCTGCAAAATAATGGCGAAAGACGAGAAAGAGTACATTGAAGTTTTTGGAGCGAGGGAGCACAATTTGAAGAATGTTGATCTCAAGATTCCGAGAAATGAGTTGGTTGTATTCACTGGGTTAAGTGGATCGGGAAAATCTTCCTTGGCATTTGATACGATTTTTGCTGAAGGGCAACGACGATATATTGAGACGTTCTCTTCTTATGCACGCCAGTTTTTGGGTGGATTGGAACGACCAGATGTCGATAAGATTGACGGGTTGAGCCCGGTAATCTCCATTGAGCAGAAAACGGTTTCTCGCTCGCCACGGTCAACGGTTGGTACAATTACGGAAATTTATGATTTCATGCGTTTGCTGTTTGCGCGAGTGAGCACAGCGTACTCCTATGTCTCTGGAGAGCCGATGGTGAAATATTCTGATGATCAAATTGTAGATCTCATCATCGAACAATACGAAGGGAAGAAAGTAATTTTCCTTGCGCCAAAAATCAAGGGAAGAAAAGGACACTACCGCGAATTATTCGAGCAAATTCAGAAACTCGGATTTACCAAAGTTCGAGTAGATGGCGAACTGAAAGATATCGTGAAGGGAATGAAACTCGATCGTTACAAAATCCATGATGTTGATATCGTTGTGGATCGATTGGCCATCTCCTCAAAAGATCGAAAACGCATTTATGATTCTGTCGTTACAGCAATGAAGCACGGATCAAAAGCAATGATGATCATGGATTTCGAAACGGAAGACGTGCGTCATTTCAGCCGAATGCTGATGTGTCCAACCAGCGGAATTAGTTACCCAGAACCGGAGCCGAACCTCTTTTCATTCAACTCGCCGTATGGTGCATGTAAATCATGTAGTGGATTGGGTGAAGTCTCTGAAGTGGATATTGATAAAATCATTCCTGATGCGAGTAAGTCGATCAAAAAAGGTGGAATTGCACCATTGGGAGCCTACAAACGAACTTGGATTTTCGAAAAACTGGACTCATTTCTGACACAGGAAGGGTACAAATTGGACACGCCGATTTCTGAGATCAGTTCAGAAGTAATGAACGGAATCCTCTACGGAAACGAAGGAATCGAACGATCAAACAAGAATAACGACATCCGATTCGAAGGAATCATCAACTTCATCGGGCGACATTCAGAAGGAAGTTCAGCAGCCGTTCAGCGCTGGGCACAAAGCTTCATGAATCGGAAGACTTGTCCAACGTGTGAAGGAACTCGACTCAAAAAAGAAGCACATTACTTCAAAATTGGAGGAAAGCACATTGGGAATTTGGCTCAGATGGATATTTCTGATTTGAGTGAATGGTTCCTTGAGGTTGATCAACATTTTTCGGAGCAGCACAAAGTGATTGCTACCGAAATCATGAAAGAAATCAATGCGCGACTTGGCTTTATTGTGGAAGTAGGATTGACGTATTTAACGCTGCATCGATCAGCGAAAACCCTTTCGGGTGGTGAGGCACAGCGAATTCGTTTGGCGACGCAAATCGGGAGTGAATTAATGAATGTATTGTATGTTTTGGACGAGCCGTCGATCGGTTTGCATCAGCGCGATAATTCACGATTGATTAAGTCGTTGCAACGATTGCGAGATACTGGAAACTCAGTGATTGTGGTCGAGCACGATAAAGAAATGATCGAAGCCGCGGATTTTGTTGTGGATATTGGTCCAGGAGCAGGAGTGCATGGTGGAGACATCGTAAACGCCGCTCCAATTGAAAATTTGACGGATAAAGACTCGCTCACCAATCAATATTTGACCGGAGTTCGATCCATTGAAATTCCTAAGAAACGACGAAAAGGAAACGGTAAAAAATTGACACTCAAGGGCGCTTCTGGAAGGAACCTGCAAAATGTAAACTTGACAATTCCACTCGGAACATTCACGTGCGTTACAGGAGTTTCGGGAAGTGGTAAATCATCGTTGATCAATCAGACCTTGTATCCAATTCTTCTCGCTGAAATTTACAACGGAGTTCGAAAACCGCTTCCGTATAAATCCATTGCAGGGATGGAGCATTTGGACAAAGTAATTGAAATCAATCAAAGTCCAATTGGACGAACACCACGCTCGAATCCTGCAACGTACACCAAGTTATTTGATGAAATTCGTTCACTCTTTGCGTCGTTGCCTGAAGCACAAATTCGTGGCTACAAAGCCGGGAGGTTCTCTTTTAACGTGAAAGGAGGTCGCTGCGAAACCTGCAAGGGTGGAGGAATGAAAGTGATCGAAATGAATTTCTTGCCAGACGTTTTGGTTGAGTGTGAAACGTGCAATGGACGAAGATACAACCGCGAAACACTCGAAGTTCGCTACAAGGGAAAATCCATCAGTGACGTGCTTTCTATGACGATCGCGGACGCCGAAAAATTCTTCGAAAGCATTCCAAAAATCAATCGAATTTTATCGACTTTGGTTTCTGTAGGATTGGGATATGTGACGCTTGGTCAACCTTCAACAACAGTTTCTGGAGGAGAAGCGCAACGCATCAAATTGTCCTCAGAATTATCGAAAAGAGGAACAGGAAATACCTTGTATATTTTGGACGAACCGTCAACTGGTTTGCACTTCGAAGACATTAAAATGTTACTTGCGGTATTGCAGCGTTTGGTCGATGAGGGAAATACTGTTTTGGTCATTGAACACAATTTGGATATTGTGAAAGTGGCTGATCATATTGTGGATATTGGTCCAGAAGGTGGAAAAGGTGGCGGATTTATCGTTTGCCATGGCACTCCTGAAGCCATCGTGAAAAAAGCGAAGGACACATCGCATACAGCGAGATATTTGGAAGACGAGCTGAAGTAAATAATAATTTTCTCTGTAATGCGTTATCAAGCTGTTGCTAACTAAATTACTATGAGATCAATACTGCTATTTTCCCTGCTCCTTGTTGGGTCGAGCCTGCTTGCTCAAGAAACAAAAACATCAATAGGATTCTCCCTGAATCCGAGTTATTCCTCAGTGCTCTACCAAAAAACGGGAACCTTTTCTGATGCGGATATCGAATTGATCGAGTCAGGAACGAATGGTCAATTGGGGCTTTCGGGAACCTTTTTCTTTCAGTATAAATTGACGGACAAGCTCTTCATTGATTGGGGACTTGGCTTGCAGAATTACCGCTACAATACAACCTACTATTCGCAGACGAACATTGAACATTCGGATATCCAAAGGGACACGAAATACAGTCAGTATTATATTCAATTCAACACTTCACTGAAATATCGCTTGTTCAAAACCCTCTATGTGAGAGCCGGAATCGGAATTGATCTTTTAGCGGATCATCGTGCGGAGCGAACAGAAACCTGCCCAACCTGCGAGTACAATTATCAAGGGATAGACAATTCTGCCATATACAAGGAGGCCATTTTTCCAGCATCATTTGGATTGGGCTACGAACTTAAGTTGAAGGATAATCTCAACTTGATGGCTGAACTCTTTGGTTCAATGTCACTGAGTGATGCATTTATGACGACCCTTTTCACGGATCAAGTGCAAGAGTTACCAGGAGCACTGCTGAAGCAACATCTTCATCAACGACCTTTTCAAGTAGGATGTAAAATTGGAATTATCCGTTCATTTTAAGCCAATCTGACTTGTTGAGCGCGTAGTAGACAGCGTCTTCATCATAGATGTGAACTTCCTTTTCGTACGTCAAGCCGAGCTTTTTCATCAAAGAGGTCGAGGCAACATTATCAATGTTTGCAAGGGAAATAATACGATCTAGTCCTAAATCATTGAAACCAAACTCCAAGCAAGGCAGTGCAGATTCATATCCATACCTCTGAAGCCAATATTTGCGTTTCAAGCGATATCCAATCTCGACTTCGCCCAATTCTTCAATGAACTTCAATCCTGTGAACCCCATGTATTCGCCTGTTTCTTTGTGTTCGACGACAAATCGGCCAAAACCGTGCTTTTCATAGTCTCCCATTGGCGCTTTTTTGATCATTTCACGGTGTTCTTCGAGTGTTCCAGTATCAACACCACCTAGAAACTCCATCACGATTGGATCCTGGCTCATTTCGTAACTCGCTTCAGCATCTTCAATTGTGAAGGGACGCAATATCATTCGCGGTGTTTCTATTGTTTTCATTGGGTTGAATATACTTGTTTGTTTCTTATTTAAAACAAAATGGTTGTCGCGAATTTAACTCACGGCAACCATTGAATAATTTGAAATACTTGACCTTTTCCTTTCAGTCTTTCTTTGGGTCTGGTGGATATACAAATGATTTCGTCCCATCTTCGTTCGTAATTATAATCGGATCTCCATTATGGTCTACTAACGGTATGCGTTCTTCAATGGCTTCTGGGTCTGGGTAAACAAACGATTTTGTTCCATCGTCATTTGTGATGATAATTGGATCTCCATTATCATCTACTAAAGGTATGCGTTCTTCAATAGCTTCTGGATCTGGATAAACAAACGATTTTGTTCCATCGTCATTTATGATGACAATTGGATCTCCATTATCATCTGCTAAAGGTACGCGTTCTTCAACGCTTTTAGGATATACGTATGATTTTGTTCCATCATCATTGGTGATGACAATATAATTTCCGTTTTTGTCTACTAATGGAGTTTCTGATTGAGCGGAACTTGCAAAAGAAATTACGGCGCATATTGCTACCTCGAATAGCGATGTTAACTTTTTCATTTGAATCGAGTTTGGTTATTAATGACAAGATAACAACTCAAAACTAATGCGTTACAATTCAGAAGGTTATTTATTTAATTTTCGTTTTTGTTTCTCCTTGTAAAACGATTTGCTTGAAATGTAGATGATTTTTTCAACCTCAGCTGATACATTTCCATCGCCATCAAGTAAGTCAACATCCAGTGTTAAATCGATTTCATTTTGACCTTCAACGTCCAATTTAATCTGTTCGATCAGTTTTTCTGTGATTTTGAAATCCGCAAAAAGTGTTGAAGTTCCAGGTCGTTTGAATTTGATTGTTGCCGCTTTGTCCCAAACAACGTAATCTTTCCCGAGCAAGTTAATGAGTTGAACCATGTAAATCCCGTCCAAGCAACTGTACATGTGACCGCCATACATCGTTCCAACGTAGTTGCGGGTCTTGTAATTCAGTTTCAGCTTGATTTTAATGTCATCCAGATTGTCACTGGCAGAAACGATTCGTCCGCCCGTTCTTCGATACATCGGGGAAATATTGAAAAAGAACTTGAAAGCTCGTCCCATTCCAATTTTTCGTCCTATCCATTCGCCGAATTTTACCATTATTTCGATTTTCCGATTTTCTGATCGCTACGCGTTCCGATTTTTCGATTTTGATCAAGTGATCCAACAAAGTAGTTTAGAAATCTAACCTACAAATAGCATCGTCGAAAAATCAGATGATCCGATGATCAGAAATTCGATTTACGCTTCAAATTTCTTAAACAACACCGAAGCGATATGTCCGCCAAAACCGAACGTATTACTCATTCCGTAAGTCATTTCCTTCGGAACTGCTTTGCCAATAGGGAAATCGAAATTATCTGCGAAATCTGGTTCGATCTCAGTCGTGTTAATTGTCGGCGGAACGATTCCTTCTTTCAAAGCAAGAACAGTGGCAATTCCTTCAATCGCGCCAGCAGCGCCAAGTAAGTGACCCGTCATTGACTTTGTAGCCGAAATTGATAAGGATTTTCGTTTTCCGAAAACACGATCAGCTGCAATTAATTCACTTTTATCTCCAAGAGGTGTCGATGTCGCGTGCATGTTCACGTAGTCAATGTCTTCAGCGGTAATTCCTGCTTCGCGCATGGCTTCGTTCATTCCGAGCACGGCTCCGTCACCTTCAGGATGTGTTCCCGTTAAGTGATAAGCGTCTGCCGCCATTCCACCACCAACGATTTCTCCGTAGATTGTTGCTCCGCGTTTTTTGGCGTGCTCGTATTCTTCTAAAATGAGCGCTCCAGCACCTTCACCCATTACGAATCCATCTCTGGAAACATCGAAAGGTCTAGAGGCACTTTTTGGATCATCATTTTTCATGGATAATGCGCGAGCTGATGCAAATCCACCCATTGATGCTTCAGTAATTGCCGCTTCAGATCCTCCACTGATAATCATATCGGCTTTGTCCCACTTGATGTAGTTAAACGCTTCAATTAATGCTGTATTGGATGTTGCACAGGCAGAAACGGGGCAGAAGTTTACTCCGCGAAGGCCATATTTAATCGAAATAATCCCTGCGGCAATATCTACTAAAATTCGCGGGATGAAGAAAGGTGTGAAACGTGGAGTTCCGTCACCGTTAATGTATTCTTTCATTTGATCTCCGAAGGTTTGGATTCCTCCGTTTCCAGATCCCCAAATTACACCAATTCGGTCTTTGTTGAGTTCATCCAGTTCAATGTTTCCATTGTTTAAGGCTTGATCAACAGCGTATAAAGCGTACAATGAAAATGGATCATACTTTCGAACTTCTTTCACGTGAAAATGATCTTTCACATCGAAATCCTTCAGTTCACAGGCGAATTGAGCGCGAAATTTTGAAACATCAAACTTTGTGATTGTTTCTGCTCCGCTAACGCCATTTTTGAGGTTTTCCCAATACGTATCGAGATCGTTTCCGATTGGAGTCAAAGCTCCCATTCCAGTGATTACAACTCTTCTCATTTTCGCAATTTTGATTAAAGGAATCCAAGTTCCAATTTCGCTTCTTCACTCATCATGTCTTTGTCCCACGGTGGATCAAAAACAATATTCACCTTGGCGTCTTTCACGTCCGGGTGACCTTTCACTTTGTCTTCAACTTCTTTCGGCATTGATTCTGCTACTGGGCAGTTCGGGGAAGTCAAGGTCATTTCGATGTCAACATTGTTCTCTGAATCGATCTTTACTTCGTAAATCAAGCCTAATTCGTAAACGTCTACTGGGATCTCAGGATCGTAGACCGTTTTTAGGATGTCGACAATTTTATTTTCTAATTCGTTCATATTTCTCTTAGCTTGCCGCTATTGCGCTCAATTTCATTTTCTTTACCATGCTCGCCAATCCGTTTGATCGAGTGGGAGATAGGTGTTCGTGTAATCCGATTTCCTGAATGAATCGAAGGTCAGTTGTTGCAACGTCTTTTGCTGTTTCCCCGTTCAAAACGCGAATCAACAATCCGATAATTCCTTTGGTGATGATGGCGTCAGAATCAGCTGTAAAGCTCATTTTTCCATCTTCCACTGCCGTATTCAACCAAACACGTGATTGACAGCCTTCGATTAATTTATCGTCGGTTTTATTTTCATCTGAAATAATTGGGAGTTCTTTTCCAAGTTCGATGATGTATTCGTACTTGTCCATCCAGTCATCGTAGATGGCGAAATCGTCAATTATCTCCTGTTGTTTATCCTCTAATGTCATTTTCAATTTTTCTATCTGTGCAGTGAGCCTGTCGAAGTGCAATTTTTCAATCTACTTGAGCATGTTTAAACTGCGTTCAACCGCATGAATGAATGTGTCGATTTCTTCCTTCGTATTGTAAAAAGCAAAGGATGCTCGAACCGTACCTGGGATTTGATAAAAATCCATCAAAGGCTGAGTACAATGATGTCCAGTTCTAACGGCAATTCCTTGTTTGTCGAGCAGTGTTCCTAAATCAAAAGGATGAATTCCATCAACAATAAAGGAAACCACACTCGTTTTGTTCTTGGCAGTTCCGATTATTCTCAATCCTTCAAATTGGAGTAATTTCTCTTCAGCGTAGTTCGCTAATTCCGTTTCGTGAGCGTGAATAGCATTTAGATCCAACTCAGATAAATATGAAATCGCTGTCCCCAGACAAATTCCACCTGAAATATTTGGCGTCCCAGCCTCGAATTTATGCGGAAGTTCGTTGTATGTCGTTTTTTCAAATGTCACTTTGGCGATCATGTCTCCTCCACCTTGGTAGGGTGGCATCTGATCCAATATTTCCTTCTTACCGTAAAGAATTCCAACACCAGTTGGACCGAAAACTTTGTGTGCAGAGAAGGCAAAGAAATCGCAGTCGAGAGCTTGCATATCCACCTTAATGTGCTGAATGCTTTGAGCTCCATCAATTAAAACATAACCACCAAGAGCATGTGTTTTTTCAATAATTTCTTCTACTGGATTAATAGTTCCAAGCGTATTCGAAATGTGCGTAATCGCAACAAGTTTGGTCTTTGCAGAAAGTAGTTGATCGAACTTATCCATCATCAATTCTCCAGCCTCGTTAATTGGAATTACTTTCAACGTACATCCTTTTCGCTCGCACAACATCTGCCATGGAACGATGTTCGAGTGGTGCTCCATTGCAGAGATGATGATTTCGTCTCCTTCGGAGAACATCTCTCCCAAACTACTTGCCACTAAATTGATAGAATCAGTTGTGCCTTTTGTGAATAGCACTTCTTCTGATAGCGGAGCATTAATGTATTGCTGAATGATTTTTCGAGCGTCTTCGTACTGCGTCGTTGCCAGTTGACTCAAATAGTGCACGCCTCGGTGAATGTTGGCGTTATTATCCGTGTAATATTCGGAAATCGCGTCAATAACGACTTGTGGTTTTTGAGAAGTCGCGCCATTATCGAAGTAGACTAAATCCTTGCCATTCACCTGTCGATGAAGCGTTGGGAACTCTTTTCGAATGCGACTAACGTCAAAAGGAATCGTAATACCGTCTGTTATCATAGTGCAAAGATACGCAAAACCTTTATTTAGAACGATTCTATGTTGGTAATTTGAGTTACATAGTTATCGAAAATTAACAGATGTTCGATTGAGGATATTTGGAATCAAAAAAAGGCGCTCAATTTCTTGGCACCTTTTCTTTGTTATTGCTGTTAAAACGGATTATTTCACAGCTTTCCCATTTTTATTTTCGCGCTTTTCTTGTTTGCGTTGCTTGGCGTTTTCGAATTCAGTTTTATCAATAAAACCGTCTTCGTTTTCATCAAGCTTAGAGAATTTCTTGTCTAGATCCATTGGTTTACGGTTCTCTGCTTTCTCTTTGCGCTTCGCTTCCATGTCTTCTTTGTGAGCGGTAAATTCTTCCTTGGTAATGATTCCGTCTGAATCGCCGTCCATTTTTTCAAAGTGCTTCTTGCCGTTTTTCTCGCGATGTTCTGCAGCTTTTTCTGCTTTCTTTTCACGTGCTTGATCAAATTCTGCTTGGTCAATTTTACCATCAGCGTTCGCATCGAGTTTTGAAAATTTCTTGTCCGCGTCCATCGGCTTTCGGTTTTCGTGCTTCTCTTTGCGCTTAGCTTGAGCGGCTTCTATTCCAGTAACGAATTCGTCTTTGCTGATTTTTCCGTCAGTGTTAGCGTCCAATTTTTCAAATTTCTTTTCTCCGTTATGACGGTCTTCTTTCTGGTCTTGTGCACTCGCCATTGTTGTTGCTAGCAATCCTAATGCAACGAGTCCGATTTGTAAACTTTTCATGGTTTTAATTTTCTTGTTAATTGTTTCTTACTCTCTTAGATGTGTAGGATCACAAAAGGTTTAATTCAGACTTCGGTTTTTTTGAAATAAATCAAGAACTCCTTGTTTCCGTCACCTCCAAGTATCGGAGAATCAGTAAGATCAATAAATGTTAAATTGTTCAACTTTCCCAGTTGTTTAATGTTCTCAATCACCTTTGGGTAGAGTTTTTTGTCTTTGACGATACCTCCTTTGCCAATATTTTTCTTGCCAACTTCAAATTGTGGCTTCACAAGTGCGATCACAAATGCACCTGGTTTTAGAAATGAATGGATGAAGGGGAATATTTTCTCCAAAGAGATAAATGACACATCGATTACACAGCCATCATTCATCTCGGTAATGAGTTTTGGCGTCAATTCACGAACGTGCGTTTTCTCAAGATTGATTGTGCGTTCATCTGAATCTATTCGTTCGTGCAGCTGTCCAGTTCCCACATCAACACAAAAAACCTTGGAAGCTTCTTTCGATAAAAGGACTTCGGTAAAGCCTCCAGTTGAGGCACCGATATCCATGAAAGTTCCACCTTTTATGGTCGGATTCCATTTGTCAAGCGCAGCTAACAATTTAATCGCCCCTCGAGAAACCCAAGGAATTTCCTCTGCCAGCATTTCTATTTCACAGTCTATCGGAAATCGTTTTCCTGTTTTGGTCACGAGTTTGCCATTCACTAAAACACCTGTTTCACGAATGATCTTTTCCGCTCGAACTCGCGTTGTCACAAGTTTTCGTTGAATTAGAATTTTATCCAGTCGTTCTTCTTCCATCCGCCAAAGATAGAAAGACCTCTCTAAAAGCTCCAACTCATCGTTGTCACAAAAAAAATAGCCCGTTTTAAGGTCTTTCAATCTTTAATTGTTCTCCGCCAAAGGCAGCAGCGAAGCTAATCTTTCAATTCAAGGCGTCATCTGATGACTAACAACTATATTTGCATTTTATTTTTGAGATTGTGAAGACAGTTTATATAACAAGGAGAGAGACATTTAACGCCGCGCACAAGCTGTGGCGGGAGGATTGGTCTGAAGAAAAGAATCAGGAAGTTTTTGGAAAATGCAGTAATCATAACTGGCATGGACATAATTTCACAATTTATGTTACAGTTAAGGGAATTCCCAATCCTGATACAGGTTTTGTAATAAATTTGAAAGATCTCAGTCAAATAATAAAGAACGAGGTTATCGAACCGCTCGATCATAGAAATTTGAACTTGGATGTTCCATTCTTAAGAGGAGTGTTAGCATCAACGGAAAACGTGGTCATTGCTGTTTGGGATCGAATGAAAGAACCAATTGCGAAAGCGGGCGGTGAACTGTGTAAGATCAAATTGGTCGAAACGGAAAATAATTACGTTGAGTACTTCGGAGATAACGAGCCGTTTTAATTCGAATCTCAACGGTTAAGGGTCAACTATGGCGAAAGAATTTAAATACAATGATCAACTTACGGATAGCTTGAAAGGGCATTACGAAGAAGTGATCAAGGGAATTGGTGAAGATCCAAATCGTGAAGGCTTGCTCAAAACCCCTGAGCGTGTGGCTAAGGCGATGCAGTTTTTGACGAAAGGATACGATCAAGATCCCGATGAAATAGTGCAACAAGCAATCTTCCATGAGGAATATTCTGAAATGGTGATTGTGAAAGACATTGAATTGTATTCTTTGTGCGAGCACCACATGTTGCCATTTTTTGGGAAAGCGCACGTCGCGTATATTCCAAATGGAAAAATTGTTGGGTTGAGTAAAATTCCACGTGTTGTGGATGCTTACGCACGCAGACTACAAGTTCAAGAGCGTCTTACGATTGAGGTACGTGATTGTATCCAACGAACGCTTAACCCGAAAGGTGTAGCTGTTGTGATCGAAGCTGAGCACATGTGCATGCAAATGCGTGGAGTTCAGAAACAAAATTCATCAACGACCTCAAGTGCGTTTACAGGATTGTTCATGACGAACGATTCGACGCGAAAAGAATTTATTAACTTAGTACAAGCAAAATTACATTAGGATGAATCAAATTATAGATCAAGATCAAAGCTTTTCTCAAGAATTG
This sequence comes from Crocinitomicaceae bacterium, assembly GCA_029252405.1. Classification (GTDB taxonomy): domain Bacteria; phylum Bacteroidota; class Bacteroidia; order Flavobacteriales_D; family Crocinitomicaceae; genus UBA4466. The sequence goes on from JAQXBM010000064.1 coordinate 65,226, forward strand.
AGTAGAGACTTTTTTAAGAGCGTTTACGGATACATGTTTGGTGCTCTGGCCGTTTCTGGAATTATTGCATATTTGGCGGGAACTGAGGAGTTTGTATTTAAATATTTTTACACTCTTACCGAAAGAGGAGCGACTGTAAATATGTTGTTTTACGTGGTGATGTTTGCACCAGTTGGCTTGGCTCTGTTGATTCAAATGGGCTACAGAAGACTTTCCATGGGCGTGTTGCTGTTGGCGTTTTTGGCCTATTCAGTTCTAATTGGACTTACCTTTAGTGTTATTTTATTGCATTATTCTGGACAATCAATTGCAGTCACATTTTTCATCACTGCTGGAGCTTTTGGAGCGATGGCTGTTCTTGGATATACTACTAAAACAGACCTCACGAAAATGGGAAGCCTGCTTTACATGGTCTTCATTGGGATGTTCATTGCGAGCATCGCGAACTTTTTTATTGGAAGCGGACCACTTGATTACGTGATTTCAATATTAGGAGTCTTCGTTTTTACAGGATTGACGGCGTATTATATGCAGCGATTGAAAAGCCAATCACAGGATGTGTCACTTTCTGGGGTTGAAAGAAGTAAATTAGCCTTAGTTGGAGGATTACTTCTTTATATCATGTTTGTAAACTTGTTCTTATCACTTCTTCGATTATTAGGAAACGACTAAGAAAACAGCAAAATATATTAAAATGCAGGTCAGTTTGATCTGCATTTTTTTTGTTTTCAATAGCGAGTTACTACTTGAAATCAACCTAACATTTTTTAACATAGCGGATAAAATTCCTCGTGAATTATTGATTAACTTTTAGCTGAATCAAACTAGAAAAGAAGAAATATATATGAGTTATTTACCATTGATGATAGCCGGGTTAGTGTTTATGCTAATCGGCTGGTTGGTCAGTTCAAAGTTGAAGCGAACCTTTGCGAAATACAGCAAGATTCCATCTCAGCGCGGACTCACTGGCAAAGAAATCGCCGAGCAAATGTTGAAGCATTATGGAATCTACGATGTAAAGGTGATTTCAGTGAAAGGTCAACTGACCGATCATTACAATCCAATAAATAAAACAGTTAATTTATCTGAATCCGTTTACAATCAGCGTAATGCCTCTGCAGCTGCAGTTGCTGCTCACGAGTGTGGACATGCTGTTCAGCACGACACGGCTTACCGTTGGTTGGGAATCAGATCGAAGTTAGTTCCCGTTCAAAACATCTCAGCACGAGTTCTCCAAATTCTGATGATTGCTCTGATGTTCGGAGGAGCAACACTATATGCCGTTTTCCCTGTGGAGCTAGTCTTGTGGATTATGGTAGCGGGATACGGAGCAATGGCATTATTCGCTGTTGTGACCTTGCCTGTAGAATTTGATGCTTCCAAAAGGGCGCTCGCGTGGATCAAAGACAGTGGAACAGCAACCGTTGGAGAATATGAAATGTCAAAGGATGCACTGAAATGGGCAGCCATGACTTACGTCGTTGCAGCATTAGCGGCTATTACGTCATTAGTTCTTGTGTTAATGCAATTGCTAGCAAGGAGAGACTAGATTAGTCTTCCTCCAAATGCTGCTGCCATAGGTTGTTCTGCTCTTTCGTGAGCACGTGTGGGAACTTATTTTGACTTCCGATTTTACCGCATTTATGAAGAAATTCGTAGAAGGACTTCGTTGGAAGTACGCGAATTTTAGGTGACTTTAAAAGATGATCGCGAACAGTTTCATAGTCATCGTTGAGTTGCATCAATATGTCATCGAGTTCAGCGGCTCCTTTTGCTTCGTCGAATAGGGTGTTTGCTCCAATGTACCAGTTGTGACGTTTGTTCTCTTTGTCAGAAAAGACCGTAAATTCCTCAATCGAGACGTTCATTTGATTCGACAACAATTCCATTGTATTGATCAGGTTCGAGTCGGAAAGATGCTCTCCATATGTATTCAAATGGAAGGAAATTCTACCCGTTACTCGGATGGTTCTGGATCGAACATCACAGAATTCGATGGTATCACCAAGTGAGTATCGCCATAGTCCAGCGCAAGTTGAGATAACCATGGCGTAGGTCGTCCATTCTTTGACTTGATCGATAGTGAGTGTTGGAATTGGTAAGTGCTCGTCCGAGTCTAATAATGGAAAATGTTTCTCTTCTACGAATTCAAAGAATACTCCATTCGAAAGCATCAGCTGCATTCCACTTTTCAAAAAATCGCGCTGATATGCAAAATACCCTTCGCTTGCCAGATAAGTGTTCTGATACACCATGGATTTTCCAAAGAGCGTTTCGAATTTATCTTGATATGGCTTGAGAAAAATCCCTCCATGTATGTACAACTTCAGATCTGGCCAGATATCATGAATGGTTTCTAGTTTGTAGTGATCGATGATGCGCTCAAGAAGTTGTGAAACCCAAGATGGCACTCCTGCAATTGCTCCAATATTCCAGTTAGGCGCATCGGCAACTATTGCTGCCACTTTTTCATCCCAATTTTTGATTTTCGCGATGCGTTTCGACGGTTTGATAAATGGAGATAGGATAAAGGATTTGTTCTTGGCTAAAATTCCACTTAGATCACCATTAAAGGATTTGTTGACCTTCTTCAAATCAGTTGAACCGCCAACAATTAGTAAGTTCGATTTGTAAAAGGAAGGAGGTAGCTGTAAGTCGTATATGCCGTTTAATTGCTGAATGGTCGCTTTCTGGAATTTCTTAATCATCTTCTCGGATACAGGTATTTTTTTACTTGATCCTGCTGTTGTACCTGAAGAAAGCGCGAAATAGTGTGGTTTTCCAGTCCATGTGACATTCTTTTCTCCATTAATCGAACGGTGTAACCACTTTTCGTGATACCGTTCGTAATTTGTAATCGGTACGATGTCTTTAAAACGATCAGTAAAATCAACGTCATGCATGATCTGCGCAAAATTGTGCGCTTCTCCAAAAGCTGTGCTGCGCGCTTTCTTGATCAATTTGTAAAGAGTCCTCTTTTGTGTATTTTCAGGATCCACTTTGCTCGGAGCGCTTGGAGATCCAATGCGCGTGCTTTCTTTCAATATGTTTCCTATCAATTCCATGTGGTTTCGTTTTACATAACGAAAGTACTTGAACACTATGGCTTGAATCGTAATTTGAGGTTATTCAACTGTTGTTTTTGGGTTAAGCGAAAGTGAAAATCGATAAGAATTTCTTCATGCAGATTTTTTGTTCATTTGAAGACCTACCAAAATATTTTTTCTACCTTTGAAAAAAACAAAAGATCATGTCGGATAATTTTTTTGAAAGTTCAACAGCAGCAGTAGGAACGATTGTAACAATTGTATTGTTAGCAGTAGTATTTGGAATCGTTTTCTTCGGATAGAATTTCATCTTTTTAAGATATTATCCTGTCATTCCCTTCGGGAAGATGGGATTTTTTTTTGCCTAATTTCAAAACAAATCAATGCCTTTTAATTCCATTTTTGCCTGGATGATGAAGAAGCGAATCCATCAGATTGATTTGTTTCGAAAATACCCTTTGGAGGTTCAGGAAGAACTCTTAGGTCGTTTGATGATCGCAGGGAGTAAGTCCGTTTATGGAGCAGTCCACGATTTTTCCATGATTAAAACCTACGATCAATTCAGGTCGAAGGTGCCACTCCAAGAATACGAAGATGTCAAGCCATGGATTGATCGTTTGATGGCTGGCGAGCAAAATCTACTCTGGAATACAGAAACGAAATGGTTCGCAAAATCTTCTGGAACGATGGGCGCAAGGAGTAAGTTCATTCCGGTTACTAAAGAGTCGCTTGAAGGTTGTCATTACAAAGGAGGAAAAGATCTCCTGGCCATGTATTACGACAATCATCCTAAGAGAAAACTATATAAAGGAAAACACTTGATTATTGGCGGAAGTGCTGAAATCAATCATTTGAGTGCCGATTCCTATTTTGGAGATTTGTCGGCGATAATTGTGAAGAATTTGCCATGGTGGTGTGAAATCCGACGAACACCTGCAAAGGAAATCGCGTTGATGACCGAATGGACGGAGAAGATTGAAAAAATGGCGCATTCGACCATTAATGAAGATGTTTACATCATTGCTGGAGTTCCAAGTTGGACAATGGTGCTTGCTAATCGCGTATTGGAAATCACGGGGAAATCGAACTTAAAAGAAGTTTGGCCGAACCTGGAATTATTCATGCACGGTGGAGTTAGCTTCGAACCGTATCGCGATCACTTCAAAAAATTGATTCCAGATCCTTCGATGAATTATGTGGAAACATACAATGCTTCGGAAGGGTTTTTCGGGATTCAGGATCAGGTCAATTCTGATGAAATGCTCCTTATGTTGGATTATGGGATATTCTTTGAGTTTATTCCAATGAGCGACTTCAAAGGAACGGAATCGACCAATGTGATTTCTATTTCCGAAGCTGAACTGGATATAAATTATGCGATTGTCGTTTCAACAAATGCGGGATTATGGCGTTATATCCTAGGAGATACGATCAAGTTTACGTCTTTGCATCCATTCAGATTTAAGATTACAGGTCGCACAAAGAGTTACATTAACACCTTTGGTGAGGAAGTAATTGAAGAGAACGCGACTGCTGCAATTGCCGAAGCGAGTAGAAGAACGAACGCTGTCGTGCGTGAGTTCACGGCTTGTCCTGTTTACATGAATGATGCAGAGCAGGGAGCGCACGAGTGGTGCATTGAATTTGTCAAGTTTCCAGATGAAATGGAACGTTTTGTCGTGATTTTAGACGAGAAGTTGCGCGCTATTAATTCTGATTATGATGCCAAGCGATACAACAACTTGGTCTTGTTAGAGCCGAAGATCCATGCCGTGGTCAAGGGGACTTTTGATCGCTGGTTGGAATCCATTGGAAAACTAGGAGGTCAGAACAAAGTACCGAGATTGTCAAATAACCGTGTTATCTTGGAACAGATATTGCATTTGACAGAACAGAACGATTCAGTGAAATCGTAGAATAGATTGAAATGAAACATTTTTTTGGTTTAGTGATGATATTGTTTGTTTTCGGAGCGTCCGCTCAGGATTCAACAGGGATTCGTTTGATCGAAAAATCGAAAATTGAGCTCGATTCGACGGCATACTGGAACATGGACGTGATCGGAAATCACCTGGTTTCAATCAACGGTACGATTTCCAAAATCGATACTTCAGGAAAAATCAAGTACACGCAAAGCATCCGATCCTACGGGGAAACAGCGAGTTTGGTGAGCATTAACACCATGAAATTGGTGCATTTTTCAGAAGAGCAACAGACGCTTTGTTTTTTAGATAACACCTTGACAGCAGCGGAAGATTGCCTCGAATTGGCGGAAGAAGAAATTATCAACGCGACTTTCGTGAGTGCTTCAAGTCAGCCGGATAAAATCTGGGTCATGGATCAGCTAAATACTACGCTGTATCAATTGCCCATCATTGGGAATGATCCAACTCGACAAGTGGGAAATCTCAGCGGATTACTCAATTTTGGTTCAGTCAAACAGATCAAAGAAGCCAACAATAAATTGTACCTATTAACATCCGAAGGGATTTTCATTTTGGATATTTACGGTTCTTTGATTGAAGTAATTCGCAACAAAAACATTGATTACATCGATGCGAATGAATCAAAACTCTACATCTTAAGTGCAGGTAAATTGGAGATTCGCCATACTCGAACTGGGGCGTCCACTGCGATTACGGTGCCCATTTCTGACGTTTTTCAGGTGAAAATTGTGAATGGCGCCTTGTTCGCAAGAACTCCAAAAAATGTTCATAAGTTTGAGCTTCAAATGCTTGATTAGCCCTTGCCCGTTGACGCAAAGTTCTTAATTTAGTCAGTCCGTTCTGGTAGCTATCAGAAATGGATACTATTAGAATAATCAACACAAAAAATCGCGCATATGCATGTTGCAATAGCAGGGAATATCGGAGCTGGAAAAACGACGTTAACAAAGTTACTCGCCAAACATTATGGTTGGACAACTCACTTTGAGGATGTAGAACAGAATCCATATTTGAACGATTTCTACGAAGACATGCAGCGTTGGTCATTCAACTTGCAAATCTACTACCTCAACAGTCGATTTACTCAAGTGCAGGAAATTCAGCAATCAGAAAAGACAGTCATCCAAGATCGAACGATTTACGAAGATGCATTCATTTTTGCGCCGAACTTGCACTCAATGGGACTGATGACAACACGTGATTTTGAGAACTATTTTTCTCTCTTCAACTTGATGGATTCGTTTGTTTCGTCTCCTGATTTGTTGATTTATTTGCGTGCAAGTGTTCCAACTTTGGTAAACCAGATTCAGCAACGTGGTCGTGATTACGAAGAAAGCATTCGCCTTGATTACTTGAAGCGATTGAATGAGCGCTACGAAGCTTGGATTTCGACTTACGACAAAGGAAAATTGTTGATCGTTGATGTTGATAACAATAACTTCATGGAGAATCAAGAAGATCTCGGGAAGATTATCAACACGATCGACGCGGAAATCAACGGATTGTTTTAATCCAACAAAAAGCATTTTATGAAACGTATAGTTGTAACAGGGGCTGCCGGATTTATCGGAAGTTGCCTTGTCAGTCGATTGAATAAAGCTGGATATACAGATATTATCGTGGTTGACGATTTCTCAAAAACGGAAAAGGACGGAAACCTGGAGGGAAAGACGATCAACATGAAAATTGGTCGTAAAGATTTCATTTCGTGGTTGGCAGATTTCGGTGAAGAAGTGGATTTCATTTACCATATTGGAGCACGTACAGATACGACAGAATTTGATGTTTCGATCTTTGATGAATTGAACTTGAACTATTCGAAGGATATTTGGAATCACTGCGTGAAGTTCAATATTCCATTGGTTTATGCAAGCTCTGCAGCGACCTACGGTTTAGGTGAATTCGGGTACAAAGACGATCATTCAGTGATTGATAAATTGAAGCCTCTCAACCCGTATGGCGATTCGAAGAATGATTTCGATAAATGGGTCTTGACGCAAGCAGAGTTTCCGCCATTTTGGGCTGGATTGAAGTTCTTCAACGTTTACGGTCCAAATGAATTCCATAAGAGTCGAATGGCATCGGTTATTTTCCATGCATTCAATCAAATTGGGAAAACAGATGGAATGAAATTGTTCCGTTCGCACAATCCGGATTACAAAAACGGCGAACAGCTGCGCGATTTCGTTTATGTGAAAGATGTTGTGGAAGTTTGTCGCTATTTGATGGAATCATCTCCGGATGCTGGAATCTACAATTTGGGATCTGGAACAGCGCGCACGTTCCTAGATTTGACCAAGAACACCTTCAAGGCAATGGACAAGGAGGAGAACATTTCTTTTGTTGATACGCCGGAAGATATTCGCGATAAGTATCAGTATTACACGGAGGCTGACATGTCAAAATTGGTCAACTCTGGTTACGATATTCCATTCCACACGCTTGAAGAAGGAGTGGAGGACTACGTGAAGAATTACCTAGCAACAGAAACATATTACTAGGTTATGGCAGTGCAGCTAGATGCGGGGAGAATAGTTGATACCATTAAGCTGTTAAAGCTTCGGATCAATGATCGATTTCCTGATTCTGGGTTGGAGCAAGTGTGTCAACAATTCTTGGACATTGCTCGAAAGAGTAAGAAAAACGCCGAGTGGATTGCCAGACCAAACTTGGCCATTCGAATTTCATCTTACGCGGCAATCTTAATTGCGGTTATCGGAATTATCTGGACCATCTCCTTCGTTGATTTTAGTATTCAAGACAATACGCTTGTGAATATAATGACATTGCTCGAAGCGTTGATTAATGATGTCGTTTTACTTGGAGCGGCCATCTTTTTTCTTGTAACAATTGAGTTGAGAGTGAAACGAAAACGCGCTCTGGAACGTTTAAATGAGCTCCGAGTAATTGCCCATGTAATCGATATGCACCAGCTCACGAAGGACCCGAATGTGATTGGGAATTCTAGCATGAATACGACGCACTCACCCAAAAGAGTTTTGACGCAATACGAATTGGAGCGCTATCTGGATTACTGTTCGGAGTTAATGTCATTGATTTCGAAAGTGGCAATCCTTTATGCGCAGAGTTTACCTGACGAGGTGATTGTTCATGCGGTGAATGAGGTCGAGGAACTAACCAGCGGGCTGAGTCGAAAGATCTATCAGAAATTGATGATTTTGGATAAGGCGAAGGGCTAGTTTAGCTTATTTAGAATATATCTATATCTATATCGCAATATCTCGATATAGATATATTGCACTATTCCGTTTTTTTGCTATTGAACACCTGATTTTTCAAAAATAGCCATTTAGCCGTGTTCCTAAATAGATACCAATAAAGCCAATGCTTTATTCACAATTCTTCAACCCAAAACAGCGCAGATCAACAATATTTGTATTTTCGCACAGTACTTAATTCACCATTCATGAACTCCTATTACACTCCATCAGGAAAATTTTCACCGCTATCGTTTATTCTATTTGCCGTGCTTGCCTTGGTCGTTTTTCCAGTTTTGGGCGGACTTTATACGTACGCAATTTGGTACATTCCTCTCATCTATATCAACTTTCTGATTACTGGGGCATTCGCGATTTTGCTCGGGATTTTAATCAAATTTTTTGTGATCCGATTTGGGAAAGTGCGCAACACTAAGCTTGGTATTGCTTTTGGCGTAATTGGTGGAACACTTGCAATTTACGCTCATTGGGTTGTTTGGGCAGACCTGATGATAAACTCAGAAGAAGTTATCGGAAATGGTCGAATGGGAGTACTTTCAAGCAGCACAAACTTCGAGGAATTGCTCATCATAGCGCAAAACCCGAAGCTTCTTTTTGAACTCATGTCGGAGGTTAGTTCTTTCGGTACTTGGAGCATATTTGGGTTTATGGTTAGCGGAGTTCTGCTTTGGATTATTTGGATCATCGAAGCGATTGTGATTTATATCGGAGCAATCATTATAGGAATTCCAGATACCAAGGTTCCTTTCTGCGAAAAGAGCAATGCTTGGTTCAAGGAAACGGAATTAACACCAATGTCATTTATCTTTTCTAAGCCTGATTTAGTGAATGAATTGGAGCTAGGACAAACGAAGATTTTATCCACCTTGACTTTGCACGATGTGGTTCGCGATAATACGAGTTATTCCCAGTTCACAATTTACAGTTCAGATCACGATGAAAACTACCTGACGGTGGTCAACAAGAAAAAAATGATCGACTCCAAAGGAGAAGTCAATTATGAAGATGACGAAGTGATTGAATACATAGAGATTTCATCTCAAACTTTGAAAATATTGGAGAATGTCCCGAAAAGGGAACGAAACAATACAAAGGCCGAGAAAGAAACGGCTGAAGAGTAGATAAGCAATTGATTTATGGAAGCTTTTCTTTACGGTATTACAAGCATTCTCTCATTTGAAGTCGCGCTTTATGTGATTTTTGCCTTTATCCTATTCGGTAAGTTGAGTGCTTTTTTTGGGTCGCATATCGCTAAGGTGATAATACTATCGCTTACAACGGTGTTCCTTATTTTCTCTTTTACTATTCTTAGCCCAAGTACGGTTTATGAAACCTTATCCAGTTTAGGGACGATTGTTTTGATTTTGACAATTCTGGTCTCACTTCATTTCCTAGGGGTGTTTAAAGCAATTAAATCTGTTGAATTGCGATCTCTTATTGAAGGCACATTCAATTGGTTGACACCTGTAGTTTTTGGATATTGGTTGTTTGTTCAATCTTTTGCGCGCATAGGTCCGATTATCGGCTCAATGATGTTTGGAGAGGATGGATTTACACAAAATGCTGAATTGGTTCCTTTGTTTTTTGCACTTGGGCTATCTTTGACAGTTGGAGGAGTGCTCGTTTTTTCGTGGTTCTTCCATGATAAATTCAAGGAAATGCAATTTTGGAAGGTGATTCAAGTGATCGCTGCAATAGTCGTTTTGTTGTACTCGCTGAGATTGCTAATAATGGTGACTTTCGTTTAGCTCTTAGTTGTAAGGTGCACAAATTTCTCTGATATAGAGGAGGAAAGTAAATCTTCTTCATTGTCGAGATCGTTCAAAGTCTCAATGATTCCTACTGAATACCCTTTCGATTTCAATTCCTCCAAAGTGACGTCCATTAACGTCTCTGTGCTCCATGGCTTATCTTCAAAAATGCAGTCAATCATGGATCCCATTCCGATTAGGTAGTAACCACCGTCTTCGGCTGGACCAAAAACAGTCTCGTTTGAATTGAGTTCACTTAATCCTTTCTCAATGATCTCAGAGCTTAAATCGGGTAAGTCCGATCCTACGCCAACAATCTTATCATAACCAAGTTCGAAACCTGTTCTGAAGGCGCCTGACATTCTTTCACCGAGGTCATTTCCTTGCTGAACATACTGCTCAAAACCATTCCATCGTGTAGGATCTTTCTCAGAAGAGAAGTAAATATGCACATCGCAATTTTGCACGCCGGCAGTCGCTTCTTCCGTGATTTCCATCAGATGTTTGTAGACCTCGAATGCGGCTTCTTGTCCAATCGTTTTCGCTAATCGAGTTTTTGCCGTTCCGAGGATGGCATTCTTGACGAATACAACCAATAGTCTTTTGTCTGACATGCTAGTAAACGATTTTGCCTTTTGTGATCCACTTCCCCCAGTCTTTCGAGTAGCCGTGGATGCGATCGGTTTTGTTTCCGTGTGAGTCCACTTTTTTCAGGCCTGAGTTGTTCCAAAGGAAAAAGCCACCATATAGGTTTTTGACATTTTTGTATCCAGCTTTCTTTAATTTTTCGCCTATGTCTTGACTTCGAGCACCAATGCTACAATACACAATAATTTCAGCATTTTTTGGAATAAGTCTCACGGAATGCATGGAAAATTCATCATATCCGACACAAGTCGCTCCGCGAATATGACTGATGTTGAATTCTTCTTCCTCGCGTGTATCCAAAAATAAGATGCTTGGATTTCCTATTTTTTTAGATGCTTCGGTGCAGGTAATCGTGGGAAAACCATTGTAGTGGCTCTTTACCATCTTAAGAAATTCAATCGATTGACCTGAAGCGTTGAATCCAATTAATAGAAAGAATAAAATAAATCGCATGTCCGTTTGACGTTTTCTGTTGTTGTTTCTTACTCGTAACACGCTAAGGTATCAAAACTCGGAGAATATCCTGCCCAAACACCCAACGCTCCTCCTTCAATATTGTTTGGAATATTTGTAGGTGTAGCGAATGGATTTCCTGCTGTTGCCAATTGCGTGTACTTCTTTTCTAAGAACTCATACACATTTCGATCCATTTTTGACAATTTGATCACAACCGAATCTCCTTCAGGATACAAAAAGCGAAAATCTTCTGGTACACTTGGTCCAATTGCATGCGGATTTTCATATGCAAAATCGAAGGTTAAGCCATCAAAAAATTCATCGTTAAATACGGGGTTGAATGTTGGTGTATAGCCTGCGTCGACGGTTGTTCCATCTGGATTCGTATTGATTCGCTTGATTTCCCATCTGTAGCCGTCGAATTGGTTGGCAGGATCGGATAAAGTCACCCACGAAAAACCATGATTTGGTGTGTCAGGTTCTGGTTTCCAGTATAAATTATCGAAAGTCGTCGGTTGAACAATACTTGTTTCTGCGGTGTATGTTTGTCCTTCAAAAGTCACGTTCAACGTGTATGTTTTTCCAACTTGTCCCCAGATGGCTGTGTTGAATGAGGTGTACGCGCAAATGTTGTAATTCGCTAAATCAGCAACAGAAATTCCGAACATGGCTGCAGCGATTTCTTCCGATCCCGGAGGAAGGTTGTCTGAGCACAATTCATCCAATTGAACAGTAGTTGTTCCATCTGAAACTGTAACCACCGCGCCTGTGATAAATCCATTGAGAAATGCGTCCAAGTCTGTTGGAGCGTATACTTCTTTTGATTTTGAAAGCATCACAAATGGGGGTTGGTCAGTTTCAATTTGCCCGTCGATCACCAATTTCTCCTCATATCCAGGAATGTCAATGGTGACTTCCTTCGTGCATCCGTTCAGCAACAGCAGCATTGCCAATAGCGGAAATAAAATAGTTTGTTTTTTCATCTTCTAAAATTCAAAATTCCATGTTACACTCGGGATGATCGGGAACAAGGTTACTTGTTGTACCGAAATCTCAAAATCCCCTTGAAGGAAATCCCCATCATTATCTACGTATAGAAAATAAGGATTCGCCCTGTTGTATACGTTGTAGACTGAAAATGCCCAATTGCTTTTAAAGCGTTTCTTCACTTGGATGACTTTTCCAGTTGTTGGGTCTTCTTTTTCTTTGTAAGCTTTCGAGTACCAAATTGCGGAAATGTCCAATCGGTGATAAGGCGCCATTCTTGTTGAATTTCGTTGACCATAATCGAATAGCAAATCTTGTCCTTGAACATACCACGCTGTTGGAAGTGTGAGCGTGTTTCCTGTCGCATAAATAAAGGAACTCGAGAAGGTCCAGCGATCGTTCAATTCATAGCTGGCGACAATCGAAAGGTCATGTCGACGATCGTATTTGGCAGCGAATTTCTCTCCGTTGTTTAGATCATCAAATACGCGCTCTGTTTTACTCCAAGTATAGCCAATCCATCCTGTTAGTTTCCCGAGTGCTTTTTTTAGGAAGAATTCAGCCCCATAACTCCATCCTCGACCAAAAGTGAGCAGGTTATCCGTATTGTCGTTTACGTTGTCTGACGGCAATGCACCTTCTTTGTACTCGATCAAGTTGCGCATGTCTTTGTAGTAAACTTCGACCGATGTTTCGTACTTGTTTTCTTTGAAATTTCTGAAATATCCCACTGAACCTTGCCAGCCGATCTGTGGCTTAGCGATATTGGTTGTTGGGAACCAAATGTCCGTTGGAAGCGACACTGCTGAGAGCGAAGTCAAGTGAACATATTGATAATTGTATGAATAACCTGCTTTGATGGAACTGTTGTCCGGCAGCAAGTAACGCATAGAAACGCGAGGTTCCAATCCGTGGTAAAACTGAATGAGATCGCCTTTTTCATATACAATGGTAGTATCAGGTGAGCTGATGTCTCCTTTAATATATCTGGTAAATGGTCCAACGTGAGAAAATGTGCTGTATCTCAATCCAACATTGAATTTCCACTGCTCGTTCAGATCAAATTCATCCAGAACGTAGGCTGCGGTTTCATGACTTTTCAATTCTTGTGCAAGTCCTGTATCAAACTCGATGTCTTCTTGCGAAGCGGAAACACTGGTTGGTGTGAAAGTATGATGTGTATAATGCGCGCCAAGCTTTATTTTGTTCCGAGGGTTCGGGAAATAAGTAAAGTCAACCTTTCCACCGATATCGCGAATTCCTGATTTCAACCTAAAGCTGAATTCGTCCTGTTCCGATCCAAAACTAAAAAGGTAATCAGTGAACGTACCGGTAACATTCATGAATAGTTTGCTCGAAAAAAGGTGATTCCAACGTAAGGATGCTATTCCATTTCCCCAAGGCATATTTGCATTGAAATCTCCATCTGGATCGTTAAAAGTGAACTCATCTTTACCGTAATATCCGCTCAGGAAAATACGGTCTTTCTTTCCAAGTTTATAGTTGAGCTTAAGGTTCAAATCGTAAAAGAAATAGCTCGATCCTGCAAAAGGTGAAGTGTCGTTAATAAAAGCCTTCATCAACACATCGATGTAGGTTCTTCGACCTGAAACCATGAAAGAACCCTTGTCTTTTTTCAATGGACCTTCAACAGTGATTCGAGAAGAAATAACTCCTAAACCACCTTTTACACTGAGTCGTTTGTAGTTCCCTTCGTTCATGTTGACTTCCAAAACAGAAGACATTCGACCTCCAAAATTGGCGGGCATTCCACCTTTGATGAGGTTCACGCTTTTTACTGCATCAGAATTAAAAACGGAGAAGAATCCAAATAGGTGTGAGGCGTTGTAAACAACCGCTTCATCCAAGAGAACCAAGTTTTGATCCGGTCCACCACCTCGAACGTAAAAACCTTGTCCTCCTTCTGCAGCCGAGGAGACCCCAGGGAGTAATTGAATCGTTTTTACCACATCTACCTCACCCAAAAAGGCTGGGAGCTTCTTGATTTCATCAATATCTAGTTCTATTTGACCGATGTTTGTGCTATTCGTATTATCGGATGCGTTTGCATTGACAATTACTTCGTCGACTTCTTGAAAATCTGAACCTGCTTCAAAATCAAATTGAATATCACCATCCAATACAATTTCCTTTGTCTCGGTGTCCATGCCTCCAATCCTAAATTCCACTTGGTAAGTGTCGCAAGGAACGGTAAGAGAATAAAATCCGTAGGTATTGGTCAGAACGCCTTTGGAAATGCTTGGGATAAACACTTTCGCATCAATGATCGTTTCTCCGTCTTTTGCGTTGGTGATATAACCACTTAAGGTACATGTCTCTTGAGAAAATGAACTAAAGGAAAGAAGTGCGAATGCACAAATAATCAAACGAAGCATTGAAAAGTCTTTGCGTAAAGATCGTGATTCTATCATTTTAGAGCAACCTAAACAGCGGATTTAACAAATCACATTGATATGGACTTTTTAATCAACGCTTGGTCGATTCTTTTTGCGCTCCTTATCGTCTTTACTGTGCTCACATTGCTATTTCTAAATCGGCAAATCTATGCCCTGATTTTCAGCACTGACAAGGCTAAAATGAACTGCTCCGCAGGCCTTGCATTTATGAAAACCAAGTCAATTGATCGGCCTAAAAATAAGCACTATGAACGCAGTAAAGACAGATTTCAGAAATGAGCAAGAGATGATGAAGCATTTGTTTCAAGCGTTATTTCAAATTCAAATTCGATTGGAAAAACACCAGGATCCTCGATTTCACTATTATGATCAGATCAAAGAGATTATTGACCTCACCGATGCGTTGATGCAAGTTTTGATGGACCTGTTCGATTCATGAGAAATTGAAATCATTCCTAAAAGGAAAACGGGCATGACTTCATTGTTCGTTTTTCTTTCAGTTTTTGCGCTAAAATCCGAGCATCTTCTCCTTGTAAATGGGCTTTTTTCCCGTAAATTTGACCTTCTTAAAAAGAATTGCACGCATGAAGGTTTCTTACAATTGGTTAAAGCAATATGTCGATACGGATTTGTCACCCGAAGAAATGGGTAAAATACTTACCGATACTGGACTTGAAGTAGAGGGGATTGCCAAAATTGAAGCCGTAAAAGGCGGTTTGGAGGGTGTTTTTATTGGCGAGGTATTGACATGCGAAAAGCATCCAGATGCTGATCGATTGAAAGTTACGACTGTTTCTATTGGTAACGAGCCATTGCAAATCGTGTGTGGAGCACCAAATGTTGAGGCGGGAAAGAAAGTAATTGTAGCAACAGTTGGCTGCAAATTGCATCCTTCGCCAGAAGAGGAATTCAAAATCAAGAAATCGAAAATCCGCGGAGTGGAGTCTATGGGGATGCTGTGTGCAGAAGACGAGTTAGGTCTTGGAGAGTCGCATGATGGAATTTTATTGCTTGAGGATGATGCAAAGGTTGGCTCGGCGGCTTCTGCTTATTTTGGATTGGAAGACGATTACGAAATCGAAATTGGATTAACACCAAACCGCTCTGATGCCATGGGGCATATTGGTGTCGCTCGTGATGTGGTAGCTTATTTGAATGTTCATAACAATGCTGGATTGGAACTCAAGTTTCCTGATGTCAGTGCATTCAAAGTTGAAAATAATGACCTCCCAATTTCTGTGGAGGTAGAAAATAATGATTTGTGCCCTCGATACATCGGTACGACGATCAAAGGTGTGAAAGTGGAAGCTTCGCCAGCTTGGTTGCAGAAGCGATTGCGGTCAATTGGTTTGTCTCCAATCAACAATGTGGTTGATGTTACGAATTTCGTGATGCATGAATTGGGAACACCTCTTCATGGCTTCGATGCAGCAAGGTTGAATGGAAAAATCGTCGTAAAAACGGCTAACGAGCGCGATGTATTTACAACGCTCGACGAAGTAGAACGCACGCTGGGTGGAGATCAATTAATGATCACCAATGGAACAGATCATCTGTGTATTGCAGGTGTATTTGGAGGTGATACTTCTGGAATTTCAGATTCGACCACAGATGTTTTCCTTGAATCGGCGTATTTCGATGCTGTCTCGGTTCGTACAACGGCCAAGGCTCACGGTTTGAATACGGACTCTTCTTTCCGCTATGAGCGTGGGGTTGATCCAAATATGACTGAATATGCACTGAAAAGAGCAGCTTTGTTGATTCAAGAGGTGGCAGGTGGAACAATCTCGATGGATATTGTAGATACCAACTCAAAGCCGGTTGAAAATGTGACGGTCGAGTTTTCATACGATCGTTGCAACCGATTGATTGGAACAGAGGTTCCAGTTGAAATGGCGAAAGTGATTTTTAAAGAATTGGATATCGCAGTTTTAAGCGAGTCAAACAGTGTTGCTCAATTGGAAATCCCTGCATACCGCGTTGATGTTACGCGAGAAGCAGATGTCGTTGAAGAAGTACTTCGAATTTTTGGATTCAATAATGTTCCAATTCCAGAGAAACTGAATACCTCACTTCCTCTTTTCACGAAACCGGATGTTGAGAAATTACAAACGACCATTTCTGAAATGCTAGTGGGAATGGGATGCATTGAAACGATGAACAATTCCCTAACGAAGGCTGAATACGCTGAGAAGTTGGGAGGAGAAGTCGTGAAATCGATCAGAAATGTGGAGATGTTGAATCCATTGAGCTTGGATTTGAACGTGATGCGCCAGTCGCTTGTTTACAATGCATTGGAGACGATTCAGCACAATCAAAATAGACAGAATCCCGATTTGAAATTATTCGAATTCGGAAAAGTATACCACAAATTCGACGATGGTTATTCGGAAAATCGACGCTTGATTATCGCATTGAGCGGAAAACGCGAAGCAGAAAACTGGAATTCGAACAACGACATTACATCTTACTTTACCATCAAAGGAACAACACGCGCTTTGTTCGAGCGAATTGGGCTGGCGGGAATGTTGAAGGAATCATCTTTCAAAAATTCGTTGCTTCAAGATGGTGTGCAATTATCGATCTTAAAACACAGAGTAGGTGAGATTGGATGGATTACTCCTCAATTGAAAAAGCACTTCGGAATCAAACAGGATGTATTTATTGCAGATCTTGATTGGGATGTAATCATCGATAGTTTGAAATTCGTAAAAGTGAAATACACAGAATTGCCAAAAACATTTGCTGTTCGCCGTGATTTCTCATTGTTGTTGGATAACAAAATCACGTTCTCAGAAATTGAACAAATTGCTAAGGCAAGTGACAAGAAGATTTTGAAAGAGGTCGGGTTGTTCGATGTGTACGAAGGAAAGAACCTCGAAGAAGGGAAGAAGTCCTATGCTGTTTCATTCAAATTTCAGGATCCGGAAAAGACACTCAAAGACAAGCAAGTTGACGCAGTGATGGATAAAATCCGTGGGCAACTGGAGTCTAAGTTGGGTGCTCAATTGAGATAGGATGCATTTCTCACCAGCATCAATTTTTCGTTATCTGCGAGAGTGTTATGAATTGGACACTAAAACGATCAACGTAACGAATTTTTTTGCCAAGAAAGTAGAGGACAGAATTTGGGTTGAGGGCAAGGATGAAACACTCAATGGCGAGCTGCCATACCTGCCACTTCTAGATGAACAAGCAGAAAAAATAGAGGAGAACCTCTCGTTCTATTCGAAGGAGAAATCGCTGTATGCTTTTGCCCATTTCATTGTGGGTCGAGCGAATGGCTTCAGGTTGTGCGCCCCCTTGATTTTCATTCCTGCGGAGATATACAGAAAGGATGGATTTCCATATTTGCGCTTAAAGCAAAATCAAAAATTCCTCAATTATAATTTTTTAAATACGATCAAAAAGGAGGGGACTCCACCTCTCGATGAATTGTTTGATTTTTTGTTGAAGAGCCCCATAATTGATTTCAATATCTCCATGAAGATCGCTTCCGTTTTGGAAGAAAATTTTGATGGGGTCGATGCTAAAGGGGTGAGGGACTTTCCAGAATTGATTACTGAGAAAAAGATCAAGTCACGGCGTCCAAAAGACAAACTTGAGGTTTACTCTGGAATGGGAGTTGGATTGGTGAAATATTCAAGCAAAACACTCGGTATCATTTCTGAGCTGACGGAGATGTCCGAGGATATGGATTATTCAGGGGCCTTGAAATCTATATTGATGAATACCTCCGAGGTGGCAGAGGAGTCTGACCAAGAAAGTCGCGTTCCGTCTATTCTGAGTGAAGGACAATTGAATGTACTCGAGAATTCGTTGAAGTACTCTAAATCCATTGTCATAGGACCTCCTGGCACTGGGAAATCATTTACTATTGCCAATGTTGCAATCGATCATGTCCTCCGGGAGAAGTCGGTTTTAGTTGTATCCAAAACTGACGAAGCGGTCGATGTCGTTCTCGAGAAGCTGACCGAATTGGGATTAGAGACAGCAGCGATGAGGCCTGGAAAGAGCAGTTATGCCCGACAAATCCGAAAAAGGATCAAGCTTTTGCTAATGAAATCCTACAAAGAGGGATTAGAGCAAAGGACAAAAATGGTTCATTACGAATCGTACAACATAAAAAAGGAAATCAAGGCGTTGGAGGATGAATTCAATCTCATTATAGAAAATGAGATGAAGTGGGGGAATCTTCTTTTTGAGAACAGAAATAAAAAAGGAATTCTTCCCAAGTTGAGGAAACAATACGTCAAGTGGAAAACGAAATTTGCGACACCGCATTGGGAAATTTCAGAAGATTATTATTCCAATAAGGAAAGCCTGTTGAGTAAGCATAAAAAGTTGGCGCTATTCAGTTACGATGAGCAATTGAATCGATTTCTTCGCACGCATCGTAATCATTTGAGTGGATTCCTTAAGGCAATTAATGCATACAGCTTGAGTAAGCAAGAAACACTGTTTGATGAGCTTGATTTCTCCCAGTTGCTTCGGACATTTCCGATTTGGATGTGCAAGCTGTCAGATTTGTATGAGGCGCTTCCTCTTGAGCAAGATTTATTTGATTTGCTAATCATCGATGAGGCGAGTCAATGTGATTTGGCTTCAATTATGCCTGCTTTACAACGTGCAAAAAAAGTACTCGTAGTAGGTGATCCTCATCAATTAAGACATTTCTCTTTTGTGGCAAGAAGTCAACAGGATTTAATCAAGCGTAAATTTGGTTTGGAGGGATTTAGTTCAGAATTGCTGGACTACCGTGATTCGAGTATCTTGGATATCTGCTTTGAGCAATCGAAGAGCAATGATGAAGTTGTTTTTCTCGACGAACATTTTAGAGGGAATGAGGAATTGTTGGCGTTCAGTAATAGGAATTTCTACGGAGATCAACTTAAGGTGATGAAGTCGCTGCCAGTTCATAAATATCAATCGCTGTGGATAGAAAATTGTGATGGGGTAAGATCCGACAAAGGCGTAAATGATGTGGAGGTAGATCGAATTATCAAACACATTATTGAGATTGACTCAATGGATGCGATCACCTTTTCCAATACTACAATAGGTATACTGTCGCCATTCAGGAACCAATGTGAGCATATCATTGAGCGAATCAGCAAAGAGATTGATAGCAACATTCGAAAAAGACATCGAATTATGGTTGGAACTCCATATGCTTTTCAAGGAAATGAGCGTGATGTGATGATCATCTCTTGGTGTGTCGATGAACAAACGCACCCTTCAGCCCTTCGCTATTTGGACAATCCACGCATTTTCAATGTAGCTGTCACAAGAGCAAAGAGAAAAGTGATCAATTTAATCTCATTTGATCCGAACTTTTTGAAGTCTGATTTGCTCTTGAAAGAATACTTGTATAAGAAAAACGAGCTGGGAATTAACCGAATTGAAGCTCAAGAAATGCACGATCAGTTCTTAAAGGAAGTGAGTGATTGGTTAACTGAATTGGGCTGTGAGTTCATTTGTGATTATGAAGTCGCTTCAATTCCAGTCGATATATTAATCACCTCGAATAAAAAGTCAAAAGTGATCGACTTAATTGGCTATCCTGGAGATTTTGTCGAGTCGATCGATTTGAACCAATACATGCTTCTTCAGCGAGCGGGTGTCTCCGTTTTTCCTTTGCCTTATTCTTATTGGCATTTGCATAAGGAATACGCGCAGAAAGAATTTATTGATTTTTTACACGGAAGAGAACATAGTTAAAATGAAACAATACATCATAACCGGAATAGGAACCGACGTTGGAAAAACGGTCGTTAGTGCAATTGTTTCAGAAGCGTTGAAAGCAACCTACTGGAAACCTGTCCAGGCAGGAGATTTGGACAATTCTGATTCAATCAAAATTGGACAACTGACTAAAAATGTCTCAATTCTTCCCGAAGCGTTCCAATTGACCGAACCCATGTCACCGCATGCTGCAGCAGATATCGATGGAGTGGAAATTTCACCTGAAGACTTGAGTTTGCCGGAGGTAGAAGGAAACTTCGTGGTGGAAGGCGCAGGAGGATTACTGGTTCCGATCAATTCGAAAGGTTTTCTCTATGCGGATGC
The DNA here is from genome assembly GCA_029252405.1 of Crocinitomicaceae bacterium. Taxonomy (GTDB): domain Bacteria; phylum Bacteroidota; class Bacteroidia; order Flavobacteriales_D; family Crocinitomicaceae; genus UBA4466. The sequence continues at coordinate 85,786 of JAQXBM010000064.1, forward strand.
ATTTGAAAATTGGAAGCTACCTACAATTGTGGTATCTCGACATTACTTGGGGAGCATCAATCATACTTTAATGACGATTGAAATCTTGAAAAATCGAGGAGTGGAAATCGAAGGAATCATTTTCGTTGGAAATGCGCATCCCACTACCGAAAAAATCATTTTAGATACAACCGAATGCCGATTTATTGCGAGAATTCCATTGACAAGTGAGGTGAATCAAGATTTTGTTTTGACTCATGCAGAGAAAATTAAATACGTGATATAGATGAGTTTAATTGAACGAGATAAGGAATTTGTTTGGCACCCGTTTACTCAGCACAAAACTGCCGGCGACCATTTGGAAATTGTCAAAGCTTCGGGTGTAACATTGTTTGATGCAGAGGGCAAGGAATACATCGATGCAAATTCTTCGTGGTGGGTGAATGTTCACGGTCACGCACATCCACATATCGGAAAAGCAATCTCGGATCAATTTAATGCCATCGACCACGTTGTTTTTGCCGGGGTAACGCATCCTAAGGCTGTTGAATTGGCGGAAAGAATTGTTGGAAAGTGCCCTGAGAATCTAAAAAAGGTATTCTTTTCGGATAACGGTTCTACTGCGATTGAAGTCGGACTGAAAATGGCATTTCAATATTTCCACAACCTTGAAAAACCAAGACGAAAAGTAGTGGCGTTGAATGGTGCGTATCATGGCGACACCTTCGGTGCAATGTCTGTTGGTCAACGCGGATATTTCAATGCTCCTTTCGAGCCATTTTTCTTTGATGTTGATTATTTGGAATTCCCTACTGCTGATAATCAAGAAGCGATTTTAGCCAAGGCAAGGGAGCTTTTTGCGACGCAAGAAGTAGCGGTATTGATTCTTGAGCCGCTCGTTCAAGGAGCTGCTGGAATGAGAATGTATTCACCCGAAATGTTGGATCAACTCACGGCCATTGTGCATCAATATGGTTCTCTGGTAATTTTTGATGAGGTGATGACAGGATTCGGAAGGACGGGGAAACTATTCTCCATGGATCATTGTCAGAACAAACCTGATATTGTCGCATTTTCGAAAGGACTCACTGCTGGAGTAATGGCGCTTGGCTTAACAGTCGCTTCGCAAGAAATATTTGATGCTTTCCTGTCGGAGGAGAAAACCAAAGCCTTTTTGCACGGACATTCATTCACAGCAAATCCCATCGCCTGCGCAGTCGCTTGTGCAAATTTGGATCTCTTCGAGGAACCAGCTACCATCGAAAACATGGAGGCTTTGGTGAATTGGGGAACAGAGTTTAAGAAAGAGCTGGCATCTTTGAAAAACGTTCGAAATACACGTCAAACTGGAACGATCGTCGCGTTTGATATTGATACTGGAGAAGGAGATACGTATTTCTCGGATATTCGAGAACGCGCGTATTCCTATTTCCTCGAAAATGGAGTGCTGCTTCGTCCTCTTGGGAACACGCTTTTTGTGAATCCGCCGTATTCAATTTCTAGGGCTGAATACTCCAAAATTACTGATGCAATTCTTGGTTTTCTTCGATCTGTTGAAGCTTGATTGAAAGTGCTCAGATGCGATAAAGAACGTTAGGGTTCACATGGAAATTGAAAGCTGTGATGGAATCATCTTCTACAACATAACTCGACCTATTTGAATTTCACGTCATCAGTTTTTCTATCTTAGGATAAATTCTACACCACGATGAAAACTGCTAAAAGATTACTAACCTCACTAATTCTGTGCGCCTCGTTCTTTGCGTACTCACAAGACTCTGATTACAAGTATAATAAACAGCCGACTTATTTAGATGCGCTGCGTTTAGAGCAAATTATCGAAGAAAATGCCACTGCCGATCATGACGAGAGCCTTGAGCTAAATCAGGAATTCTATGGAATCCTTAATCGATATGGAATGGACTCATCTTCGATCAAAGGGAATCCGTTTCTCATGAATTACAAGATCAATGTCCGAGCAAGGGATACTTCAGGGCCTGAAATTCTAACATCAACCATCCCAGGATTGGCAGATATTACTGAGAAGCCAGCGGATAAAATTGTTCCGAGTAGTTCTGTTCCAATGAATTGGGAAGCCGCGGCGATCAATGGAATAGCAACGTTCATGGGCGGAAGATTCAAGCAGGAAGTACTACACATGGGAATCCACCAAATGTTCAAGCGAATTACGGAACGCGATTCGACATTACTCGCTGACTTGTTTCCGAAAACCTTTGCTCAAATTATTGCCCTTCGATCGCAGGGAACGGATGCCTATTACACTGCGGATCTGCTCTATTTGAGAGAGTTGGTCAATATCGACATGGAGAATATCCCAACAAATTTGGTGATCAATATTGACGATATTTTCCCGAAAATCAAACTAAAACCAGACATGAAGGATGGTTTGCTTCTTACTTCTGACCTGTTAAAGTATGCTGAAATGGGAGTCCCAGTGGATCAATTGTTGAACTATGCATCAAGCGCTCCGTACTCCTCGGATTCATCGTTGGTTGCGCAGTTGGTCAATATTTCAGATTTGCTATCCCAAGCTTTCAAAGACACAGAAGCGTCGGGAAGAATTTGGGTTAATCCATTGGTTACCTTGCCACATACTGGAGACCCGCGAAGCAAGGATATTTCCAAGATATTTTATGGATTGCTGTATTCTCAATTGTTGGATCTCAAGCAATTTCAAGATGCCTTTGATAAAATTACGGGTGAAAATAACATTGAAGAGGCGCACCAAAAAATTTCGAAGATCATTCAGAGCATTTCAATGATGGTTAACAAAATGGAGATGCTTGCAAATTTGATCAAGCAAAACAACTATGAAATCACGAATGTTTCACAAGCAATGAGTGTTATAGATGAGTTGATTGATGTAGTTCAAAGTACTTCTTCAACGCTGAATTTATTGGACGTGAACACGACGAAATTTGATTCTGTTGTAGCGCTTTCTCACGATTTCATCTCCTTTTCCGAAAGTCTTATCGCGAAGAATTACCGATCGGCGATTCCGAAATTAGTACTGATTTTAGGCACCTTCCCTGATGACCATGTGGAAATGTCGAGAATTCTTGGTTTCATTGGAGGACTCGGTGAAATCAACAATGATGAGGACATGGAGAAGTTACTTCAGGCTTATTCATTGCCAATTGGTAGCGCTTCAATAAAACGAAGCAGTTCTTTTAATCTATCAGTGAATAGTTATGTTGGATTTACGGGAGGAATTGAGCGAGCGTTTGCAATTAACTCGAATTATCAAGACAAGGGGAATGTTGGATTGTCAGCTCCAATTGGAATTTCGATGACCTTCGCCAATGGGCACTTAACTTTGTTTGCAAGCGTAATCGATTTGGGGTCGATCGTGAATCAGCGATTGAACAACGATACAACTTCGTATGTCGATCTTCGCTTCGAGCATTTTTTCACTCCAGGCGCATCACTTCTGTATAACTTCAAGAATACGCCAATTAGCTTGGGGGCAGGAGTGTCCTACATTCCAAACCTTAGAACGATTAAGTATTCTGATGGAAATGCTGTTGTGGGTGAAAGTGGATTGAACGTCCTCAGAATAAATGCATCATTACTGATCGATATTCCATTCTTCACGATTTACAATCGTCCGCTCAGATCCGAATGGGCGAAGAATGAGAGAAAGGAGGATCGAAGGGAGAGACGAGACTAATTGAAATTCTTCAGATAATAAAAAGCGACCTAACCCAAGAATTAGGTCGCTTTTTAGTTTTAATGTCCAATGGCATATTGTACACCAATAGTTCCCATTGGTCCATTTTTCATCTGAATACCATTTACGTTTTGATAAACAGGCAGCTTAACTTCTGCTCCAATTCGTAGATTTTTTAACTTGCCAGAATCCACAAGGAAGTTTGTTCCAATTCCCAAGTCTAGTTGACTTCTACCTGAATTCATTGTGCTGAACAGAGGCATCATCATTGGGTTCAAATCTGGATCTGCACCGGAAATTTTCGCAGTATTCCAATATGTCGCACTCACTGAGAAACTTAAAGCGTCAGTAGCTTTGAAAGCTACCCAAGCGGAAGCATTTAGCTTGTTCCCAAATGTATATGTTTCTGAATTTTCAGCAAGTCTCATTTTGTACATTGATTGTGCTCCCCAAGATAGAAAGTCAGATTGTCCAAAGTAAGTAAGACCGAGATATGGGTCAAATGTCCCGCTTCCAAGCTGCATAGGATAGGCTAACTGAGCATTCATCATCATTGGAGTATCATCGCGTTGGTCGATATTCCCTGTAGGTATTGAAATACCAATATTCGCATGTAAGGCATTCTTATTCTGATTCAGAATTTTAATCAATCCGCCAAAATTTGCGTCACCGAAACCGGCTGATGCCGTAGAGAATTCCATACCCATTCCAGTTTCAAGGTCCATTGCATTGGTTAGGTAGTTCCCCATGACCATTAAGGTTATGTAATCTGTTGGAGCATACATCACACCGATCATAGACATTGTCATTTGCATATCTTGAGGTGCAGCCATGAAGTCGTCATAAATGCGGTCGTTGTTAATGTCACCTGTTCCTGACAAACATCCTGACATGGTCATAGGCATGAAGCGCGCCGAAACCATCCATTCGCCTTTGTGGTGCATGTGATCACCCATTACACTAATTGGTGCGTGTCCATCAGGACGTGTAGCGCTCCATTGATTCTCTTGGGCTAAACTCAAATTTGAGCATAGCAAAATTGTCCCCAGTACTGGGAAAATAAAACTTTTCATTGTCGATTTAATTGAATTTGATAAATAAGTAATTACTCGTTCGAGTAAGTCGGGTCATTCAATTAGGATCGGGGAGGTGGTGTCGGAGTGTTTAGAAAGATGTCATCGAAATATGCATCGTTTCTTATGATTGGTACGTTTCGTTCATCTTGAATTTCAAAAAAGGATAATTTCTCTGAAGCAAATATGAGCATTGGAGTTTTCTCCCATTCAATTTTCGGAGCTCTGCGCTCAGAGGAAGAATCTTCTTCTGGTGCAACGGCTTTGGCTAGCTGGTTATTTAAATAGCACTTTCCTTTACAGCAGGATTCTACAAGGTCCTTCTCAATACAAAGCTCCGTTGAAATGTATTCGTAGTTGATGGCGTAATCTGCTAAGTGGAAAAGTGGTCTGAACTCAGAAGCTGAGAACACCACAAGAATCAATATGACGAGTATTCGTTGCACTAAAAGGTTCCACAAATTTACTCAGAAATCAAGGAAGTTTCTTCAATTGACTCCAAAATAATTCTTCCTGCTTGGCGAATTTCATCTTCTGAAATCGTGAGCGGAGGAGATAATCTGAAGCTATATGGATGAGATAAGAACCAAAAGCTGATGAGTCCTTTTTCGAGGCATTTATGAACCACTTTTTCAACGCGTTCAAAGGATTCCATGTCGAACGCGAACATCATTCCGCTTCTGCGAATTTCTTTGATTTCTGGGTTCGATTGTACAATTGACTCCAGTAATTGTCCGAGTCTTTCGACTTCGGTATAATCAATTTCAGATGTCATTACATCCAAACATGCATCTGCCGCTGCGCAAATAACAGGATGTCCACCAAATGTTGTAATGTGCCCAAGCATTGGGTTATTCGTGAAGGTTGACAAGTGTTCTTTTGAAGAAACGAGTGCTCCAATCGGCATTCCTCCGCCCAAAGCTTTTCCTAATGTGAGAATATCTGGTACGATATCAAATTGCTCGAAAGCGAACAAACTTCCCGCACGACCAATTCCGCATTGGATTTCATCAAAAATGAGAAGGGCACCAACTTCCTTACAGCGCTTGCGCAAAGCGATTAAAAACTCCTTGCTCGGAACACGCACTCCAGCATCACCCTGAATTGTTTCTATGATGACGCCAGCCGTTTTTTCGGTGATTTGGTCTAGCTCAGCAATAGCGTTGAATGTCAAAAATCGGACATCTGGTACGAGTGGGCGGAAGGCTTCTTTTTTCGTTTCATTTCCTGAAACACTCAATGATCCATGCGTACTTCCATGATATGATCGGCGAAAGGAAACAAGTTCAGTTCTTCCTGTTACGCGTTTCGCTAATTTCAATGCTGCCTCGTTGGCCTCTGTTCCTGAGTTCACTGTGTAAACGCAATCGAGGTTTTCAGGCAGCAGATTGGATAATTTCTTGGCGAAGTTCAGTTGACTATCCTGAATGAATTCACCGTAAACCATGACGTGCAGGTGTCGATCAATTTGGGCTTTGAGTGCTTGAACGACTTTAGGATGATTGTGCCCAATGTTGTTTACTGCGACACCAGCAATCATGTCCATATAGCGCTTGCCGTTTTTATCGTAAATAAAAATCCCTTCCGCTCGATCTACATCGATGAGGTAGGGACTCTCGTTCGTTTGACCTTGAAATTCAAGGAAATCACTAGCGTTAGATGACATATTGATGCCTAGTTTACTCTGTTTGGACGATTCGGTCCTCCTTGTCCACGGCGACCGCCTTGTCCTTGCCTAGGTCCTTGTCTCTGCCCTTCATTCAATCGATTTAAGAGCTCTTTTTTGAATTGTTTTTCAACGCGCAGAAGCTGAACCATCTTCTTGTATCCAATCACTTTTGCGATTTTTTCCGTGTGGTCTTTTTTCAGTTTTGCTTCGGCAATTTCACTGTCGAGAATGGCAATCGTTTTCTCTTCGATTTCCTTTTCCGTGAGCGTTTCAAAATTCTTTTTCAATTCCTGACTTTTCGTGCGACGTGTTTTCTTCTCTTCTTTGAGCGCATCATTCATGTCGTTGTAAACTGGCCAGAACTTTTCGGCTTCTTCAGTCGATAAATCCAACTCTTTCGTGATATAGGCAATTTTGAGCTGCTCAATCTTATCTTGTTTTGTCTGCCTTGGTTTTCCATCTTGGCTCAAACCGTAGAATGAGAACAACGCAATAGCGAATGTTAAAACCGATTTTTGGAGGATATTTGTTGCTTGCATAATTTCCTATTAAATAAATGAATCATCTTCGAAATCTTCCGAATCGATTCCTTCTTCGTTAAAATAATCTAGTATATCGTCAGAATCTATCTGGTCAAAAGACACGGGTTCTGAAGTAATAATTTTTGTTTCTTCTGGCGCTGATTCTGTCGTTTCAGGTTCAACGAAAGACATTTCATTTACTGTTGATTCGTTCAAAGCTTCAACGATTAAATCTGTTTCAAAATCTTCAATATTTTCGTCGATATATTCGTAAACGTCGTTCGAAGAGACATCATTTAGAGCCAAAAGTGGATCAGAATCAATTTCGGTAGTTTCATTAAAATTGATAATCAGAATTCCTGCGATAAATACTGCGGCTACTGCTCCAATCCATAAAGATGGGCGTTTGTAAAGCGGGATAATCTTAGTCTCTTTAGGCGCTGCGGGCGCTTTTTCCTTCTGCGATTCAATAACGGAATTCGCCAATGCTTCGAAGTATGAAGCGTCGGGAATTGGAGTTTTCCTCGGTTTCAGGTGATCAAATATGTCGTTTTTTTCTTCCATTACAGTTCTTAGACAGCCGAAGTTGTCATTGGTTTAATGTGTTTAAAATAAAACCTTGAATTTTTTGTTTCGCGTGATGAAAATTCGCTTTTAATGCACCCTCACTAGTCGTCAATTTCTTCGAAATTTCAGAGTAGGGCATTTCATCAAAATAGCGCAATTGAAAAACCAGCGCCTGCTTTTCGGGCAAGGATTCAATGGCACGATTCAACAGTTCAGAAATCTTTTCAGAATCCAAGGTGTCCAAAGATTGATTCCCGGCGATAACTTCCAACATAGGCGGATCAATGTCCACACCTGTGCGTCGATTTTCTTTTTCTAGAAAGTTGAGTGCTTCATTCCGACAAATACGATACATCCACGTATAAAGAGATGAGTTTCGCTTGAAATTTGGCAGGTTCTGATAGATTTTAATCAGGACATTCTGAAGAACATCATTCGTTTGTTCGTGATTGCGCGTAATCCTCCGAATTTGAGAATACAGTATTTCCCCGTAGGTTTTTACGAGCAATTGAAATGCCTGATCAACGGAAGATCCTCCTTGATCGAATAAATCTAGAATTTGTTGATCTTCCTTTGGAAATTGCATTTATTTCTTTCTCTGGATAGCCTTGTGCGCTGCCTCAACAATGTTTGGCGTATCGATGTTGTATTTCGTCAACAACTCCTCTGGTTTACCGCTTTCTCCGAATGAATCATCAACCCCAACGAACTCTTGTGGGACTGGATCGTTTTGAATGATAACTTGAGCAACCGAATCACCCAAACCACCATTGATCATGTGTTCTTCGGCGGTTACAACGCATCCTGTTTTCGCCGTAGATTCGATAATCGCTCGAGCGTCCAAAGGTTTGATTGTATGCATGTTGATGACTTCAGCAGAGATTCCTTTTTCCGCCAAAATTTCGGCCGCTTCGATTGCTTTCCAAACAAGGTGTCCACAAGCGATGATAGTAACATCCGATCCTTCCATCAATAAATCAGCTTTACCGATTACGAAATCAGCATCTGGTTTCACGAAAATTGGAACTTTTGGTCGGCCAAATCGCAAGTATACTGGTCCATCATGCTCAGCGATTGCCATTGTTGCTTGTTTCGTTTGATTGAAATCGCAAGGAACAATTACCGTCATGTTTGGTAACATTTTCATCATTCCGATATCTTCCAAAATTTGGTGAGTTGCACCATCTTCTCCGAGCGTCAACCCTGCGTGCGAAGCACAAATCTTAACGTTCTTTTGGGAGTACGCAATCGATTGACGAATTTGATCATAAACTCGACCAGTCGAGAAATTGGCGAAGGTTCCGGTGTAGGGAATTTTTCCTCCAACGGTCATTCCTGACGCCATTCCCATCATGTTAGCTTCTGCAATTCCAACTTGGAAAAAACGCTCAGGAAATTCATCTTGAAAAGCGTTCATTTTTAGCGATCCTGTTAGATCGGCACACAGTGCTACAACATCTTTATTCTTTTTACCAATTTCGAGTAGTCCTTCTCCGAATCCAGATCGGGTGTCTTTCGTACCAAGTACTTCGAATGTTGTTGTCGTTGTCATAACTTAAGCGTTGTTGTTGAGTTGGAATTTATTCTAAAATCGTTTATCATAGTGTACGTCGAGGATTTTAAGTCGACCTGACGGTATACCATTCTGTATGCTCCTGGCTGCAATTGAATGCGACCATTTCTGCTGTTTTCTTCGAGGTTTGTCACCCATTCCCAAGTGCCATTGTCATTCTTCATGAAGACTTGGCCGGTAATTTTGTTGATTCCAGTATAACTAAAGAATCCAGGTGCTTTAATGTTGATATCGATGGTTGCGCTTTGCTCTACGTTCACAGTTGCGTAGATCCGAGGGAGCGTCAATATTTCAATTTGGTAGGTTCCGACAATGTATTTGTCCTTACTGCCAATTTTCTGCGTATTCAAGGTAGCGTGGCTTCCATCCTGCATAATTCTCGCATCAATTTGATACGGTTTTGCTGCATTGAGGAAGCGCAAACGAATATTTCCCTGTGGCGCATCCACTTCAATTGTGTTGTGAATATTTCGTTGAATCTCGATGTTCTTTTTCTCCACTCTAGGAGTCGTATTCACAATTAAATCATACTTCAGCGCTGGATCCATGATTAAGGTGTCAGGATTCCCGTGGCGATTGATCGTATGTGTGTATGTATACCTGAGATTCGTCGTTCCAGCCTCGTAAAGGAACATCGTAACATCCGTCTCAGTTGGTGCTCCTGAAATATCATTCAAGTTGATTTGAACCGTTGTATTTAACAGTGCTTTCTGAACAACATTTTGAAGTACTTTCTCAAACGACTCACGTGTTTCGGCATCTTCATAAGAACCAATACACTTAAACTTCTCCAAGTAAGACAAGTCCATTCCCAGTCCAATTACGAATGGTGTGACATTGACTCCTTTGTCCTTTAGTTTTTTTGCAATCACGCATGGATCGTTGTCGCATGCTTCGAGTCCGTCGGTGATCAAAATAATTACATTTCGCGATGTGTTGTCAGGGAAATCACCAGCTGCCGCTTCCAGCGATCGAGCAATTGGTGTTGTTCCTTTTGCCTGAATCGATTTCACACGGCTTTTGACACGTGAGAAGTTGTTCTCACCAAATGGGACTTCTAATTTTGTATCGTTACAATCTTGGAATGTCGCAGTAATTGGTGATTGATGTCCGTAGACGCGAAGTCCGATTTCTAGATTGGGAACATCTTGTAAATCATCAACGGTTTTGGCGAGTAGTTCTTTGGCAGCGTCAATACGCGTTTGAACTCCCCATCGGGCATTCATGCTGTTTGAAGCATCTAAAATGAAAAGTATACGCGTTAATTCCTCCTGTCCAAAAGAAAATGAACTTAAAAATAAGAGTAATATCGCGAGCGCTTTTTTCATTTAGTAATCTCCTAAGGTTTCTTCCAGTTGGTTCAAAGCTGATTCTAATTGTTCAGCATTTGGAGCATTTCCATGCCATTTGTGCGTCCCCATCATATAATCAACACCTTGTCCCATTTCAGTTGTCATTATGATAACGATTGGTTTTCCGTTACCAACGAATGAATGTGCTTTGGCGATTGTTTTCTTCATATCGTCGAAGTCGTGACCATTCATTTCAAGTACTTCCCATCCAAAAGCCTGCCACTTTTGAGAAAGGTTCCCCAAAGAAAGCACGTCATCAACATCCCCGTCAATCTGACGACCATTGTAATCGATCGTTGCAATTAGGTTGTCAACTTTGTTTGCAGCACCATAAATGGCTGCTTCCCAAATTTGTCCTTCCTGCAATTCCCCATCTCCGTGTAATGTGTACACCAATGAAGCGTCTCCGTTCAATTTTTTTGTAACTGCTGTTCCGAGCGCACATGATAATCCTTGTCCAAGTGATCCAGAAGCCATTCTTACTCCAGGGATGTTTTTGTCCGTTGAAGGATGACCTTGAAGTCGTGTTGAAAGCTTACGGAAGGTCCCGAGTTCATTTACTGGGAAATACCCTGATCGAGCCAAAACGCTGTACCAAACAGGTGAAATATGTCCATTCGACAGATAAAAGATGTCTTCATCAATGCCGTCCATACTAAAGTTCGATGGGTCGTGTTTTAACACCTCAAAATAAAGCAAGGTCAAAAAATCTGCGCAGCCCAAAGAACCGCCTGGATGACCTGAACTTGCTCCGGAAACCATTCGTACTATGTCTCTTCTAACTTGTGATGAAATATTGTTAAGTTCTTGCGTCTCCATGTTTTGACTATACTTTATAAGATTTACCCCCTGTTTTGGTTACAAAACTAACCTTTAATTCCCGAATTCAGCTCGCTTAAAATTGGAACTTATCAAGGAAATAGATCATTTATACACAGAGTTTGACGAACAGTCTTTTGTAGCCTCTTGAAAATGATATTCTCTTCTATTTAGAGATTTTTTTTGATTTAAATACGATGTTGAAATTGCGGATTGTAAAGAATAGTTAAATGCAAAAAGTTCCATTACTTGTTTAAGATCACAAGAATACCCCCCTGTTTGTGTTAGATTTCTAACGTTTAATTCGTAAATTCGTGGTGCATCAAATTGGAAATGTTCAAGCGATGCAACTATTTTGACACAAAGTTTGTCTAAACTATAAAACACCTTATTTCTATGAAGATAGCTAGCCTTTTATGCTTCATTTTTATTTCCGTAGGGAGCATTTTTGCTCAGGAAATTGATGATCGACTTCTCTCCAAATATTCTCAGGAAGAATTACAAACAATGATCGATACTGACGTAGATCAGTACCATATGCTTGCATACGCGCTAGATAATGCGCTTTACCTTGCGAATTACGACAGCTCAAAAGGAGGAAGTTTTGAGACGATTTCTGTTGATTTGAATGCCCTGCCATCTTTCATTGAATTGGGTATTGAGGTTACAGATCGCAATCAGTACTTCAAAATTGAAGGAGAAGAGAAATTGTTAGTAGTTAAATCTGCTATAGTCCTTAAATACGAAATGAAGAAAAAATGAAATTACTAACTATGAATAAGATGAAAGGATTTTCATTGGCTCTTTTAACGGCCTTGTCTTCATTTGCTTTTGGGCAAACAGTAATCATGGGAGATGCGGGGTATGATGAAGCGAACCCTGCAGATTGTAGCACTTTTGGTGTGGCTGGAGTAAACTTCTTTGATGATGGAGCAGCGGGGAATTATTCTCCTAACTTTAACGATACGACCGTTTTTTGTCCGGACTTAACGCTTGGGACAAAAATGACGATAACTTTTGCAATCAACGCTGGATATACGTTTAATGTAGATGCCACAGATTGGATTTATGTTTATGACGGGCCTTCAACGGCATCCCCACTATTGGGACAACATAACTCAATCTCGGATCCAACTGGGTTCGCATATACTGCATCTTGGAACAACCCAAGCGGGTGTTTAACAGTGGTATTCATTTCTGACGGGATGAATGAAGGCTCCGGTTGGGCTGCAAACGTTCAATGTGGTAACCAAAACCAACCTTTCGATCCGCATATCGAAGCTTTTGTTAACGGACAAGGGGCAAATGCTCTTAATCCAATAGATACAGGTTTTGTAGATGTTTGTTTTGGTGATAGTATTCTATTCGTAGCTAAGCCAATTTTCCCTTATTCTCAGGAAACTACAGGATATGGTTATTCTCAAACGGTGAACAACGTAGCTTTTGATTGGAACATTTCTGATGGAGGAACATACCCGAACAATGACTCAATTTGGTTCACACCTCCTTCTCGAAACGGATTTTTAGTTGATCTGAAAATTACAGATCAGTTCCCTCAAATCGAACGATTACTATGTAAAGTGAGAGTTTCTCAATTACCAAGTTTTGCGGGGACAGGACCTCTTGAAGATACGGTCTGCTTAGGTCAGAATACTTCACTTGTTGGTGGAGCGACACTTACAGATACGGTAGGAGTTGATATTCCAGCTGGGCAATTCCAACTAGGAGGTTCATTCGCTGGGTTGACTTATTTACCTGATGGTTCTGGTCAGCAGTATCAAGCTCCAATTGATATTTCAGGATTCCCTTCAGGTGCTACTATCGCAAATGCACAAGATTTGAATCAAGTATGTATCACCATGGAACACTCTTATTTGGGTGACTTAGAGATCCTTTTAGAATGTCCAAATGGTACGCAGGTTCCTTTGATGGATACTTACCCTGGAGGAATTATACCTGGAGGTACTAGTGGAGGTGGAACCTATCTTGGACATCCGTTTGATGACCCAGGTGGGGGAGGAGCAGGTATTGGATGGGAATACTGTTTTAGTTCCGTGTTTAACACTATAGGTGGATCGATTTCAGGAAACCTAGGAAACACAGTCGCAGTTCCTTTCATAGCAGCGAATCCACCAACACAAATGACAGATCTTTCTGCTGGAAATTCAATTGATCCAGCTGTTGTCTACGAACCTGAAGCTAGTTTTACTGGATTTGCAGGGTGTCCAATTAATGGGCAGTGGACCATTATCGTACAGGATAATTTGGGAACTGATGATGGTTGGATTTTCGAATGGGGATTGTTCTTTGATCCGTCATTCTTCCCTGGTTCAACGTCTTACCAAAATACCATTGCATCCGAAGAGTGGTTGAGTGATCCAACAATTATTTCTGGTCAAAATGACACATTACTTGTCGTTCAGCCTAATACTCCTGGGAACTACAATTATACGTACCAAATTACTGACGATTTCGGATGTAATTATGATACAGTTGTAACTTTATACGTATTGCCGCAACCAACAATCTTTAACGATACTTTGGCGTGTAACTATGCGTTCTATGTAGAAAATACAGTTTCATACCAAGGAGGTGTCTGGTCATCAGCTGATACAGCAATTACTTTCTCTGATGTGAATTTAGAAAACCCATTGGTCACTACTTCAACTCCTGGAACCTATACGCTCTCCTATACGGATAATGCATGTAATACGACTGTAACCTCAGACATAGAGTTCCCACCTTATGTTTTCGTTGCACTTCCTGATACAACGGTGTGTATCGGTACAACAATTGACCTATTAGCGTTCGAAAACGGAGCGGGAACCGATTTCGTTTGGGATACTGGAGAAACTGGACTAACGATTACGATTTCTGAGCCAGGCACATATAGTATCACTGGCTCGAATATTTGTCACTCTTGGACGGCAACTTCCACCTTAGACAATAAGCTCTGTGATATTGATGTCCCAAATATTATTTCACTTTCTTCTCAAATTGGAAACAACACGTGGTTTGTGCAGCAAGAAGGAATATCGGAGTTCAATTGCGTCATCACGAACAGGTGGGGGAATGTAGTTTACGAATCAAATGATCCTGCTGGACAATGGGACGGAAATACTCAAAACGGAACGCTTGTTGAAGAAGGTACATACTTCTATATCATCAATGCCGTTTTGGATAATGGTGAACCGTTGGTAAAACAAGGATTTGTACAAGTAGTTCACTAGAGCTCAAATAGATACTTTTCTGAAGCTTCTCCCATTCATTTGGGAGAAGCTTTTTTTGTGATTTCAGGTTTCGATCTGCAAATTAGATTTACCTTTAGGAAGTAATAAATAGCAGAAAATATGAAGGTTATTGGAGTGAATGGTTTTGGTCGCATTGGTAGGTATTTCACACGAATGTCACTTGAAAATTCATCAGTGGATGTTGCCGTAGTGAATGACTTGGCCGATATCAACACCTTGGCACATTTGTTTAAATATGACAGTGTCCATGGTCGTTTGAAACATGCCTTTACTGTTGAGGGGGATAAGCTTGTGTTTGAAAACGGAAAGACGATTCAATTCATTTCTGAGCGAGATCCAGAAAAAATTCAGTGGGCGAATCACGGGGTTGAAATTGTTCTGGAATCAACAGGGATCTTTCGAACGGAAGAACTAGCGAGCAAGCACCTTGTTGGTGGAGCGAAGAAAGTAGTGCTCTCGGCACCACCAAAAGGTGGAGATGTCAGAACGCTTGTGTTAGGTGTGAATGGTGAGTTGCTACAAGATACTGACCTCGTAGTTTCCAATGCATCCTGCACGACCAACTCAGCAGCACCAATGCTGAAAGTGATGATGGAAATCTGTGAAATTGAAAGCGCCTTCATTACAACTGTGCATAGTTACACTTCAGATCAACGTTTGCATGATGCGCCACACCAAGATTTGCGAAGAGCTCGCGCGGCAGGTGAGTCAATTGTCCCAACTACGACCGGAGCGGCAAAAGCATTGGCGAAAATATTTCCTGAGTTAGAAGGAAAAATCGGTGGATGTGGAATCCGAGTGCCCGTTCCAGATGGCTCACTTACAGATCTTACCTTGATTGTAAACAATCCGCCAAGCGAAGAAAAAATTAAAGAAGCGATGGAAAAAGCGGCATTGGGAGAATTAAAAGGTATATTAGAGTATACGAACGACCCAATTGTTTCCGTTGATATAGTAGGGAATCCTCACAGCTGCGTTTTTGATGCGCAATTAACGAGTGTTATTGGGAACATGGTGAAAATCATGGGTTGGTACGACAACGAGGCTGGATACTCGAATCGATTAGTAGATCTAATCATAAAACTATAAACGTATTTGATAAAGTTCATCGCCTGCATAGCGTTCTTGGGAAGTCTATCTTCTGTTTTTGGTCAAAATGCCTTTGGAACGCTGCATGGAAATTATACTCCTACGAATTCGGTGTATGTCAACCCCTCCAGCATGTTAGATGCAAAGGTTTGGCTGGATATCAATATCGTCGGTGCCGGTTCGTATACCAATAACAACTTAGTTTATTTAGAAGACCAATCGTGGTTTTCGCTCTTACGTGATCTCAACCAGGTGCGAAAAGGAGAGTTGACTGAAGATCGATTGCCAAATGAAAATGACATCGGTTTCAATCAAAATCGCCGTTTTTACCACATGTATAATCGCAATTTTGTGACTGGACCAAGCGCCGTTTGGAGTCAAGGTGATCACGCCGCAGGTCTCGCTTTTGGGGTGCGAAGTTATACTTCCGTTCGAAGGGTTCCGAGTTACGTTGGACAGTTTATCGAGAATGGAGTTCCCGATTTCACCCAACAGCACGATGTGGACTATTCATTGAATAATTTAAGAGTCGCTTCCTTGCAATTTGGCGAAATCAAAGGTTCGTATGCTTACACATTTTTGAAGCGTCGTCGAGATATGTTTATGGGTGGAATTTCCATCTCGAAGTTTATTTCGGTTGCTGGCGCAGCTGCGACTGTTTCTCAGCTTGATTTCAACGTTGACAATGATTCTCTTGCACTACTGTATGATGTTCAGGCTGATGGAATGTACACACCAAATCCACGAATGAATTGGAAAGGTGGGATGGGGCTCGACTTAGGATTCACCTATCAAAAAATGCTCAATGAAGCGGGTTCTTATTACCCCAACTCGCCTAAACTTGGATGTCGAGATGTGCCTTACCTCTACAAACTCGGCCTGTCAATAATTGACATTGGTTCGATCAAATTTGATGAAGAGGACATTCAATACGCGGGATACGATTTTGATAATTATTCCTGGGAAGACTATCCAACGGAGCAAGTGGATGAAGACAACCCGTTGAATATTTTCCAAGCGCAAGAAGCGAATATCAACGAAGGTCAAATCCGAAAGCCCAACAAAATTCGATTACCGACTTTCATTTCAGCTCAGTTCGATTACAATGTGTGGGCTTCACGATTTTATGTGAACGCTACGTTAATTCAAGGGCTTCCCATTGGGAAGCGCAAGTTTGGGATCCGCCATGCGAATTCATTGAGTGTGACTCCACGATTTGAAACATATTGGTTTGAAGCCTCACTTCCAATTAGCCTATACGAATATCAATATCCTCAATTAGGGTTGAGTTTGCGATTGGGACCACTTTCAATTGGAACCGATAAACTGGGACATTGGATCAAGCGGTCGAATTTGTATGGAGCTGATATCTATTTCCATTTGAAGATTCCACTTCGCTACCATCCAAAGTGCCGAGGTCGTGTAAAAGGAATCAAAAGTAAAAATGGACAACGTCACAAGAAGTATGTTCCGTGTGACGCGTATGGGTAGCGAGTGTCAATAATTCTTCCAATCGGCTGTTAACTTTGAGTTGTTGGATTTGATGATGGTAAAAAGCTCATCGGCAATCTTAGACTTGGTTTTATAGTCCATATTTCCATCGTTCAAACTACGAGGATAGCCTTTGCCTGATTTCAAATCAAACATAGCGTGTACATCGTTCGGATCGTCGTATGTTAAATACACTATGTTATCAAAGGAGAATACTTTAAATGCCGTTATATCGTCAAGGTAATCGTAAGCGCCGAACAGAAACGTTTTGGGGGAAATCACTTCACCCTTTTTGGAAACTATTTCAAAGTAAACGGCCGATACAACGTCAATTTCGTTGTCCTGTGTGATGTGAAAGAAGGTGTCTTCTTGACGATGAATTTCGACAAGACCTATGTCCCGCGTATCAGAACAGGAGGAAAGCGCAAGAGTAAAAATGTGATTTTCTCATAGTCACTCTGACTTACGAAATCTTATCGCTTATAGTAAATCCAAGCACCTGGAGCCATACTTTGAAGTTTGGATAATTCAGCATTTGCCGCTTCAGAAGTAGGGTACGATTGCATACTCACCGCGTGTAATTCACCTTTCATAAACACCTCGGAATTCATCCCTTTCGATTTGAATTCAGCAGCCAATCTCTTAGCATTCGCCTCCGACGAAAATGCTCCGGCAATTACTTTATACGGTCCGCCCGAACTTGATGAAACAGTTACGGGAGCAGGTTTTTTCACTTCAGGCTTGATTACTTCAGGCTTTGGCTCAGGTTCGAAATCTATCGTTTGACTTGATCCTTCATCGTTACCGTCTCCTTCATCCATGAATCCTTCTTCTCCAGTGTCAGAGCTTCCTTCGTATTTACTTTCGCCGTCGGACTCTACACCGTACTTGTCTTCTTTTATTTCATTCGAAATTTCATCTTTCAACGAATTCTTTTCCGCTTCTTCGTCATTACCCGCAAAGTATTGCTTTATGTCGTTGAAATTTCGACCAACATATGCTCCACCTGCAATAATTCCTAGCGCCACAATGATAATCGTGATCCAAAATCCGGCACCAGCTTTTTTCTTTTCTTCTTCTTCTCCTGATTCTTCATCAGAATTAACTTCATCTGTTGAGTCAATTTCAGGATCAAGCGCTACGGCTGAAGTTGGAGCAATATCGTCCAATAAGGGAGAAGGTTCCAGCGTTGTTTTCTCTGGAATAAATTCCTCTACGACTTCTGCGGCGTTGAACGTTTCAGTGATTGTTTCTCGAATTTCAGTCTCTTTTTCTGAAACGTCAATAGGTTCAGGAGCAACAGGTGGTTCTGGCTTAACAACGGGCTCTGGCTCTGCAATTGGCTCTGGTTCGATTGCTGCTTCAGGTTCAACTGCCGGTTCAGGTTCCGAGATTGCCTCAGGTTCACTCTCAGCGACTGGTTCTGGTTCCACAACTGGCTCGGGCACAACTTCTGGCTCCGGTTCAACGTTGGGTACAGGTTCTGAAATAGCTTCAGGCTCAACTTCGGGCTCAGGTTCAGCAATCGGCTCTGGCTCAACTTCAGGAGCTTCATCAACGATTGGTTCATCCTCAACGACAGGTTCTGCTTCAACAATCGGTGCAGCTACTGGAGCGGTAACTTCTTCGTTCTTTTCAGTAGCGTTTTTCCAATTTTCAAATTCGACATCTCCGTCATCTTTCTTCTTGAAAGTTCCCAATTCGAACATCGAGTAGGATTCGCCTTTGTCCAATTCCGCCTTGATTTCACGGACGTACTTTGCAACCATGTTTTTAGCATCGGCTTCGTCAATACCGTCATTCTCAGCGATGAAAGCTGCCAATTTACCGTCGTCATGCTGTAAATACGGCATAAACATCGTTTCTCCAGTTGCTTTGTTGGTGATTGTCAATGCACCCAATCCAGGGATAATGATTGTATTGCTTTCTTTGAGAATCTCGAGTAAATACTTGTCCATAGTTGATCTTTAGCGAATGAAAATAAGTATAAAAATTTAGAATAAGTCCTTAAATCTGAAGGTGTCTTTGAGTCGGACGCCCTTTTCCGTATGTTGAAGCGTCGCGCACTCATTGGCAATATCGTGTTCCAAAAACAGAATCATCTCCTTGTCAACCGCCTTTGTCAAGAACTGACCTTTTTCTTCAAGCGTGATTAACGGGCGCGTATCGTATCCCATAACGTACGGCAGTGGAATGTGACCAACACTTGGTAGCAAATCGGCCATGAAAACAAGCGTTTTTCCTTTGTAATGGATGTGTGGAATCATCATACTGTCCGTGTGCCCATCTACAAAAAGTACATCGAAGTTGTTGAATACATTTTGCGTGAAATCACCATTTCTTTCTACGAACTTTAACTGTCCGCTCTCTTGAATAGGCATGATGTTTTCCTTTAAGAAGGATGCTTTTTCTCGATTGTTGGGTTCCGTAGCCCATTTCCAGTGCTGCTCCGTGCTCCAATAGTGTGCATTTTTGAAAGCAGGTTCAAATCCCGTGCGATCTTTGTTCCACTTGATGGCTCCGCCACAATGATCAAAATGCAAGTGCGTTAAGAATACATCTGTGATGTCATCTGCCGAAAACCCAAGTGCATTCAAGTTCGGCTCAAGACTATTTTCATCCGATAAAAAGTAATGAGAAAAGAATTTTTCAGTTTGTTTATCTCCAATTCCAGTATCGATCAAAATCAATCTGTCTCCATCTTCGATAAGCATGCAACGCATCGTCCAATCGCACATGTTGTTGTCATCTGCTGGGTTCGTTCGTTGCCACAATATCTTCGGAACAACTCCGAACATTGCACCGCCATCCAATTTAAAATTTCCTGAGCTTAGTGGGTATATCTTCATGTGTTTAAAATTTTTCTGTGGACGAAAATGCAGAAAAAATTCTGCACCCATGGAACCGCTTCGCTCTCTCATGATATTTTTTAATCATGTCTTGGTTTTATATTATGATTAATAAAAATCATGCTCGTTTCATGCTGTCTAATTGGCTATGTAAAGTACGCAAATTGCAAGAATCGCTGAAATTAATCCAATGATTTTCTGTGTTGTTGTAGCTTCTTTGAAAGCTGCAAATCCGATAATAGCGGAGAGCAGTACAACTGACACATTGGTGATTGCCAGTACGGTGGAGTCATTCCAGCCTGTTGTTTCATAAGATCGAAGTAAGAGATAAATCGAGAAGTAGTTGGGAACTCCGAGAATGATTCCAGCTATTACGTTTTTAAATTGAAATTTCGCTTTTCCTTGAATGTATCGAACGATTAGAATGAGTAAACCAATTGTTCCTGCAATTCCCAATCCAATAGCCGAGAAAAGGGAATCTTGCAGTAATTCGAGGTGGGTGTTTTGAACGTAGTTCAGAATAAAATCAAGCGCTCCTCCACCAAAGAAAAGTGCAATTAACATCCACAGCGCTGAGTTTCCTCCGTCGTTTGATTTAGAGGGTTTCGAAACCAAGTAAACGCCAACGAAAGCCAGTAAAATCCCTAAAATTTTCAACAATGTAATGGATTCTCCATATCCAACAATCATAAAAATGAGGGAGATTGCCATGCTCATTTTTATAGCGATCGAAGTCGATGCTACTCCGTTCACCTGAGCGCTTTTTCCCATCAACAAGAATAATCCGATGAAGAGCAGTGCGCAAACAAAGGCATAATACATCCAGTCGCTCTGTTCGAGACATTCTGGGTTCCAGGTATTTCCGTAGAGAATAAAACCAATGGCAAATGCAGTGAAATAGTTGACAACGATTGCTTGAAACGTGTCGATTCCATATTTTTTGAAGAGCTTGAAAATTACAAAAATCGAACTAGAGCTCAATACGGAAAGTAGCAATGGAATCATAGGGGGCGAAGATAGGAAATGTGATCGCCAAAAAAGACTTCTTCCTTGATCTTTTGTCCATTGATTTGTGGAGCCGCCGTTCCAGATTTGAAAGCAGTGTTGCCGGTTATGATTCGTGCTTCGTCCCACAAGTTGGCATCAATAAATGATTGCAACACACGTTGACCGCCTTCAATTAAAACAGATTGGATATTTCTTTCGTAAAGCGATTCCAAGATCAATTGGGGAGAAAGTTCTTTCAGTTGTATGTATAATACGTCTTTCTCGATTCCATCTTTTTCAACATTGAAAATAATCGTTTCGACTTCGGAGTTTTTTACCGTCGCTGTAGATGGGATTTCATTTCTGCTGTCCAAAACAATTCGCGTTGGATTCGTTCCAGCAACTGCTCTAATGGTCAAAGAAGGATTGTCATTGATTACCGTGTTTTTTCCAACCATGATAGCTTGAAGTTCGCTTCTCCAACGGTGCACGATTACTTGAGTCTCTGGCTTTGAAATCCATGAAACTTCTCCTTGTTTTCCTTCGGAATTATCCAATAAGCGATTTTTTGTTTGAGCCCATTTTAGAAGAACAAACGGTCGCTTCTTCTCATGGAAAGTAAAGAAAGCTCGATTCACGTCCAAGCACTCTTTTTCACACACACCAACGGTAACATCAATTCCGTGATCTTCCAATCGCTTGATTCCTTTTTTGAAAACCTTTGCGTGAGCATCGAGTGTTCCAACCACAACGCGTTTGAAGTTTTTCTCTACTAAAAGATCTGCGCACGGAGGGGTCTTTCCAAAGTGGGAACAAGGTTCAAGCGTAACGTAAATAGTACTTTCAGAAAACACACTATGATCCTTAACTGAATTCACAGCATTGACTTCCGCATGCGGCCCGCCAAATTCTTGGTGGTAACCTTCGCCAATAATTTTTCCATTGTGAACAATCACTGCGCCAACCATTGGATTTGGGGCGACTTTTCCCATTCCCAAGGCAGCCAGTTGCAGGCAGCGATGCATCATTTGTTCATCAAAAGTCATGCGACGAAGATACACAAAAGATCACGTTAGAAATTATGGATTTGTGAGTTGAACAACGGTAAAGTTTTCAAGTATTCCGCTGAATTCAAATTCAGAATCGACGTAGAATTTTGCAGTTGTACCTTTCTTCTGTTTCGGCACTTTATAGAAGAATTCATAGGAATTTGATTTTCCTTCAGTGCAATAGACATTGAACAAGCGAATCCGTCGTTTTTTAAGTTGTTTCCCTTTGCCACTTCGGCACGCCAGATAACTCGTTTGAAATCCATTTTCTGCTTTAATCGTGGCGCTAATTTTTAGCCAAGCGTCATCGGAGGCATTAACATCAAGATTTAAAAATGAGGTTTTACCTATTTGGATGGGTTCATTGGATTGATGCAGTACTTTTTTCTTGAATCCACTTTCATCGTTGAGTATCTCGTCCGTATCCAGCAGGCTCATGTCAACAGGCGTAGGGTCGCTATTGAGATAGATGTGGGCGTAGTAAAGTCGATTGTTGTCTCGAGTATGAATGATTCCGTCGTTGTATTGTCCAATTTGAAAGAGGTTGACAAAAATTAAATAGCCTGCAACAGGAATCAAGAACCATTTCCATTTCTTTTGAAGGATGGTGTGAATAACTGCCGTCAATGGCAATGCGAAAATGGGGTAACTTTGCGTCAATGCCCGTGTGGAGTATTGTGCTCCGTATTTCCAATCGGCCCAAGAAATAATGATCCAAATATTCAGCAAGCAAAAAATAATCACGGATCTTCTGAAGGGCATGTTTTTCATGAAAAAGAAACCAGCAATAAACAAAATGGTGACGGGCGTGTAAATGAACCATCCTGTTTCCCAGCCAAAAAGCACTCGGAAAAATGGCGTCAAAAATCGCCAGCTACTCCCAACGTCGTGGATGAAGGTTCCAGCGGTCATTTTCCAATAAATCAATTGGGGTAGAATACCAATTAAACCAAAGGCAATGGTGATGTAAATGTGCTTTTTGTGTCTTCGAACAAGTGCCCATTTTTCTTGTTTCGCCTCTTTGGATTGCGTATTCCAGAGGAGCGGAATAAACAACATGATTGCTTCAGTAGGGCGCGAAATGGTCGCCAAACCAATGATTAATCCAATGGCAGCCGCCCAAAAGAAGGTCGGTTTTTCATGCCATTTGACCGTCGCGTAAAGAATTAGGACGTACAAAGGAAAAATGTAGACATGACTCAATCCTGCATCAACAGAAATGTATTGAATCAGGTTCGATGCCAAGAAAAGTAGAATCAAACTAATGGAAACGGCTAGGTCGTCGTAATACCGAAGGAGAATGTTCCGAAGTAAAAACAAGGCAAGAATGCAGTACAAAACTGCTCCGTAAGCCAAGGTGTACTGATAAGGTGGTGAGAATCCATCTGCGGGATAATCAGAATTGAGCGCGATTACATGCGCAATTCCAAATAGTGGCATCTGCATGATTGATACGCCACCCAAATATTTGTTGACGTAGTTACCATTGTCTGCTTTGTGCGCTTGGTAGAAGTTACCATCTGACAAATGGTATTTCTCGTTCATTTCTGGATACCAATCCAATTCTGTGAAATCGTCGTAAATGAATCCTGAAGGCAGGTACATGTAATATCCCAAACCATCCCAATTGGTGAGCATCATTGGGTAGCTTCTGTCAAAGTAAGAATAGGTGTATCGCGTTTGTAACAGCGTAACTGAAACAATAATACACGCGATAAGTGAGATGATATTCTTCAAAAACTGACAAATTTTGACCGAAGATAGGTTTTGAAAAGGAATTTTTGGCAGATGAAAAGTCACAAATCGGTTGATTTATCGAAAAAATGGAGCTATTCGTCTGATTTTTGGCAGTTTGATCAGGTTTGGCACATTTTTTAGACACTATATTCTCGAATAGTGGTTAGGTTAGGTTAACAGAGAACGCCTGTTCTCTGGGAAAGCGGTCGCAAGGCCGCTTTTTTTATGCCCTAATGTGAAGATTCAGTTCGTCCATCTGAATAATTTCTCTGACCAGGTCGATTCATCGAATAAATAGGGCGTTTCAACAGTTTTTTCTATTTCACCGCAAGGTTTGGCACATTTTTTCGTCTAAAGTAATTGAATAGTGGTTAGGTTAGGTTAACAGAGAACGCCTGTTCTCTGGGAAAGCGGTCGCAAGACCGCTTTTTTTGTGCCCAAATTTTCTTGGAATTCAATTGGCGAATGATGCTTCACATTCGCTTTTTCTTATTTTCGTACGAGGAACAACTTCGAATCAACTTCTATGAAATTGCTTAACGGTATCGAGAAAGTATTTAAATCGTTTTTACCGACGCCTTTCACCATCGCTATTCTCATTACCATTGTCACTTTTCTCCTAGCGTTTTCTTTAACGGATTCTGATTTGGATTCAGGCTCGCGAGGATTGGAACTCGTTGGGTTTTGGTACAACGGCCTCTGGAAAACGACACTACTGGAATTCGCTGTGCAGATGATGTTGATGCTTGTTTTGGGACATGCTCTAGCTCTCACAAAACCTGTCGATCGATTCATGAGTTTCATGACGCGGTTCTGTAATAATACGGCGACTTCAGCCTTCACAGTGACCCTTTTGACCATTCTTGTTTCTCTCTTCAATTGGGGCTTGGGGTTGATTTTTGGTGCCATCCTTGCGCGGAAAGTAGGGGAACAGGCAGCGATCAAAAACATCAATTTGAATTATGCACTGATTGGCGCTGCAGGATATAGCGGCTTGATGGTGTGGCACGGTGGAATTTCAGGATCGGCGCCCATTAAAGCATCTGAGCCCGGTCATGTCGCTTCATTGATGGAAGGTATTCTTAGTCCCGATGAGTTAGCGCACTTGCCGGAAAGCATCCCAATGACTGAGACAGTATTCGGATCAATGAACTTGTTCGTGATGGTGCTGCTCATTATTTGCATTCCGCTCTTCATGTTTTGGATCGGGAAACGATCAAAGAAGTCCGACAGTTTGCCGGTGGTGAAATCTTCAACGACCGCTAACGAAGATATAGAAAGTACTAAAGTTGATAGTTCCCCCTGGTTTTCACGAACCATTGGTTTATTGATTTGTGCATACGCGGTATATATTGCTGTTACCGCCATAATCAAGGATAAAGAATTTGTGCAGCCTAACTTTATCAATTTCACTTTGCTCGGGTTGGGTTTACTGCTACATTCGAGTGTTCATGGGTTCTTAAAAGCGATTGATCAAGCGATTCGCGGAGCAGCAGGAATTCTCATTCAATTTCCTCTGTACTTTGGAATTATGGGCTTGATGATTGGCTCGGGTTTACTCCAAGTATTCTCTGATTTCTTCGTTGATATTTCCACGGAAGTTTCATTCCCTATTTATTCCTTCATCAGTGCTGGAGTTGTGAATGTTTTTGTGCCAAGTGGAGGAGGGCAGTGGGGTGTTCAGGGTCCAATTATTGTTCAATCTGCCCTGGAGCTAGGTGTGAGTCTTCCTAAATCGATAATGGCGCTCGCCTACGGCGATCAATTGACAAATATGCTGCAACCATTTTGGGCTTTGCCACTTTTGGGTATTACAGGATTGAAAGCGAAAAGCATTTTGCCTTATACGCTGTTGATGATGTTGGTGGGAGCGGTAATTTACCTCGCAGCGCTACTCATATTTTGATTCATGGCAGAAAAGAAAAGCATATCCAATTTCATTAAAACGCTCGGGCCGGGAATTTTATTTGCGAGCACAGCAATTGGTGTTTCCCACTTGGTTCAAAGTACGCGTGCTGGAGCGGAGTATGGATTTGCGTTAATCGCTTTTGTGATTGCTGCGAATGTATTCAAATACCCGTTTTTCGAATATGGAAGTCGCTATGCGAATGCCACGGGAACAACCATCATTGATGGTTACAACCGCATCGGTAAATGGATGATTTGGCTCTATTTTCTGATAACGATCGGAAGTATGTTTTTTGTGTGTGGAGCCGTTGGAGCAGTAACTTCTGGATTTTTGCAGAACCTTTTTGGTATTTCTTCGTGGGGGATTTGGGCGACCGTTTGTTTGTTCGTTTTTTGCACGAGTATATTGATCGCAGGGAAGTACAAAATCCTCGATTCCATGACGAAGATTATTGGAGTCGTACTGCTTCTTTCGACATTGCTTGCGTTTGTATTGGCACTGATGAAAGGTGCGTCGCCGGCAAAAGCAGATTTCGTTGCACCCGAGATTTTCTCAAATGATAGCATGTTGTTCATCATTGCGCTCATGGGATGGATGCCGACTGCAGTTGATTTGAGTGCTTGGAGTAGCTTGTGGACCATTGAACGCATCAAGCAAACGGGGTACAAACCAAGCATGAAAGAAACCTTGGCGGACTTCAACTTCGGTTACATTGTTTCCGCTGTTCTGGCTGTTTGTTTTCTCACTCTGGGTGCGTATGTTCTTTATGGAACGGGGAAGGAACTTCCAGAAGGTGCTGCAGGTTTTGCGAGCGAAATTGTCAGGTTGTTTACCACGTTTATTGGTGATTGGAGTTACATTATTATTGCCATCGCTGGATTCTCGATCATGTTTGGAACCTGCATCACCGTGTTTGATGGGTACGCTCGCAGCATTGAACGAAGTTCGATTTTGTTGTTCCAAGAAAAGGTTGAGGAAAAGTCAAGTTCGAGCAAGGTCTACATCGCCAGTTTGCTTATGGTGGCGCTTGGTTCTTTTGGAATTATTTTCTTTTTGGGTAAACAATTGAAGAGTCTCGTCGACCTGGCAACGACAATGAGTTTTATGATTGCTCCCGTAATTGCCATTGTGAACTACAAGCTGGTTACTAGTAGTCATGTCAAGCCTGAAGATCAACCGAAATTGTGGTTGCGAATTCTCAGTTGGCTCGGAATCATCTTCTTAACTGGATTCGCGATTTACTACGTGAAAATTCGATTCTTTAGTTAGTGTGAAGTTCCCGCCAGGGCGGAGGACGGCAGTCCCAGACGGCGAACAGGGAGTGAGGCATGTTTCAACATGGCACTTGTGCCCCTGTTGGGAAATAGCAGAACCACTGGTTGTGGCTGGGCTAAAGTTCGCAGACCGTTTGGGCGGCAAAAAAATCAAGATAGAAATAGTTCAATATCGAGATATGTCGATGAACTAACTAAAAGTTCAGTTGAAAACGGTTCCCATCTCGACTCCGTTCGATGTCCGGCTCAGTCGTCGGGTTACAATTCATCAATCCGTTCAGTAGGTCTCCCAACTACGGCCTTTCCGTTTTTCACAATAATCGGTCGCTCAATCAATTTCGGGTACTGAATCATTGCATCAATCCATTCTTTTTCAGAAAGATTCTTGCCTTTGAAGTTTTCCTTGAAATCTTTTTCTCCTTTTCGAATTAAGTCAGCCGCGGGCATTCCCAATTGACTCAACACTTCTTTTAAATCAGCAGCCGTCAACGGATTTTTCAAGTATTCAACTACTTCGTATTCGGCATTTTTATCATCGAGGTGAGCGAGTGCCAAACGGCTTTTTGAGCAGCGATTGTTATGGTAGACGGTGTATGTGTTCTTTCCCATGAGACTAATTTTGTTAAAACCTTTGAAGATCACACAAAAGTAATTTTATTGGCGTAAATTGTCTCGAACATTATTCAATAAACCCGTAGTATGAAAATCATTTTCGCATTCACCGCACTGCTTATTTCGACATCAGCTTTCTGTCAAACTTACTCGTTTTCTTCATTTCCCGGGGGTATTCTGACTTAGTGGCGTCAACCTCACTCAACAATGGTCTAACATGGGATGATCCATATTTCAATGTTCCTATAGGTTTCACTTTTGAGTATTTTGGAGAATCAACAACTACTATTGACATTAGTGATGATGGCCTCGGAGGAATCCTGAGTGTTGGAGATTGCGCAATCGACCCTACTTTTTCCTATTTGGTCGCTTACGGCACTGATATAATTGATCGCGGCTACGATGGCGCTGCTTCACTCTCGAATATTTCATACAAAACAGAAGGTACAGCAGGATCAAGAATCTGTAAAATTGAGTGGAATAATGTCGGCTTTTATAGCGGCACCAATGACATGAATGGAGATAGAATTGACTTTTTGAATTTTCAATTGTGGTTATATGAGACTTCAAATGCCGTTGAAATTCGCTTTGGCCCCAAGTCAATCACTGAACCCTCGATAGATTTTGAAGGGGAAACAGGATCCTTTGTGGTTTTGGCTCATGATATTGATTGTGCGAGCAGCGATATTTTTGGACATCAACTGATGCTGTCGGGAAGTCCTGGAAATCCTGATTTTTACGACAATGTTTACAACCTGGAAGATACGCTTGTGTTCTTGGATGGTGCAATTCCGCCATTTATGGTGTACCGATTCGTCCCTGAATCTACTGCTTCTCAAGATGAGCTAAGTGCGGTTGCTCCGTTTTCTATTGTTCCTAATCCTGCTGATTTCGAATTGAGATTACTCAAGGGTGAAGGCGCAGAAGAAGAGATTCGTAGAGCATCAATTGTTGATTTGAACGGAAAGCTGCTTGTGAACAATCTTGAGTTCAATCAGGCGATCTCTATTGCTGGTTTGCAATCGGGTATGTATTTCGTCCAAGTGGAAATGAAATCTGGAGAGATGTATTCTGAAAAATTCACGAAGCGTTAGGAGGATTTTCTCGAATAAAAAAATCCCCTTATCCCGATAATTATCGAGACAAGGGGATCTAATTTTTAGAACTACTATTTCTTAGTGCGAAGCCAAGTAATCAGCAACTCCGTCGAAGCTTGCTTTCATTCCGTCGTCACCTGCTTGCCAGTTTGCTGGACAAACTTCACCGTTTTCTTCGAAGAATTGAAGAGCATCAACCATTCGTAATGCCTCATCTACGTTTCTTCCAAGTGGGAAGTTGTTCACCAATTGGTGCATAACAATTCCTTCTTTGTCAATCAAGAACAATCCACGGTATGCGATCATTGGACCTGTTGCAACCATTTCCATTTCTTCATTGTACTCATACTCACCAGCCAAAACACCGTAAGCATCAGAGATAGTCTTTGTAGTGTCAGCGATGATTGGGTAAGTGATTCCTTCGATTCCACCTTTGTTTTTAGGTACTTGCAACCATCCCCAGTGAGACTCCTCTGTATCTGTTGAGCAAGCAACAACTTTCGCTCCTCTTTTTTCGAATTCTGCTAGTTTCGCTTGAAACGCGTGCAATTCAGAAGGACATACGAACGTGAAATCTTTCGGGTAGAAAAAGAGAACAACTGGATTTTTTCCAACGAATTGATCCAATGAAAAATTCTCAACAATTTCTCCTCCGTTTACTACTGCTCCTGCACTGAATGAAGGCGCTTTTTTTCCTACTAATACTCCCATTTTGTTTATTTATTACGTGTTATTATGTATTCTATTTCAATGTCTTTGCCTCTTCGCAAGGACGTTTATTTAGGTGCAAATTTACGGATAATTCCTACTAACTTGTCGTTCGTTTAGATATAAATCTGCGAAAGACGGGTTATCTGTTAAGCCAAGCTTTGAACATCCAATTTGTTTTTTCTTTCTCGCGAATTAGATCACTCATTAGTCCGTTTGTTCCTTCGTCATCGGCTTCCCCAGTAATTTCAAGAAGCACGCGCTCTTGCTTCAATAATTCTTCCTGAGCGGATAGAATATAGCTTACACCTGTTGCTCCATCGTGCGTCAATTTGATTTCCGAAATGGGGCTCGTCTGTAAATACCCACTAAAACTCGATAACGGAGTTTCACCAATGGATAAAATGCGTTCCGCTAAATCATCAACAATGACAAGTGTGCGGTTGTACAATTCTTCATATTTCAAATGCAATTCGAAAAAGCCCTGACCTTTGATATTCCAATGCAATGATCGAAGGTTCTGATAGTGTATTTGGTAGCTCGCTAAAAGCTGATTTAATTCCTCTGTATATTTTGTTGTGCTTTCCATAGATCAAAGATACTGTGAGTTCATTATAATTATTATTGATTATTTTTATCTCTCCATAAATAATCATTATATGATTTCGATCCAGCAAATGCAGTACATTTTAGTACTAAGTGAAGAACAACAATTTCAACGCGCAAGTGAGAAATGCTTCGTAACGCAACCTACGCTGTCCATGCAACTGAAGAAGGCTGAAAACACCTTGGGGAATGCCATTTTTGATCGATCAACGACGCCACTCGAACTGACGCCTTTTGGTGTGATGCTCCTTCCAATTGTACGCGATATTTTGTCTGAGTATGGTCGTATTTCAGACTTAACTGATAAACAAAAGGGCGAGTATCGCGAACGGGTTCGAATTGGAATTATCCCAACAATTGCTGATTACATGATTCCAGATCTCTTTAACAAATGGAAATCCGTTTTAACAGGCGTTCAGTTGACAATTGAGGAGATGAAAACGGAAGATGTGCTTGTTGCCTTGGATCAGAAGAAGATCGATGTTGGAATACTTGCTGGACCTGTAAATGATCCCAAATTGAGAACTTCTGTGCTCTTTGATGAAGAGATTTTGGCTTTTGTTCCTGAATCGAATGCGAAGGAAGTGACTACAGAAGATTTGGAAAATCATCATCCTTGGCTGTTGACATCAGGGAACTGCTTGCGCACACAAATGATTCACTTTTGCAGCTTGAACAAAGAAACAGATGAGTGGAATTACGAAGGTGGAAACATGAATCTTCTAAAGCAGATGGTAGAAATGAACGGTGGCTACACGTTGATTCCAGAACGCGCAGTTCCAGAGAAAACCAAAGCATATAAGCGCATCAGATCGGCAATTGGAGAAATTCCAGCTCGACAAATTATTGCGCTTTCACCCAATCGATCATCGAAGTGGGGGAGCATTGAGCAAATCATCAGATCTGTGCAGCACGAATATGCAGGCAAAAAGAATGTGGAAGATTTGAAGTTGTTGAGTTGGGACTAACGTTTTCGGTTCAATAGCCTCCAAAGAAATCCGCCTGCTGTTACATGTGTGGTTTTTCCTGCATTTTCATCGTTTCCTTCGGAATAATGACATACCAAGCATGTTTTGTAGTCCGCGTCAACTTCGAACGATGCAATAGAATAGCTGATTGTCTCAATTTCGTGACGGGTGTAAAACTTCTCTGACAAACAACGAGGACACAGAGCTGCACGATTCGGAAAAAATCCGTCTTCGCTGGAAATTTTCAGCTGTGCTTCGAACTCATCAGGATTCGGTGAAGAAATTCCGCGCTTTTCCATTTCTAGGGTGATCTTTTCTTTTGATCCCTTCATGAATTCGTTGAAGCGAAAATGGTGAAAGGCACGAAGTTCGTGATCGGATAGTTCGGTTAAGAAAGCGGCGAGTTTGCTCATGGAGTCAAGATAAGAAAACGCTCTGAAATATCTTCTTCGAAGCGCCCGCATTGGCTTCAACAAATGCTCGTTCTTTTGCGCTGATGGCGTTTAAATCAGAAAGAATCGTTTCAAATGAATTTTCGAATTGTGCAGTGGTTTCAATGGAAAAACCAAATCCGCCATCAATAAAAGCTTGAGCTTCTGGAAAACGGGTGTGTTTCGGTCCGAAAATCACCGGCAAACCAAATACTGCGGGCTCCAAAATGTTGTGCAAACTTCCCGAGAAGCCACCTCCTACATATGCGAGCGTTCCATATTTGTACGAACTGGCCAAATGTCCAATCGTGTCCAAAATAAGAACATCAAAGTCCATCTCCGCTCCATCTTTTATGGTTGAATAACGCCCAACTTTTCTAGAAATTCCAGCAATGATGTGTTCGACATGTTTGTCATCAACCTGATGCGGTGCGATCAATATTTTCTTTGATGATTTATTGATCCAAGGAATAAGAATGGCTTCATCCGCTGGCCAAGAACTCCCAACAATCAGTAATTCTTCATTACCTTTAAAGGATTCAATAATTGCGTTATCCTTCGCTTTTTCGCGATTTTCAATCACGCGATCAAAACGACTGTCGCCAGTAATTGTAACGTTCGCAATATCAATCGAATTCAATAGATCCTCCGATGCTTGATTCTGAACAAAAAAGTGATCGAA
This sequence comes from Crocinitomicaceae bacterium, assembly GCA_029252405.1. GTDB lineage: Bacteria > Bacteroidota > Bacteroidia > Flavobacteriales_D > Crocinitomicaceae > UBA4466. The sequence goes on from JAQXBM010000064.1 coordinate 117,770, forward strand.
CTGCTTCAAAATCTTGCGGAAGAAACCACCGTGCCATTTGAAAAAACGCTGACTCGGGCGAAAAATCCCACTGACATTGTAAATTTCACTTCCGTTTTTCTTCGCACTAAGAATGTAATTCCCCCAAAATTCATATTTCACAAAGAAACTTTGTTTTGGAGCAAAATGTTGAATGAACACTCGTGCATTGTTCGGAGTATCCAAAGGCAAGTAGCATACGAAATCAGCTTGGTGATCGCGCTTTTCATAATGTTCAAACCCTGATGGAGAAAAGAAAGTAACCAACAAGAATACCTCAGGGTTCCTTGATTTTATTTCAGTCATCAACGGCAATCCTTGATCGAATTCACCTAGTGAGGCGCAATGAAACCAAATCACATCTTTGTTGTTTGTTTCGGGAAGATTGTCGGTCCAGTTTTTACGACCTACTAGCCATTTTTTTGCTTTCGGCGTGAATAATGAAGCCAAGCGTATTGCCAAGCCATAGGCGCGAACTCCAAAAGTATACAGGAATTGCATCAGTCGAAGTAATAATCCTTTGGTTGACGCTGATAGATAGGAATCATCCAACCTACTTTAAATCCAAATTGAAGATCTAACCTTAAATCTGTCGAAACCGGGACTTCAGGAGAATCAAAATTGATCGTTCTACGGTTGTATGTGAATCCTTGCTGTGCGTAAAAACCTGCGAAGAAGTTAATCGGGCTGTCATTCGCCATCAAAGTATATCCAATAAATTGGCTCGTGTTGACGCCGGTTGTCAGGCGATCATATCCTTTACGATAGTCCAATTCAATTTGAGGTACGACGTGATCTTGTGTTTCAACGCGCAATTTGTGCAGCAAATAACCCACACCAAAATTCACGTAAATTCCTGAATTCGGATTTGGTGACAAAACTGGGATTACCTTTCCAACAGTCCCATTGGCGTAAAATCCTCGTGGCATGGTTCTCACAATGGCAATATCACCATTCTGATCAGTAATGTTTCCATTTGAATCAATCAGGTGATCAAAGACACCAGCCATTCGAACTTGCCCTCCAAACATATACGCTGCGTCCAAACCAACTACCCAGTTCTTTTGCGTTTTGTACCCTGCAAAGAGTCCAATGTGATTCATGAAACCATAGCGGTCGGCTAAATCTCCTTCTGGAACACAACCACCATATTGAACAACTAGCCAAGTGCTTGGGATGATTGAATCAGAAACGTTTCGTTGTGCATTTGAATGTGCGGAAATCAGCGTAAAACAAGCGAAAAGTATGGAAGTAATCAATGTTTTCATAAGCCGATGCAAGTGCATCAAGATTTTGTTAGTAATCAAGAATAATAACGAAGGTAACTATCAAATATTGGATTTTGGAAGGTTTTACACTTTTTTATGAGCTGAAAGTACAGGTCAAAAAAATCCCCGATCCCGAAAGTTATCGGAATCGAGGATTATTTTTTCGATTAAGAAGAAATCCTAATCGTATTATTTTGCTTTGTACATTGTAGTTTGAACGATAACTCGACGGTTTTTCGCTCTACCGGCAGCTGTACCGTTGTCTGCTACTGGTTGTGTTTCACCATATCCTTCAGATGCAAGATGATCAGCATCAACTCCTTTGTTGATCAAGTAATCTTTTACAGCTTTTGCACGTGCTTTAGAAAGATTCAAGTTCATTTGATCGTTTCCTTGGCTGTCAGTGTGACCTTCGATTGACGCTTTCACTTCTGGATGCGCTTTGAAGATTTCTGCTAATTTGTTCAGATCTGGGTAAGACTCACCCTTGATAGTTGATTTTCCTGAGTTGAAGTAGATGTGCTCAGAAGCACTCTTGATTTGCGCTAGCAATTCTTCGTCCAATGCACATCCTGCCGCTGCAACTGTTCCTGCCACTGTAGGGCAATGGTCTGCCTTATCATTTACTGAATCACCGTCAGTATCTGGATTGTTTCCATCAGTTCCCAATTTCGCTTCTACTGCGTTTGTTAATCCGTCACCATCAGGATCACAATCTTTTCCAGAGGTAAATGGATCACATGCATCTTTAGGATTTGATTTCCCTGAAGCATTCGCTGAAGTTGAAGGGCTATCTGCACCTAAGAATTCCTCACCATCGTTCAATCCGTCTCCATCTGAATCTGGGTTGTTTGGATTTGTTCCGATTTTAGCTTCCATTGCATCAGAAAGACCATCTTTATCTGAATCAGGACCTGAGTTATCAACTTTTGGACATCCTTTGTCATCACCGGCGATAGTTGGACAAGCATCCTCACCATCGTTTACACCATCTCCATCTGAGTCAGCCATGTCTGGGCTAGTTCCAAGTTTCGATTCTTCATCGTTCGTTAAACCATCTCCATCAGCATCACAGTTTCCACCTTCAGTACTTGGATCACAATCATCCATCGGATCAGATTTGAAAGTTGCTTCGAAATCAGAAGTAGAAGAATCATCGATTCCTGTTATTTCCTCACCATCGTTGTAACCATCGTTATCTGTATCTGGGTTGTTTGGGTTTGTTCCGATTGATGCTTCCATTGCGTCAGAAAGTCCATCATTATCAGAATCTTTTTCCGGTACACCAGCTCCAACGCTTACTCCATCTACGAAGTAGTAGGCACGGATACTATTTACACCGTTTCCTCCACCAACTGCTTTTGAGCTTGCTGGTTCGTTGAAAACACCGATTGTAAGGTACTGCTCTCCGCCTTTTGCTGTGAATGTTCCTTCAATCTTTGTCCATTTTGATTTAGAATCAACAACATTGCTCGTAACGACTTGTGGCGTCGTCATGATATATGCATTCGACTTTTGATTTACCGATTCAGAAGTAAGGCTCGCTCCAAATCCGCTAACAGCGTAACCACTGTTTTCAGCTAAACTCACGTAGTAAGTCACTTTATAAGATTGTCCAGCAGTAAGAGCCTTGTTTAATTTCGTAGTAATGTATTCAGAGTATTTTCCATAACCTTCAGTTTCTACAACTGCCATATCTTGTATAGAGAAACCCGAAGACTTGTCATTTTGATACGCGATGATTCCTGCGTATCCATCACCTTTAAATGGAGCTTGCTCTCCAAGACGATTGCTAGCAGTACCCATGTTTGAGCACTTCTTTGAATTGTTATGATAAAAATCTGTTGTTCCTCCGTTACCGTTGCTCCATCCATTAGCCAAATTAAGTTGGTTGAATGTGCGCGGTGCTTTCGTTGCATTAGAGAAATCTCCGTTGTCAACTTGAGCTGTAGCAGAACCCACTGTCAGCGCGATAGCCGCTACTGCTAGTGAGAATTGGTTGATTGTATTCATGTGTTTTTCAATTTTTGGTTGAGGCAAATGTATAGAGAGATGAATGACAATGTCGAGTTTAGCCTTTGGTTTTCTATGAGTTAACGGTAGAATACGATAAACCGCAGATTTCACTTCAGAAAAAGGGCTTAATTTTGCAGAAAGCGATTTACAATTTTTCGAATTGCGAATCGTTGGAATAGCGCGTTGGTTATATTATCTTTAGCGCGCTTAAATAATAAGTTATCCCTAGCATGAGAAAAATTCAAATGGTCGACTTGATCGCCCAGTATCAGAAAATTAAACCCGAGGTTGACAGTGCGATCCTGAATATCATGGAAACAGCACAGTTCATAAATGGTCCTGAAGTAAAAGGATTTCAAAAAGAATTGGAAGAATACCTCGACGTGAAACACGTGGTTCCTTGTGCTAATGGAACAGATGCTCTACAAATTGCGTTGATGGCAATCGGAGCAAAACCTGGTGATGAGGTGATTACGCCTTCGTTCACATACATCGCGACGACTGAGGTGATGGCTCTTTTGGGTCTTACGCCAGTTTTCGTAGAAGTAGAAAAAGATTCATTTTGTATCGATCCTGCAGCAATCGAAGCTGCGATAACGGATAAAACAGTGGCAATTGTTCCTGTTCACCTTTATGGTCAAGCGGCAAATATGGATGCCATAATGGACATCGCAAACCGTCACGATTTAAAAGTGATCGAAGACAATGCTCAGGCAATTGGAAGTGATTACAAAATGGCTGACGGTTCAACCAAAAAGACAGGAGGGATTGGACACATTGGATGTACTTCTTTCTTCCCATCAAAGAATTTAGGTTGCTACGGAGATGGAGGTGCAATTTGCACTGATGATGATGAGCTTGCTGCACAAATGAGAATGATCGCTAATCACGGGCAAAGCAAACGTTACTACCACGACATCGTGGGATGTAACTCACGTTTGGATAGCATTCAAGCGGCAGTTTTGAGAATCAAGTTGAGAAGGTTGGACAATGAATACGTTGCAGCTCGACGAGCGGTAGCTGAACATTACAACAACTTTTTTGCTCAATTCCCACAGATTAAAACTCCAGTGATGGATATTTACTCCAATCACGTTTTTCATCAGTACACAATGACCTTGGATGGAGTGGACAGAGACGGGTTGAATGCTTTCTTAGCGGAACGCGATATTCCATCGATGATTTACTACCCAGTTCCTGCTCACCGTCAGAAGATGTTTGATGCATTCAACAGCTCAGAAACAAATTTGCCGGTAACCGATTGGTTAACTGAACGTGTGATTTCACTCCCAATTCATACGGAAATGGACAAAGAACAACTCGATTACATCTGCCAAGGAGTAGCAGATTTTCTTACGAAATAAATTAGATGAAGAAGATAACAGTCGTTGGTACCGGATATGTTGGTTTGGTAACTGGAACCTGCTTTGCAGATACAGGAAATCAAGTGATTTGTGTAGACATCAACGAAGAAAAAGTCAACCAAATGCGGAACGGTAAAGTTCCGATTTACGAACCGCACCTCGATAGTGTGTTCCAGAGAAATATTGCAGCTGGAAGAATATCGTTTACTACAGACTTAAGAGAGGCAGTTGATTCTGCTGAGATTATATTTTTAGCACTTCCAACCCCTCCAGGTGAGGATGGTTCTGCCGACTTGAGCTACATTTTAGCGGTTGCAGAGCAATTGGGAGAGATGATTACTGATTTTAAAGTCATCGTAGATAAATCAACTGTTCCTGTTGGAACGGCTAGAAAGGTTGAAGCGAAGATTAAGGAAAAGGCCAAAGTAGAATTCGCTGTGGTGTCGAATCCTGAATTCCTTCGTGAAGGTTTTGCAGTGGATGATTTTATGAATCCTGATCGCGTCGTGATTGGAACTTCAGATCCTAGAGCTGTGAAGTCAATGGAAGAGTTGTACAAACCATTTGTGAGTAACGATAAGCCACTCATTGTAATGGACGAGGAGTCTGCAGAGCTGACAAAGTACGCTGCGAATTCATTCTTAGCGACCAAGATTACATTCATGAATGAAATTGCGAATTTCTGTGAGTTAGTTGGCGCTGATGTTGATAAAGTACGTTTGGGTGTCGGAACAGATGCTCGTATCGGTCCGCGTTTCCTTTATCCCGGAATCGGATTTGGAGGAAGCTGTTTCCCAAAAGATGTACAGGCCTTGGTAAAGAGCGGTAAAGAAAATGGATACCAATTCGAAATTATCAACAGTGTACTCGAAGTAAATCACAGACAAAAACTGCGATTGGTTGAGAAAATTGTTGACTATTTTGGAGATGTAAAAGGAAAGAAATTAGCCCTTTGGGGATTGGCATTTAAGCCAGATACGGATGACATTCGTGAAGCATCTGCACTTTACATGATAGAAGCGTTGACAAACCTCGGTGCCGAGATTGTAGCTTTCGATCCTGAAGCAAGTGAAAATGTGAAAGGGGTTGTGGGTGATAAAATCAGTTACGCTTCAAATCAATACGATGCTTTAGACGGTTGCGATGCGTTGATGATTGCCACAGAATGGGGGTTATTCAGAAATCCAGATTTCGATAAGTTGAAAGAGAAATTGAATCAACCAATCATTTTTGATGGACGTAATCTCTACGAATTGGATCGAATGGCAGAAAGAGGATTCTACTACAGTTCAATTGGACGACAAACAGTAATTCCGAAATTGAGTTAAATGGAAAGTCGAAAACGAATACTGATTACTGGGGCTGCGGGCTTTTTAGGTTCGCATCTGTGTGATTTCTTCATCGCAAAAGATTACGATGTGATCGCAATGGACAACCTTATAACTGGAAGTCTCAAGAATATTGAACACCTTTTTCCGCTTGAAAACTTCGAATTCCATCACCACGATGTATCGAATTTCATCCATGTTTCAGGTGATTTGGATTACATTCTGCATTTCGCATCACCAGCAAGTCCTATTGATTACTTAAAGATTCCAATTCAAACCTTGAAAGTCGGGTCTTTAGGAATACACAACTGTCTTGGACTTGCGAAACAAAAGAACGCACGCGTAATGATTGCTTCTACATCAGAGGTATACGGCGATCCTGAAGTGCATCCGCAAGTGGAAGAATATTGGGGACATGTGAATCCAGTTGGACCACGTGGTGTATATGATGAAGCAAAACGTTTTCAAGAAGCCATGACTATGGCCTATCATACATTCCACGGATTGGAGACGCGAATTGTGCGTATTTTCAATACTTACGGACCAAGAATGCGGCTGAATGACGGTCGTGTTTTGCCAGCATTTATAGGACAAGCACTACGAGGCGAAGACATCACGATTTTTGGTGACGGATCGCAGACAAGGTCTTTTTGCTACGTAAGCGATTTGGTAGAAGGAATCTACCGTTTGCTTCTCAGCGACTACACACAACCAATGAATATTGGTAATCCTTCAGAAATTTCAATCAAGGATTTCGCGGAAGAAATCATTGAACTTACAGGAACGGATCAGAAAGTTGTGTACAAAGATCTACCTGTTGACGATCCTAAACAACGTCAACCGGATATTACTAAGGCAAAGAAGATCTTGGATTGGGAACCGAAAGTGGATCGAGCGGAAGGGCTAAAAATCACTTACGAATATTTCCAGTCCTTGTCGCAAGAGGAATTGCTCAAGACGGATCATAATAACTTTGAAAAATACATCAAGCACTAATGGCATATTTTGCACACGATACAGCAGTAATTGACGAAGGATGTGAAATCGGCGAAGGAACGAAGATTTGGCACTTTTCCCACATTATGCCCGATTGTATTATCGGAGAATCGTGCAACATCGGTCAAAACGTAGTGGTTTCTCCAGGTGTAATCTTGGGCAGAAACGTGAAAATTCAGAATAACGTTTCTATTTATACAGGCGTGATTTGTGAAGATGATGTATTTTTGGGGCCATCAATGGTGTTTACCAATGTTACGAACCCTCGAAGTGCTGTCAATCGCAAAACAGAATATGCAAAAACGGTCGTTCGAAAAGGGGCAAGTATCGGAGCAAATGCAACGATTGTCTGCGGATACGATATCGGTAAGTTTGCATTCATTGGCGCAGGAGCCGTTGTTACGAAACACGTGCCAGATTATGCCTTGGTTGTAGGGAATCCTGCACGGCAAATGGGCTGGATGAGTGAACACGGTGAAAGATTGAACTTTGACGCTTCGGGAAGTGCAACGTGCATTGGAAGCGGTGAAAAATACCTTTTGGAAGAAGGAAAGGTGAAAAAAGTGATAGAATGAGTGAGAAAAAAATACGCTTTGCAGTAATTGGAGCGGGGCACATCGGAAAACGGCATGCTGAAATGATTCGTCGAGAAGATGAAGCGGAGTTAGTGGCCTTAGTCGATATTCGAACGAAAGAAGAGTGTTCAGCAGAACATTTCGAGGTACCATTTTTCTCGTCGGTTGAAGAATTACTCAATTCTGAGTTGGAATTTGACGTAGTGAACGTATGCACTCCAAACGGATTACACGCCTCTCAAAGTTTAGCGGCACTATCTGACGGAAAACATGTAGTGTGCGAAAAACCAATGGGACTTTCGAAAGACGAATGCGAAAAGGTGATTTTCAAATCCCTGCAGATGTCAAAAAGCGTTTTCTGTGTCATGCAAAACCGCTACTCGCCGCCGTCGGAATGGATCAAATCAGTTATCGATCGCAAATTGTTGGGAGATATTTTCATGGTTCAACTCAACTGTTACTGGAATCGCGATGATCGCTATTACAAAGCTGGTGGCTGGAAAGGAACACAAGATTTAGATGGAGGAACACTTTTTACTCAGTTTTCTCACTTCATTGATATTATGTACTGGCTTTTCGGAGATATTCAGAACATCAAAGGACGCTTTGCAGATTTTACGCACGCTAACTCAACGGATTTTGAAGATTCGGGATTGGTGAACTTCGATTTCATCAATGGTGGAATGGGTTGCATCAACTACTCAACCTCCGTTGCTTTGCAAAACCTCGAAAGCTCAATGACAATCGTTGGGAGCAAAGGAAGTGTGAAAATAGGTGGGCAATACATGAATGAAGTGGAAGTCTGCAATATAATGGATTACGAAATGCCTGAATTGGCTGAAGCGAATCCTGCAAACGATTATGGCCCGTACAAAGGCTCAGCAGCCAACCACAATTACGTGATCAAAAACGTGATCGATACATTAAAAGGAAGAACAACAGCAACAACAAATGCCCTCGAAGGACTCAAAGTTGTTGAAATTATAGAACGCATTTATACAGTAAGAAATGAGCAGCTCAATCTACAATAAGTTAATCAACAAAGAGGCGAAGCTCGCAGTTATTGGGCTTGGATATGTTGGATTACCAATTGCCTTAGAATTCGCAAAAAAAATCACAGTTGTAGGATTCGACATCAACGAAGAACGCGTTGATTTAATGAAGCGTAACATCGATCCAAGTAATGAGCTTGATTCATCAGAGTTCGAAGGATGTGATATCGAATTCACAGCGAACCTGGATGATTTGAAAGATGTTCAGTTTTTCGTAGTCGCGGTTCCAACGCCAATTGATGATGCAAATTTGCCAAATCTCTCTCCACTTTTAGGAGCAACTAACACAGTCGCTCAGGTGCTGAAAAAAGGAGATTACGTAGCATTCGAATCAACGGTTTACCCCGGATGTACAGAAGAGGATTGTGTTCCAGTTTTGGAGAAAGTTTCAGGATTGAAATTCAAAGAAGATTTCAAAGTGGGTTACTCGCCGGAAAGAATCAATCCAGGAGATAAAGAGCATACATTACAGAATGTAATCAAAGTAGTTTCTGGTTGTGGTGAAGAATCATTGGAGGAAATTGCAAAGACCTATGAACTTGTCGTTCACGCAGGAGTTCACAGAGCTTCATCAATCAAAGTAGCAGAGGCTGCCAAAATTATTGAAAATACACAGCGCGATGTCAACATTGCCTTGGTGAATGAGTTATCGATTATTTTCGATCGCTTGGGAATCAATACATACGATGTACTTGAAGCGGCTGGAACTAAATGGAATTTCTTGAAATTCTCGCCAGGTTTAGTGGGAGGTCACTGTATTGGAGTTGATCCATACTACCTTACTCATAAAGCAATGCAGACAGGTTACCATTCGAAAGTCATTACAAGCGGACGCTACGTGAATGATTCAATGGGATACTACATCGGTAAGCAAACGGTGAAGAAAATTCTCGCTCAAGGAAAGAGCATCCAAAACGCGAAAGTGTTGTTAATGGGAGCAACCTTTAAAGAAGATGTAACCGATATTCGAAATTCAAAGGTGATTGATATCATCAAAGAGTTACGCTCATTTCAAGTGGAGGTCGATTTAGTCGATCCACACGCATCATCGGAAGAAATGGAGCACGAATACGGAGTAGCACTTACACCAAAGGCCTCAAACGATTACGATGCAATTATCGTGGCAGTAAATCATGCGGAATACAAGAAAATGTCGGAAGATGATTTCAAAGCGATGATGAGAGACGATAAAGGTGTTTTTGTTGATGTAAAAGGAATTTTCCTAGGAAGAATTCACGATTTAGAATATTGGAGCCTCTAATTCGTTATTGTCTCGAAGAAAAAAGTGTATGGGATACTCAAAAACAATTTTAGTGACAGGTGGGGCTGGTTTTATTGGCTCACACGTAGTTCGATTACTCGTTAATAAATACAGCGATTACAGAATTGTCAATTTTGATAAGTTGACGTACGCAGGGAACCTTAAAAACCTAACGGACGTTGAAAATGCTCCCAATTACGCATTTGTAAAAGGAGATATCTGCGATCGCGAAGCACTTAAGAATGTCTTTGAGGAATACAACGTTTCAGATGTTATTCATCTCGCAGCAGAATCGCACGTTGATCGGTCGATTGAAGGTCCAATGGAATTCGTAATGACGAACGTTGTTGGAACGGTAAATCTACTTCAGCAGGCAAAAGACTCATGGAACGGTGAGGGAAACCACGTTTTTCATCATGTTTCTACTGATGAGGTGTATGGTTCTTTGGGTGATGAGGGATTGTTTGAAGAAATAACAGCTTACGATCCGCGAAGTCCGTATTCGGCCTCTAAGGCGTCTTCGGATCACTTCGTTCGAGCGTTTTATCATACGTACGGATTGCCAATTAAAATGTCAAACTGTTCTAACAATTACGGGAGTCATCATTTCCCAGAGAAATTGATTCCCTTGATGATCAACAATATCGTGCACAAAAAACCACTTCCGATTTATGGAAAAGGCGACAACATTCGCGACTGGTTGTGGGTAGTGGATCACGCAAGTGCCATTGAAACGATTTTTCACAAAGGTCGAGTAGGTGAGTCATACAACGTCGGTGGATTGAATGAATGGACGAACATCGCTTTGGTGAAACACCTGTGCCGATTGATGGACCAAAAATTGGGTCGTTCTGAAGGCGAAAGCGAACAATTAATTACCTACGTTACAGATCGCGCCGGACACGACATGCGCTATGCGATTGATGCTACGAAATTGGAATCTGAATTGAATTGGAAGCCATCAGTAACGTTCGAAGAAGGGCTGGATCACACAGTAGATTGGTATTTGAACAATTCTGAATGGATCGAGGAAATTACCTCAGGATCTTACCGCGAGTACTACGAAAGCATGTACGATAATCGCTAATGGGAATTTTCAATCGTTTATTTGGTAGTCGCAAAGAGGAAAAGCTTCCCCCTTTAGATTTATCAACGCTCAAGATTGATATGCACAGCCATTTGATTCCGGGAATTGACGATGGTTCGCGATCAATGGATGAGACCATCGCCATGTTGGCGAAATTCGAAAGTTTAGGATTCAAAAAGGTAATCACCACTCCACATATCATGAGTGATTACTACAAAAATACGCCTGATATCATTCTTGGCGGACTGGAAAAAGTGCGGGAAGCGGCCAAGCAAATCGGCTTGAAAATAGAGGTTGATGCTGCCGCGGAGTATTATTTTGACGAAACCTTGCTGGAGCGTTTGAAGCGCAAAGAGAAACTGCTCACATTTGACGGTAACCGCGTGTTGTTCGAGTTTTCCATGATGAGTAAACCGGATCAAATTGAACAGCTCCTATTCGAATTGTTGACGCAAAACTACAAGCCAGTGCTCGCCCATTTTGAACGCTACACCTATTATTTTGGTTCCGTAGAAAAGGCAAAGGAGTGGCGCGAAAAAGGAATTGATATTCAATTGAACTTGAACTCGCTGACAGGACATTATGGACCTCAAGTTCGACAACAGGCCGAACGTTTGGTGGAATCTGGACAAATTGATTTTGTTGCAAGTGATTGCCACCGAATCGAGCACCTGATGATCATGGAAAGAAATCTACACTTGCCTTCTTTTCACAAAGTGCTAGATTTAGACCTGAAGAACAAACAGCTGAATTAAGCCCCGAATTCATTTTAGGATTCAGATTTCTCTATTTTTTTTAACCCAAATTCTTTTTTTCTAACTGATTCAAAGTCGAATAAGTAATTATCTTAGATTATCCGCAAGTAATTTATATACCTAGGTAAATAAATTGTATATTTGCCACATTCAAACTATCAAACATGAACCTATTTGTCTTATTAAGTTTTCTACTTCTCGGCGTTGCAGCCTTTGTAGTGCAGAAGAAACGTCGTTTTGATCAAATTGACATTTTACATTTGCTCTTCGTCTCGGCCGTGGCTGTTTTGTTGAAATCTGATTTTGAAGAGGAGCAAGCCGCGAATGTTTGGACCTACAGTTTGATCGCGCTGCTAGCAGTAAACTTTTTGTTGAGTCGATGGTCGAAATTGCGTAGACCTTTACTTCGATTGATTCCTCCCGCAGTAACATTTGGTGTTTTTCTGGCGCTTTTCTGGAGTGATTCCTTTGTTTATTTGGGCAAGAATTTAAACATAAGTGACAAAGCGACCTTAGTGTTGCCGTTTTTGGGAATAATCGCATACGAGGCGGCACAAGTGAGTATGAGTTTCCTTCAGCGGTATTTTGGAATGAGAAGTACAGCGGAGAACATATTGATGTCATTTATCATAGCTATAGCAGCATTGATTGGAGGATTTAACGCTCAAGGATACGGCGTCTTTTTGGTGGCAGCAGGATTCGCTGCGGCTAGTTTTTACAATACAATTGGAAGTAAGCACATCTTGCATTCACTTTTAGCCGTTTCCATGGTTTGGATGTTTGCCGAAGCGAACGAACTGCAAGTTGTAGACCTTCGTTTTCCAAAAGTGATCGGTGGACTTTTCATTGGAGCCTTCGTTGCTTTGTTGATTCAGCAAGTCTGGACCATTGAGCGAAAGTCCAATTGGGCACTCATTTTTTCTTACCTCTTTTGTGCCCTTCTTTTCATCGGGATGCTGGATTTTGAAACGCGATTGCATCCGTCATTCGGTGGAGTAGAGGCCTTCCTTGGAGGGCTGATTGGTTTCGCCATTGCGAACTCTGTACTTTACTTTCATGAGCGAAAAGAACACCTACGTCAAGCTCCGATGATGATGAGTGGATTAGCACTAATTATGCTAATTGGAATGGTGTTCCCCCCGCTATACGTCAATGAAGAGCAAGAGGCAATTCTGAAATCCTTAGAAGTAATGACGGAAACGAATGAAGAGGGTGAACCAGAAGAAATTGCGTACATCTCATTTGAAGGACTTTCGGGTAACTACGATATTGTTTCCAAAGAATCAGTTATTTCCTTTAAGCTCGGGCCTGCCGGTAGTGTGACGAAAGGAGCAATCAAGGATTTTTCCGGTAATTTTAATTTTTCTGATGATCTTACACAAACTTCATTTGAGGTTAAATTACCCGTGCTCAACTTAACAACGTTTGTACCGATGCGGGATAAATCAATCATGGATGACACCTACTTCAATGAAGCGAAATTTCCATTAATGCGTTTCAAAGGCTCTCAATTCAAACCGAATGAAGCGGAAAATGGCTACGATATGGTCGGTCAGTTTGAAATGATGGGAGTAAAAAAGGAGAAAACGGTACTGATTCGCAGAGTTGAAGAAGATGGAAAAATCATACTCGTTGGAAATGGAAAAATAGACCGTACAGAGTTCGGAATGTCTGATGATCCACGAGAGGGGAATTTGGTAGACTTTGAATTTAAGGTGGAGTTGAAGGCGAATTAAAAGAAAAAAGTCCCATTCCATGGAGATTCTGGACCTCTTCCAATCGTGAAACTGTAGATGAAATACACGAGAATAAGGAAGAACACGGTCTGAAGAATGAGAATGTTCTTCTCGTTGACCTTCGAAACATAAGTGAGACAAAAAGATACATCAGCGCCATTCCAAAAGAACCAAGGCAATAAACGATGTCTCCAAGTCCACCGCCATAGTGAACTTTACCTGTGAAACTTAGCAGAGAAATCGCTACAAAAATCAAGATTAACAGAACTTGAAAGTGCCAACGTTGAATCATCTTCTAAAAGTATAAAAGTGATCCTCCCAATTGATTGCCGCGAAGTCTCAAAGCAGGAAAAGGAATTTTGAAATAATTGAATTGCTTCACAATGGCTTTCAACCATGGGCGTTTAATCGGCAACCGACTGAAATCAATATCCAACGAAAGTAAAAACTCGCGCTGCGATTGATAATTGATCCCTGTTTCTAAATCGGTGTACGATTCTTCATCTCCCTTCAATTTTGCGTGAGCACTATACCCAAATGAAACGCACGCCCATTCTGGAATTCCACTGTCCTTGAAAAAAGTTCCAGGGCTGAAGCTTAACCAATAGGTTTGTCCATTGTAATCTTTCATAATCGACTCTGCAAAAGAACTTCCTAACACTTGAGGTCGAATTGCCGCATACGGTGTTGGCGAGTACGAAAACTTTGGGATGATCCGTTCTTCTCCCCAAGCAAGCGATTGAGCGGTGTAGGAAATGGTTCCGAGTGTATTGGCTGCAACATCACTCCATGAGAATCCCCAGTCTTTACTGTAGGCATCTAAGAATTCAAAAGTCGTTTGATAACCAACACTGATTCCTGCTCCAATCCACGTTGATGTTTCATTGTCGAGCCCAGACCACACATATTTATCTCTACAAAACTGACTGATCTTGTGAGAAATATAAAAGTGTCCAACCTTGTCCATTTGAAGCCAGTTTCTGGAATCATCAAAAGTGTGCCAAGGAGCTTTTTCCACTTCATTGTACCAAACTTGAGAGAGCCCGATCATCGTTCCCGACCAAAAGGTTCCAATCCCTACGGATGTTCCGATTACACGTCTTTTGGAAATTGAATCGCTACTCTCGAAGAAGGATTGCTGCGAAAATCCAAACGAACTCATGCACAAGAAAATCAAGGAAAGAAAAATCGCTCGCATAAGTCGAAATTACAAGAAAAGGATGGCAGCCGCAAATGCAATGTTTAATACTAATTCGTGTTAACTATAATTTTGATTTCAAAACTGCGTTATAGGTAAGAATTATAGTACATTTGCCAATTGTACTACGCTTTGAAATGCGCCTACACTATGGAGATCCAAACATCTGGAAACGTCCGCTGCGCATCGAAAAAGGAAATAAATACTAGATGAATAAAGTAATAAAAGATTGGAACGATATAAAGATTAACGACAGTTGGGCGATTTTCAAAATTATCGCTGAATTTGTTGAGGGATACGAACGCATGGCCAAAATTGGACCGTGTATTTCTGTTTTTGGATCGGCTCGAACTAAACCTGACAATCCATATTATGAAATGGGTGTCCGTGTTTCGGAATTGTTGGCTGAAGGTGGTTACGGAGTAATTACAGGAGGGGGACCAGGAATCATGGAGGCTGGAAATAAAGGTGCTCAAAAAGGTGGGGGAAAATCCGTTGGTTTGAACATCGATCTTCCTTTCGAACAAAATCACAATCCATATATCGATCAAGAGCACAACCTTGAATTTGACTACTTCTTCGTGCGTAAAGTAATGTTCGTGAAGTATGCTCAAGGATTCGTTGTATTGCCTGGAGGATTTGGAACCTTGGATGAATTGTTTGAAGCTCTTACCTTGATTCAAACAAAGAAAATTAATAAGCGACCAGTGGTTTTAATTGGACGTGAATACTGGACAGGACTCGTTGATTGGATCAAAGAAGTGATGTTAGGAAAGGAAAACAACATTTCAGAGGTCGATTTAGATCTATTCGGAATTGTTGATACAGCGGAGGAAGCATACGATTACATCGAAGAATTCTACAAATCACACGAGCTGTCTCCTAACTTTTAATTTTGATCAGAATGGAACTACTGAAAAAAATTGGGAACTACTTCTGGAGCAAGAATTTTGCAATCAACTTCGGGTTGGTCATTTTGGTGTGGGTTCTTGGAATCTGGATACTAAGAGGCTGCCTAGATAGCAATACAGTTCACGGTGAGAAAATTGAAGTTCCCAATTTGATTGGAAAGAATCAGAACAACTTGAAGAGCTTATTGGCGAAATCAGGATTGGAATACGAAGTACTCGATTCAATTTATGATCCTTCTAAGGTTGAAGGAACCGTTTTGGCGCAAGATCCTGAAGCAAGTAAATTGACAGATGTATTCGTAAAATCAACGCATGTTGTGAAAGTCCGCGTTTCGAAACGAACACAATTGGTCGAGATGCCGGAACTAGTGGATAAATCACAGCGTTTTGCCGCTACGGTCTTGAAAAGTAGAGGATTCCGATACAGTTTAGAGTACAAACCTTCATTGGAAGCGCACGGTGCCGTTTTAGAACAATTGTATAAAAACAAACCAGTTCAAGGTGGGACACGTCTTCCTATTGGATCGAAGATTAAATTGATTGTTGGTAGAGGAGAAGCGGGTGTGCCGCAAGATTTACCGGATTTGTTCGGTCTTTCAATTGAAGAGGCAAAAGCGCGTGTAGCAAGAATGAATAACATGTCTTTCCAACCAGTTTGCGAGGGATGCGTTACTAAAGAAGATTCCCTTGCCGCGAGAGTTGAAGCGCAATCACCTGAATATTCTGATGGTATGCGAGTGGCTTCTGGAACAACAATAAGTGTTTATGCGACAAAACCTGAAGAAGAAAATCCTTAAGAATATGAAGTTTATCAAGTTGATGTCCTTTGTTTTTTGTTTGACTATGATCAATCATAGCTGGGCGCAATTCGAAGAAGTAGGACCAATTATGGGGAATCCTACCCTGCAAGCGAATGCAAAGAAGAGCTTTGTTAAAGTGAATGCAGGAACTTTTGATAGCACTTTCATCTACTTTCAAGACACAATAGCGTTACCTGTTTTTGATGATTTCAGTTCGAATAAATTTCAGTCTTACGACGACGATTTCGCAGCTCCGAATGTGACATTTGACAAGGTTTACAGTGTTCTTGACGATCTTTTGGTACCAATTCCACCAACTGATTTTTATACACAGCAGACAACATTCAGAAGAGTGTTCACTGTTTCTACTTCAACTTCAGAAGATTTTGATTTCGTACCAATTACATTGAGAATTGGAAGTTTGGCTTCTTATCCGGTTACTCACGTTCCAACGGATGCATATCCTCCATTTTACATTTATGATACGATCGCAAACGTAGGTGGAACAGATTTGTCGCCAGATACTATTTGGATTGCGGGGCCAGATATTGCTCAAGATTCAGCAACACAATTTTTCGCTCCAGTTGTCGATCCACTGAAAGTTTGGATCGAAAAACAAGCGTACCACAACTTCCGCTTTGCGGTGAATCCATGGTCACTGGGAGTCGCAACATTTGACGGATTGGACGAATTCGGATATCCTTACGATTTTGGATCAGCAACAACGAATTATGCAGACCGATTGACTTCGAAACCAATTGACATGTCTGGTGTTGATGCATCGGATTCAGTTTATTTGAGCTTCCTCTATCAAACAGAAGGATTTGGAGATGTTCCAGAATCCAGCGATTCGTTGATCCTTGAGTTTTACAATGTAAATACGCTGCAGTGGGACTGGGTATGGAGTACCACAGGTAAACCGGTTGAAGATTTTGAGGTTGGACATGTGCGCATAGAAAATTCAGATTACTTTACTGATGCATTCCAATTCAGATTTAAGAACTACGGAGGTCTTTCTGGAAGCCTCGATCATTTTAACTTGGACTATGTTAATCTTCGCGCGCTTTCGGGATATCAAGACACTTTGTTTAAAGATTACGCAATCGTCTATCCAGTAAACACACTCATCAACGATTATACATCTGTGCCTTGGGATCATTGGAAGAACAATTTCTCAGGAAAGATGTCATCAAATGTTGAAGTGGTTGTTCGAAACGGAAGTAACATCGCCGAGAACAATCAAGATGGTACAGCGGAAATTTTATACAGCGGAGCCTTGGAAGGAAACTTCACATTAATTGGACAAGACCTTTCAGGGGGTAATATCAATTATGATCCTCGAACCGTTTACACGTCCTTCCATGATTTCTCAACAGGCTATCATTACGATGAAACCAAGCCGGGGTTAAGCGAAACATTTGAATTTGTAACGAAAGCATCAGCTCAGTTCCCAAATTTCACCCAAAACGACTCAACGATAACGGAACAAGTTTTCGAGAACTACTATGCATACGATGATGGTTCAGCCGAGAAAGCCTACGGGCCAACTGGAGCAAACGCTCGATTGGCAGTTCAGTATACACCATATGAGGCGGATTCATTAATAGGAGCACAAATTTGCTGGGTTCCTTCTGTAAATGATGTGTCGAACGAACTGTTCCTATTAACTGTTTGGAATGACAATGGTGGACAACCTGGTGATACAATTTATCAAGACTTGTTCTTCTTCCCACGTTCTCCTAATTATGAATACGATAGAAATCTGTTCACAACGTATTATTTCAAAGACACCATGAAAGTTGCTGTCGATGGACCATTCTATATTGGTTGGAGCCAATTCGGAGCTGAAAGAATGAACGTTGGTCTAGATGCAAACATCATTAACAACGACAAAACGTTTGTCAGTATTGATGACGAAACAACTTGGCAACAATCTCAAATTCCTGGAAGTGTGATGATGCGTCCAATTTTCTCAACAGGAATGGATGTCTCACTTGGAATTGAAGAAACGATCGCTGAAAATCAACCGACAATTGTCGCTTTTCCGAACCCAACAACAGGAATTGTAACGATCGATGTGGATCAATCTATGTATAAGGGAGTAGAGGTCTTCGATCTTCAAGGAAGGTTGATTGTTGAGACGGATATGAACCAAATTGATCTCTCACAAAGTCCAAACGGAATTTACATTCTTAAGTTGAAAGGTCTTGGTGAAATCGTTAAGGTAATTAAGCACTAATGACCGAAGAAATTGAAAGTACTGACGAGGAATCAGTAAACAACGAACTTTTCGAACACCACCGAATAAAGGCGGATCCTGGACAAGAATTGTTGCGAATCGATAAATTTTTGATGGATCGACTTCCCAATTCAACAAGAAGCAAGATTCAAGATGCTGCTAAGAACGGAAGCGTGTTGGTGAACGGTAATGCCGTCAAACAGAATTATAAGGTCAAGCCGAATGATGATATTTCCATCGTGCTGCCTTACCCCGTGAGAGACATCGAATTAGTTCCAGAGGACATTCCTATCGAAATAGAATACGAAGATGATCAGCTAGTCGTGGTAAACAAACCGTCAAGCATGGTTGTACATCCTGGGTTTGGAAATTACACGGGGACCTTGTTAAATGCTTTGGCTTTCCATTTCGAGAATTTGCCAAGTATGCCTGAAAATTATTACGGTCGACCAGGGCTAGTTCATCGATTGGATAAGCACACTACTGGATTAGTCGTGATCGCAAAGACCGAGCATGCACTAACGCACCTTGCAAAGCAATTTTTCGATCGAACAACAGAACGAAGATATTGGGCGCTTGTTTGGGGAGATGTAAAAGAAGATGGAACCGTAACAGGAAACCTGGGAAGATCTCCAAAAAACAGAAAAATTGTAACCGTTTTCCCAGATGGCGATATGGGTAAGCATGCTGTTACACATTATAAAGTAATACAGCGATACGGATATGTGACGCTTGTCGAATGTAAATTAGAGACAGGAAGAACACATCAAATTCGTGTTCATATGAAGTATATCGGGCATCCTTTGTTTGGAGATTTGGAATACGGAGGTGACAGAATTTTGAAGGGGACGACCAACGCGAAATACAAGCGGTTCATTGAAAACTGCTTTGGATTGATTGACGGTCAAGCACTTCACGCTAAGACGCTTGGGTTTCAACACCCGACTAAAGATGAATATGTTCAATTGAATTCTAGTTTACCTTCTGGATTTCAAGACATATTAGATAAATGGGCAAAGTACACGGGAATAGACGACGAACACATGTGATTCTAAGATGAAGTGTTAAATATCTTCGACTCTCGTGATAAAAATTACTTTTTTATATTACTTTTACCTGATATTGCTCCCATAACTAACCTTTAGGGGCTTAATTATTAATGAATTCACTACTTGAAAAGACGAGTTTATGAAAATTAAAGTTGTACTAACGTTACTCTTACTTTGTGTATCTACCTTAACCTTTGCACAAAACAAGGCTATTATCAAAGCGAATGAAGCCTATGCCAGAGAGAACTTCTGTGATGCTGCTGAACTATGTAAAACAGCATATGCAAAAATTACTAGAAAAGGTTCTGGTGCACAGAAAAAGAAAGCCGACATGGCTTTCAAAGCTGCAGAATGTTACCGTCACACTGAGAGATACAGAGACGCTAACGAATGGTACGATCGCGCTATATTGCTAGAGCACTACGAAGATCAGCCACTTGTATACTTATACAATGCGGACATGCTTCTAAAAATGCGTGAGTTCGATAAAGCAAAAGAAAATTACGAGAAGTATAAAAACTTGGTTCCAGGCGACGCACGTGCGAATGCTGGTATCGAGTCTTGTACTAACAATAAGATCTATATCGCTGAGAAGAAACCTTACGTAATCGAAAACCAAACGGCAATCAATAAGCCTGAGTTCGATATGGCTCCTATGTTTGGAGATCGTAAGGCTACGAAATTGTACTTCGGTTCTTCACGTGTTGGAGCAACAGGGAAAGAAACAAACCCAAGATCATGTGAACCATACATGGATATCTGGGTTTCAGAGCTGGATAAAAAAGAAAACTGGACAGAACCATACAAAGTTGTTGGTGAAGGAATCAATACGGAAGATGATGAAGGAACTGTTTGTTTCGATAGCAGAAGTAAATTGATGTTCTTCACACGATGTCCTAACGTAAAGAAACAAAACCTTGGTTGTGACATTTGGATGTCTGAAGCTAAAGGTAAAAAGGAGTGGAAAGAACCAAAAAAACTGAGCTTGAAATCTCATGATAGTATTTCAGTTGGTCATCCATGTACAGAAGATGGTAAATACTTAATCTTCGCTTCTGATATGCCAGGTGGTTATGGAGGTCGCGATTTATGGTATACTACTTTCGATCGTAAAACTGATTCTTGGGCTGCACCTAAAAACATGGGGCCTGAAATCAACACGAAAGGAAACGAGTTGTTCCCAACATTCGCTAACAATGGTGATTTATTTTTCTCAACTGATGGACGTCCAGGACTTGGAGGTTTGGATATCTACAGAGCAACAAAAGTAGGTGAGGACAATAAATGGGAAAACCCAGAGAATGTTGGTTCACCAATCAATGGAGAAAACAACGATTATGCAATGATTGAAGCGAGTGAAGATGGTCGTTTTGGATACTTTACTTCTGAAAGAAAAGGGCCAAACGGAGAAAACATTCCAGATATCTACTCGTACGAACAACCACCTTACATCTACAGTTTGAAAGTAACAGCGCAGGATTTGGGTGAAAATGATGCACCAATTGAAGGAGCAATCATTACTGTGTCAGGACCTGATGGAAACTGGACGGGTATCACTGAAGAAGATGGATCAATTTTCTGGGACAAAAAACCAGCTGGTGATCGTTACATCAACGAGTCAAGTGACTACACATTGAAAATCTCGAAAGATGGATACTACGAAGATACGGTTGGAATGCAGTTGACTACGATTGATGTAAATTACGATCAGGACTTCATTATGAACATGGGACTTTTCCCTAAACGTCCAATTCGTTTGCCTGAGGTACGATACGTATTGAACCAATGGACATTCATCAATGATTCGACGTGTATGTCTTTGGATTCATTAGACCGCGTTTATCAAACATTGATGGATCATCCGAACTTGGTGCTTGAGTTGAGTTCTCACACCGATTCACGTGGACGTAATGACCGTAACAAGACGCTATCTGAGAATAGAGCACGTGCATGTTACCAATACCTAGTGGAGACAAAAGGAATTGATCCAAGAAGACTTGTTCCTGTTGGAAAAGGTGAAGAGAGCCCACGTGAAGTTTTCTTGAAAGACGGTGTGTACCATGCATCTCGAAATTCAGGAGGAGAGTCAACAATGTTGGTTGAATCATACATTAACGGCTTTAGAAGATCGAACAAAGAATTGTTCTCTGCCTTGCATACGATGAATCGTCGTACAGAGGGAGCGGTATTGTCGCTAGGATTTGATCCTGCTACAGCGCCTCCGGCAGATCCAAAATACATGGAATATCTTCCTTACTAATAAGGATAATAAATACTTAAAAGGCGCTCAATTTGAGCGCCTTTTTTTGTATCTTAATAGGACACCTAACCTACCTATTCTGATATGCACGAAGATTATCTGCAGCAGATTTGGAGTCAATCGCGTATTCCAAGTCCAAAACTACAACTGATTGATGGCACCCCGATCGTCATAAAAAATCCTGGTACGCATAACATCTCCCACAGCGGGCCAGATTTCAAAGAAGCGTGTGTTCAATTCGACAATTTAGAGTTTCATGGAGCTGTCGAAATTCATGTCAACGGTTCCGATTGGTACAAGCACAAACATCATCACGATGAAGCATACAACAATGTTGTGTTGCATGTTGTGTACAACAACGACATGCAAATTGTCCAGAATGGATTTTCAATTCCAACCCTCGAGCTAAAAGATTTCATCGACCTTGATCATTTCAGGAAATCGGTTAAAGTAGATCAATCCAACATAGATTTACCCTGCAAGAGTTCTATGGACGTGGTTGATCCCATTTTTTGGTCATCCATGAAAACGAAAGCACTGATTCAAAAGCTCGATGAAAAAGTGCAACCCTTGATTGAATTGGATTTGGAAGAGGCACTGTATCGTTTAATAGCGTCTGTGTTTGGGATGGGGATCAACAAGAATGCTTTTCTGGAACTGGCAGAATTGCTTCCATGGGAATCCCTTCGAAAACTTCCGGCACAAAAAAGAAAGCAATTAATTCTTGTAATGAGTGGGTGCGCTCAAGGAGATTATTCAAAGAAAATCACCAGCGAATATCAATGGCATTTCAAAGGAACGCGGCCAAAGAACTTCCCTTCAGCACGAATTCCTCAATTCGCGGAGTTTATTTCCTGTATAGACTTGAAGAAGCTTATTGAAAGTGCTGAATCCAACGACTTAAGGGATCACATTAATTCGTACATAGACTCAATCAATATGAGAAATGGTCAATACAAGCTAACCAAGAACATGCAAAATCATTTAATGATTAACGCAATCGTTCCTTTCCTTTACTTGTTTTCTGAGCAAACTAAAGACGAACGTTATCTAGATAAGGCCATCGATCTTTTAAGCAGTTTACCATCAGAGAAAAACTCAATTATTCGAAATTGGAAAAAGAATGAAGTGATTGCCGAAAACGCATTCGATTCTCAAGGTTTACTTGCTTTAAATCGATACTATTGTTCTCTGAAAAAATGCCTATCTTGCGAGGTAGGTTTGAAAGTCTTAAATCGATTGGAATGATACAGAAAATCATCTTTTTCTTCGAGATGAAATCCTTTGGGGTTTGTAAGTGGTGGGCACGTAAATTGGGCATCAGTATTTCAAAAGTTCGAGTTGGATTTATCTATGCGTCATTCATCGCTCTCGGTTCGCCATTACTTATTTATTTGATCATGGCATGGGTTCTCGAGCATAAGCATTACTTCAAATTACAACGAAGACGTCGTAACACTATTTGGGAGCTCTAAATGAATCTACTTAGATCAAAACTTTTTTCGAGGATCTACTATTTCCTAATTCTGTTGATCCTAATTACATCTGCGGGAACCATCGGCTTCATGTTTATCGAAGGGTGGGGATTTATCGACGCCTTTTACATGACCATCATTACGGTATCCACCGTTGGGTTTAGCGAAGTGGCAGAAATGTCCATCGAAGGAAAGCTCTTTACTTCATTTTTGATCATTTCGAGTTTCGGTAGTTTCGCGTACGCCATTACATCAATAACAACCTTCGTGGTTGGAGGAAAGTACAAAAAGCACTTGCGAGAATATAAAATGACCCAACAACTAAGAATTATGAAAGATCATGTTATCATTTGTGGCTACGGAAGAGTAGGGAGTCAAGTTGCTTCGGATCTTCGGGCAAGCGGCATTCAATTCGTTATCTTAGAAAAAGACGAGCAATTAATTTCACATCAAGAAGATGACGCCAATTTCCTCTTCGGAGATAGCACAGACGATGAAATTCTGAAGCGCGCATCAATCTCAAAAGCAAAAGCCATTATTACTTGTTTACCGAAAGACGCGGATAACTTGTACGTTGTATTAACGGCGAGACAATTGAATGATAAAGTACTGATCGTGAGTAGAGCCTCAAACCCATCCTCGGTTTCTAAATTGAAGTTTGCCGGCGCAAACAATGTGATCATGCCAGATGCTGTTGGAGGTTCGCACATGGCATCTTTGGTTGGGAACCCAGATGTAATGGAGTTCATTGACAGCATACGAGTTCAGGGGTACATGGAGTCCAATGTTGAATCCATTTCTTATGAGGAACTTCCTGAGGAGTTGCGTGGTCATACAATTGGAGAGTTAGAATCGCGCGGAGTAACCGGAGTAACCATTGTTGGGTTTAAGTCGGACGATGGCGAATACATGATCAATCCAGATTTTGATATCAAAGTAGATAAGGGATCAAAACTTTTCGTGCTAGGTAGCAAAAAGCAAATTAGAAATCTCGTTCAACATTTTGAATTGAATAGAAAATGAAACGAGCAAGATATTCTTTCGCAAAAAATATTACAAACACATGAAAGTATTAATAACAGGCTCTAATGGTCTGCTAGGACAAAAATTGGTTGACTACTGCACCACGAAGAAAATTGATTTTGTTCCAACGTCCAAAGGAGAAAATAGAAATTCAAAATGTCCTGATGACCGTTATCAAGTAATGGACATTACCAACCGAGATGAAGTGTTGAAGGTCATTTCAGATGTCAAGCCAACGCACGTAATCCATACGGCTGCCATGACGAATGTCGATCAGTGTGAATTAAATCCTGAACAGTGCGAGTTGATCAATGTAACAGCCACGAAGTATTTGGTTGAAGCATGTAATCAAATCAACGCGCATTTTCAACTCTTGTCAACCGATTTCGTATTCGATGGTGAAAAAGGAAATTACTCTGAAGATGACGAAATGAATCCTTTAAGCGCTTATGCGAAATCGAAGGTGGATGCCGAAGCAGTTGTTGCGAACGAGTCAATAACAGGTAATTCAGTGGTTCGAACAATCATTGTTTATGGAAACGCTGAGGCTCTGACGAAGTCGAACATTATCGCTTGGGCGAAATCAGCATTAGAAAAAGGAGATCCTTTGACCATTGTTGATGACCAATTTCGTGCTCCAACATGGGCCGAAGATTTAGCGGCGGGTTGCATGCAGGTTTTTGAAAACAATCAAACAGGAACGTTCCACGTCTCGGGACCTGAAACAATGTCTATTTTCGATCTCGTTATCAGAATAGGAAGCCACTTTGGATTAAAAACAGATCAGGTAAGCAAAATTTCGAGTTCAACGCTCAATCAAGCAGCAAAAAGACCACCGAAAACGGGATTTGACCTTTCAAAAGCCTACCAACAAATTGGATACAAACCACATACATTAGAAGAAACCTTATCAATACTTTACCCTAACTAAACGCTTTAAAATGCTCAGGTAATGTGAAATCCTAAGTGGAGAATATTATTATCTTTGCTTGCGCAGTGTACACAGACAAACACTGTTACTCAAACACTACATTATGAAATACTTAATTGCTGTCCTTGCGACACTTTTACCATTTATTCAATTTGCCCAAGAAAAGGGAATCGACGAAATAATAGACGAGAAGTTTGGTGATTATACTGGATGGTTCGTGAACGGTATTTTTGCAACGATTCCATTTACCGATAAGATTCAAGTTCCGTGGGTATTGATTGTCTTGGTTGTTGGAGCGCTATTTTTTACGATCTACTTCAAGTTCATCAATATTTCTGGTTTTAGAACGGCGATCAATATTGTTCGTGGTAAATACGACGAAATTGAATCGGGTGGAGATGATCACGTTGAGGCATCAAAAAGTGTACACACAGTAGATGGAGATATCATTGATACCATTCGTGTTGAGCAAGATGAGGATCATCATGGGGAAGTATCGCACTTCCAAGCCTTAACGGCGGCACTTTCAGCTACAGTTGGTCTCGGTAACATTGCAGGTGTAGCGGTCGCAATTTCGATAGGTGGTCCTGGAGCAACTTTCTGGATGATCGTTGCAGGACTAATTGGAATGGCGTCGAAATTTACGGAATGTACGCTCGGAGTTAAGTACAGAGAAATCGGAGAAGATGGAACTGTATACGGAGGTCCGATGTACTACTTAAGTAAAGGATTAAAAGAAAAAGGAGCTGCAGGACTTGGTAAAGTTTTGGCAGTAGTTTTTGCGATCATGTGTATCGGAGGTTCATTTGGAGGTGGAAACATGTTCCAATCAAATCAGGCATTCGCCATGATTGAATCTTACACAGGAGGTGAAGCAAGTCCATTGGCTGGTTACGGATGGTTATTCGGAGTGGTAATGGCTATCTTAGTTGGAATCGTAATCATTGGAGGAATTAAGAAAATCGCGAAAGTGACGGATAAAATTGTTCCATTCATGGTAGGAATCTATGTAGTTTGTGCCTTGATTGTTTTAGGAATGCACTTCACAGAAATTCCACAAGCATTCGGTCAAATTTTTGACGGGGCGTTTACTGGACTCGGAATTGCAGGAGGGGTATTCGGAGTATTGATTCAAGGATTCAAACGTGCGGCATTCTCGAATGAAGCAGGAATTGGATCAGCTTCAATTGCTCACTCAGCAGTAAAAACAAAATACGCAGCCAGCGAAGGATTAGTAGCACTCTTAGAGCCGTTTATCGATACTGTTTTGGTGTGTACAATGACTGCATTGGTATTGATCATTAGTAACGGAGATGGTTCTGTAATGACGTACGGTGAAGAAGTAAAACAAGGTGTTGAGGTAACATCGAAAGCGTTCGCATCGAACATTTCTTGGTTCCCACTTGTCTTGACGATTGCTGTAATACTGTTTGCTTTCTCAACTATGATTTCTTGGTCATACTACGGATACCAAGCTTGGTCTTACTTATTCGGACGTTCGAAAGCTACTGAGTACACATACAAAGGAATCTTCTGTTTGTTTGTAGTAATTGGAGCAGCGTCTCAATTAGGCTCAGTGATCAACTTCTCTGATGCCATGATCTTTGCTATGTTGGTTCCAAATATGATTGGTCTTTTCTTACTAGCCCCGAAAGCGAAGGCAGAATTAGTCCGATTTAAAGAAGCAATCAAAAAGGTATAATAAATGCCAATATCGAAGCGAAATAGAAGAGCTGTTCTTGGAGTACTAGTGCTCGTTACAGCTATATCATTTTTGCCTCGATTGCTTGCTGGGACAACGGACTTTTCAGATGACGAGATTTCCTTTGAACAAATAAAAGTTACGGAGAGCAATCTCGAAGAGCGTCAAGAATTTTGGGCGAAGAAGAAACGCAAGAAGTATGACAAGAATGCATACAAAAAACGATTCAAGAGACCCAAAAAGAAGTTCGATCCGAACAAGTACAAAATCGCTGATTGGATGAAGTTAGGATTGAGCGAGAAGCAAGCAATGATCGTTACGAGATTATCAGAACGCGGCTTTTACTCAAATGCTGATTTAGAAAGGATTTACGTGTTGCCAAAACCGGCCTATGATTTATTGAAAGATTCGACGTTTTATCCACGACCGATGAGCATCCTGTCTTATCAAACGAATAAGCCTTCCTCCGACAAATCGAAAGTGAGTGTTAACCTCAATGGAGGAAGTCACGAAGATTTTGAGCGGATCAGGGGAATTGGATCGTATTTCTCTAAGAAGATCATCGATTACCGCGAGCGACTCGGAGGCTACGTCAACAAAGAGCAACTACTTGAAATCTGGCGAATCGATTTAATCAAATATCAAGAAATTGAGGAGTTTATTTACTTCGCGAACGAACCAGTAGAACAAATCTCGATCAACGAAGCATCTTTGGAAACATTGAAAGACCATCCTTACATCACCTACAAAATGGCAAATTCAATTGTCAAAATACGAGAGCAGCATGGTGAGTACAAAGAAGTGAAAGAAGTCAAGCGATCTAAACTAATTGATGAGGTGACCTTCGTCAAAATTGAACCTTATTTATCATTGTAATATGACACTAGAAGAAAAATTAAGAAGTGCCATACGTGATGTTCCAGATTTTCCTAAGCCAGGAATCGTGTTTAAGGATATCACACCGATCATGCAGAATGCCGAATTGTCCAATGAAGTACTGGATGAAATGGTCGAAATGTACAAAGATCAGGATATTGATGCCGTAGCTGGAATCGAATCGAGAGGTTTCTTGTTCGGTTATCCTTTAGCAATGAGGCTAGGTTTGCCTTTCATTCTTATTCGTAAAAAAGGAAAACTCCCTTACAGAAAGATCAGTTATGATTATGATTTGGAATACGGCAGCGCAACAATTGAAATGCACACGGATGCCGTTGGGAATAAACAGAAAGTACTCATCCATGATGATTTACTAGCAACTGGAGGTTCAGCTGAAGCAGCCGGACACCTGATAGAAAAGAGCGGAGGTGAAGTGGCAGGATTCAATTTCCTGGTGGCACTTGATTTTCTCAATGGTGATGAAAAATTAAAGCGCTTTTCACACAATATTACTAGCTTTGTGAACTATTAAGACTTATCAACTTACAACATAGACCGATGAATTTTGAGTTAAACGAGAATCAGAAGATGATCGCACAGATGGTGCGTGATTTCGCTGAGAAAGAAATTAGACCGAATCTTAATCAATGGGATGCAGACGAGCATTTTCCTGTTGACGTCATGAAAAAGATGGGCGAACTGGGTCTTTTAGGAATTTATGTTCCTGAAGAGTACGGAGGAAGCGGATTTGGATACTTTGAATATGTTACTGCACTAATCGAACTTGGAAAAGTTTGTGGAGGAGTTGGGTTGAGTGTTGCCGCTCACAACTCATTGTGTACGGGACATATTTACTACCACGGATCAGAAGAACAAAAGAAAAAATACCTACCGAAATTAGCTTCAGGAGAATTCATTGGAGCATGGGGATTAACTGAACCAAACACTGGATCAGATGCCATGCGAATGAAAACAACAGCAGTGAAGGAAGGAAACGAATGGGTAATCAACGGTGCGAAAAACTGGATTACTCACGGGCTTTCAGGAGATGTTTCGGTTGTTTTGGTTCGAACGGGTGATTTATTGGATAGTAAAGGAATCACGGCATTTATTGTGGAAAAAGGAACGCCAGGGTTCTCAGCAGTAAAGATTAAAGATAAATTGGGTGTTCGCGCAAGCGAAACTGCAGAGTTGATTTTTGACAACGTTCGTGTACCAGAAGAAAACGTAATTGGTGAAGTTGGAATGGGATTCGTACAAGCGATGAAAGTTCTAGACGGAGGTCGAATTTCAATTGCTGCCTTAAGTTGTGGTGTTGCACGTGGTGCATACGAAGCATCTGTGAAGTACGCGAAGGAAAGAGAGCAATTCGGAAGATCAATCGCACACTTCCAAGCTATCGGGTTCAAGTTGGCTGATATGGCAACAGAAGTTGAAGCAGCAGAATTGTTGACACTTCAAGCAGCTTACGCGAAGAACAATCACAAACCAGTAACGAAATTAGGAGCATACGCCAAGTACTACGCAAGTGAGGTTTCAGTGCGTTGCGGAAACGAAGCCGTTCAAATCATGGGTGGTTATGGGTATACCAAAGAGTATCCTGCAGAGAAGTTTTTACGTGATGCGAAGCTAATGACGATTGGAGAAGGAACGTCTGAAATTCAGAAGCTCGTGATTTCCAGAGAAATTTTAAAGGATTAATTGCAATTATATTTATTAGTTGTATATTTGCCGTCCGTTCGTGAACAACGAATTGTTAAAAAAGATATTTAAAGAAGAAATAATATGTTGATTATCCCAGTTAAAGAAGGTGAAAACATCGAGAGAGCGATCAAGAAGTACAAGAAGAAATTCGAGAAAACGAAAGTGATGCGTGAGCTTCGCGATCGTAGAGAGTTTACTAAACCTTCTGTTTCTAAACGTCAAGAGAGAATTCGTGCTGCTTACAAGCAACGTCTTCAATCTGCTGAGGTATAAGCGTAACTTTTTAGTTAAAAATACGTATAAGGAGCATCCGACGAATGTCGGATTAGCTCCTTTTTTTATGCTCGATAATTTCATAGACTTTCTTTCCGCACAAAAGCGCTTTTCCGGGCACACGGCTGTGGCATACAGAAAAGATCTCGAGCAGTTCTTGGAATTCGCTGACATTTCAAAGGAGAGTGAATTAAAAGAAGTCAGCGCTCGATTGATTCGTGGATGGATGGTTGACCTCATGGAGAACGACTACGTCCCGCAATCCGTAAACCGAAAACTCTCAACCTTACGCACCTATTTCAAATGGCTCAAAAAGGAATCTGTGATTTCAGAGAATCCCATGAAGTTGGTTCGCGGACCAAAAAACAACAAACGCCTGCCTTCTTTTGTTCAGCAGAAACAATTGACCAAAGACAATTTAGCTGATACCTTTTCAAATGATTTTGAAGGACAGAGAGATCGACTCATGTTCGAACTGCTATACCAAACAGGTATTCGTTTGAGTGAGCTCATTAATCTTAAAGATGTCGATACTTCTAACTCCCAGATCAAAGTTCTAGGGAAACGCAACAAGGAGCGTATCATTCCAATTTCGGGCGATCTGAGCCAATTGATCAGCCATTATAGAAATCTACGCAGTGAAATAGTCGTTTCAACCAATAATTTACTTGTCCTAAAAACTGGCAAAAATCTCTACCCCAAGTTTGTTTATCGGAGAATAAATAAGTACCTTTCTCTTGCAACGGATGTAAAGAAAAAAAGTCCGCATGTGCTTCGACATACCTTCGCAACACACATGTTGAATAACGGTGCTGGTTTGGAAGTGTTAAAAGAGCTACTTGGTCATGCGAACTTGTCAGCAACACAAGTTTATACACATAACTCCTTTGCAGAGCTGACAGCTATATACTCACAGTCCCATCCAAGGGGGCAACAAAAATAGCGTAGATGGATTTCAAAGTAAACACTGTACATTTCACAGCAGACAAGAAACTCGTTAGTTTCATTCAAGGGAAGTTAGACAAGCTGGGAATGATGTCCGATCAAATTATAGCAAGTGAAGTTTATTTAAGGGTAGACAAAAATCACGAAAAGGAAAACAAAATTGCAGAAGTCAAATTGCTGATGCCGGGAAGCGAGTTGTTCGCCAAAAAGCAATGCAAAAGCTTCGAAGAAGCAACCGACAATGTGGTCGATGCGCTGAAAAGACAAATAGAAAAATACAAAGCCAAGGTGGCTTAGAAAAAATTAAAAAGCTGAGAATGAGGACGATTTTAAATCGACCTCATTTTTTTTTATTTTTTTTTGAAAAAAGCATTGTGCAAAAGAAATAGTTTCATACATTTGCACTCCCCAAACGGGGGAAACACTTTTAAAGTTCTTTCAAATATTGAAGAAATTCACATAAGCGCCGATGTAGCTCAGCTGG
>JAQXBM010000077.1 GCA_029252405.1 Crocinitomicaceae bacterium
AATTCTTCGTGTCTGTATTCCTCAGGAACGTAGTTTGCGCCTTTGTACGAGAACAAAGATTCAAGCTGCAGCATATTTGAAGCCAAGTTGAATTCAATTTTTGAATCTCCTCCTGGGTGTTCATCCATCCACTTTTCGTAGTGTTCCAACTTTCCAGTGAACAAGAAGTCACTTTTGTCGATCATTCCTTTGAAATCAACAACGCGAAGATCTTCTTCCTCAACAAAAATATCTGCATGGAAATCGTGTAAGGTGTGAGGATAATGCTTCAGCTTCGCATACATGTTTTCAATGAAAAACTCTCCTTTCGGAAGGTGCTTCGATTCAGTGAATGCTTTTGCTGAAGCTTTGAAATCGAAATCCATTGCAAGATCCTCAATTTGCTCATCAAAACCGTCTTTTTCTTCTCCACCAGTAATTTCAAAAATGTCAAGATATTTACTGTTGATTTTTAGTCGTGTGTCGACTTCTTTGTCCGTGTGATGAAGGATTGCCGGAAGGTCATCGATTGTCCCAATTACCTCCAAATCCGATTTACCGTAGAGTAAGTCGAAGATTTTTATGGTCGCTTTGTGTCCATGTACTTCCGTCAGGAAATTGAAGTTTTTGATCGGTAGATCCAATTGATTAGAAGCAAAATGTACGTTCTTCAATCCAACCTTCATTTCATACGATTCGTTCAATTTGGAAACCGCATGCTCCGGATTTTTCAGATCGATAATGTCCTCAAACTGAATATTAACTTCACCTTTTCCACCCACATTGCGCAGGTCCTTTAGGTTCAAGAATTTTGAAACAAAACCAAGATCAAATTTTGAACTGAGATCGAGTTCAACGAGCGGAGCCGTAAAATCTGTAAGAGCAATATCTCCCTTAATTGATCCGCCTTGGGGTTTCGCTGTGAAATTTTTCAATGTTGCCTTCATCGAGGATAGGTGACGTTCCTCTCCGTTCGTGAATGCAGCATCAAAGTTAATTCCGTCGATTTTCTTTTTTGTTTTCGGATTGATGATGTATCCATTCTTGCAGCCGAAACTTGCCGTGATGTCGGGATTGTGACCATTAATCGTTTTCCCTTTTATTTCTGATTTAAAGCTAATTTTTCCTTTGTTATCGTACTCTTGAAGCGTTGGAATCAAATCTTCGGGTGCCATAGCAACGAACAAATCAAAGTTGGGTTTGTTTCCTTCGAAAGTTAAATCAAGAAATACATCATTGAGGAAATCTACTGAGCCCTCCATATTGAATTCTGAGCCCTCGAAATGCACAGCCGTTGGAGAAATCGTCATGACATCTTTCACTTTCAAGAAATCTACCTGCGTATCGAGATCAATGTGTTTGTGTTTGAAGAAGGTAGTGTCACCATCCTGAATAATATTGACCATGAATTTGGCTTCACAGGCCGCTAAGACGTGATTTGGAGAGGTCTCAAATTTAGCATTGGCATCGTTTATAAATGCTTCAACCATCAATCCGTTAGCTTCATTTAATTTGGTGATGTCGACATTTTCCAATTCGATGCGTTTCAAATCTAGGTGGAATTCCTCCTCGGCGCTTTCAATTTCAGTTTCCGCAGTAAGTGCATTGACAATGTTGAATTCGCCATTGACGTGTTGAATGAGATTGATGAAGCCGTTTTCCAACTTGATCTTTTTCATCTCCATTTTTCCCGTGATAATTGTCCACAGGTTGAATCCAACGTAAACATCTTCCATTTCGATCAGTGGAGTGCCTTTCTTTTCTTTGGTTTCGTAGACTTTAAATTCCTCCAAGTCGATCGAGATATATGGGAAGTTCTCAAACATGGAAATATGCGAGTCCTTCAATTCCGTTGCTCCGCGGAAATCCTTGTTCAAATCTGATACTAAGTTCTGAACAATTTCATCCTGCTTAACATAGACGATCAAAACAACCGTGAAAAATAAGATGATTGGGAGCCCAATAACAACCAACGCGAACCTTTTCCAAAAGCGTTTGCTTTTCAACCAGCTCTTCAATTTGTTACCAATTTTTGACATTCTTAGGGATAATTTAGAAACCGAACATGAAGGTACGGAAATTTGAAAACTATATCAGGTTTAATAAGTGCTTATTCTCACTTCTTTTCGTTGAGTCTTCTTGCGAGATATGCCCCCATACTAAAACAAGCCTGTAACAAATAACCGCCAGTTGGTGCATTCCAATCGAGCATTTCGCCAATGCAATAGCTTCCATTCAAGGTCTTCAGTTCAAAATTTTCATTGATCGCGTTCATTGAAATCCCCCCTGTTGTAGAAATGGCCTCGTCAATCGGAGCAGTAGATTCTAGCTGTATTGGAAGTTGTTTTATGGAATCGGCAAGAATGCTTTTGCTTAAGAATTCATCCTTCGTTAGGGTGGTTTTTAGAAGATGAATTTGCGTTTTGCTTAGGTTAAGTGTGCTCTTTAAAATTTCCGTGGTTTTAGCTTCTGATCGCATCAATTTGTTTGTTACCGCTTCCAAAGTCATCATTGGTTTCAGGTCAAGTTGGACGATTGCTTTTCCTTTTTGAGTGAGTTGAGCCTGGATTTCGCTACTCAGCGCGTAAATTGCGTTGCCTTCTAATCCAAAGTTCGTGATGACCAGTTCACCTTTGCATCTTTTTCCATCGCATTGAAGCGCAATGTTTTTGAGTGGCTGACCTTCTGCTTTCTGAAGAAAATCATCTTTCCATTTTACTTGATAAGCACAGTTGGCAGGTAAAAAAGGAACAGTTTCAATTCCTTGATTAGAGAAAGCCCCTAACCAAGTTCCATCCGAGCCAGTTACTTTCCAGCTTGCTCCACCCAAAGAAAAAACAACGATGTCTGCAGAAATTGTTTCACCAGATTCAAATAGGAGAGTGCCATCAGGATTAAAGCCTGACCATGATTTCTCGTATTCAATGGTTACTGAGTTGTCTTCCAAAATAGCCATTATCTTGTTCAATACTTCAATTGGCTTGATTCCTTTTTCGGGATATACTCGCTTGCTGGAACCTACAAATGTTGGGATTCCGATACTTTTGAGCCAATCTCTGAAGTCATCATTCGTGAAAGAGCGTAGGGCAGAGGCAAGAATGGGACTTTCGGAATACTTGGAAATCATCTGTTCTATTTCCTCAGAATGCGTCAAGTTGAAACCACCTTTGCCTGCAACTAAAAACTTACGTCCGAGCGTTTTGTTTTTCTCGTAGATGGCGACGTCAAATTGATCCATGTTCAAAAAAGCAGCTGCGGCAAGAGCAGATGGACCTCCACCAATAATTGCAACTGTCTTTTTCATCGCTTTCAACTCAGAAATTAGAAGAAATAACTCAATTTCACTACAACTGAACCGCTAATAGGAATCGTGTAAGTTTCTCCACGGTACACTTGCTGCATCGCCATTCCGAAATAAGATTGAATTCCAACATCGAAACGATCTGAAAGTGCAAAGTCAATTCCAATCGGAACAAAAGGGCGGAAGAAGAAGGATGATTTTCCTTGATATTTCTGAAATAATGAATTTGGAATTTCAGCAGCTTGTCCACTTGAGATAATCTCCGCGACAGATGTTTCATCACTGAATGTTGATCCTAAACCAATTCCAATACCAGCATGCAAGGTAAATCGCTCAGCGAATTTTGGATTGTATTTCCAAACGTAAGATGAATGAAGGCTCAATTCCTTGAAGCGAGTCGAATATCCAACTGATTTATATGCACTACTCGTATCTGAACGGAAATAGGACAAGTAAGTACCACGAACTTTATAGAAGAGCCCAAATCGAAGCTCTCCGATAGTTGAATAGTCAATTTCTTTGTTGTTGAAAGGAATAAGTGCAATGGACACACCAACTTTCGAACCTGAGACATCCCGCTCGAAATTTTCGGTGTGATCCGTTAAATCTCGTTCTATCTCAGTTGGATTGCTCGTCCAATCGTACATCATCTCAAGATCTACATTTGAGTAGCGATCGAGCATTGGTCCCATTTCAAAAGATAGCGAAGCCAAAATGAATTTGCTCTTTTTTGTGGTGTCACTTTGTGAAAGCGCCAACGCAGGGGCAATAAGGGCTAAGAAAAGTATGGACATCCTATTCATAAGTAGTTCACTGGGTTGATCCTCCGTAAAACTAAGACTTCTAAAAAACTACTTCAAGCGAATCGAGTTTTATTTCTTGAATTCATCAGAATGTTAAAATTCTACAACGATTGAAATGATTATTTACCTAGGTAGAAGTTTTCGGTATTATTTCGCTAGATTCGTCTATATGGACGGAATTAAGTTTGATTTAAGCAAAGGATTTACGTTTAGCAAGTTCACGCCAGAGGATGTTTCACATTTTGATCGCGTTTTTGATATTTTCAAAGAACTTCTGACACATACCTCAGGGGATATTGAAGAAGCGTTCGATTGGTTGGATACATTGGATCAGGAATACGACATTTTTACGGATGAATATACCTTGGAAGATTTCGAGGAAGATTTAAAGAAGCGCGGGTATATCCGAGAAGAAATCGATCCAGAAGATGGGGATTCAGGCAAGGGAAAAGGCAAAAATGTGCTTACAGCTAAGCTGGAGTCAGCCTTGCGCGAATACGCCCTCGACCAAATCTTCGGAAAGTTGAAGAAGAGTGGGATTGGAAATCACAAGACGACAAAGATCGGAACAGGAGATGAGCGAGATGGAGAGCACCGTTCCTATAGATACGGAGATGAACTTTCTCGCATCAACATGACGGAGAGCTTGAAAAATGCTCAGGTGAACAACGGAATTGGTGATTTGCGATTAACGGAAAACGATCTCATCATTGAAGAAACAAAGCACAAAGCTCAAATGAGCACCGTGTTGATGATCGATATTAGTCACTCAATGATTCTTTACGGCGAAGATAGAATCACTCCAGCGAAAAAGGTTGCAATGGCGCTCGTAGAACTCATTCACCGCAAATACCCTAAAGATACAATCGATATTATCGTATTTGGGAATGAGGCCTGGCCAATCAAAGTGAAAGACCTTCCTTATTTGAAAGTAGGACCGTATCACACGAATACCGTGGCAGGACTGGAGCTGGCGATGGACATCCTCAGAAGGAAACGAAACACCAACAAGCAAATTTTCATGATCACAGATGGGAAGCCGAGCTGTGTCAGACTTCCAAGTGGAGAATTCTACAAGAATAGTAATGGTTTGGATGAAATGATTGTCGGGAAGTGCTTGAATAAAGCAGCACAAGCGAGAAAACTGAAAATTCCAATTACCACATTTATGATTGCTCAAGATCCATACTTGAGACATTTCGTTGAGATGTTTACCGCACAAAATCAGGGAAAAGCCTTTTTAACAGGACTTTCCGGATTGGGGCAAATGATCTTCGAAGATTACGAGAAAAACAGAATAAAACGCATTTAATAATTTAGAATGAAACAAGAAATCACATTTAAAGAATTACGTGAGTCTGGATACACAGAGAAAACGATCAGTCAGGAAATGCAAGCTAATTTGATCGAGAGACTCAAGGCTGGACAGCCAATTTTTGAAGGGTTGTGGGGATACGAAGACACGGTTGTACCTCAATTGAAGAAAGCGATTCTCGCAGGTCATCACATCAATTTGCTTGGACTTCGTGGTCAGGCAAAGACAAGAATTGCTCGCAGCATGGTCGATTTATTAGACGAATACATGCCAATTGTATCGGGTTCGGAGATCAACGATAGCCCGTTTGAACCCATTTCGAAGTATGCCAGAGACATGATTGCCGAGAAAGGAGATGATACTCCAATTTCTTGGGTGAACAGATCCAATCGCTTCTATGAGAAATTAGCGACGCCAGATGTGAACGTCTCCGATTTGATTGGTGACATTGATCCGATTAAAGCGGCAACATTGAAATTACCTTATTCTGATGAACGCGTGCTGCACTATGGAATGATTCCTCGTGCCAATCGTTGTATTTTCGTTCTAAACGAACTACCCGATTTACAAGCGCGAATTCAAGTTTCTCTGTTCAATATTCTTCAAGAAGGAGATATTCAAATTCGTGGTTTTCAATTGAGAATGCCACTGGATATTCAATTTGTATTCACCGCAAACCCGGAGGATTACACCAATCGTGGAAGTATTGTCACACCTTTGAAAGATAGAATTGGTTCTCAAATTTTTACGCATTATCCGAAATCTATTGAGTTGGCGAAGAATATCACTTCTCAGGAAGCGAAAATTTCATCCGAAGATAGAGGCAGTGTGTACGTTCCAGAATTGGCTCGTGATCTATTGGAACAAGTAGCATTTGAAGCGCGTGAAAGCGAGTATGTCGACGCGAAAAGTGGCGTCAGCGCTAGGATGACGATTTCTGGAATGGAAAACCTTATTGCTGGAGCGAAACTTCGTAAAATCGAATCAAGAAGCGAAAGAACAGCTGTTCGTTTGATAGATTTTATGTCCATAATTCCATCTATCACGGGTAAGATCGAGTTGGTCTACGAAGGTGAGCAGGAGGGAGCAGATGAAGTTGCGAAGCTGTTGATTGATCGTGCGATCATGACTGAATTTGAAAAGCGTTTCCCTCGAGTTCCAAAGTTGGAGAAAGAAGGGGTGAAAACGCCATTTACAGATATCATCGAATGGTTCGATTCGAATTACTTGGAGTTGAATTACACGGACGTGGACGCTGAGTTCATTGAGAATTTATCGGCAATTAAGCCATTGGTTGAGTTGGTAGATGAATACTGTCCAGATTTGAAAGGAAGTAACCGCGCGTTTTGCATGGAGCTAGTCGTTTGGAGTTTGGCGATTTCAAAGAAACTCGATCGATCAGCGACTGAGAATGCTTTTAAATTCGATACTGAAGGCTTAAGCGAGTCTTATTATGGGAATAATTAAGGATTTCGATCGATTAACCGTTTCGAGTATGAGATTGTTATATTTACTTAAATGTAATCGACCTTCATAAGTTGAAAAAACAGTTCTTTTCCGTTGATTAGAACCTTCTTGACAATAACTCTCAGTATGCAGTATTTCTTTTTTTCGCCTTCACAGCTTTGCTTTTGAGTCTTGGTAATCGCGCGGAACATAGATTTTCAAATGAAGTTCCCACCGAAATCATTACTTCGATCAGTGATGATATAGTAGAGGTCTCAAATTCTGTCAATAGGCCTGCTCCAAGAAGGTATAATGAAATTATAGGCCGCGTACGATTAAAACTTCGAAATCGTGTATTGTATGTGCAGGATCCATCGAATGGCAATACAGTAAAGTTCATATCAAAAGAGGAGAGTGAAGATTACTCGTCAGGTGATGTATACATTTCTTATGTCGAGAATAAGGGGTATCAGATTTGCTCATCAGCACAGAAAAAACATGCTTTATCTGCATTCACTGAAGATGGTGTAATTAATCGACGAAAGGGGAAAGTCGTTTTTTGGAAAAATGAGAGAAGACGTGGTCAATTCTGGGAAGTTGAAAAAAGAGGTCAAAGGTATGCATTCAGAAACAGGGTTCTAATCACTTTTTGGCGGAAGGAGGGCGATCGGATACGCTTCAAGTAAGGTCTGATCGAAAAGATTGGTTTCAAATTATTCTTTTCGATCGTCGAATTAAATAACCTTTGAAAGAAGTCGTAGAGGAAGTTGTTTATGATACAGAAGTAGCCGTAGGATCTAAGTTGAAGAGTGGAACAATTGTGTGGGTAGATGGAAAAGGCGGAGGAATTGTTTTGGGACCGTTATTGTATCGAAAGGAAGGGTTAGAGCTGAGGCGTACAGCTTTTTTTAGAATGCATCATGCGTCTGGCATTGTCGCAGCGAGTACAGATAGTTACAAGGAATGGGCGGTTCCTTCAGGTGTCGAATTTGAAAAAATCCGGGAAGGAATTAGAGAAATAGAGCCTTCTAATGATCATAAGTATTGGCTCCAAGGCACTGGTACGGCAAAGGGAGTTGTTGGAAGGGTGCGGGGAGATAAGGTTCTGGAAGGACCTTCGTCTGTTTTTAGCGGTGAGAATTATAAATATAGGATTCGTAAAATATTCACTTTTGAATCTTTGAGTGATTTAGACGAAGAAGAGTAGAAGCGCGATTCATAAATTGTCCCGAGTGGTTTGATTCGAATTACTTGGAAAAACGTCTTAGAGGTTGAGAATCCATCAACAATGAATTTCATCTACTTTAACATAGGTTGAATGATAATATGACTACGCAGATTCCCTAGCCAGTTCAAATCTAAAGTCCATATTGAACCTAGTTTGCACTAATTGATTGATACTTTTTTCCGTGAGCTGAAGTACTCTAGGATATCCGCCTACTGTTTGCGCATCTCGCATTAAAACAATCAGTTGACCTCCTTTAGTTAATTGAACAGTTCCAGCTTGAACAGGTGAGGAAATGATCTCTTTCGATTCAATTTCAACTAGTTCGTTGAGTAGAATACCCATCCGATTACTTTGTGGTGAAATGGTGAATTGTGTTTGGGTTAAAACTTGCGCATCTTCTTCTGATAATAAATGAAACTCAGGACCCTTTTCAACTTCAATTATTCCATTGTTCCGATTCAGACCAATCACTTTTCTGTTTAGATTGATTTCACGTTGTTGATGATCCGCCTGGAAAGATAATCTCATTCCTTTCGACATACGCGCCATTCCATTGACGGCTTCGTAATAGCATGCACTTCCAAGTAATTTATCAGTTTTAAATCCACCAAGGATAGCCAAGTAAAGGAAGTTTCCTTCTTTCATCGCACCAAATGAGATTACGCTGCCTGCTTCAATCTTCAGGACAGATCGATCTCGAACTATTTCGTTGTTGAGTTTTACCTCACATATCGCTCCCGCAAAGGCAATTGTCGCAGATTTGTTGAACAGGAAAGTAGCTCCAACGTACGCCATTTCGATGAGCGGATCATTGGGATCATTCTGGAGTAATTCATTTGCAAACGCCGCGGATGTTTGATCCATAGGTCCCGAAACTGGCACTCCCGTTGATCGGAAGCCAAATCTACCCAAATCTTGAATGGTGGTGAATAGTCCCGAACGAATAACTTCAATCATTGTGAACCGATTTAAGTTGATACCGTCCATTCTTTGCTGCTGTTTCAATTTGAGCGTATTCCTCTATACTAATTGGAACAAATTGAATTGAATCTCCCACAGAAAATGGAGTAGGGCGCTCTAATTCAGCATTAAATAAATCGATTGGAGTGCGCCCGATAATGTTCCATCCTCCCGGGCTTGATTGAGGATAAATACCTGTTTGTTCGCCTCCGATAGCAACTGATCCCTTGGGTACTGCTTGCTTCACGACCTGCTTTCGCGGCATGTGGATTTGCTTGTTGAGTCCTCCTAAATACAGAAAACCGGGAAGGAACCCCATTCCGTAAATGCGGAAAATGCCTGTGCTGTGCAATTTCACTATTTCTTCAATTGAAAGCTGTTTCGCATTCGAGATAGACACAAGATCGGAACCAAACGAGGTGTCATAGCAGGTTGGGACTTGCCAAATTTGGCGAGTTCGGTTGAGTTCACTTATTGGAATAGTTAAACATCGACATATATCGATATAGCTTGCTAAATCAGCTTTCTCTTTAAGAAAACACAGCAATGAATGATAGCTATTCACAACTTCTAGTATTCCATCAGAATGGTTTTCTTGAAGAAATTGAGCTGTTTTTACTACTTGATCATTAATCTCGGGAGAGATAACCGCTTCCCATTCTATAAGAATAGCTTTTGAGCCATATTTTCGAACAGTTGGATTATCCATTTTTGTCTAAAGCAATATTGAATGCTTCTAATTTTAAGTAAATGAATCGCGCAATCTCTAATGCATTTTTAGCATCTCCATGAATGCAATATGTTTCCGCCGCCAGTTGGATTACTTTATCATTTAGAGCGGTGACAGAATCTGTCAAGTACAGTTGTTTCAGTTGATCCCAAGCCTGTGTTGGATCTTCAATCAACGCATTCTTCTCGCTGCGGGAAACTAAACTTCCGTTCTCATTGTAACGCCGATCGATGAATGCTTCTATGATCGGTTCACTAGCAACTCCAGCTAACATAGAGTTCAGAGGAGCGTAGATTGGAAGAGATAATTGCAATTGACCCATTACTTCGACGACAAGGTGCGCCAATGAAATATCCTTTGCGGAATCGTTGTACAATGCTCCGTGCAACTTGATATGGTTCGGTTCAACTTGTTCTTCATGACAGACTGAGATGAAATCAGAAAGCTGCTTTCTCAGGCTCGAAGCCAATTCATCTGATGAAATATTCATTGATTTCCTGCCAAAGTTTTCCCTGTCAGGATAGGAGGGATGCGCACCAACTTTTACCTTGTGAAGTTTCGCTAGTTGAATAGCAGAGCGCATGGTTTCTTTCGTCCCAAAATGTCCACCACAAGCGATGTTACACGAACTAATTAACGGCATCAGCTCAGCATCATTGGGCATTCCCTCACCAAGATCACAATTGATATCAATTCTCTTTTTTACATCCATCCAAACACCTTTATGAAGGATTTAACGCACAAAAGAATCGTAATCGCAAGAATGACGAATCCTAGAGCGTTTTGAAATGTTGAATTGACGAAAGCTCCCATGATAGAAGGTTTGTTGACAATCCACAAAAGAAATATGGCAATGACTGGAAGAAGCAATCCATTGGCAATTTGTGCAAATTGAATCACTTCAATCGGTTTGAAACTTGTCATTGCTACCAGTACGCCAATCAGCAAAATCAGGATCCAGACAATTCTAAAATTCCACGATTTCAGACTTCCTTTCCAATCAAAGCAGCCTTTTGCGACAAATGCGGCGGCCATTGGGGCGGTAATGG
Organism: Crocinitomicaceae bacterium; assembly: GCA_029252405.1. Taxonomy (GTDB): domain Bacteria; phylum Bacteroidota; class Bacteroidia; order Flavobacteriales_D; family Crocinitomicaceae; genus UBA4466. The sequence goes on from JAQXBM010000077.1 coordinate 10,812, forward strand.
CTGAAGTAATTCCTGCTGCGAACAATCCAATTCCGAGCAAATAATTTGCAGATGATCCAAAAGTTGGTTCGAGTGCTTTGGCCAAATCAGCGCCGTTTTTCACATCAGAATTCGCGATCGCCGCGGCACAAATGACGATTGCTATGGAAATCACTCCTCCCAAAATTACTGATACGTAGGTGTCTTTTCTAGCTTTCGGCAAATCCTCTGAACCTCCTGTCCAGCGCTCATTCACAAGTGATGCGTGCAAGAATAGATTGTAGGGAACAACAGTCGTTCCAATCAATCCGACGATCATCAATAAGCTTCCGTCTGGTTGTTTTGGGATAAACATTCCTTTGAGCACTTCGATCAGATTTGGGCTCGTCAAAATGGCTGTGATTAAAAATGAAAGACTCATTAAGACCACCAAACCAATCAAAACACGCTCGATTACTTTGTAATTTCCAATGAATAGCAGCACAAACGCGATTAATCCTATTAATGGAATGAATGGATTGATTTCTAATCCTCCAAGGTGAATAGCGGAATTCGGGAAGATCGCATTCAATCCTAACACGCCCCCACTGATGTTTCCAGCTTCGTAGGCACTATTTCCAATCACAATTGCTGATAGAACCAAGAAGATGGCTAACCATTTTAACCATGGGCGCTTAATTTCTTGGCGAATCGATTGTGCGAGTCCCTGACCCGAGATTAACCCCAATCTCGCTGACATTTCTTGGAGTACTGCCGTTGCGACAATGGAAAGCGTTAGTGCCCAAAGAAGCGTGTAACCGAAGGAGGAACCTGCAATAGTGCACGTTGTAACCGTTCCAGGGCCGATGAATGCCGCTGCAACGAGTGCTCCAGGACCGATACTTAGATTTCTTTGCTTTTTCATTGATGAAACGATGGTGTGAAAATGATAGTTTTTCAGCTCATGTTTTTCACTATTCGAAGATAGCAAAATTGAGAACTAGGGAAACAAATAAGTTGGGCTGACTGATATCGTTGATTCTATAGCGCTCAAATCAGATAACTTTGGTTCAAGCAAGCAGTTCATTGATTTCAATTTGTTGGGTTATTCGGTACAATTATTGCTAACTTTGTAGTAGTTCTTTGGGGTCGTATTGGATTTGACAGCGATAGTTGGTTGTTGAGTGTAAGCATGTCGAGCCTTGTGGTGAAGCTCGTAAAACTTTTGTCACAAACTATAATTGACAACACGTCATATAGACTTGCTGCCTAATTTACGGAATGTAAATTAAGCTTAATTCAGTGGAAGTATAGTACACGGACAAGTTCCCTCTCCCACGTTTCAGCCTGATAAGCAGGGATCAAGAGGGACCATTTCTTTCAGGATAGTGCTAGTGATGCTTCTAAGCTAGCGCGAAACTCAGAAGATAAGTGAATTTATTGGGTGTCTTTGTCCGAGGATTCATCGAAAATTAACCGAAGACTAAGCATGTAGAAAGCTGAATGATTCGTCGTTTGGACGAGGGTTCGAAACCCTCCGACTCCACTAATTAAAAACCCAGGTATACCAATATATCTGGGTTTTGTGTTTTATTTATGGAAAGTTAAATCGAATTATCCGCCGTGACCACAGCGATATTTCACCAAAATGTACTTTTTACCATCGGCAGCAACAAACGGCGCGTCATAATTCGTGAAGGTCATCATTGTCATAAATGAGAACCATAAAGGTGTTTCAGAATCGTCGTCCATGTTGATTTCGTAAGAACGAATTGGTCCGTATTTATCTTATACCTTTTCTGAAAACGTATTGAATTCTTTTTGACTTGGTAGTTTGATGAACATATAGAATTCTCTGATCCCAATAAACTCAGCTGATTCCTCGTCCTCAGAACTCTCGTCGTAACACCAATTTGACTTCACTTCGATGCGCTCAACAGGTAATCCAAAAAATGAATTTGTTTCAAGTGCTTTCACATCAAATGTATATACATCGAGACTGTAGCTGCTTTCTGGATCTTGAGAATCGATGAACCAAAGACTTGATGGATCAACCTTAGTTAAATCGCCCTTTAAGCCTTCGAGACTTGCATTGACGTAAATAGGAGACAGGCCTTCATCAACAATATCATCTTGCGAAAAAGATTGTAGTGGGAGAAATAATAGAAGCAGTAGGAGTGAGCTAAAATTGATACGTTTCATAGGATTTGTTTTGTGCGTTCAATAGTTACAGCTCCAAGATATGAATTATTCATCACCTGATTGAAAAGCTTTTGAAGATGCAGGGCATTCCCAAAACTTCCAAATTCAAATAAAAAATGAAATAACAGATGTGCAGGAAAGTTTTGGGCAGGTTTTCCACTATATCTCCGACTAAACGTCGGAGGATGCCGTTTCAACCCTTAACGCGACAAGCGCCAGGAATTACGCTTCCGCCATTTGAGCTTTCTTACTCTTACGATACGTATAAGAATGGAAAATGCTTCGCTTCGCAAAACGATAGGGCTTATCGGAATTGACAAATTTCAAGTATAAATTACGATTCACACCAAAATACTCGTAAGAAGTTCCATCTGTGAAAGTGATTTCCAATAACTGTCCTTTGTGTTTGAAATCGTAGATTCCAGACTCAGTAGTCAATCGCGTGTAATCTTCCTTATTCGCTTCTTTCGTTTCAGGTGCGATACTCACGAGGAAATGGTAACCATCTACAACACGACGACCAATTTCTTCAGCCTCAGCAGCTCTTTCGTCACCTTCTTGGAATTTATCTGGATGCCATTCCTTCACCAAATTACGGTAAGTCTTTTTTAAAGGTGCCAATTCAATGGCTCCTTCAATGTTGAATAATTTTTTGTACTCGTTAACTCGTTTCATACTGCTCTTGTGTCAAATCTGGCGCAAAAGTACACAAACTCTGATCGGGTATCATTAGAAATAGCACAAATAAAAAAGATGGACAATCAAATTGACTGTCCACCTTCTTGAAATAGTGTTACGGTTTATTATTTAATAATCTCGAAAGTTGTTCTTCTGTTTTTCTGATGTTGTTCATCCGAACATTCCTCGCAATTTACTGCTGGCATCGTTTCTCCAACTCCTTTGGCTTGAATTCGCTTTGGGTTTGTGATTTTACTTTGAATGAATTTCAATGATGATTTAGCACGAGAATCTGACAAGCGTTGGTTGTATGCATTTGTTCCGCGAGAATCTGTGTGCGATAATAGCCTGATTTCCAATTCTGGATTTGCATTCATCAAAGCAATTACTTCATTCATGACATCTTGTTCAGAACTACGAATGTTGGATTTATCGTAATCGAAATAGATGATGTATTCGTTAATCTGATCTTCAAGAGAAGCAATCAATGGAATCTTCTCAAGCTCCATTTCTACTGAAACCTTTCCGTTTCCTCCTAGTATTTTTCCAACTTCGATGGTTTTCGGTTGGTAGCCGTCAGCCGTTATCCGAACTGAAAAATCTAGGAAATCCCCCTCGCGGTAATCCTCTAATTTCTCCGAAGCAAATCCCCCTGCATTTGCTGAAATTGCCGAAATTGGACCATCAGTTGAGCTGTCAATTATCTCAATGCTCGAAGCGCTGATCGCCGCTTTTGTTTCAGCATCTGCAAAAACTCCTTCTATCCAATAGTATCCGTTGTAGTAATTGCGCTCGATAGTGGTGGGTTTTACTTCACAATCAGTCTTAATATCTTCTTGTGACAATATTTCGTTTGTTGCCACATCAGTCATTGTAAGTGTATAATCGCCGCATGGCTCTAACAATTGAAAGTACGAACTGTGGTTAACAGACAACTCGTGTGATTCGTTCGTATTATTATTTAACAGTGTGAAACTGACCGTGACCGGCTCAGCATCTAACGAGATATCAATCACTCTTCCTTGCAAAGCGATTACGTTTGCAGGAATATTTGTTTTGCTATTATTCAAATGGTAGATGTCATTTTCTCCGACTCCATTTTTTCTGAAAGATGAAAAGTAAGCATCCGTTCCATCATGCGTTAATGAGAAGAACAGGTCGTCCCCTGCAGAATTAATTGGAACTCCCATGTTTTCAGGAGTGTCAGCCTCGCCCTTGTCATTGATTTTCGATCTAAAAATGTCAAATCCTCCCATGCTTTTTACTCCATTGGATGCGAAATACAAGTATTCACCATCAAGGGAAATGAACGGAGCATCTTCATCTTCACTTGAATTAATTGATGGTCCCATGTTCATCGGTTCTGTCCATGATCCGTCATCTTGCTGATACATCGACCAAAGATCGCGTCCACCTTCACCACCTTTGCGGTCAGAAGAGAAAATGATAAGAGTCGAGTCATCCGAACTTACATAGTGCGGTTCCCAAGATTTCGAGTTAAGCTTTTCATAAGTAAGTTGGTCGATCGATCCAAAGTGATTATTCCCATACTCAGAGGAGAACAAGTTTCCATTTCCTTCTTTGTCACTGTAAACAAACAAGGTATTCATGTTAGAAGTCAAGTAAACACTCGCTTCGTTCTTGTACGCATCACACAAGCTTAAACGCTCTGGTTCTGTCCAATAATTGTCTTTGTCCAATACACTGCAGTAAATATCTTCAGGAAATGAATTGTCCACTGGGTATCTGTACTTTGATAAATCTTTGTTTTTCCAATCTCTACGTGAAGTGAAATAAAGTTCACGTCCATTTGCTGAAATTACAGGGCTGTATTCGGCGAGTTCTGAGTTAATTGGACCTTGAATGAGTTCTACCTTTGAATCTTCGGGATTGGCAATCATTCTCCTTCCAACTGCACATTGAGCCAAACGAATGTCAACTTCCGGAGCAAGAATGGAACGTTTACTAGTCATTTCCTTGAAGATGTTGTAGTATTTTTCAGCGTTATCAAAATCTTCTAAGAAGTGGTACGCGGTTGCAACATGAAAGTACACATCGTTGGTTACGTTTGATTCAGACGAGAGTAATTCCAATTTTCCTTGGACAGGATCAATGGTTTTTTGAAAATAGCTAATCGCCTTTGCGTGATCCTTGGCAGAGTAGAGCGTGTTGAATCCCTTTAGATAATTGTAATACAGATTATCGGGTTCTTTTATGAGCAAGTCATCTACTAATTTATCGCCCTCATAGAGGTGTCCATCAAGGATTAGAACGACAGCTGTTCTCAAAGTTTCTTCATCACTTAGCTTAGGATCTTCTGAGTTGAAAGATGCTCCTCCTTGTGCGAATGCGAAGTTTGACAAACAACTCATTAGTCCCAAAGAAAGGACAAATAGGGTAGTATTCAGCGTAGAAATCATTTTCGTAGAGCTTTTAGTTTGCCCTAAGATACTGTAAAGTAAGGACATAAAAAAAAAGGAGCCCCAACTGGAACTCCTTCGTATTAGTGCTTTTGCGTCTTATTTTTTCAAAAGATCACGGATCTCAGTCAATAATTCTTGATCCATTGTAGGTCCCGCTGGTGCAGCTGG